>NZ_JAQIRK010000098.1:0-200 GCF_050600805.1 Klebsiella sp. 141240 | reverse complement strand
CCGCCAGATCGTCCCATAAGATCAGACCTAACTGTGTGAGCGTCATAGAGCCGCCTGTATTGCAATGGCAACCGTTCGCGGCTATCTTTAACTTGTCTGGAGTTATGATAGCCCTCGTTCAGTTGCCTGGTTAACACCAGCAACGTGCGAGGGTTTTCTCTTTCCAGCAACTTATCTATGCCGCCGGGGTTCAAGCCCCC
>NZ_JAQIRK010000097.1:0-203 GCF_050600805.1 Klebsiella sp. 141240 | reverse complement strand
GTCCGACCAGGATTAGCTAACCTTCGTGCTCCTCCGTTACTCTTTGGGAGGAGACCGCCCCAGTCAAACTACCCACCAGACACTGTCCGCAACCCGGATTACGGGTCCACGTTAGAACATCAAACATTAAAGGGTGGTATTTCAAGGTTGGCTCCACGCAGACTGGCGTCCACGCTTCAAAGCCTCCCACCTATCCTACACAT
>NZ_JAQIRK010000096.1:0-208 GCF_050600805.1 Klebsiella sp. 141240 | reverse complement strand
ATGTGTAGGATAGGTGGGAGGCTTTGAAGCGTGGACGCCAGTCTGCGTGGAGCCAACCTTGAAATACCACCCTTTAATGTTTGATGTTCTAACGTTGGCCCCTAATCGGGGTTGCGGACAGTGTCTGGTGGGTAGTTTGACTGGGGCGGTCTCCTCCCAAAGAGTAACGGAGGAGCACGAAGGTTAGCTAATCCTGGTCGGACATCAG
>NZ_JAQIRK010000095.1:0-211 GCF_050600805.1 Klebsiella sp. 141240 | reverse complement strand
GGAATATTGCACAATGGGCGCAAGCCTGATGCAGCCATGCCGCGTGTATGAAGAAGGCCTTCGGGTTGTAAAGTACTTTCAGCGAGGAGGAAGGCGTTAAGGTTAATAACCTTGGCGATTGACGTTACTCGCAGAAGAAGCACCGGCTAACTCCGTGCCAGCAGCCGCGGTAATACGGAGGGTGCAAGCGTTAATCGGAATTACTGGGCGT
>NZ_JAQIRK010000094.1:0-211 GCF_050600805.1 Klebsiella sp. 141240 | reverse complement strand
GGAATATTGCACAATGGGCGCAAGCCTGATGCAGCCATGCCGCGTGTATGAAGAAGGCCTTCGGGTTGTAAAGTACTTTCAGCGAGGAGGAAGGCATTAAGGTTAATAACCTTGGTGATTGACGTTACTCGCAGAAGAAGCACCGGCTAACTCCGTGCCAGCAGCCGCGGTAATACGGAGGGTGCAAGCGTTAATCGGAATTACTGGGCGT
>NZ_JAQIRK010000093.1:0-215 GCF_050600805.1 Klebsiella sp. 141240 | reverse complement strand
CCGATCGTTCGTGGTTCTGCTCTGAAAGCGCTGGAAGGCGACGCAGAGTGGGAAGCGAAAATCATCGAACTGGCTGGCTTCCTGGATTCTTACATCCCAGAACCAGAGCGTGCGATTGACAAGCCGTTCCTGCTGCCGATCGAAGACGTATTCTCCATCTCCGGTCGTGGTACCGTTGTTACCGGTCGTGTAGAGCGCGGTATCATCAAAGTTGG
>NZ_JAQIRK010000092.1:0-217 GCF_050600805.1 Klebsiella sp. 141240 | reverse complement strand
GCGTAGCGATACGTTGAGCTAACCGATACTAATGAACCGTGAGGCTTAACCTTACAACGCCGAAGATGTTTTGGCGATTTGAGATGATTTTCAGCGTGATACAGATTAATCAGTGCGTCGTAATGACGGGCTGGTAAAACAGAATTTGCCTGGCGGCGATAGCGCGGTGGTCCCACCTGACCCCATGCCGAACTCAGAAGTGAAACGCCGTAGCGCC
>NZ_JAQIRK010000091.1:0-218 GCF_050600805.1 Klebsiella sp. 141240 | reverse complement strand
TTCATCCACTTCACCCTGCCGCAGGCGGCGGCCATCGGCATCATCGGCGGCGCCGACGGCCCGACGGCCATCTACCTGTCGAGCAAGCTGGCGCCAGAGCTACTGGGGGCCATCGCGGTGGCCGCCTACTCCTACATGGCGCTGGTGCCGCTGATCCAGCCGCCGATCATGAAGGCGCTGACCAGCGACAAAGAGCGGAAGATCCGCATGGTGCAGCT
>NZ_JAQIRK010000090.1:0-221 GCF_050600805.1 Klebsiella sp. 141240 | reverse complement strand
CCCCGCGTGCGCGAGGACCTCGGCTTCATCCCGCTGGTGACCCCGACCTCGCAGATTGTCGGCACCCAGGCGGTGCTCAACGTGCTGGGCGGCGAGCGCTACAAAACCATTGCGAAGGAGACCGCCGGTATCCTGAAAGGCGAATACGGCCACACCCCGGCGCCGGTTAACGCCGCCCTGCAGGCGCGGGTGCTCAACGGCGCCGACGCCGTCACCTGCCG
>NZ_JAQIRK010000089.1:0-225 GCF_050600805.1 Klebsiella sp. 141240 | reverse complement strand
ACGGCGTTTCACTTCTGAGTTCGGCATGGGGTCAGGTGGGACCACCGCGCTATCGCCGCCAGGCAAATTCTGTTTACCAGCCCGTCATAACGACGTACTGATTAATCTGTATCAGGCTGAAAATCATCTCAATCCGCCAAAACATCTTCGGCGTTGTAAGGTTAAGCCTCACGGTTCATTAGTATCGGTTAGCTCAACGTATCGCTACGCTTACACACCCGACCT
>NZ_JAQIRK010000088.1:0-233 GCF_050600805.1 Klebsiella sp. 141240 | reverse complement strand
AGGTCGGGTGTGTAAGCGTAGCGATACGTTGAGCTAACCGATACTAATGAACCGTGAGGCTTAACCTTACAACGCCGAAGATGTTTTGGCGGATTTGAGATGATTTTCAGCCTGATACAGATTAATCAGTGCGTCGTTATGACGGGCTGGTAAAACAGAATTTGCCTGGCGGCGATAGCGCGGTGGTCCCACCTGACCCCATGCCGAACTCAGAAGTGAAACGCCGTAGCGCC
>NZ_JAQIRK010000087.1:0-233 GCF_050600805.1 Klebsiella sp. 141240 | reverse complement strand
GCGACTAAGCGTACACGGTGGATGCCCTGGCAGTCAGAGGCGATGAAGGACGTGCTAATCTGCGAAAAGCGTCGGTAAGGTGATATGAACCGTTATAGCCGGCGATGTCCGAATGGGGAAACCCAGTGTGATTCGTCACACTATCGTTAACTGAATACATAGGTTAACGAGGCGAACCGGGGGAACTGAAACATCTAAGTACCCCGAGGAAAAGAAATCAACCGAGATTCCCC
>NZ_JAQIRK010000086.1:0-257 GCF_050600805.1 Klebsiella sp. 141240 | reverse complement strand
TTCTCCATCTCCGGTCGTGGTACCGTTGTTACCGGTCGTGTAGAGCGCGGTATCATCAAAGTTGGTGAAGAAGTTGAAATCGTTGGTATCAAAGAAACCGCGAAAACCACCTGTACTGGCGTTGAAATGTTCCGCAAACTGCTGGACGAAGGCCGTGCTGGTGAGAACGTAGGTGTTCTGCTGCGTGGTATCAAACGTGAAGAAATCGAACGTGGTCAGGTACTGGCTAAGCCGGGCAGCATCAAGCCGCACACCAA
>NZ_JAQIRK010000085.1:0-277 GCF_050600805.1 Klebsiella sp. 141240 | reverse complement strand
AAGGATGGTGGAGCTATGCGGGATCGAACCGCAGACCTCCTGCGTGCAAAGCAGGCGCTCTCCCAGCTGAGCTATAGCCCCATCGTAGTTATCTCATCAACCTTAATTCTTTCTGAGACAAGGCGTGGAACGGCGAAGCATACTCAGGTATGCGAGTCGTTTCACAACGCGGTATCAGGAAGAATTTGGTAGGCCTGAGTGGACTTGAACCACCGACCTCACCCTTATCAGGGGTGCGCTCTAACCACCTGAGCTACAAGCCTGCAGAGATTACTTA
>NZ_JAQIRK010000084.1:0-284 GCF_050600805.1 Klebsiella sp. 141240 | reverse complement strand
TGGTTCGGCTGCATCGGCATGGCGCTGTCGAGCCTGGCGTTTTACTACCTGCCGCAGCACTTCGGCCATAACTTCGCCATGGCGCTGGTGCCGGCAATTGCGCTGGGGATTTTCGTCGCGGCGTTTGTGCCGATGGCGGCGGTATTCCCGGCGCTGGAGCCAAATCATAAAGGGGCGGCGATTTCGGTCTATAACCTGTCGGCCGGGCTGTCGAACTTCCTCGCGCCGGCGATTGCGGTGGTGCTGCTGCCGCACTTCAGCACCATCGGCGTGGTGGTGGCTTA
>NZ_JAQIRK010000083.1:0-288 GCF_050600805.1 Klebsiella sp. 141240 | reverse complement strand
GGGTGAAGTCGTAACAAGGTAACCGTAGGGGAACCTGCGGTTGGATCACCTCCTTACCTTAAAGAACCTGCCTTTGTAGTGTCCACACAGATTGTTTGATAAATGATAAATTTCAAAATGTACTGTTAAGTGCATTGTGAAATTTTGCTCTTTAAAAATCTGGATCAAGCTGAAAATTGAAACGACACACAGCTAATGTGTGTTCGAGTCTCTCAAATTTTCGCAATCAGAAGTGAAACATCTTCGGGTTGTGAGGTTAAGCGACTAAGCGTACACGGTGGATGCCCT
>NZ_JAQIRK010000082.1:0-303 GCF_050600805.1 Klebsiella sp. 141240 | reverse complement strand
CAGGCAAAAAGCGCAGGGAGGAAGAGTGAGCAGAATAAAATGGATTATCCGGGGCATTGCTTTATTTGTGTCAGTGTTGTTATCGGGATGTTCGCACTCCCAGGCTGGCGAGTCGAGTGCAGGGAATATCGGCGGATACAACCATGTTGCCGGGCAGAACATTAACTGGTTTTCAGTAAACGGCTACCATGCGACGCTAAATGGAAATGGCATTGCTTTATTTGTGTCAGTGTTGTTATCGGGATGTTCGCACTCCCAGGCTGGCGAGTCGAGCGCAGGGAATATTAGAGGATACAACCATGT
>NZ_JAQIRK010000081.1:0-320 GCF_050600805.1 Klebsiella sp. 141240 | reverse complement strand
ACCTGCCGCCCGGCGGATTTACTCAAGCCGGAGCTGGCGGAGCTTGAAGCCGACGTGAAACGCCAGGCGCAGGAGAAGGGCATCACGCTTGCCGAAAACGCCATCGACGACGTGCTCACCGTGGCGCTGTTCCCGCAGGTCGGCCTGAAGTTTCTCGAAAACCGCCACAACCCGGCGGCCTTTGAGCCCGTGCCGCAGGTGGAAGAAGCAAAATCTGCCGCGCCAGCAAAAGCCGCCGCCTCCGGCGTCTACACCGTCGAAGTGGAAGGCAAAGCCTTCGTGGTCAAGGTCAGCGACGGCGGCGACGTCAGCCAGCTCAG
>NZ_JAQIRK010000080.1:0-331 GCF_050600805.1 Klebsiella sp. 141240 | reverse complement strand
GAAGTTTTGCTCTTTAAAAATCTGGATCAAGCTGAAAATTGAAACGACACACAGTTAATGTGTGTTCGAGTCTCTCAAATTTTCGCAATCAGAAGATGACACTGTAAAAGGTGACGTGAGCAAAGTGAAGCCAAGGCGTACCGCACGCAGCGAGCGGAGTGGACTATATGTCCATGAGCATCGCGAGTACGGAACAACGCAGGATTCACGATGCGCAACAAACCGGACAGGACAAGACATCTTCGGGTTGTGAGGTTAAGCGACTAAGCGTACACGGTGGATGCCCTGGCAGTCAGAGGCGATGAAGGACGTGCTAATCTGCGAAAAGCGT
>NZ_JAQIRK010000079.1:0-332 GCF_050600805.1 Klebsiella sp. 141240 | reverse complement strand
TTGCCGGCAGCAACTTTAAATAACCCGGCTGCGGGTACGTAATCCTCATAGTGATTTGAATTAACCAGTACAGCACCGCCATTTCCTGCAGGCCAGCCTGAATCACGGGTACCAAAACGCCAGGATTCTGCAGTCGTTTCATTGTTGACTATCATTGTCCGCATATAAGCCATTGCCAGACCATTTACAGCATAACCAAGCGTTAAACCATTGCCATCCGTTCTGTTGGTATCGCTCATACATCCAGCGATAAGGTAGCTTGATGATTTTTGTACCGTGATTTCCCCGCGGCTCAGTAGCCTGTTCCCACCGGCAGAGGAGATACGAACGTT
>NZ_JAQIRK010000078.1:0-348 GCF_050600805.1 Klebsiella sp. 141240 | reverse complement strand
GCGTAGCGATACGTTGAGCTAACCGATACTAATGAACCGTGAGGCTTAACCTTACAACGCCGAAGATGTTTTGGCGATTTGAGACGATTTTCAGCTCTGATTCAGAGTCCGAAGGATTTTACGCTGAGACAAGGCGGCAAGCGAAGCGATGGAAGGAGCATACTAAAGTATGTGACTGACATTCGCGAGAGCAGCCAACGCAGTATGAGCGTAAAAGACACAGGACGAGCACAAAGAATTTGCCTGGCGGCACTAGCGCGGTGGTCCCACCTGACCCCATGCCGAACTCAGAAGTGAAACGCCGTAGCGCCGATGGTAGTGTGGGGTCTCCCCATGTGAGAGTAGGGA
>NZ_JAQIRK010000077.1:0-361 GCF_050600805.1 Klebsiella sp. 141240 | reverse complement strand
TAAGGAGAATATGGTGCATCCGGGAGGATTCGAACCTCCGACCGCTCGGTTCGTAGCCGAGTACTCTATCCAGCTGAGCTACGGATGCATCGGAAAAGCTATTTAACTGCGAGGTTATTCTGTTGCAAATCTCGTGGCGAGAATATGGTGCATCCGGGAGGATGACTCGGCTGCGCCTCGCCCTTCGGGCCGTTGCTTACGCAACGTTATCCTCCCTGGTGCTTGCGATAATTTCGCAGACCATACAACAACGTCGTCGCTGTTATTAAGGAGAATATGGTGCATCCGGGAGGATTCGAACCTCCGACCGCTCGGTTCGTAGCCGAGTACTCTATCCAGCTGAGCTACGGATGCATCGGAA
>NZ_JAQIRK010000076.1:0-365 GCF_050600805.1 Klebsiella sp. 141240 | reverse complement strand
ATGTAAGAATCCAGGAAGCCAGCCAGTTCGATGATTTTCGCTTCCCACTCTGCGTCGCCTTCCAGCGCTTTCAGAGCAGAACCACGAACGATCGGAGTGTCGTCGCCCGGGAAATCGTACTGAGACAGCAGTTCACGAACTTCCATCTCAACCAGTTCCAGCAGCTCTTCGTCATCAACCATGTCGCATTTGTTCAGGAACACGATGATGTACGGAACGCCTACCTGACGACCCAGCAGGATGTGCTCACGAGTCTGCGGCATCGGGCCGTCAGTCGCAGCAACAACCAGGATCGCGCCATCCATCTGAGCAGCACCGGTGATCATGTTTTTAACATAGTCGGCGTGGCCCGGGCAGTCTACGTG
>NZ_JAQIRK010000075.1:0-370 GCF_050600805.1 Klebsiella sp. 141240 | reverse complement strand
ATTGCTGTTACTAAGGAGAATATGGTGCATCCGGGAGGATTCGAACCTCCGACCGCTCGGTTCGTAGCCGAGTACTCTATCCAGCTGAGCTACGGATGCATCGGAATAACTAGTTTACTACAGAATTCATCTGAATAATTCAGAATCAGGCAAGAATGGTGCATCCGGGAGGATGACTCGTCTACGCCTCGCCCTACGGGCCGTTGCTTACGCAACGTTATCCTCCCTGGTGCTGGCGATAATTTCGCAGACCATGTAACAACGATATTGCTGTTACTAAGGAGAATATGGTGCATCCGGGAGGATTCGAACCTCCGACCGCTCGGTTCGTAGCCGAGTACTCTATCCAGCTGAGCTACGGATGCATCGG
>NZ_JAQIRK010000074.1:0-399 GCF_050600805.1 Klebsiella sp. 141240 | reverse complement strand
AATATTAACTTTATTATGGCAAGAAAAAATTTACCTTTCAAAAATCAATGATCTAACCACATTTCAATAAGATACGCCCTTTCAGCTAAAGACAAATACGGACAAATGCGAACATTTGATTGCCCCAAATCATGCCCCAGAGACCGTTTTGCCCCAATTTCTGCCCCAAAAGACCTCACATCGAAGAAGCATCTCAACCCAGTCCACCCGGTAACTCTTGCATACGGTTACCGGGTGGGTTTCATCTTGAGTACATCCAGAAATATAAAATGAAAGCGAATTTCTTTACATTCCAATTCTAGAAGTCAGTACCCCATCAGCTTCAGAAGCCGTATGCAGTTGAAGTACATCCCTGAACGTTCCTTCACATCCGACACTTCCGCTTCCTACGATACCTAT
>NZ_JAQIRK010000073.1:0-418 GCF_050600805.1 Klebsiella sp. 141240 | reverse complement strand
CAGAGGAGATACGAACGTTAACCGAGCGTGATGTCGGGTTGTATAACATCTGTTCAGGCGGTACGCCATTAGCAACCGCAAGAAGATCGCCATTTTCCCCGGTCAGGTTATAGATTGTCTGCACATTTCCACTTCCATCGGTTTTGATACCAAAAGCGGGTGTGACAGAAACGGCTGTTCGCTCATACATGCCATTCAGCAATAAAAAGCGAAAACGCTCAAGACAGCCAGCCTCGTCAGGAATATGACCACCGTCAGCAGTTATGCGTGCTTTATAGTTTTGAAAAAGAACTACGGGATCAAGGATTGAGGAAGAAAGGTCAAGAGCGGCTCGCGCGCCGGAATAGACTTTACCTGTATTAATTGCAGCAACCATTATATTTCTCCAGTGAGGGGAAGACGATCCAGACATAACCAG
>NZ_JAQIRK010000072.1:0-436 GCF_050600805.1 Klebsiella sp. 141240 | reverse complement strand
TACTACCTCTCTATCGCCTGTAACCACTGCGAAGACCCGGCGTGCACCAAGGTCTGCCCGAGCGGGGCAATGCACAAGCGCGAAGATGGTTTTGTGGTGGTTAATGAAGAGGTGTGCATTGGCTGTCGCTACTGCCATATGGCCTGCCCGTACGGCGCGCCGCAGTACAACGCCGCTAAAGGGCATATGACCAAATGCGATGGCTGTCACGAGCGTGTGGCACAAGGCAAAAAGCCGATTTGCGTCGAGTCCTGCCCGCTGCGGGCGCTGGACTTCGGGCCGATTGCCGAACTGCGTGAAAAGCACGGCCAACTGGCCGCCGTGGCGCCGCTGCCGTCAGCGCACTTCACCAGGCCGAGCATTGTGATAAAACCAAACGCCAACAGCCGTCCGTGCGGCGATACCACCGGCTATCTGGCCAATCCGAAGGAGGTCT
>NZ_JAQIRK010000071.1:0-447 GCF_050600805.1 Klebsiella sp. 141240 | reverse complement strand
GCCCACGCCCAGGGCACCCTCAGCTACACCACCAGCCCGGCGCACACCCTGCAGACCTGGCTCGACCTCACCGAACAGCTGCTGGAGACCGGCGTTGACTCCATCGCCATCAAGGACATGTCCGGCATCCTCACCCCGCATGCCGCCTTTGAGCTGGTCAGCGAAATCAAAAAACGCTATGCCGTCACCCTGCACCTGCACTGCCACGCCACCACCGGCATGGCGGAAATGGCGCTGCTGAAGGCCATTGAAGCCGGCGTCGACGGCGTCGATACCGCCATCTCCTCGATGAGCGCCACCTATGGCCACCCGGCCACCGAAGCGCTGGTGGCCACCCTCGCCGGTACCCGGCACGACACCGGCCTCGATATCCACAAGCTGGAGAGCATCGCCGCGTACTTCCGCGAGGTGCGCAAAAAATACCACGCCTTCGAAGGCCAGCTGAAA
>NZ_JAQIRK010000070.1:0-464 GCF_050600805.1 Klebsiella sp. 141240 | reverse complement strand
TCATCGACGAACATCATCGGCATGACCACCGCGAAGCCGAACAGCGACAGGGTGTTGATAATGCGCACGATGCTGGAGAGCATAATGCTGCGGTTGGTGTAGATAAGGGTCACCGCGCGCCCCAGCTCGGAGAACTTCTCGCGGGTGGTGAGATTCTGCATATGGCGCGGGGTTTCGGTGTTACGCAGCGCCGCCAGGGCAATCAGCCCGCCGGTGACACAGAACGCCAGCGCCAGCCACAGGGTGCCCATCTCGCCAATGTGCGGGATGGTGAAGCTCGGGATATAGCTGCCGAACACGCCGATACCGACGGAGTAGACCGCCCAGAACCAGCCCAGGGCCGAGCTGGAGCTGTCGCTGCGGACGTTATGGATAATGGCGACGATAAACGAGTAGAGAAACAGCGGATAGGCCAGACCGCGGATACCGTAAAACAGCAGAATTAAGGCATAGTTGGCGCGGCC
>NZ_JAQIRK010000069.1:0-491 GCF_050600805.1 Klebsiella sp. 141240 | reverse complement strand
TATAGGTTTCAATCCCTTGACGATTGCAGGAGTCCCGTCTGGCAATGAAACTTTCCAAACGAGGCTGGAAAAGGTGTCCGCAATGAGAACAGGTTGCGAAACGTGCCAATGAGCAGGAAAAACAGGCGGCATGAACATCAACCCCAAGTCAGAGGGTCCAATCGCAGATAGAAGGCAAGGCGTTCGCGGTCGGGGGCTTCGATCCCCAATACATTGAATAGGACAGCGAAGGCGCGCTCTGCTTCATCTGGCGCTGCCCAGTTCTCTTCGGCGTTAGCAATCATGAGTGCCAAATCGGCATAGCGATCTGCTGTTCCGAGCCGCCCAAGGTCGATCAGACCCGTGCATTGAAGAGTTTTAGGGTCCACCATGAAGTTCGGCATGCAGGGATCACCATGGCAAACAACCATATCGGTGCGCTCTTGGTCGAGCCGCACCGGTAGCTCTCGTTCGACACGAGCCAAAAGATCGAGCTGCGGCGTACTCTTGTC
>NZ_JAQIRK010000068.1:0-523 GCF_050600805.1 Klebsiella sp. 141240 | reverse complement strand
AAATGAATACCAAGTCTCTGAGTGAACATACGTAATTCATTACGAAGTTTAATTCACGAGCATCAAACTTAAATTGAAGAGTTTGATCATGGCTCAGATTGAACGCTGGCGGCAGGCCTAACACATGCAAGTCGAGCGGTAGCACAGAGAGCTTGCTCTCGGGTGACGAGCGGCGGACGGGTGAGTAATGTCTGGGAAACTGCCTGATGGAGGGGGATAACTACTGGAAACGGTAGCTAATACCGCATAACGTCGCAAGACCAAAGTGGGGGACCTTCGGGCCTCATGCCATCAGATGTGCCCAGATGGGATTAGCTAGTAGGTGGGGTAATGGCTCACCTAGGCGACGATCCCTAGCTGGTCTGAGAGGATGACCAGCCACACTGGAACTGAGACACGGTCCAGACTCCTACGGGAGGCAGCAGTGGGGAATATTGCACAATGGGCGCAAGCCTGATGCAGCCATGCCGCGTGTATGAAGAAGGCCTTCGGGTTGTAAAGTACTTTCAGCGAGGAGGAAGGC
>NZ_JAQIRK010000067.1:0-538 GCF_050600805.1 Klebsiella sp. 141240 | reverse complement strand
TCCGGCGCGCAGTTGAGCTTCGCGGCAATCACCGCCAGCTGGACCGGGTCGTGATGGGCCAGCAGGTTTTCCAGCGCGCTCAGCGCCAGCCCGGCCTCCGGAATATTGGAGAGCAGGCCGCCGAAGCCAATCGGCAGCAGCAGTAACGGCTCGAACTTTTTCGCAATCGCCAGCCACAGCAGCAGCAGGCTGACCAGCAGCATCACCGCCTGGCCGGCCCCCAGGTGCATCAGCCCCATGCCCTGAATCAGGGCGTTCAGACTTTCCATTTGCGCTCCTCGTCCTTACGCCAGCTGCAGCAGGGTGTCGCCGACCGCCACCGCATCGCCGGATTTCACCGCGATACCGCGTACGGTACCGGCCTGCGCGGCGCGGATTTCGGTTTCCATCTTCATGGCTTCCAGAATCAGCAGCACCTCGCCTTCCGCCACCGCCTGGCCTTCGCTGGCCAGCACCTTCCAGATAGTGCCCGCCAGCGGCGCGGTCACCGGGGTGCCGGCGCCTGCCGGGGCGGCTGCGGGCGCGCTGGCTACCGGCG
>NZ_JAQIRK010000066.1:0-541 GCF_050600805.1 Klebsiella sp. 141240 | reverse complement strand
GACCCCGGATGAAGTGGTTCGCATCCTCGGTTTTCTGGAAGGCGAGCATCGTTTGTTCGCCCAGCTTCTGTATGGAACGGGCATGCGGATCAGTGAGGGTTTGCAACTGCGGGTCAAGGATCTGGATTTCGATCACGGCACGATCATCGTGCGGGAGGGCAAGGGCTCCAAGGATCGGGCCTTGATGTTACCCGAGAGCTTGGCACCCAGCCTGCGCGAGCAGCTGTCGCGTGCACGGGCATGGTGGCTGAAGGACCAGGCCGAGGGCCGCAGCGGCGTTGCGCTTCCCGACGCCCTTGAGCGGAAGTATCCGCGCGCCGGGCATTCCTGGCCGTGGTTCTGGGTTTTTGCGCAGCACACGCATTCGACCGATCCACGGAGCGGTGTCGTGCGTCGCCATCACATGTATGACCAGACCTTTCAGCGCGCCTTCAAACGTGCCGTAGAAGGCACTGTTGCAAAGTTAGCGATGAGGCAGCCTTTTGTCTTATTCAAAGGCCTTACATTTCAAAAACTCTGCTTACCAGGCGCATTTCGCCCA
>NZ_JAQIRK010000065.1:0-554 GCF_050600805.1 Klebsiella sp. 141240 | reverse complement strand
TTTCACTTCTGATTGCGAAAATTTGAGAGACTCGAACACACATTAACTGTGTGTCGTTTCAATTTTCAGCTTGATCCAGATTTTTAAAGAGCAAAACTTCGCAGTGAACCTTTTCAGGTACACTCTGAAGTTTTCTTGTTTCTTGCAGTAAGGATGGTGGAGCTATGCGGGATCGAACCGCAGACCTCCTGCGTGCAAAGCAGGCGCTCTCCCAGCTGAGCTATAGCCCCATCGTAGTTATCTCTTTACCGGTAATTTTTCCTGAGACAAGGCGTGGTGAAGCGAAGCATACTGAAGTATGCGAGCTTTGCCACAACGCAGTATTCAGGGAAAATTTGGTAGGCCTGAGTGGACTTGAACCACCGACCTCACCCTTATCAGGGGTGCGCTCTAACCACCTGAGCTACAAGCCTGCAGAGATTACTTACTGCTGTATTTTCATCAGACAATCTGTGTGGACACTACAAAGGCAGGTTCTTTAAGGTAAGGAGGTGATCCAACCGCAGGTTCCCCTACGGTTACCTTGTTACGACTTCACCCCAGTCATGAATCAC
>NZ_JAQIRK010000064.1:0-563 GCF_050600805.1 Klebsiella sp. 141240 | reverse complement strand
CCTGGGCGAAATGCGCCTGGTAAGCAGAGTTTTTGAAATGTAAGGCCTTTGAATAAGACAAAAGGCTGCCTCATCGCTAACTTTGCAACAGTGCCCACTGATCCGCATGCCCGTTCCATACAGAAGCTGGGCGAACAAACGATGCTCGCCTTCCAGAAAACCGAGGATGCGAACCACTTCATCCGGGGTCAGCACCACCGGCAAGCGCCGCGACGGCCGAGGTCTTCCGATCTCCTGAAGCCAGGGCAGATCCGTGCACAGCACCTTGCCGTAGAAGAACAGCAAGGCCGCCAATGCCTGACGATGCGTGGAGACCGAAACCTTGCGCTCGTTCGCCAGCCAGGACAGAAATGCCTCGACTTCGCTGCTGCCCAAGGTTGCCGGGTGACGCACACCGTGGAAACGGATGAAGGCACGAACCCAGTGGACATAAGCCTGTTCGGTTCGTAAACTGTAATGCAAGTAGCGTATGCGCTCACGCAACTGGTCCAGAACCTTGACCGAACGCAGCGGTGGTAACGGCGCAGTGGCGGTTTTCATGGCTTGTTATGACTGTTTTTTTG
>NZ_JAQIRK010000063.1:0-576 GCF_050600805.1 Klebsiella sp. 141240 | reverse complement strand
CCGCTGGGTTCAGCGTTATGCGCCTGAAATGGAAAAACGGCTGCGCTGGTACTGGCGTAACCCTTCCGATCTTTGCCCGTGGCACATGGATGAAACCTACGTGAAGGTCAATGGCCGCTGGGCGTATCTGTACCGGGCCGTCGACAGCCGGGGCCGCACTGTCGATTTTTATCTCTCCTCCCGTCGTAACAGCAAAGCTGCATACCGGTTTCTGGGTAAAATCCTCAACAACGTGAAGAAGTGGCAGATCCCGCGATTCATCAACACGGATAAAGCGCCCGCCTATGGTCGCGCGCTTGCTCTGCTCAAACGCGAAGGCCGGTGCCCGTCTGACGTTGAACACCGACAGATTAAGTACCGGAACAACGTGATTGAATGCGATCATGGCAAACTGAAACGGATAATCGGCGCCACGCTGGGATTTAAATCCATGAAGACGGCTTACGCCACCATCAAAGGTATTGAGGTGATGCGTGCACTACGCAAAGGCCAGGCCTCAGCATTTTATTATGGTGATCCCCTGGGCGAAATGCGCCTGGTAAGCAGAGTTTTTGAAATGTAAGGCCTTTGAATAAG
>NZ_JAQIRK010000062.1:0-581 GCF_050600805.1 Klebsiella sp. 141240 | reverse complement strand
TCAGTGGGACGAAATGATCCGGACCGCTGGCTCCCTGAAGCTGGGCAAAGTACAGGTTTCAGTGCTGGTCCGTTCATTGCTGAAAAGTGAACGTCCTTCCGGACTGACTCAGGCAATCATTGAAGTGGGGCGCATCAACAAAACGCTGTATCTGCTTAATTATATTGATGATGAAGATTACCGCCGGCGCATTCTGACCCAGCTTAATCGGGGAGAAAGTCGCCATGCCGTTGCCAGAGCCATCTGTCACGGTCAAAAAGGTGAGATAAGAAAACGATATACCGACGGTCAGGAAGATCAACTGGGCACACTGGGGCTGGTCACTAACGCCGTCGTGTTATGGAACACTATTTATATGCAGGCAGCCCTGGATCATCTCCGGGCGCAGGGTGAAACACTGAATGATGAAGATATCGCACGCCTCTCCCCGCTTTGCCACGGACATATCAATATGCTCGGCCATTATTCCTTCACGCTGGCAGAACTGGTGACCAAAGGACATCTGAGACCATTAAAAGAGGCGTCAGAGGCAGAAAACGTTGCTTAACGTGAGTTTTCGTTCCACTGAGCGTCAGACCCCT
>NZ_JAQIRK010000061.1:0-625 GCF_050600805.1 Klebsiella sp. 141240 | reverse complement strand
TGGCAAACAACCATATCGGTGCGCTCTTGGTCGAGCCGCACCGGTAGCTCTCGTTCGACACGAGCCAAAAGATCGAGCTGCGGCGTACTCTTGTCCTCGTCCGGTAAGAAGTCGGGATTGACGGCATTGCGGGACACCACATCAACGGCGCGTCCGAACATTCGCGACAGCCTGCGCTCAAACGGACATTGATCAACCGATAGGCTGTGAACAGCGCCAAGTTGCTGCCCCATTGACGGCCACGCTTTGAGCAAATCCGCTCCAGACAGATCAGCCGCCGGTACTCCCGGAATTGCCGTTATCACCAAGCATGCACCCTCCTGTTCCTCCTGCCAGTTGATGACCTCGGGGCAAGCCACACCTCGACCTTTGAGCCAAATGAGGCGGTCACGCTCTCCAGCGAGCTCACCGCGGCGGGAAGCAGGTGCGATTTTCGCGAAGGCATGCCCGTCACCACGTCGAAAAACAAAATCACCAGATTCTCCGCCTCTGACAGGCAACCAGTCAGAATGCGATTTACCAAAAAAAATAGGCACTGTTGCAAAGTTAGCGATGAGGCAGCCTTTTGTCTTATTCAAAGGCCTTACATTTCAAAAACTCTGCTTACCAGGCGCATTTCGCCCAG
>NZ_JAQIRK010000060.1:0-630 GCF_050600805.1 Klebsiella sp. 141240 | reverse complement strand
ACACAAATAAAGCAATGCCCCGGATAATCCATTTTATTCTGCTCACTCTTCCTCCCTGCGCTTTTTGCCTGGTGAATGGTATAACTTGTGCCCTGTGGCTATCTGGCACACATCATTTCACTCGTTGGCTAATAGCCCTGCCAGACGCTTTTACTTCTGACATGTTGCGGGTTCCTGCATATTCATCGGCTCTTTAATTGGGTAGGAATAGGCACCGTAGCCGGCTACACCCGCATAAATTTTTACCTGATGGCAAGGAAGAAAATGGACGTTAATGCCCGCACTCTCCTTATATTGCGGAATGGGAACATCAGCACTATAGCGAAGGTATTTGGCCTTATGCTGTAGGTACGCCTTGTTATAAGCATCTGTTCCCAAAGGCGGTAAATGAGCTTTTGGGTTAGGATCAACCTCCCACTCAATATGTGCAGTCATCCCAGGTCGCCACTGGTCCGGGATCATAACGCAGCACACATTTCCATTTAGCGTCGCATGGTAGCCGTTTACTGAAAACCAGTTAACGTTCTGCCCGGCAACATGGTTGTATCCTCTAATATTCCCTGCGCTCGACTCGCCAGCCTGGGAGTGCGAACATCCCGATAACAACACTGACACAAATAAAGCAATGCC
>NZ_JAQIRK010000059.1:0-632 GCF_050600805.1 Klebsiella sp. 141240 | reverse complement strand
AGTAAAAGACCACCTTCTTAGAAGGTGGCTTTTGAGAATGCCCCCTGTAAGGGGGGCTATTGTTACTTCTCGCTTACTACTCTAACAATTCCATCTGCTGTTCATGCGTTTGTTCCGTTTTCTCCTGATGCCGCACATATCGTCTGATAATTTCCTCGTTCACACCGACTGTATCTACAAAGTATCCACGTGACCAAAAGTGGTTACCCCATAGCTTTTTTCGTATATGTGGAAAACGATTGTAGAGCCTGATAGCACTGCGGCCTTTCAGATGCCCCATCAGAGTTGATATCGAGATTTTAGGTGGGACGATTACTACAAGATGTACATGATCTGGCTGAATATTTAGCTCCAGAACCTCACAATCTTTTATTCCACAGAGAATGTAGATTGTCCTGTAAAGTTCCTTACCCAACTTATCTTTCAGGATCCTGAAGCGGTACTTTGGCGTCCAGACTATGTGGTATTTGCAACGCCAATATACATGTGATGAACTCCTGTAAAGCCCCATGTCGGTTTGTCTCCTTTTACTTGTGGTGAGTAAGCAGAGATATTCCGGCATGGGCATTCTTCAGGCTATAGCCTTACAGGATCAATCACCACCTCCCTAGGAGGTGGTTTAGGGATGACAA
>NZ_JAQIRK010000058.1:0-707 GCF_050600805.1 Klebsiella sp. 141240 | reverse complement strand
CGCCAAAACATCTTCGGCGTTGTAAGGTTAAGCCTCACGGTTCATTAGTATCGGTTAGCTCAACGTATCGCTACGCTTACACACCCGACCTATCAACGTCATCGTCTTTAACGTTCCTTCAGGAGACTTAAAGTCTCAGGGAGAACTCATCTCGGGGCAAGTTTCGTGCTTAGATGCTTTCAGCACTTATCTCTTCCGCATTTAGCTACCGGGCAATGCCATTGGCATGACAACCCGAACACCAGTGATGCGTCCACTCCGGTCCTCTCGTACTAGGAGCAGCCCCCCTCAATTCTCCAGCGCCCACGGCAGATAGGGACCGAACTGTCTCACGACGTTCTAAACCCAGCTCGCGTACCACTTTAAATGGCGAACAGCCATACCCTTGGGACCTACTTCAGCCCCAGGATGTGATGAGCCGACATCGAGGTGCCAAACACCGCCGTCGATATGAACTCTTGGGCGGTATCAGCCTGTTATCCCCGGAGTACCTTTTATCCGTTGAGCGATGGCCCTTCCATTCAGAACCACCGGATCACTATGACCTGCTTTCGCACCTGCTCGCGCCGTCACGCTCGCAGTCAAGCTAGCTTATGCCATTGCACTAACCTCCTGATGTCCGACCAGGATTAGCTAACCTTCGTGCTCCTCCGTTACTCTTTGGGAGGAGACCGCCCCAGTCAAACTACCCACCAGACACTGTCCGC
>NZ_JAQIRK010000057.1:0-781 GCF_050600805.1 Klebsiella sp. 141240 | reverse complement strand
GAATCCTACGCTAAGGCTTTGGCCAGCGATATTCTCCGGTGAGATTGATGTGTTCCCAGGGGATAGGAGAAGTCGCTTGATATCTAGTATGACGTCTGTCGCACCTGCTTGATCGCGGCCGCGATAGCTAGATCGCGTTGCTCCTCTTCTCCATCCGCGTTCCAAGCTGCGGAAAGGCACCCATAAGCGTACGCCTGGTCGAGCAGGCGACGCGGATCGACGTCCAGCGCACGAGAGAATGCGTCCGCCATCTGTGCAATGCGTCTAGGATCGAGACAAAGGTCGTCTCTGTCAGCCGGATCGTAGAACATATTGGCGGCGCCAAAGCCCACTTCACCGACCAGACCGACGGGATCTATCACCAGCCAGCCGCGACTGGAGAACATGATGTTTTCATGATGCAGATCGCCATGTAGCCCACGCAGTTCCGAGGCATTGCTCATCATTTGATCGGCTATAATCGCCGCGTGGACGTAGTCAGTTTGACAACCTGCGTTTTGATCATCGCGCGCCCGCTGAAACAAAGCTGCAAAGCGATCCCGGATCGGGAGAAGGGCAGAAGGCAGGGGTTCCTCAGATGCGGCATACAGCTTCGCCATTAGTTCCGCTGCAATTTCGGTCGCCTGGTAGTCGCCGTGCTCGGCAACGATGTGAGAGAGCATTCGCTCCCCGGCATATTCGAGCAACATCAGATTGTTCTCACGACCGAGCAACCGGACTGCTCCCCTCCCATTGCGCCATACCAGATAGTCGGCCCCGCGCAGTTCATCAGCAATGTCTT
>NZ_JAQIRK010000056.1:0-800 GCF_050600805.1 Klebsiella sp. 141240 | reverse complement strand
CCTGGGCGAAATGCGCCTGGTAAGCAGAGTTTTTGAAATGTAAGGCCTTTGAATAAGACAAAAGGCTGCCTCATCGCTAACTTTGCAACAGTGCCACAATGTGCGTAATGACCCCCCTGACCTCCAACCCGTCCTCATCGTCATCAGGTATAGCCCTGAAGTTATCCAGCTTATCGAGTTCCTGGAGACACCGCTTGGGGTGTAGTCGCAATCGCATGATCCTGAATTCTTGTTCCAGGACACAGAGCACCAAAGACCCGTCAACGGGCGTGCCCCCAAAATCTACTATGAGCAGCGCACCAGGCTTTATCCCTTCCCGGAAAGAGTAGGTATCACTTCGAAAAAAGAATACTCCCGGCGCTCCTGTATTACAGTGCTGATCGAGTGACAGCCTGTTTTCCTGGTAGTCGGTTGCTGGCGATGGAAAACCCATTTTTAACGGCCTCCGTTGGGGTTAAAAAGCATGAATGTCCGGTTCTCTCCTTCCTGAGTGGAAATGTCTTTAAAAACGGTCACGTAGGTTTCAATCCACTGATTTGCTTGGCGACAACTCCAGTGAAAATTAATCAGCGCAAGCTGGCTGACAAAGGCTTCTGTCGTAACTGTCTGACGACCGTTCGGCTCACGCTTAATGCTCGCACGCCAGGCTGAGTCAATTTCATAGTGTCTAGGCATGAAAAACCTCCGATCAATATAGCTGTATGCATATGGGTCTTCCCTTGTTGTGGTGGCTGAAGGCATGATAATGGTGTATTTAATCGCCAGAGGTCACCGCCATGGACGAAAAGTCCCTCTACGCT
>NZ_JAQIRK010000055.1:0-849 GCF_050600805.1 Klebsiella sp. 141240 | reverse complement strand
CCGTTCAGCACCCGCGTGGTGAATGTCGGCGTCCGCGATTCCACCTATGTGCTCGACGGCCTGCTGTACCACGAGTCCGACCTGCGGATCGAGGAGCACTACACCGACACGGCCGGCTTCACCGATCACGTCTTTGCCCTGATGCACCTGCTAGGCTTCCGCTTCGCGCCGCGCATCCGCGACCTCGGCGAAACCAAGCTGTACGTGCCGCAGGGCGTGCAAGCCTACCCGACGTTGCGCCCGCTGATCGGCGGCACCCTGAACATCAAGCACGTGCGTGCCCACTGGGACGACATCCTGCGCCTGGCCAGCTCGATCAAGCAGGGCACCGTCACCGCCTCGCTGATGCTGCGCAAGCTCGGCAGCTACCCGCGCCAGAACGGACTGGCCGTGGCCCTGCGCGAGCTGGGCCGGATCGAGCGCACGCTGTTCATCCTGGACTGGCTGCAAAGTGTTGAACTGCGCCGCCGCGTGCATGCCGGCCTGAACAAAGGTGAGGCGCGCAACTCGCTGGCCAGGGCGGTGTTCTTCAACCGCCTTGGGGAAATCAGGGATCGGAGCTTCGAGCAGCAGCGCTACCGGGCCAGCGGCCTCAACCTGGTGACGGCGGCTATCGTGCTGTGGAACACGGTGTACCTGGAACGCGCCACCCAGGGGTTGGTCGAGGCCGGCAAGCCGGTGGACGGCGAGCTGCTGCAATTCCTGTCGCCGCTGGGCTGGGAGCACATCAACCTAACCGGCGATTACGTCTGGCGGCAGAGCCGCAGACTGGAAGACGGGAAGTTTCGGCCCTTACGGATGCCCGGAAAACCTTAGCGTACGATTTTTTCCGAATTCTGCGGGCTCCCC
>NZ_JAQIRK010000054.1:0-945 GCF_050600805.1 Klebsiella sp. 141240 | reverse complement strand
GCTGAAAATGCCGGCCTTTGAATGGGTTCATGTGCAGCTCCATCAGCAAAAGGGGATGATAAGTTTATCACCACCGACTATTTGCAACAGTGCCGAAACGACTGAGCAAAATGATCAGTGATCTACTCCCTCCGGTGGATTTAACGGAGTTGCTGCTCGAAATTAACGCCCATACCGGATTTGCTGATGAGTTTTTCCATGCTAGTGAAGCCAGTGCCAGAGTTGATGATCTGCCCGTCAGCATCAGCGCCGTGCTGATGGCTGAAGCCTGCAATATCGGTCTGGAACCACTGATCAGATCAAATGTTCCTGCACTGACCCGACACCGGCTGAACTGGACAAAAGCGAACTATCTGCGGGCTGAAACTATCACCAGCGCTAATGCCAGACTGGTTGATTTTCAGGCAACGCTGCCACTGGCACAGATATGGGGTGGAGGAGAAGTGGCATCTGCAGATGGAATGCGCTTTGTTACGCCAGTCAGAACAATCAATGCCGGACCGAACCGCAAATACTTTGGTAATAACAGAGGGATCACCTGGTACAACTTTGTGTCCGATCAGTATTCCGGCTTTCATGGCATCGTTATACCGGGGACGCTGAGGGACTCTATCTTTGTGCTGGAAGGTCTTCTGGAACAGGAGACCGGGCTGAATCCAACCGAAATTATGACCGATACAGCAGGTGCCAGCGAACTTGTCTTTGGCCTTTTCTGGCTGCTGGGATACCAGTTTTCTCCACGCCTGGCTGATGCCGGTGCTTCGGTTTTCTGGCGAATGGACCATGATGCCGACTATGGCGTGCTGAATGATATTGCCAGAGGGCAATCAGATCCCCGAAAAATAGTCCTTCAGTGGGACGAAATGATCCGGACCGCTGGCTCCCTGAAGCTGGGCAAAGTACAGGTTTCAGTGCTGGTCCGTTCATTGCTGAAAAGTGAACGTC
>NZ_JAQIRK010000052.1:0-1320 GCF_050600805.1 Klebsiella sp. 141240 | reverse complement strand
ATATGGGTCTTCCCTTGTTGTGGTGGCTGAAGGCATGATAATGGTGTATTTAATCGCCAGAGGTCACCGCCATGGACGAAAAGTCCCTCTACGCTCATATTCTCAACCTGTCCGATCCGTGGCAGGTAAAGTCCCTTTCTCTCGATGAAAATGCCGGTTCTGTTACTGTCACTATTGAGATCGCTGAAAACACCCGGCTAGCCTGTCCGACCTGCGGTAAATCCTGTTCTGTTCACGATCACCGTCATCGTAAATGGCGCCATCTTGATACCTGCCAGTTCACCACTATTGTTGAAGCCGATGTTCCACGAATTATGTGTCCGGAGCATGGCTGCCTGACGTTGCCTGTTCCGTGGGCTGGCCCCGGAAGCCGGTATACGTTGCTATTCGAATCGTTCGTTCTCTCATGGCTGAAAATCAGCACCGTTGATGCTGTCAGGAAGCAACTTAAGCTCAGTTGGAATGCGGTTGACGGCATTATGACCCGGGCAGTTAAGCGAGGTCTTGCCCGGATAAAAAAGCCATTATCCGCCCGTCATATGAATGTGGATGAGGTCGCCTTTAAAAAAGGACATCGTTACATAACGGTGATCTCCGATCGCGATGGTCGGGCGCTGGCCTTAACGGATGATCGCGGCACAGAGAGTCTTGCCGGCTATCTTCGCACGCTCACTGATGGGCAGTTGCTGGCTATCAAAACGCTCTCAATGGACATGAACGCGGGCTATATAAGAGCAGCGCGTATCCACTTACCCAGTGCGGTTGAGAAAATCGCCTTTGACCGCTTCCATGTGGCGAAGCAACTGGGCGAGGTAGTTGATAAAACCCGTCAGAATGAACATCCGCACCTCCCTGTTGAAAGCCGACACCAGGCAAAAGGAACCCGCTTCCTGTGGCAGTACAGCGATAAGTGGATGACCGAATCCCGGCAGGAAAAGCTGATGTGGCTGCGTGCACAGATGAAGCTGACGAGCCAGTGCTGGGCGCTGAAAGAGCTGGCAAAGGATATCTGGAACAGGCCATGGAGCGAGGAAAGACGGAGTGACTGGCAGAGATGGTTGGCGCTGGCGGCTAACAGTGACGTTCCCATGATGAAAAATGCCGCGAAAACGATAGGAAAAAGGCTGTACGGGATCCTGAATGCGATGCGACACAGTGTCTCAAACGGAAATGCGGAGGCACTTAACAGCAAGATCAGGCTGCTGAGGATAAAAGCCAGGGGATACCGAAACCGGGAGCGCTTTAAACTGGGGGTGATGTTCCACTACGGAAAGCTGAATATGGCGTTCTGAGCCTTCCCACCATGATCGGGGAAGACCC
>NZ_JAQIRK010000051.1:0-1352 GCF_050600805.1 Klebsiella sp. 141240 | reverse complement strand
TCCCGTGATAACATTCTTCGGTATTCGTAGTTTGCATCGGGTTGGTAAGTCGGGATGACCCCCTAGCCGAAACAGTGCTCTACCCCCGAAGATGAGTTCACGAGGCGCTACCTAAATAGCTTTCGGGGAGAACCAGCTATCTCCCGGTTTGATTGGCCTTTCACCCCCAGCCACAAGTCATCCGCTAATTTTTCAACATTAGTCGGTTCGGTCCTCCAGTTAGTGTTACCCAACCTTCAACCTGCCCATGGCTAGATCACCGGGTTTCGGGTCTATACCCTGCAACTTAACGCCCAGTTAAGACTCGGTTTCCCTGCGGCTCCCCTATACGGTTAACCTTGCTACAGAATATAAGTCGCTGACCCATTATACAAAAGGTACGCAGTCACACCCGAAGGTGCTCCCACTGCTTGTACGTACACGGTTTCAGGTTCTTTTTCACTCCCCTCGCCGGGGTTCTTTTCGCCTTTCCCTCACGGTACTGGTTCACTATCGGTCAGTCAGGAGTATTTAGCCTTGGAGGATGGTCCCCCCATATTCAGACAGGATACCACGTGTCCCGCCCTACTCTTCGAGTTCACAACCTGTGCATTTTGGTGTACGGGACTATCACCCTGTACCGTCGGACTTTCCAGACCGTTCCACTAACACACAAGCTGATTCAGACTCTGGGCTGCTCCCCGTTCGCTCGCCGCTACTGGGGGAATCTCGGTTGATTTCTTTTCCTCGGGGTACTTAGATGTTTCAGTTCCCCCGGTTCGCCTCGTTAACCTATGTATTCAGTTAACGATAGTGCAACGAATTGCACTGGGTTTCCCCATTCGGACATCGCCGGCTGTAACGGTTCATATCACCTTACCGACGCTTTTCGCAGATTAGCACGTCCTTCATCGCCTCTGACTGCCAGGGCATCCACCGTGTACGCTTAGTCGCTTAACCTCACAACCCGAAGATGTTTCACTTCTGATTGCGAAAATTTGAGAGACTCGAACACACATTAACTGTGTGTCGTTTCAATTTTCAGCTTGATCCAGATTTTTAAAGAGCAAATATCTCAAACGTCACCCGAAGATGAGTTTTGAGATATGTCGGCGCGCGTCTTTCACTCACGAACCAGCAAGTGGCGTCCCCTAGGGGATTCGAACCCCTGTTACCGCCGTGAAAGGGCGGTGTCCTGGGCCTCTAGACGAAGGGGACACTGAAGTCTCAATCGCAAGACGCCTTGCTTCTTTACTTTCATCAGACAATCTGTGTGAGCACTACAAAGGCAGGTTCTTTAAGGTAAGGAGGTGATCCAACCGCAGGTTCCCCTACGGTTACCTTGTTACGACTTCACCCCAGTCATGAATCAC
>NZ_JAQIRK010000049.1:0-1368 GCF_050600805.1 Klebsiella sp. 141240 | reverse complement strand
CTGGGCGAAATGCGCCTGGTAAGCAGAGTTTTTGAAATGTAAGGCCTTTGAATAAGACAAAAGGCTGCCTCATCGCTAACTTTGCAACAGTGCCCGATTTATTCAACAAATCCACGTTGTGTCTCAAAATCTCTGATGTTACATTGCACAAGATAAAAATATATCATCATGAACAATAAAACTGTCTGCTTACATAAACAGTAATACAAGGGGTGTTATGAGCCATATTCAACGGGAAACGTCTTGCTCGAGGCCGCGATTAAATTCCAACCTGGATGCTGATTTATATGGGTATAAATGGGCTCGCGATAATGTCGGGCAATCAGGTGCGACAATCTATCGATTGTATGGGAAGCCCGATGCGCCAGAGTTGTTTCTGAAACATGGCAAAGGTAGCGTTGCCAATGATGTTACAGATGAGATGGTCAGACTAAACTGGCTGACGGCATTTATGCCTCTTCCGACCATCAAGCATTTTATCCGTACTCCTGATGATGCATGGTTACTCACCACTGCGCTCCCCGGGAAAACAGCATTCCAGGTATTAGAAGAATATCCTGATTCAGGTGAAAATATTGTTGATGCGCTGGCAGCGTTCCTGCGCCGGTTGCATTCGATTCCTGTTAGTAATTGTCCTTTTAACAGCGATCGCGTATTTCGTCTCGCTCAGGCGCAATCACGAATGAATAACGGTTTGGTTGATGCGAGTGATTTTGATGACGAGCGTAATGGCTGGCCTGTTGAACAAGTCTGGAAAGAAATGCATAAGCTTTTGCCATTCTCACCGGATTCAGTCGTCACTCATGGTGATTTCTCACTTGATAACCTTATTTTTGACGAGGGGAAATTAATAGGTTGTATTGATGTTGGACGAGTCGGAATCGCAGACCGATACCAGGATCTTGCCATCCTATGGAACTGCCTCGGTGAATTTTCTCCTTCATTACAGAAACGGCTTTTTCAAAAATATGGTATTGATAATCCTGATATGAATAAATTGCAGTTTCATTTGATGCTCGATGAGTTTTTCTGATAGTTAGTCTTTGTAGAGACACAAACCTGAAATTCCGGACACCGCGCTTCAGGACATCTCCCTGGACGCCGATATCTGGCAGTATCCGGACGGTACTATCGAACGCCGGGCCAACGGTACTCCCCTGCCCTTTATGACTGACGACCGGCTATTTCACCCACGCACTTCTCCATGAAATTTAGCATCGTCGCGGTTAATGTCGAAAATTTGCCACCTGACGTGGTTGGCATCGAGGGTGAAAGGCACTGTTGCAAAGTTAGCGATGAGGCAGCCTTTTGTCTTATTCAAAGGCCTTACATTTCAAAAACTCTGCTTACCAGGCGCATTTCGCCCAG
>NZ_JAQIRK010000048.1:0-1626 GCF_050600805.1 Klebsiella sp. 141240 | reverse complement strand
CAGGGCGATGGCTCACCATGTGAACCATCACCCAATACAAGGTTATGGGGGGTGCAGTCGTGCAACCACTAAATCGGAACCCTAAAGGGATCCCCCGATTTAGCAGTTGACGATTCGGCGGCGGCGAACGCTGTCAGATTTCAATCTGATAGCGTGAGTCGTCTACTTCCGGCATGGGGTGACTGGCCATACACCAGTACGCAGCGGTAAGGGAAACATCGAGAGGGATCCACTCAGAAACACCGTGCGAAGCGGACTGACCGAGCTTATTACAGCGGAGCATTCTGCGGGCGGAGATAATACGCCGGCGGCGCTTCTTTTCTGCGTCCTTCACAGTGCCGTAATTGGCTGAACGGGCATCGGCAAGACGCCAGTTCCGGCAAATACGCCTAAGCGCACAGAAAGCCTTGTGAGAGGCATCAAGCGTCACAGGCTCATCAATGGGCCAATCACCGCAGTAACCCCACACACGGCCCGTTTTAGCCCATCCTGCGGGCACAAACTCAGGATTGCGCTGATAGTGAGTCTCAGAGCGGCCAGCATGCTTAGCCAGGTACATGAACCAACCCTGCATATCCGTGATAGGTACAACATGCTGCGAGCGCATATTGCAGCCGTACTTCTCAGCAACGGCGATCCAATTCCAGATTACAGTGGAGGGTTCGTAAGCATCAGGAAAATAGGCGATCCCGTGAAGGTGAGGAACACCCCGCTGTTGCCATTCCGTAAGCCAGTGAAGGCGCACCATCCCAGCACGGCGAAGGCGCTTAATGAAATTCTCGCGGAGGATCTTCCAATCCTCAGATGATGGCGGGCAATCACGAATAGTTAGCGTAAACGCCACAGCAGCGCCAGTGAGATCGGGAACGTGAACGGAGCGAAGGAATTTGGTGTTGTTGCGGGAGGCGCTTTTAGACCAGCCTTTAACTTCCCCGCGCTTGGCGCGCTCATGATTATTCTTCATAGGGGGAATCCCAGCCGTCAGACCGTTGTGATATAATTTCAGCGTAGCCAAGTTGTTTCCTTAAACACATTCGAGTGGTTACCAAGCCCCGGACTGTTGACGCAGTTGCGGGGTAATTTTTTGCCTAAAAAACAGGGAAACAATAAACCCAAAAAGATTAGTTAGGAAGGGGTCGCGGTCAGTTATGTAACAACTAATCAAGGGAAGCACCTGAACCGCTGAAAAATCGAAGCACTCAAACACCCAACGAACAGAATCAGAATGAGACGAACGTGCAGTATTACATACACTGCACGACCGGCCTTTTGTTGCATTTTGCTACGAGAGTCCACTATTAAACAGAGTGGACTACGATTCAGAACGGCGAGCGCCTCCTCGCAGAGCTGCGGGGGCGTCCCCGTTCCTCACCGTAGCAGCACGACCATCCCCCATGACCTCACTTAGACAAAAATCGACAAATAAGGCATACCGAGCAAAACGGGAACACCCCACGGCATCACCTGTAGGGCAGGGCTTGCGCACCTACCCCACAGGCAACGCCTTGAAGGGGGGTTAAAACCGGCTTTACAGGGCGATGGCTCACCATGTGAACCATCACCCAATACAAGGTTATGGGGGGTGCAGTCGTGCAACCACTAAATCGGAACCCTAAAGGGATCCCC
>NZ_JAQIRK010000047.1:0-1954 GCF_050600805.1 Klebsiella sp. 141240 | reverse complement strand
TGTCACGAACGGTGCAATAGTGATCCACACCCAACGCCTGAAATCAGATCCAGGGGGTAATCTGCTCTCCTGATTCAGGAGAGCTTATGGTCACTTTTGAGACAGTTATGGAAATTAAAATCCTGCACAAGCAGGGAATGAGTAGCCGGGCGATTGCCAGAGAACTGGGGATCTCCCGCAATACCGTTAAACGTTATTTGCAGGCAAAATCTGAGCCGCCAAAATATACACCGCGACCTGCTGTTGCTTCACTCCTGGATGAATACCGGGATTATATTCGTCAACGCATCGCCGATGCTCATCCTTACAAAATCCCGGCAACGGTAATCGCTCGCGAGATCAGAGACCAGGGATATCGTGGCGGAATGACCATTCTCAGGGCGTTCATTCGTTCTCTCTCGGTTCCTCAGGAGCAGGAGCCTGCCGTTCGGTTCGAAACTGAACCCGGACGACAGATGCAGGTTGACTGGGGCACTATGCGTAATGGTCGCTCACCGCTTCACGTGTTCGTTGCTGTTCTCGGATACAGCCGAATGTTGTACATCGAATTCACTGACAATATGCGTTATGACACGCTGGAGACCTGCCATCGTAATGCGTTCCGCTTCTTTGGTGGTGTGCCGCGCGAAGTGTTGTATGACAATATGAAAACTGTGGTTCTGCAACGTGACGCATATCAGACCGGTCAGCACCGGTTCCATCCTTCGCTGTGGCAGTTCGGCAAGGAGATGGGCTTCTCTCCCCGACTGTGTCGCCCCTTCAGGGCACAGACTAAAGGTAAGGTGGAACGGATGGTGCAGTACACCCGTAACAGTTTTTACATCCCACTAATGACTCGCCTGCGCCCGATGGGGATCACTGTCGATGTTGAAACAGCCAACCGCCACGGTCTGCGCTGGCTGCACGATGTCGCTAACCAACGAAAGCATGAAACAATCCAGGCCCGTCCCTGCGATCGCTGGCTCGAAGAGCAGCAGTCCATGCTGGCACTGCCTCCGGAGAAAAAAGAGTATGACGTGCATCCTGGTGAAAATCTGGTGAACTTCGATAAACACCCCCTGCATCATCCACTCTCCATCTACGACTCATTCTGCAGAGGAGTGGCGTGATGATGGAACTGCAACATCAACGACTGATGGCGCTCGCCGGGCAGTTGCAACTGGAAAGCCTTATAAGCGCAGCGCCTGCGCTGTCACAACAGGCAGTAGACCAGGAATGGAGTTATATGGACTTCCTGGAGCATCTGCTTCATGAAGAAAAACTGGCACGTCATCAACGTAAACAGGCGATGTATACCCGAATGGCAGCCTTCCCGGCGGTGAAAACGTTCGAAGAGTATGACTTCACATTCGCCACCGGAGCACCGCAGAAGCAACTCCAGTCGTTACGCTCACTCAGCTTCATAGAACGTAATGAAAATATCGTATTACTGGGGCCATCAGGTGTGGGGAAAACCCATCTGGCAATAGCGATGGGCTATGAAGCAGTCCGTGCAGGTATCAAGGTTCGCTTCACAACAGCAGCAGATCTGTTACTTCAGTTATCTACGGCACAACGTCAGGGCCGTTATAAAACGACGCTTCAGCGTGGAGTAATGGCCCCCCGCCTGCTCATCATTGATGAAATAGGCTATCTGCCGTTCAGTCAGGAAGAAGCAAAACTGTTCTTCCAGGTCATCGCTAAACGTTACGAAAAGAGCGCAATGATCCTGACATCCAATCTGCCGTTCGGGCAGTGGGATCAAACGTTCGCCGGTGATGCAGCACTGACCTCAGCGATGCTGGACCGTATCTTACACCACTCACATGTCGTTCAAATCAAAGGAGAAAGCTATCGACTCAGACAGAAACGAAAGGCCGGGGTTATAGCTGAAGCTAATCCTGAGTAAAACGGTGGATCAATATTGGGCCGTTGGTGGAGATATAAGTGGATCACTTTTCATCCGTCGTTGACA
>NZ_JAQIRK010000046.1:0-1971 GCF_050600805.1 Klebsiella sp. 141240 | reverse complement strand
TATGCGCTCACGCAACTGGTCCAGAACCTTGACCGAACGCAGCGGTGGTAACGGCGCAGTGGCGGTTTTCATGGCTTGTTATGACTGTTTTTTTGTACAGTCTATGCCTCGGGCATCCAAGCAGCAAGCGCGTTACGCCGTGGGTCGATGTTTGATGTTATGGAGCAGCAACGATGTTACGCAGCAGGGCAGTCGCCCTAAAACAAAGTTAACCCAGGATGAGAACCTTGAAAGTATCATTGATGGCTGCGAAAGCGAAAAACGGCGTGATTGGTTGCGGTCCAGACATACCCTGGTCCGCGAAAGGGGAGCAGCTACTTTTTAAAGCATTGACCTACAATCAGTGGCTTCTGGTGGGTCGCAAGACGTTTGAATCTATGGGCGCACTCCCCAATAGGAAATACGCGGTCGTTACCCGCTCAGGTTGGACATCAAATGATGACAATGTAGTTGTATTTCAGTCAATCGAAGAGGCCATGGACAGGCTAGCTGAATTCACCGGTCACGTTATAGTGTCTGGTGGCGGAGAAATTTACCGAGAAACATTACCCATGGCCTCTACGCTCCACTTATCGACGATCGACATCGAGCCAGAGGGGGATGTTTTCTTCCCGAGTATTCCAAATACCTTCGAAGTTGTTTTTGAGCAACACTTTACTTCAAACATTAACTATTGCTATCAAATTTGGAAAAAGGGTTAACAAAGCTATGCAATCGACGGCAAAAAGCTTCGTTCGCTTCGCGCACTACGCCTTTTCCGCGATTGATAGCGACGTTATGCAGCCAAATCCCAACAATTAAGGGTCTTAAAATGGTAAAAGATTGGATTCCCATCTCTCATGATAATTACAAGCAGGTGCAAGGACCGTTCTATCATGGAACCAAAGCCAATTTGGCGATTGGTGACTTGCTAACCACAGGGTTCATCTCTCATTTCGAGGACGGTCGTATTCTTAAGCACATCTACTTTTCAGCCTTGATGGAGCCAGCAGTTTGGGGAGCTGAACTTGCTATGTCACTGTCTGGCCTCGAGGGTCGCGGCTACATATACATAGTTGAGCCAACAGGACCGTTCGAAGACGATCCGAATCTTACGAACAAAAAATTTCCCGGTAATCCAACACAGTCCTATAGAACCTGCGAACCCTTGAGAATTGTTGGCGTTGTTGAAGACTGGGAGGGGCATCCTGTTGAATTAATAAGGGGAATGTTGGATTCGTTAGAGGACTTAAAGCGCCGTGGTTTACACGTCATTGAAGACTAGTCCTTTGCATAACAAAGCCATCAAACCGGACGCCAGAGATTCCGCGCCTGTTGCGCATGGCTTCGCCATTTTATGCGCAATAGGCGCGCCACCCTGTCGCCGTTTATGGCGGCGTTGGGCGCACAATAAGGCTCCTCGCAGAGTTGCTTGAAAGTTGTTACGATTCAAATTCAATCATGAGATAGTCAGCAGATGAGCACTTCCAAGAACGCAGACAAGTAAGCCGCAGCAACCTTCATTTTTCGGTTGTTGCGGCGTTCTCATGAATCCTTTTGCTCTACGGGAGCGCCGCCAAATCCTTTGTTCAAGGAGATGGTTTCGTGCGCTCAAAAAACTTTAGTTGGCGGTACTCCCTTGCCGCCACGGTGTTGTTGTTATCACCGTTCGATTTATTGGCATCACTCGGCATGGACATGTACTTGCCAGCAGTGCCGTTTATGCCAAACGCGCTTGGTACGACAGCGAGCACAATTCAGCTTACGCTGACAACGTACTTGGTCATGATTGGTGCCGGTCAGCTCTTGTTTGGACCGCTATCGGACCGACTGGGGCGCCGCCCCGTTCTACTGGGAGGTGGCCTCGCCTACGTTGTGGCGTCAATGGGCCTCGCTCTGGCACTGTTGCAAATAGTCGGTGGTGATAAACTTATCATCCCCTTTTGCTGATGGAGCTGCACATGAACCCATTCAAAGGCCGGCATTTTCAGC
>NZ_JAQIRK010000045.1:0-2028 GCF_050600805.1 Klebsiella sp. 141240 | reverse complement strand
CTGAAAATGCCGGCCTTTGAATGGGTTCATGTGCAGCTCCATCAGCAAAAGGGGATGATAAGTTTATCACCACCGACTATTTGCAACAGTGCCACTTGACCTGATAGTTTGGCTGTGAGCAATTA
This sequence comes from Klebsiella sp. 141240, assembly GCF_050600805.1. Classification (NCBI taxonomy): domain Bacteria; kingdom Pseudomonadati; phylum Pseudomonadota; class Gammaproteobacteria; order Enterobacterales; family Enterobacteriaceae; genus Klebsiella; species Klebsiella sp. 141240. Next base: position 1,903 of record NZ_JAQIRK010000045.1, on the reverse strand, counting down.
TGTGCTTAGTGCATCTAACGTCAAAATCAGCGGCGCGTTTTTATGCGTCCGCTGGATTTACTTGTTGTGCGGCGTCGCAGACTCATTGAGCAACCTTTTTGCCTGCGCAATTACAGTTCTCGGAAGCTCGATATTCAGAGGTTCTGTCACGCTCTTGAACAATTCGAGACTCCACGTCCACGTTTGATGATAGGCTGCACATAGTGCTCTTGGTTCTGCACTGCTTGTGCATGCCAGATAGCGATTATACGAGTCCTCCGAGATATCCTTTTCGAGCGCGCGTGAAGGTGTCGGCCAGTGGTCTGTTGCCCCTTCGTGGAGTCGAACCAGCTTGAGTAGGTTTTCATGTGCTTTGCTGAGCAAAGCCCAGGCGCGAGCGTACTCTCCCCGATTTAAAAGATTGGCCCCAAAGAGCATCAGGCTGATGAGGTTCAACACAAGCCCTTCCACCAGCGGCGCGCCTTCACGTATCGGGGGACCGCCCACGAGAGCGCTTGCGTACCTTGACAACTCTCCTGATCGGTCCAACAAAACAGCCGCCTCAAGCGAGGGAAACCACCCATAGCCTTGCCAAGTGGAAATGACCGGTATGTCCGATTTTCGCATGAAATGGAATTCACCGCGAATGCCGTTTTCAAAAAGTGCGGTGTGGTGGCCGAAGTCGTCCGGAAAGTAAGCAGCAACCGGACTTACGGCATTAAGCCACGAGCGCTGATCGAAATTTTCAAAATGGTCATCCTGGATGAACACTGCGAATTCGATATCAGAGAACTCGTCACCCTCTCCGATAGCAAATGAGCCGAACATCAATGCCGCGATTATTCGTGCATCCTCATGACAACCTTCCTTGAAGAGTTCGATCATTTTCAGTTGAAGCATAGAAATATCCTTTTATTGAAGCCACAGATTATGAGGAAAGGTATACGCAGATTTTTGTTTTTTTTCGTCAGCACAACGCCGGAGTTAAGCCGCCGCGCGTAGCGCGGTCGGCTTGAACGAATTGTTAGACATCATTTACCAACTGACTTGATGATCTCGCCTTTCACAAAGCGAATAAATTCTTCCAAGTGATCTGCGCGTGAGGCCAAGTGATCTTCTTTTTGTCCCAGATAAGCTTGCTTAGCTTCAAGTAAGACGGGCTGATACTGGGCAGGTAGGCGTTTTATTGCCCAGTCGGCAGCGACATCCTTCGGCGCGATTTTGCCGGTTATTGCGCTGTACCAAATGCGGGACAACGTAAGCACTACATTTCGCTCATCGCCGGCCCAGTCGGGCTGCGAGTTCCATAGCTTCAAGGTTTCCCTCAGCGCCTCGAATAGATCCTGTTCAGGAACCGGGTCAAAGAATTCCTCCGCTGCCGGACCTACCAAGGCAACGCTATGTTCTCTTGCTTTTGTAAGCAGGATAGCTAGATCAATGTCGATCATGGCTGGCTCGAAGATACCCGCAAGAATGTCATTGCGCTGCCATTCTCCAAATTGCAGTTCGCGCTTAGCTGGATAACGCCACGGAATGATGTCGTCGTGCACAACAATGGTGACTTCTACAGCGCGGAGAATCTCGCTCTCTCCAGGGGAAGCCGAAGTTTCCAAAAGGTCGTTGATCAAAGCTCGCCGCGTTGTTTCATCAAGCCTTACGGTCACCGTAACCAGCAAATCAATATCGCTGTATGGCTTCAGGCCGCCATCCACTGCGGAGCCGTACAAATGCACGGCCAGCAACGTTGATTCCAGATGGCGCTCAATGACGCTTAGCACCTCTGATAGTTGGTTCGAAATTTCGATGGTCACCGCTACCCTCATGATGTCTAACTTTGTTTTAGGGCGACTGCCCTGCTGCGTAACATCGTTGCTGCTCCATAACATCAAACATCGACCCACGGCGTAACGCGCTTGCTGCTTGG
>NZ_JAQIRK010000044.1:0-2204 GCF_050600805.1 Klebsiella sp. 141240 | reverse complement strand
ACGTCATACTAGATATCAAGCGACTTCTCCTATCCCCTGGGAACACATCAATCTCACCGGAGAATATCGCTGGCCAAAGCCTTAGCGTAGGATTCGGGGTCTGACGCTCAGTGGAACGAAAACTCACGTTAAGGGATTTTGGTCATGAGATTATCAAAAAGGATCTTCACCTAGATCCTTTTAAATTAAAAATGAAGTTTTAAATCAATCTAAAGTATATATGAGTAAACTTGGTCTGACAGTTACCAATGCTTAATCAGTGAGGCACCTATCTCAGCGATCTGTCTATTTCGTTCATCCATAGTTGCCTGACTCCCCGTCGTGTAGATAACTACGATACGGGAGGGCTTACCATCTGGCCCCAGTGCTGCAATGATACCGCGAGACCCACGCTCACCGGCTCCAGATTTATCAGCAATAAACCAGCCAGCCGGAAGGGCCGAGCGCAGAAGTGGTCCTGCAACTTTATCCGCCTCCATCCAGTCTATTAATTGTTGCCGGGAAGCTAGAGTAAGTAGTTCGCCAGTTAATAGTTTGCGCAACGTTGTTGCCATTGCTGCAGGCATCGTGGTGTCACGCTCGTCGTTTGGTATGGCTTCATTCAGCTCCGGTTCCCAACGATCAAGGCGAGTTACATGATCCCCCATGTTGTGCAAAAAAGCGGTTAGCTCCTTCGGTCCTCCGATCGTTGTCAGAAGTAAGTTGGCAGCAGTGTTATCACTCATGGTTATGGCAGCACTGCATAATTCTCTTACTGTCATGCCATCCGTAAGATGCTTTTCTGTGACTGGTGAGTACTCAACCAAGTCATTCTGAGAATAGTGTATGCGGCGACCGAGTTGCTCTTGCCCGGCGTCAACACGGGATAATACCGCACCACATAGCAGAACTTTAAAAGTGCTCATCATTGGAAAACGTTCTTCGGGGCGAAAACTCTCAAGGATCTTACCGCTGTTGAGATCCAGTTCGATGTAACCCACTCGTGCACCCAACTGATCTTCAGCATCTTTTACTTTCACCAGCGTTTCTGGGTGAGCAAAAACAGGAAGGCAAAATGCCGCAAAAAAGGGAATAAGGGCGACACGAAAATGTTGAATACTCATACTCTTCCTTTTTCAATATTATTGAAGCATTTACCAGGGTTATTGTCTCATGAGCGGATACATATTTGAATGTATTTAGAAAAATAAACAAATAGGGGTTCCGCGCACATTTCCCCGAAAAGTGCCACCTGACGTCTAAGAAACCATTATTATCATGACATTAACCTATAAAAATAGGCGTATCACGAGGCCCTTTCGTCTTCAAGAATTTTATAAACCGTGGAGCGGGCAATACTGAGCTGATGAGCAATTTCCGTTGCACCAGTGCCCTTCTGATGAAGCGTCAGCACGACGTTCCTGTCCACGGTACGCCTGCGGCCAAATTTGATTCCTTTCAGCTTTGCTTCCTGTCGGCCCTCATTCGTGCGTTCTAGGATCCTCCGGCGTTCAGCCTGTGCCACAGCCGACAGGATGGTGACCACCATTTGCCCCATATCACCGTCGGTACTGATCCCGTCATCAATGAACCGGACTGCCACGCCCTGAGCGTCAAATTCCTTTATCAGTTGGATCATATCGGCAGTGTCGCGGCCAAGACGGTCGAGCTTCTTAACCAGAATGACATCACCTTCCTCCACCTTCATCCTCAGCAAATCCAGCCCTTCCCGGTCTGTTGAACTGCCGGATGCCTTATCGGTAAATATACGGTTTGCTTTCACACCTGCGTCTTTGAGTGCTCTGACCTGAAGATCAAGAGACTGCTGACTGGTTGAGACCCGAGCGTAACCAAAAAGTCGCATAAAAATGTACCTTAAATCGAATATCGGACAACTCATGTCTATTATTACAAATTTACGATTTAATAGACATATTAATGTAACAGTTTTACGATGTCCGATAATTTATAACATTTCGTACGGTTGGAAAAATGTTACTAAATGCCCGTCAGGCAGGGAGGCCGATATGCCCGTTGACTTTCTGACCACTGAGCAGACTGAAAGCTATGGCAGATTCACCGGTGAACCGGAGGCACTGTTGCAAAGTTAGCGATGAGGCAGCCTTTTGTCTTATTCAAAGGCCTTACATTTCAAAAACTCTGCTTACCAGGCGCATTTCGCCCAGGGGATCACCATAATAAAATGCTGAGGCCTGGCCTTTGCG
>NZ_JAQIRK010000043.1:0-2335 GCF_050600805.1 Klebsiella sp. 141240 | reverse complement strand
GCTGAAAATGCCGGCCTTTGAATGGGTTCATGTGCAGCTCCATCAGCAAAAGGGGATGATAAGTTTATCACCACCGACTATTTGCAACAGTGCCCATGGAAGCCGTTCCCTTGCGGCCAAGCATCGGGCGACATTCGCTAATCGCCACTCTCGAATCTCCGCATTTCGATTCGGGTCAGGATGCATGGTCTGGTTCGCGATCCGGTGACGCAATAGGTCCTCGTTGAGCGTCAGAAAGATGTGCAGCAGCTGATCGTCGATCCGCCTTACCCCGTCGAGTATCTCAGTCAGATAGTCCGGGTGCACGAGCGTCATTGGGATGATGATGTCCTGCGAGTAATTCCTTCGAATCTCCCTGACCGCCGCGATCGTAAGTCCCCTCCACAAGGGGAGATCCTGATAGTCTCCGCTCGCTGGCATGGGGACCGTTTCTTTCACCACGAACCCGATTTCCTCGGGGTCAAAGATCAGCGATTTGGAACGCCGATCGCGCAGCCGCTTAGCGAGCGTCGTCTTTCCGGCGCCGAAAGGTCCGTTGATCCAGATTATCATTGTCGACGGCCTCTAACCTGAAGGCTCGCAAGAGCGCTCGACGGCCTCGTGCGGAGGCACGATCGGAGTGGTTCCGAAATGCTTCTCAAGATAGGTGACGCCGAACGTCACGATGTCCTGCGCGTCGAACAGGTAGCACTGAGCAAAGCCCACGACACCTTCTCGATGGCGACCGAGCTTCACGTAAGCATTTGCTATAGTTTCAACCGCATCCGGCTTTCCTTCGATAGCAAAGCAATCGAGAATGCCGTTTGAATCGTAATCCGATGCCGTTTTCCAGGCGACTTCACCGTCTCTTCCAAGCATCGGCATCTCATACGTCACCCACCGTTTGTTGGGGATATCGGCAACCGCCTCGGCGTAGTGCAATGCGGTAACGGAGTTTAGCGGCGCACCCAACAGCAGGGCCTTCCCGCCAAGGCGAACGAACCGCTCGACGGGCGATCCTTCCCCCAAGGCGTGACCGAGTTCGTGAGGCTCCGTCAGCGTTTCAGCCAGCGGACCAACCGCGACCATCGATGCATCGGGGTGCGCGCTGCGCCGCGCGCCGGGGGCTTGAACCAGAAATTGATTCAGCAGGCCGAACCCACGGTAAGTCCCGGCTGTTGCGGGATCGAACGGCAGCCAGGTACGGCGGGCTTCGTCATCCAGCCGAGCGCCATTCAGAGTCTCCTCGTAGGGTGATCGGTCCCACGACGCGTATCCCATCACAGTGCCAGTCGGCCCAACCGCGGAGCGTAACGCGGCAACGACCGTCTCCGCTCCTCCTTCGACCGGACCAATCGCTTTAAGTGAGGCATGCACCATCAAGAGGTCACCGGTTTGGACTCCGAGTTTTTGAAGCGCCTCCGTTATTGCCTTCCGCGTATGCATCGCGATATCTCCTCTAAACTGCAAAACACTATACGCTGATGAATCCCCTAATGATTTTGGTAAAAATCATTAAGTTAAGGTGGATACACATCTTGTCATATGATCAAATGGTTTCGCGAAAAATCAATAATCAGACAACAAGATGTGCGAACTCGATATTTTACACGACTCTCTTTACCAATTCTGCCCCGAATTACACTTAAAACGACTCAACAGCTTAACGTTGGCTTGCCACGCATTACTTGACTGTAAAACTCTCACTCTTACCGAACTTGGCCGTAACCTGCCAACCAAAGCGAGAACAAAACATAACATCAAACGAATCGACCGATTGTTAGGTAATCGTCACCTCCACAAAGAGCGACTCGCTGTATACCGTTGGCATGCTAGCTTTATCTGTTCGGGCAATACGATGCCCATTGTACTTGTTGACTGGTCTGATATCCGTGAGCAAAAACGGCTTATGGTATTGCGAGCTTCAGTCGCACTACACGGTCGTTCTGTTACTCTTTATGAGAAAGCGTTCCCGCTTTCAGAGCAATGTTCAAAGAAAGCTCATGACCAATTTCTAGCCGACCTTGCGAGCATTCTACCGAGTAACACCACACCGCTCATTGTCAGTGATGCTGGCTTTAAAGTGCCATGGTATAAATCCGTTGAGAAGCTGGGTTGGTACTGGTTAAGTCGAGTAAGAGGAAAAGTACAATATGCAGACCTAGGAGCGGAAAACTGGAAACCTATCAGCAACTTACATGATATGTCATCTAGTCACTCAAAGACTTTAGGCTATAAGAGGCTGACTAAAAGCAATCCAATCGGCACTGTTGCAAAGTTAGCGATGAGGCAGCCTTTTGTCTTATTCAAAGGCCTTACATTTCAAAAACTCTGCTTACCAGGCGCATTTCGCCCA
>NZ_JAQIRK010000042.1:0-2987 GCF_050600805.1 Klebsiella sp. 141240 | reverse complement strand
TTTGGTGGAGCTAAGCGGGATCGAACCGCTGACCTCTTGCATGCCATGCAAGCGCTCTCCCAGCTGAGCTATAGCCCCGTAACGTAAAGCGTGTCGTGTTGACGGGCGGCATAATATGAATTCCTTCGCCAGGTGTCAACGGCAAAATTACCCCTCCTGATTCAATCGCTGAAAAAGCAGGCAAATAGCTGACAATGCGAGCCTTATCGCAGGCAGGCGTTAAACATGTCACTATTTCCTGTAAAAGGATGCTATAACATGAAGCACTAATTCCCACATATTTACTCAGGAAATAGTATGCTCAAGGAACGAATGACTCCGGAAGAAATTGCGCATCTAACTGGCTTTAGCCGACAGACGATTAATAAATGGGTTCGTAAAGAGGGGTGGCAAACTTCTCCGCGGCCTGGCGTACAGGGAGGCAAAGCGCGTCTCGTACACGTTAACGAGCAGGTACGGGAGTTTATCCGCAATGCCCAGCGCGTAGCGGAAACGCCCTCGCCCTATTCGGTCGCTGAGACCGATCTCGAACCCTTATTGCTTACGCTCTGCAAAGAGATGACTCATCGCGAACAGAAGCAGCTAATGTCGCTGCTGCTACGCGAAGGCATTACCGGGTTGTTAAACCGTCTTGGAATACGCGGCCAGTAAAATAAGAATGATGAAACTAAAAGAAAAAATGACGCCTGCGGAGCTTGCCGAAGTTCTGGGTCTGGCCAGACAAACGGTCAACCGTTGGGCGCGAGAACAAAAGTGGCGAACCGAGGCGATTCCCGGCGTCAAAGGCGGGCGTGCGCGTTTGATTGTCATCGACCGGCCAGTGATTGATTTTCTGACCAATATTCCGGCATTTCGTCATCTGAATGAAGAGTATCAGCTCGCCGAACAGCCCGGCGGCTACTTTATCAATGAAGCGGATGCGGTATGGCGGCAAATCGCCGATACGCTGCAGTTAATGACCGCCGCAGAACAAACTCACCTTCGGGATCTACTTGCCCGCGATGGCATTAGTGGCTTCCTGGCGCGGTTAGGTATTAGCCCCGCGATAAAATAGCGGCGAAAAAAAACGGCAGGATTAACCTGCCGCTTGCTTTAGCTTACGCTCGGCCTCAGGACTGCTGGCTTTCGCGCTCGGCGATAAACGCCAGCGCTTTGTTGATACGTTCAACGCTACGGGATTTACCGATCGCGTGAACGGTGACGTCGAGCGCCGGAGACTGACCCGCGCCGGTCACGGCCACACGCAGCGGCATGCCCACTTTCCCCATACCCACTTCCAGCTCATCGGCGGTCGCCTGAATCGCATGGTGGACATTTTCCGCCGTCCAGTCGCTAATGGCCGCCAGCTTATCGCGAACCGCTTCCAGCGGCTGACGCGCCACCGGGCGCAGGTGTTTCTTCGCCGCATCGGCGTCGAACTCAGCGAACTCTTCATAGAAGTAGCGGCAGCTCTGGGCAATCTCTTTCAGCGTTTTGCAACGCTCGCCCAGCAGCTTAACCAGCTCGGACAACTGCGGGCCGTTACGGGTATCGATATTTTCCTGCTCAATGTGCCACTGCAGATGCGTCGCCACATATTCCGCCGGCAGCGTGTTGATATAGTGATGGTTTAACCACAGCAGTTTATCGGTATTGAACGCACTGGCAGACTTGCTCACCGCGCCCAGCGAGAAGAACTCGATCATCTCTTCGCGAGTGAAGATCTCCTGATCGCCATGAGACCAGCCCAGGCGCACCAGATAGTTCAGCAGCGCTTCCGGCAGGTAGCCGTCGTCACGGTACTGCATCACGCTCACCGCGCCGTGGCGCTTGGAAAGTTTTTTACCGTCATCGCCGTTGATCATCGATACGTGCGCATACACCGGCACCGGCGCATTCAGCGCTTTAAGAATGTTGATCTGGCGCGGGGTATTGTTGATGTGGTCTTCGCCGCGGATCACGTGGGTGATCGCCATATCCCAGTCATCCACCACGACGCAGAAGTTGTAGGTCGGGGAGCCGTCGGTACGGCGAATGATCAGATCGTCCAGCTCCTGGTTGCTGAATTCGATCGGCCCGCGGATCTGGTCGTCAAAGATAACCGAACCTTCCTGCGGGTTGGCAAAACGCACGACGCACGGCTCGTCGGCGGCGTGATGCTGATGATCATGGCGGCAGCGACCGTCGTAGCGCGGCTTTTCACCGTTAGCCATCTGTTCTTCACGCAGCGCGTCGAGACGTTCTTTCGAGCAGTAGCATTTATATGCTGTGCCTGCTTCCAGCATTTCATCAATAACCGCGTTATAGCGATCGAAACGTTTAGTCTGGAAATACGGGCCTTCGTCCCATTCCAGATTCAGCCAGTTCATCCCATCCATGATGGCTTCAATTGCTTCCGGGGTGGAGCGTTCGAGATCGGTGTCTTCAATACGCAGCACAAACTCACCGCCGTGGTTACGTGCAAAAAGCCAGGAATAGAGAGCAGTACGCGCACCGCCAACGTGCAGATAGCCTGTTGGGCTTGGCGCGAAGCGAGTTTTGATTTTCATGAATTGGCCTTACGTTTAATAAAGATGCCGATAGCCGGCAGTGTTCTTGGAATTGATAGGGGAATATTCTAACACCACAGGCTGATTCCTCAATGTAGATCCCGCCTCAACATCACGCTTTACCATTTTTGTTTATAAATCATACGCCGAAGCTGATTTTGCGATCGCTTTGTTTAATTTTACGACGAACAAACAAATTATTTAGAAAAGGCGTTGACTCAATTTCAACTCTCCCTATAATGCGACTCCACACAGCGGGGGTGATTAGCTCAGCTGGGAGAGCACCTCCCTTACAAGGAGGGGGTCGGCGGTTCGATCCCGTCATCACCCACCAACTACTTAAAGTAGTCTCCGCCGTGTAGAACAGAAAATTGAGAAGTGGGTGATTAGCTCAGCTGGGAGAGCACCTCCCTTACAAGGAGGGGGTCGGCGGTTCGATCCCGTCATCACCCACCACTT
>NZ_JAQIRK010000041.1:0-3740 GCF_050600805.1 Klebsiella sp. 141240 | reverse complement strand
CTGAAAATGCCGGCCTTTGAATGGGTTCATGTGCAGCTCCATCAGCAAAAGGGGATGATAAGTTTATCACCACCGACTATTTGCAACAGTGCCCTCAATAACGTGATCGAGGCCGATCACGGAAAGCTCAAGATACTGATCAAGCCGGTGCGCGGTTTCAAATCGATCCCCACGGCCTATGCCACGATCAAGGGATTCGAAGTCATGCGAGCCCTGCGCAAAGGACAGGCTCGCCCCTGGTGCCTGCAGCCCGGCATCAGGGGCGAGGTGCGCCTTGTGGAGAGAGCTTTTGGCATTGGGCCCTCGGCGCTGACGGAGGCCATGGGCATGCTCAACCACCATTTCGCAGCAGCCGCCTGATCGGCGCAGAGCGACAGCCTACCTCTGACTGCCGCCAATCTTTGCAACAGAGCCCGCCGTGCTAGTCTGCTCGGTGATGGTGGAGTGAAGCCAACCCGCAATCGGGTTATGAATCTGCATCGCGATTCGCAATCAGCTGTCTCTTGAGCATGTCGAACTCCTGCGATGTTATCTCGCCGTGCTCGTGCTGCTACACCAACTTGTCCAACTCATCCGCCACACCGCTCCCCACCACCTGCGATGGCCAGGTTGTTTGCTGGGCGCATTGGCGGAGTATCGTCTCGACCCGGGACACCCACACCGGCACAACCTTACGGGAGTGATTCACTGTCAAAGAATCGGCCCGGTGCTCTGACGCAAGTATCGGGATGGTCACCATTTGTAAGCCGTAGACCTGAGTGGTGATCAAGACTTCGATACCACCGACCGTACCGGTACTAATCGACGACGGTCGTGTTCGTCGCCTGCCGCAGGGACTCTGCACACCTCCGTTTACGCATGTGCCTGGAGGAGTTGGAAATCGTCGTGTTCGGGAAACATTAAACACAGGATGGCAGCGATCTGAGCCAGCACATGATCAGCTAGCTCACCATCCGGATCGACGGCCCACTGCATCGTCGCGCCAGCGATGACCGAGTGCAGGAGCAACTCAGCTGCCGCAGGAGCACCTGGGGGCAGTCGCTTGCGGATCCCCTCCACCACCGCGCGGTTCCGCTGGATCGCAAGCGTGCGTAGCTCCGGCACCTGGAGCTCGTACCAGGAGATGAGATAGTTCACCGAGAAGTCGTTGCGAGTGTTCATGCTCCGAACGAGCACCTGCAAAAATTCCCAGAGCCCTTGCGGCCCTGCGCCTATCGGTATCGCATTCAGGTAATGCCGCACCTGCTCGACGCCGCGCTCCATCATCCTCACCAGCAGCGTATCGCGGTTGGTGAAGCGCTGGATTAACGCTGCGCGGGAGAGCCCCACCTCCTTTGCTACTCCGCTGAGCGTGAACTCTATGGGACCGCAACGCTTCAGCACTACGGTGGCGGCCTCGAGTACCTCGTCATCGGACTTGAGCTTGGGGCGGGGCATCAGTGTTCACCTTCTGTATGGGTTGGGGCGGAGGCTGTGGCTGCCGCCGCCATTGTAGCAAATTGAAGACGGAGCGAGAGTAGAGCCACGAGCCCCGCAAACACGGCCGATACAACGAGGCCAGGGAGCGGACCAGCAAGGTCGACAAACGCGCCGGCCGCAAGCATAACCATGGGCGAGGCTGACAGCATCACCGCCGAGACCGTGCCGAGTACCCGGCCGAGAAGTTCTGGCGGCGTGCGGTTGTAGATGGCAGCGTTGAGAATGGGAGAGACTGAGCCGGTCAGCAGTCCCACGAGCGCGCCCAACAACATCAGCACCGGCACGCCTGGCAACTGTGAAAGCAGAAGCGAGCCCACCGCAGAGCCACAAAATGCCACCGCCAGCCAGTTCTGCGCTGATATCCGGGCGCCGACCGACGCATGAATGGCAATGCCAAGGAGACCACCAGCCCCCATCATTGAGGAGAACAGCCCGAGCTCTGCTACTTGGCGTCCTGCATCTACAAACAGCGCAGGCATGATGACGCTGCCGTTGGCGCCAACGATGCCCACGAAGATCATCACTATACCAAAGAGAGGGCGCAGCAGGGGTTCGCTCCAGAGAAAAGCGACGCCGGCGCGCATGGAGAGAGTCGCCGTCGTGGTCATCGTCCGAGCGGCACGCGCGGGAAGCACCCACGCGCCGAGCAGACCTGCAAGGACGGAGCAGAACGCCGTCAGCCCGAGCGTTGGCGCAGCGCCAAGCAGGCCGATTGCGGCCCCCCCAAGGGCCGGGCCACCTAGAATCGCGACGTTCCCGATCACCGCTTTCAGTGACGAGACGCGCTCAACGGAGAGCCCGGCGACGTGGCCGAGTTTGGGCAGCTCACTGTCCTGCGCGGCCATACCGGGTGCGTCGAACGCAGCACCGAGCACCACGCAAGCGATCAGCCCAGTGTTCGAGAGGGCGCCAACGGCATCGAGCAGTGGGATGCTCGCCATGGCCACGCCGCCCACCACACCCGAGATCAATGCGACGGGCGCGCGCCCGAACCGATCGACGAGGCCACCACCAACCCACGCGCCGATGATGGTCGCGATGACGCTGCTAGCGGCCGTGGCGCCCGCCCAGGCCGCGCTCTTTGTATGAGACAGGACGAACCATGGAAGCGCGAGGGCCGCCACCGCGTTGCCGATCCGGAAGAGAAAGGTCGCCGCGAACAGCGTCGCGAGCGGGCTATATCGACGTTCGCTCATTCCGCTGCGGCGAGCTGCGCCTTCGCCGCAGCGAGGTACTCTTCGTTACCCGAGTCGAGGGCGAAGAGTGCGTAGGTGACCGCCCCGAACGCAAGGCGCTCCGCGATGTGGTGGGCGAGCCGCGGCCACACCCGGCCACCGGCCGCTTCATACGTGAGGAGGAGCTTCGCGAGCCCCTCTTCACCAAAGACCATAAGGTGCGCGGCCATGTCGATGGCAGGGTCATCAACGCGGGCCTCGCTCCAGTCGATCATCCCGCTGACGCGCTCCGTGTTGTCGATGAGCACATGGCCCACGTAGAGATCGCCATGCACCACCACGGAGAAATCTGGCCACGACGAATCGTCGTCGAGCCAGCGCTGCCACCGGTGGAGGCGCTTGTCGTTCACCACGAACTCGCGTCGGACGCGGTCAACGTCGTCGGCCACCTTCTGACGGGCCTGCGTCGGTGTACGGATGAGCATCCCCGCATCCACGGCGGCGGAAATGGGGACGGCATGCAGGGCGGCGAGCGCGGTCGCGAAGCTCTCCGCGAAGACCTCCGAGTCCTGCGGCACGACCCAGTCGGGCGTGGACGAACCAGGCTGGATGACCATCGCAGTCGAGTCTTCGAGCATGGGATAGGCAACGAGCTCGGCGTTGGCCACGCGCCAGTCCGGCACCGCGAACGGCAGGCGATTCTTGAGCATTGCCAGCACCCGCGCCTCTGGTTCGACCTTCGCGCTTACCTCGGCTCGGCGCGGGATGCGCAGCACCCACCGACGTCCATCGTCGACGGTGGCGATCACGATCCTATAGTCGAGCCCAAGCTCATTGACAGTCAGCGGGCCATGGAGCTTGAGCCCATGTCGGGCTGCAAGTGCGTACAGTTGGGAGGTATCGGCGGTCGTGACTACGGTCATGATTCACTCCTGAGGGCTTGACGGGTTTAGCCACCTAAATGTAACAGTCACGTCGGTTATATTCAATCCGGCACTGTTGCAAAGTTAGCGATGAGGCAGCCTTTTGTCTTATTCAAAGGCCTTACATTTCAAAAACTCTGCTTACCAGGCGCATTTCGCCCAG
>NZ_JAQIRK010000040.1:0-4378 GCF_050600805.1 Klebsiella sp. 141240 | reverse complement strand
GTGTTGATGGTGATACCACGAGCTTTTTCTTCCGGCGCGTTATCGATCTGGTCGAATGCGCGAGCAGCACCGCCGTAGGTTTTAGCCAGTACGGTAGTGATTGCAGCGGTCAGCGTTGTTTTACCATGGTCAACGTGGCCGATAGTACCGACGTTAACGTGCGGTTTTGTACGTTCAAACTTTTCTTTAGACATCGATTGTCCCTCTAAGACACGGATAAATCGGTGATATCACCACATCAACCAGGCAACATGCCCGACTTGTTGAATGCAATAAACAGAGAGAAACAGGGAAGGAGAGATAAAGAAGTGGTGCTGATACCCAGAGTCGAACTGGGGACCTCACCCTTACCAAGGGTGCGCTCTACCAACTGAGCCATATCAGCACGTCTGGAGCGGGCAGCGGGAATCGAACCCGCATCATCAGCTTGGAAGGCTGAGGTAATAGCCATTATACGATGCCCGCATCCTGAAACTCGGCTACCCAGTTCTTTCTGTAACAAAAAAGAGATTGCTCTCTTTAATGTTGAGCTGATTAGTTTACCCAACCAACTCCGGCTACGCAAAGCGTCGCCCGAAAGTGGTGGTGGGGGAAGGATTCGAACCTTCGAAGTCGATGACGGCAGATTTACAGTCTGCTCCCTTTGGCCGCTCGGGAACCCCACCCAAATTGTTATGGTGCCGACTACCGGAATCGAACTGGTGACCTACTGATTACAAGTCAGTTGCTCTACCTACTGAGCTAAGTCGGCATCAAGTAGCGCGCATTCTAGGGAGACCTGCGAGTTCATGCAACTAAAAATTTGCATAAAACGTTCTCTTGCTCACATTTTGTGCTCTTAAGCGAAAAAACGGTGTAATTTCAAACAATGGAGTGCAAAAAAAGCGCATTCCTTAATGCAGAATTTGTTTCGCTGCGCCTGTCAGATACAAGAGTGACGGTTTTTTCACCTGGGAATCCTGGTGGCAGGCGCGATCGCTAACCTGCAAAGATAGCAGACTCGCTTTCTCCCCTCTTTCTACTTATTCATCACTTGTGATGCTGCTATGAGAAAGCGCCCTTCGATGAGTTTTTTTCTTATTATTCCCGGCATTCTGGTGTTACCCTCCTGCCCATTGTCCTGATTAACTAGTGTGAAGCATCACCGCTACCTCTTTTTCGGTGATAGTAAGAACATGCTTATGAGCAAAAAAGAGCAGACGTTAATGACACCCTATCTACAATTTAACCGCAACCAATGGGCTGCACTTCGTGATTCCGTTCCGATGACGCTGACAGAGGAAGAAATCGCGCGGTTAAAAGGCATCAACGAAGATCTTTCGCTGGAAGAAGTCGCCGAGATCTATTTGCCGCTGTCACGTTTGCTCAATTTCTATATCAGTTCCAACCTCCGTCGCCAGGCGGTGCTTGAGCAATTCCTTGGTACCAACGGCCAGCGTATCCCTTACATCATCAGTATTGCAGGTAGCGTAGCGGTGGGTAAAAGTACAACAGCGCGTGTTTTACAGGCGCTGCTTAGCCGCTGGCCGGAACATCGTCATGTTGAACTGATAACTACCGATGGCTTCTTACATCCTAACTCGGTGTTAAAAGAACGCGGCTTGATGAAGAAAAAGGGCTTCCCGCAGTCCTATGATATGCATCGGTTGGTGAAGTTTGTTTCTGACCTGAAATCTGGCGTACCAAATGCCACCGCGCCTGTCTATTCCCATCTGATTTATGATGTTATTCCTGATGGCGATAAAACCGTTGCTCAACCGGATATTCTTATTCTGGAAGGTTTGAACGTTCTGCAGAGCGGGATGGATTATCCGCACGATCCGCATCATGTATTTGTCTCTGACTTTGTCGACTTCTCTATTTATGTCGATGCGCCGGAAGACTTATTAAAGAACTGGTATATCAATCGCTTCCTGAAATTCCGTGAAGGTGCTTTTACCGATCCGGATTCTTATTTCCATAATTACGCTAAACTGTCGAAAGACGAAGCGGTCAATATTGCCACTTCATTATGGAATGAGATCAACCTACTGAACTTAAAAGAAAATATATTACCAACCAGAGAGCGAGCCAGCTTGATAATGACCAAAAGTGCAAATCATTCGGTCGATCAAGTTCGCCTACGGAAATAAAAAAGGGAGCGCAAGCTCCCTTCTGTTTATTCAGCGCTACGCAGCGATATCTCGCCTCCGACCCAAGGTTTAATTACCCCGTCCTGCTCGAGTAATAATGCCCCTTGCGCATCAATTCCGCGAGAAATACCAAATATTTCCTTATCGCCAATAATTAGCTTCACTGGCCGATTGATAAAGTTGT
Organism: Klebsiella sp. 141240; assembly: GCF_050600805.1. NCBI lineage: Bacteria > Pseudomonadati > Pseudomonadota > Gammaproteobacteria > Enterobacterales > Enterobacteriaceae > Klebsiella > Klebsiella sp. 141240. The sequence continues at coordinate 2,062 of NZ_JAQIRK010000040.1, read as the reverse complement.
CCAGTTTTTCCCAGCGTGGCAGATAAGGTGTTAAACCTTCCTGTTCGAATAGCTGCAAACCGGTACGTAATGCTTTCACCAGACGCGCCGTCAGGGTGTTACGGTCAATGAAGACTCCCGCCTCCTGAAGGCTGATCCACCCCTGATTGACAACATCAGACTCAACCCGGCGCATCACGAGGTTGATACCAGCACCGCTGACGATCTGCGCGGCATCACCGGTTTTACCTGTCAGTTCTACCAGGATACCGGACAACTTACGGTCCTGCAGATAGATATCATTCGGCCATTTGACCCGAACGTTATCCGCTCCCAGGCTCTGCAGTACTTCCGCAATCACAATACCGATCACCAGGCTCAGACCGATAGCGGCGGCAGGGCCTTGTTCCAGACGCCAGTACATGGAGAGATAAAGATTGGCCCCAAACGGTGAGAACCACTTACGCCCGCGGCGACCACGACCAGCCTGCTGATATTCAGCGACACAGGCATCACCTGACTCCAGTTCGTCCAGACGATCCAGCAAATACTGGTTGGTGGAATCAATCACCGGCAGCACGGTAATACGACCTTGTTTAATCTGCCCGGCAATCTTTTGCTCATCCAGTAATTCGATCGGTTCAGGGAGGCTATAGCCCTTCCCTGGCACGGTAAATACATCAACACCCCAGTCGCGGAGCGTCTGCATATGTTTGTTAATTGCCGCGCGGCTCATTCCCAGGCGTTCGCCGAGTTGTTCACCAGAGTGAAACTCGCCATCCGCCAGAATAGAGATAAGCGTCAGGGGTACGGTATTGTCTTTCATGCAATCACCTCTTCCGCATTCACTTCACCCTGCTCTCCGATGAAGCGCACTTCAGGCTGGAGCCAAACGTTAAATTTCTCGCCCACCTGCTGGCGGACATAGTGTGCCAACCCAACGACATCATCGCTGGTCGCCTGGTTTTCGTTGATCAGTACCAGCGCCTGCTGGCGGTGAACGGCAGCCCCACCGATCGTTTTACCTTTTAGCTGACACTGGTCGATAAGCCAACCGGCCGCCAGCTTAATGCTGCCGTCAGCCTGTGGATAATGTGGCGCATTAGGGAATGCTGCCAGCAACGCCTGGGCGACCTGAGTACTGACGACCGGGTTTTTAAAGAAGCTTCCGGCATTACCATTTACTTTCGGATCCGGTAACTTGGTCATACGCATGTGACAAACGGCATCGAATACCTGGCGTGGGGTAACAGTTTGCGGATCGAGACGGGTTAAATCACCGTAGGTCAGGACAGGCTGCCACGCTTTTTTCAGCCATAGCCCAACAGCCACTATCGCGTAACGATCCTGATATTCATGTTTGAAAATACTGTCGCGATAGCCGAAACGGCACTCTGCGGCAGAGAGGCGCTGCTTGCGACCCGTCTCAAGTTCGATACAGTCTACGTATTCACATACTCGCTGTAGCTCGACGCCATAGGCACCAATATTTTGAATTGGCGACGACCCTGCGCAGCCAGGAATTAAGGCCAGGTTTTCCAGCCCAGGCATTCCATTTTCCAGCGCAAATTGCACCAGTTGATGCCAGTTTTCACCGGCGCCAACGTGCAAACGCCAGGCTTCAGACGTTTCGCTTACCTCGATCCCCATGATGCGGTTGATGATCACCGTGCCGGAATAGTCTTTCAGGAACAGAACGTTGCTTCCTTCTCCAAGGATCAGACAAGGTTGGTGTTCTGCAGCGGCGGCTTGCCAGGCAGCCAGCAACTGTTGTTCATTTTCAGCAAGTACAATTGCTTTGGCAGAATGGCTAATGCCAAAGGTATTCCAGGGTTTGAGGGAGAGGTTCATAGTGGCTTCCTGATGCAAAATCTGCATTAGTTTACCGTATATAGCGAGGGAAGGCTTGCCTGAATAATATCGGTTCAGGGCCGGATTCTAGTCATCATGGGCGTTAATGAATGGCGGCGCAGACCGGGGAAGGATCGGTAGCCCCGGTAAGCGCAGCGCCACCGGGGAGATGGCGGCGCGTCTGGCCGCAAAACACAAAAACAAAAGGCCCAGTCTTCCGACTGAGCCTTTT
>NZ_JAQIRK010000039.1:0-5027 GCF_050600805.1 Klebsiella sp. 141240 | reverse complement strand
TCCTCGATCCGCAGGTCGGACTCGTGGTACAGCAGGCCGTCGAGCACATAGGTGGAATCGCGGACGCCGACATTCACCACGCGGGTGCTGAACGGCGCGTACTGGTCGGAGATATGGGTATAGAACAGCCGTCCCGGCTCGCTACCGTACTTCGGGTTGACGTGCCCGGTGCTCTCGCCCCGGCCACCCGCGCGGAAGCGCTGGCCATCGGAGGATGAGGTCGTGCCGTCGCCCCAGTGGGCGGCAAAGGCGTGGCGATACTGGTGGTTGACCAGCTCGGCCAAGGCCGCCGAATAGGTTTCGTCGCGGATGTGCCAGGCTTGCAGCCAGGACAGCTTGGCGTAGGTCAGGCCGGGGCTCGACTCGGCCATCTTGGTCAGCCCGAGGTTGATCGCATCACCGAGGATTGCGGACAGCAGCAACGTCCTGTCTTTGGCCTCGGCCCCGTCCTTCAAGTGGGTGAAGTGGCGGCTGAAGCCCGTCCAGTCGTCCACGTCCATCAGCAGTTCGGTGATCTTGATGCGCGGCAGTAACTGGCTGGTTTGGTCGATCAGCGCCTGCGCCCGATCCGGCACCGCCGCATCCAGCGGGGTGATTTTCAGCCCTGACTCGGTGAGGATGGCATCGGGCAGCTCGTTGTCCTTGGCCAGGCGGGTGACGGTGGCCAACTGCTCGTCCAGCAGCTGCAAACGCTCTTCCAGGTACTGGTCGCTGTTCGGGTTGATCGCCAGGGGCAGGGCCTGCTCGCGCTTGAGTGCGGCGAACTTCTCGGCCGGCAGCAGGTAGTCGTCGAAGTCGCGGAACTGCCGCGAGCCCTTGACCCAGATGTCGCCGGAGCGCAGGGCGTTCTTCAGCTCGGACAGGGCGCAGATTTCGTAGAATTTCCGGTCGAGGCCTTCCGGGGTGATCACCAGCGGCTTCCAGCGCGGCTTGATGAAGGCCGTGGGTGCATCGGCCGGCACCTTGCGCAGGTTGTCGGCGTTCATCTCACGCAGGGTCTGCACGGCTGCCAGCACGCCTTGCGCGGCCGGCCCGTGCTGTTCCCCAACTTTTCGCTCGGCGAAGAGTATGAACATGCGCCGCCGGCGACGAATCGCCAAATCTCACCGTATCTCCCGAGCGGACGATTTCGCACCGGTCTGCCCGTCGAAGGGCTTGCGATCGAACGGGGCGACCTTTTCTATGCATGTCCGCGAGCCAGCGTCTTTTATGGCACGGCGCTCGACGCCGACCTTCGGACGCGCGGCGTAAGCACGCTTGTCATGGCCGGGATAAGCACCACCGGCGTTGTTCTTTCAAGCGTCGCCTGGGCTAGTGATGCGGACTACGACGTGCGTTTGGTCCAGGACTGCTGCTACGACCCGGATCGGGATGCCCACGAAGCTCTGTTGCGTTCCGGGTTCGGCGGACGTGTACAGGTCGTGTAATTTTCGGGCCTCGCATGATCGCGGCCATAGCCGCAGGTGGATTGGTGCGAGGCAGGGCCAGTCCAAGTCAGGGTGCGGTCATCGCGGCGCCTGCAACTCTCAAAAACCCATCGCCGTAGCGGAGGTCTTGTAATCGCATGTCATTACGCACGCCCGATTTATTGTTCACAGCGATAGCACCTGCCATTTGGGGCAGCACCTACATTGTCACCACCCAATACCTGCCGAACTTCTCACCGATGACGGTCGCGATGCTGCGGGCGTTGCCGGCGGGTTTATTGCTCGTGATGATCGTCCGACAGATTCCAACGGGAATCTGGTGGATGCGCATCTTCATCCTCGGCGCACTTAATATTTCGCTATTCTGGAGCTTGTTGTTTATTTCGGTCTACCGCCTGCCGGGCGGGGTCGCGGCGACGGTAGGCGCTGTGCAGCCGCTGATGGTCGTGTTCATCTCTGCCGCTCTGCTAGGTAGCCCGATACGATTGATGGCGGTCCTGGGGGCTATTTGCGGAACTGCGGGCGTGGCGCTGTTGGTGTTGACACCAAACGCAGCGCTAGATCCTGTCGGCGTCGCAGCGGGCCTGGCGGGGGCGGTTTCCATGGCGTTCGGAACCGTGCTGACCCGCAAGTGGCAACCTCCCGTGCCTCTGCTCACCTTTACCGCCTGGCAACTGGCGGCCGGAGGACTTCTGCTCGTTCCAGTAGCTTTAGTGTTTGATCCGCCAATCCCGATGCCTACAGGAACCAATGTTCTCGGCCTGGCGTGGCTCGGCCTGATCGGAGCGGGTTTAACCTACTTCCTTTGGTTCCGGGGGATCTCGCGACTCGAACCTACAGTTGTTTCCTTACTGGGCTTTCTCAGCCCGGGGACCGCCGTGTTGCTAGGATGGTTGTTCTTGGATCAGACGCTGAGTGCGCTTCAAATCATCGGCGTCCTGCTCGTGATCGGGAGTATCTGGCTGGGCCAACGTTCCAACCGCACTCCTAGGGCGCGTATAGCTTGCCGGAAGTCGCCTTGACCCGCATGGCATAGGCCTATCGTTTCCACGATCAGCGATCGGCTCGTTGCCCTGCGCCGCTCCAAAGCCCGCGACGCAGCGCCGGCAGGCAGAGCAAGTAGAGGGCAGCGCCTGCAATCCATGCCCACCCGTTCCACGTTGTTATAGAAGCCGCATAGATCGCCGTGAAGAGGAGGGGTCCGACGATCGAGGTCAGGCTGGTGAGCGCCGCCAGTGAGCCTTGCAGCTGCCCCTGACGTTCCTCATCCACCTGCCTGGACAACATTGCTTGCAGCGCCGGCATTCCGATGCCACCCGAAGCAAGCAGGACCATGATCGGGAACGCCATCCATCCCCGTGTCGCGAAGGCAAGCAGGATGTAGCCTGTGCCGTCGGCAATCATTCCGAGCATGAGTGCCCGCCTTTCGCCGAGCCGGGCGGCTACAGGGCCGGTGATCATTGCCTGGGCGAGTGAATGCAGAATGCCAAATGCGGCAAGCGAAATGCCGATCGTGGTCGCGTCCCAGTGAAAGCGATCCTCGCCGAAAATGACCCAAAGCGCGGCCGGCACCTGTCCGACAAGTTGCATGATGAAGAAGACCGCCATCAGGGCGGCGACGACGGTCATGCCCCGGGCCCACCGGAACGAAGCGAGCGGGTTGAGAGCCTCCCGGCGTAACGGCCGGCGTTCGCCTTTGTGCGACTCCGGCAAAAGGAAACAGCCCGTCAGGAAATTGAGGCCGTTCAAGGCTGCCGCGGCGAAGAACGGAGCGTGGGGGGAGAAACCGCCCATCAGCCCACCGAGCACAGGTCCCGCGACCATCCCGAACCCGAAACAGGCGCTCATGAAGCCGAAGTGCCGCGCGCGCTCATCGCCATCAGTGATATCGGCAATATAAGCGCCGGCTACCGCCCCAGTCGCCCCGGTGATGCCGGCCACGATCCGCCCGATATAGAGAACCCAAAGGAAAGGCGCCGTCGCCATGATGGCGTAGTCGACAGCAGCGCCGGCCAGCGAGACGAGCAAGACCGGCCGCCGCCCGAAACGATCCGACAGCGCGCCCAGCACAGGTGCGCAGGCAAATTGCATCAACGCATACAGCGCCAGCAGAATGCCATAGTGGGCGGTGACGTCGTTCGAGTGAACCAGATCGCGCAGGAGGCCCGGCAGCACCGGCATAATCAGGCCGATGCCGACAGCGTCGAGCGCGACAGTGCTCAGAATTACGATCAGGGGTCTGTTGGGTTTCACGTCTGGCCTCCGGACCAGCCTCCGCTGGTCCGATTGAACGCGCGGATTCTTTATCACTGATAAGTTGGTGGACATATTATGTTTATCAGTGATAAAGTGTCAAGCATGACAAAGTTGCAGCCGAATACAGTGATCCGTGCCGCCCTGGACCTGTTGAACGAGGTCGGCGTAGACGGTCTGACGACACGCAAACTGGCGGAACGGTTGGGGGTTCAGCAGCCGGCGCTTTACTGGCACTTCAGGAACAAGCGGGCGCTGCTCGACGCACTGGCCGAAGCCATGCTGGCGGAGAATCATACGCATTCGGTGCCGAGAGCCGACGACGACTGGCGCTCATTTCTGATCGGGAATGCCCGCAGCTTCAGGCAGGCGCTGCTCGCCTACCGCGATGGCGCGCGCATCCATGCCGGCACGCGACCGGGCGCACCGCAGATGGAAACGGCCGACGCGCAGCTTCGCTTCCTCTGCGAGGCGGGTTTTTCGGCCGGGGACGCCGTCAATGCGCTGATGACAATCAGCTACTTCACTGTTGGGGCCGTGCTTGAGGAGCAGGCCGGCGACAGCGATGCCGGCGAGCGCGGCGGCACCGTTGAACAGGCTCCGCTCTCGCCGCTGTTGCGGGCCGCGATAGACGCCTTCGACGAAGCCGGTCCGGACGCAGCGTTCGAGCAGGGACTCGCGGTGATTGTCGATGGATTGGCGAAAAGGAGGCTCGTTGTCAGGAACGTTGAAGGACCGAGAAAGGGTGACGATTGATCAGGACCGCTGCCGGAGCGCAACCCACTCACTACAGCAGAGCCATGTAGACAACATCCCCTCCCCCTTTCCACCGCGTCAGACGCCCGTAGCAGCCCGCTACGGGCTTTTTCATGCCCTGCCCTAGCGTCCAAGCCTCACGGCCGCGCTCGGCCTCTCTGGCGGCCTTCTGGCGCTCCTGCTGCGGCGTCCGCTCGTGGGCCGTGGCGCGGGTCCGCGCGCCGGCCTCGTGCGCCTGGCGCTCGCGGGCGAGGTCCAGGGCGGCCGTCTTCACGTTCTGCCTTGCGCAGATGAGATAGATCTAGCGTGGACTCAAGGCTCTCGCGAATGGCTCGCGTTGGAAACTTTCATTGACACTTGAGGGGCACCGCAGGGAAATTCTCGTCCTTGCGAGAACCGGCTATGTCGTGCTGCGCATCGAGCCTGCGCCCTTGGCTTGTCTCGCCCCTCTCCGCGTCGCTACGGGGCTTCCAGGGGTCGTTTGCGGGAAGGGGCGGAATCCTACGCTAAGGCTTTGGCCAGCGATATTCTCCGGTGAGATTGATGTGTTCCCAGGGGATAGGAGAAGTCGCTTGATATCTAGTATGACGT
>NZ_JAQIRK010000038.1:0-5864 GCF_050600805.1 Klebsiella sp. 141240 | reverse complement strand
GGTGACCAAAGGACATCTGAGACCATTAAAAGAGGCGTCAGAGGCAGAAAACGTTGCTTAACGTGAGTTTTCGTTCCACTGAGCGTCAGACCCCTAAAATCCTGATGCTGATGTAGTCCCGTTTTATCGTCATCACGAAGCTTTCTGCTATGCCATTGCTTTCCGGGCTTCGCACTGCTGTCGTACAAGGCTCCAGTCCCAGCAACCGGGCGAACGCCGGCACTGTTGGCAACTGCCTTCCGAAGCGTTTTTCCACCGCACCCAGCATGACATCCTGCACCGTTTCTTTGTCATAGCCTCCGGTGCTCGCTGCCCAGTCAATGATCTCCCTGTCGCAGCAGTCCTGCGCGAAGGTCACCCGCAGCTTTTCGCCATTATCACAGCGGAACTCAAAGCCATCTGAGCACCAGCGCCGGTTACTTTCCGCTACTGCTACGCGCCCCTTATGGGCCCGCTTACGGCAAGGATCAGCGGGTTTACGTTCAAGAAGCAGATTATGCGTTCTCATAATGCGATACACCCGCTTTGCATTAACCACAGGCAGGCCGTCCCGCTCCGACTCCCGTCGCAGCAGCGCCCACACACGGCGATAACCATACGTCGGCAGGTCAGCCACCGCCATGTTTATCCGGGACAATACGGTGGTATCGTCAGAACGGGGCTGCCGTCTGCGATCCTGTCAGTCAGATGGCCGGTGAACCCGAATGCTCAACTGCGCACGCGACACGCCAAGACTTCTGCAAACGTCGCTTATTCGTCGTTCCCAGGCAACGAGGGCGCATGCGCAATCCATTTTTTTGCCCGGCCGAACTCCACGGCCTCTTTGAGTATCTCGGCTTCCATCGTCTTTTTGCCCAGAAGGCGCTGGAGTTCGCGAATTTGCTTATTGGCGGCAGCGAGTTCGGAGGCCGGCACCACTTCCTCGCCCGATGCAACAGCCGTCAGTGAACCGTCTTAATATTGCTTGCGCCATTTGAATATCTGGTTTGCATTGATGCCATGCAGGCGCGCGACATGAGACACGGTCATACCGGGCTCCATAGTCTGCTGAATAATGGCAATTTTTTCCTGCGGTGTACGACGCCGACGCCGCTCAGGTCCTGATAACACTTCAACCATCTTATCGTTCTGACTGGTATTAAACATAGTTCCAAGACTACCTCTTATTTTAAGAGAGTCGAAGTGTCTGGTGATCTATGGGGCCAGTCTAGCCCTCTTCCAAGTGTAGGGAGATATAGTCAAAGTTTGCTTCTCCGCCGATGAGTCCGCCCTGCGTCGGATAGTCCGATTTTTTACCGGCGAAGCACGGCTCTCCTAACCCTATCTAAAGCGAATAACTTTTTTCAACAGGGCCGCGTGCCAATGCAAGAGCGATAGGCGCTCTACGCGCCAATTTGACCACTTAAAACAGGTAAATTGAGGGGTTGTAATGTGTTGATGTAACAGGCTTTTATTTTAATGTCTTGGCATATGTATAATGGTAGTCTAGCCCTCCTTTCAACAAGGAGTACTCATGGAAACCTACAATCATACATATCGGCACCACAACTTTTCACATAAAGACTTAAGTGATCTCACCTTCACCGCTTGCACATTCATTCGCAGCGACTTTCGACGTGCTAACTTGCGTGATACGACATTCGTCAACTGCAAGTTCATTGAACAGGGTGATATCGAAGGCTGCCACTTTGATGTCGCAGATCTTCGTGATGCAAGTTTCCAACAATGCCAACTTGCGATGGCAAACTTCAGTAATGCCAATTGCTACGGTATAGAGTTCCGTGCGTGTGATTTAAAAGGTGCCAACTTTTCCCGAACAAACTTTGCCCATCAAGTGAGTAATCGTATGTACTTTTGCTCAGCATTTATTTCTGGATGTAATCTTTCCTATGCCAATATGGAGAGGGTTTGTTTAGAAAAATGTGAGTTGTTTGAAAATCGCTGGATAGGAACGAACCTAGCGGGTGCATCACTGAAAGAGTCAGACTTAAGTCGAGGTGTTTTTTCCGAAGATGTCTGGGGGCAATTTAGCCTACAGGGTGCCAATTTATGCCACGCCGAACTCGACGGTTTAGATCCCCGCAAAGTCGATACATCAGGTATCAAAATTGCAGCCTGGCAGCAAGAACTGATTCTCGAAGCACTGGGTATTGTTGTTTATCCTGACTAATTGCTTTGATGTGTGATTTTAAACGCTCAAATTTATAAAACGAATAATATTGTCAACCTTGCAATAATAGACATAGGGACAACCATGTATAAATTTTTACCCTCAGGCGTCTTCACAATAGAGCCATATAGCAGTGGGTCACTTAGTGGGCTTAATTTTTCCATTAAAGATAATATTAATATTGCTCAGTATAAAACATCATATGGTAGCCCATCTTGGCAAGTAAACATAAGGCTGCCATTTATAAGGCACTGTTGCAAAAATGTGGAGGTGATAGGGGTACTACGCCGGAACCCCAGATTTTTCCGTCCGTTCAAATTATCCACGGTTGAGCAGCTTGATCCCGTCCGCCCGCAGTTGACCAACAGGGGAAATATGCCTGTACAAAGTTTGCCGGGTTATCCCAAGTTCCTGGCATAGCGTACTGACCTTTGTTTCTGATTGTCCCATTGATGCCATTGCCAGTCGCAGTTTGACTGGCGTCATTTTATAAGGTCGGCCGCCGTTCCGCCCACGGGCTCTTGCTGATGCCAGACCTGCAGTCGTTCTTTCAGCAATCAGTTCGCGCTCAAACTCCGCCAGTGCGGCAAAGATACCGAAGACAAGCTTGCCAGCGGCCGTTGTTGTGTCGATAGTCGCCCCGTGACCGGTCAGCACTTTCAGACCGGTCCCCCTCGCGGTCAGGTCGTGCACTGTATTAATGAGATGACGAAGATCACGACCGAGGCGGTCCAGCTTCCATACGACCGAGAGCATAAAAAATATTGGGGCAGCGTGAGCTATGCTGCCATCGCTGGTCCCTTCCCGTCACTTTGAAAACCCGGATACCAGCAGACAAATTTATCCTGCAGTTCGTTATTCAAAACGGCGGTCCGGGTCTGTAACAAATAATGAGCCCCTTTTCTGCTCCACTGCATCTGCTGCTTTTTGGCCATTCGTCTGGCGATCACTTCATTGATCGTGGATTCCACAAACGCGGTTGATACCGGCTCTCCGTACCGACGCATTTCGCCGTAGTTTGGGATCATCATCTTATTATTCCGGATGTAGGTATACATTTCATCCAGATGTTTTTGCAGGGATTTCAGGCTAGGATAGCTGAGTTCAGGGTCATCGCAATACATAACGCAATTATCAATATGTTCCAGCGCAGCGACAACATTGCCATGCCAGAGATATCGTTTAATGCTTTCCAGCAGTGCCAGAACTTTACTCCCCGCCTCTGGATCTGATACCAGCAGTCCCCGGGCATATTGCATGAGCACCTTCAGCCTCATGGTGATATGAAACCAGTCCAGCACATGCGTTGACTCAGGGTACATACCGAACTGGAGGTCCCTGAGATTATCCGCGCCGTCGGACAGAAAAAATATCTGCTGGTTGGCCTGCATTCCCTGCGCTGAAAGGTGGGTCATGAGCCTGCGTTCCGGATGACAGTCATCCTTCTGAACAAAACCGAAGCGGCGGGTGTCAGCAGGCGCACCAACGGAAAAAGACTTCCCGGCAATAATTTCAAAATTACGCTTTTTGTCATCCCGATCGCGAACATAACCACCATCTATACCCACCACAAGCGGTTTTCCTGGCCTGGGCAGGTTCCCCCAGTCGCGGGGGCAGCCGGAAAGAAAACCTGAATGAGCTTCAGCCTCAGCGTCAAGACGCTGCGCCACCTGGCATAAATGATTCCTCACCGTTGAGGCATTCAGGCTGTGGCCCACCGGCAGAATATCTTTCAGCAGACGAGTCGTCATTTCATAGGAGATCATCGAGGCCCAGCGGGTTTCAATATATTTCAGTGCCGGGTGAGAATAATCGCCGGCCCAGTCGCTGAGCAAACTGACTGTCTTTGTATCACTCTCTTCACAACGGCACCGGTACACCCGAAGCCCGGATACCGGAATAACGCCAAACAGCGTCCGGTACCGTATTTTCTGTTTGCCTTTGATTCTGCGCGCAGCAAGGCAGTGAGGGCACCGGATATGGTGTTGAGTATATTCGTCTGCCTGCAGCTGGACCACCGACTGCTGGACCGTATTCAGCAACAGCTTGGATTCTGACACCGATAATCCGATGTCGTTCCGGGTCTCCCCTGATTTCTGGATTGTCATCAGTTCCTCCGTTCGACTGGAGCCTGATTCATCGGTGATGACTATCTGGAGCGTCAGTTGCATCATTGCCTCCTGCTGTGGTGGATGACTATCTCCCGGCTACTGGTTGTTCATCTGGTGACGAAGCTTATAATATGTGGAAACGCCAAGGCCCGCATGGTCGCAGGCGATCCTGAGCCTGACCCCTCTGCTTCTGAGTGCGTCAATTTCCTGGATCTTTTTGATATCGGCGCCGGGGCGCCCTGTTTTTTCACCCCGTGCTTTTTTCGCGGCGATGCCGTCGGCCTGCCTTTCCTTCAGTAAGGCTCGTTCAAACTGGCTGAATGCCGACATCATGTGCAGCTGCAGTTCCTGCATCGGATTGTTTGTGCCGGCGCTGAACGTCAGCTGCTCTTTCAGAAAAATAAGGGTAACGCCCTGGTCACGAAGCCGGGTGGTGACAGCGCACATATCCGACATATTCCGGCAAAGGCGATCGATGGAATGAACCAGAAGCGTATCACCAGGGCGTAATTGCCCCAGGAGTTCCTGTAACCCCGGGCGGTTTGTGTCCTTCGCGCTGGCATGCTCAACACAAATTTTATCAGGCTGAAAACCCGCCTTTGACAATGCCTCTTCCTGACGGGCCGTATTCTGATCGGCCGAGCTTACCCTGATGTAGGCATATTGCACGCAAAACCTCCGGAAGGTCTTTAAACATCATAGAGATTTAAAGAATAATCCATAAACACTGATTTAGGGAGGTTTATAGACATTTTTTCGGGGATCTGAGAGGCATGCTGAAAACGTATACCTTTATAGACATCAGTCAGCGACGACGGCCCAGCCAGATAACTTCAGGCTCCAGTACCGGAGATGCAAGGTCGAGCCTGCTCAGTTGCCGGTTGATTTTGTGGCGGTTGAACCTGACAGCATCCAGGTCGTCAGCAAAAGGGCGGATCTCGCCGACCGTTGTTTCATCATCCGCATTAACGATAGCTTCAAGAAACGCCAGGGTTTTATCGAACTCATCCGCAGCTGTGGCTCCGGGCATACCATGGCCGCTTATACAAAACGGCGCTTTCAGCGTAGAGTTTTCATAAATGGCCTCAACACGAATGTCATGAAGCCAGTGCTCAAAGAAATTGTATTCATAGGTAAAGCGATCGCCAGCATCAAAAGCAAAATCATCAATCACGACCCGGAACGGATTATCGACAAAACCGATGCCTCCTTCGTAGGAGATACCGTAATCTTTGCCATAAATGTGAAATTGATGGAGATGGTCGTCCCCCCAGCCCTGCACTATCTGGAAAATGAAGTGAAGCGCGGCCAGTGACGTGTCGGCAGCAATTCTCAGCCGACGCCAGACCATCGGACTGACTCCATGAACTGCTATTTTGATGACGTAGATCTTCATAGTCAGCAGGTATTGTTATGAAATGATGGTGGTTATTTTAACCCCTGTAGATGGCATCATTCGATGGCTGCCCCGAGGTTTTTCATGCTCTCCTTATTCAAAGGCCTTACATTTCAAAAACTCTGCTTACCAGGCGCATTTCGCCCAGGGGATCACCATAATAAAATGCTGAGGCCTGGCCTTTGCG
>NZ_JAQIRK010000037.1:0-6404 GCF_050600805.1 Klebsiella sp. 141240 | reverse complement strand
GCGGCTTCTATAACAACGTGGAACGGGTGGGCATGGATTGCAGGCGCTGCCCTCTACTTGCTCTGCCTGCCGGCGCTGCGTCGCGGGCTTTGGAGAAATTCTTCAAATTCCCGTTGCACATAGCCCGGCAATTCCTTTCCCTGCTCTGCCATAAGCGCAGCGAATGCCGGGTAATACTCGTCAACGATCTGATAGAGAAGGGTTTGCTCGGGTCGGTGGCTCTGGTAACGACCAGTATCCCGATCCCGGCTGGCCGTCCTGGCCGCCACATGAGGCATGTTCCGCGTCCTTGCAATACTGTGTTTACATACAGTCTATCGCTTAGCGGAAAGTTCTTTTACCCTCAGCCGAAATGCCTGCCGTTGCTAGACATTGCCAGCCAGTGCCCGTCACTCCGCGGTCTTCACTGCGTGATCGAGTTGATCGACACCCGCCGTGACACGCTCCATGAAGTGCCTGCCTGCGTCTGTTAGCCGAACGCCCCGCGCATGGCGCTCAAATAGCAGGACACCAAGGTTATCCTCCAGCGCTTTCACACGCGCGCTGACGCTCGACTGGCTGATACCAAGTGCCTTGGCCGCATGCCGAAAATTCAGATGCTCGGCGACGGCGATGAACTGAACAAGGGAAATGAGCGGTATCCTGCCAGACAGGATACCGACATTCACGAGGTTTCGATGGTTAGTGCGCCGCATCGGAGCGGGCCTGCTACCAGTCGTCGGTTAGACGACTGGCGACTTCTCGGTGGCAGCCCCACGGAGCCGAAGGAGCACCAGCCCCAACGAAACCAGTACCGCCATCGCCGTGGCGTAACAGATCACGGGCCACGCTGTGTCACGGTTTAAAAGTGCCACCGCCAATGTCCCGACAATGCTGACTATCAGGCTTTGAACGCAGAAGTAGAACGCGACCGCTGATCCCGCGATGTCGTCGAACTCTGCCAAAGCGCCGTTCGCGGTAACGGACACCGTGAAGACAATACCGACCGCGACAACCCACATCGGTAGGATGAAGGTGAGGAATGACGGCGAGCCGTAAAGTTCGCCGATCCCCAACAGGACCGCTCCGCAAACAAGCAACGCCATCCCACGCGCCACGCATCCTGCGATGCCCCATCTGGCGACAAAGGACTTCGCGAAACGGGTTGTCACGATCATTACAAGCGCGACAGTGGCGAAGGCAAAGCTGAATCCGATCTCGGAATATTCCGCTTGGCCTATGAGCACACGGGGAGCCGTCGAGAAGAAGACGAAGTAGGTGCCCATACCGGCGCTAAAGCCGACAGTGTAAACCCAAAAAGCCGGACTCGCGAAGATCGGCAAGACAGATCGGCGCGTCTTGACTTGATCCAGAGGGCGGGTTTCGTGCCACCTGAAACCCGCATTTAGGAGTGCGAGCATCGCCAGTATAGCCAAAGTAATGAATATCGCCTGCCATCCCAAGAACTCGCCGATCAATGCTCCGGCGATAGGGCCGAGCGCAGGCACGAACGCCAGCACCGAACTGAAAAGGCCGTAGATGACGACACCCTCAGGACGGTTGGCATAAACGTCGCGAACCGTCGCGAACGTCGCCACCAGCATGGCCGACGCGCCCACTGCTTGAAGTAGACGGAAAGCGACAAAGGCCGGTGCAGTTGAAGACCAAGCTGCTCCCAGAGACGCAATGACGAAAGCCGTTGCGCCCGCAAGTAGAATTGGCCGTCGCCCGATTCTGTCTGAGAGCGGACCAAAAATCACCTGGCCCACGCCGAGCATCACCATATAGAGGCTCAACGTGAGTTGGATCATAGCGGGCGTCGTGTTCAGGATGCCGGGCATCGCTGGAACGACAGGGAGATAAATATCCATCGCCAGTGAAGCGAGGATGTCGAAAGGAGCCATCAGCAGCAGTGCTGCCGGCAGCGTATAGGCCCACGCGGGGCGTGTGGTGGTCATGACGAATCAACCCTCGATTAAGGAATACCGGGCGACGTCTGCTCGTCAGCAATCAGATGAGACTAGCCTTACAGAGCGCCGCAACAACAATACTGGTTGTTGCGGCTTACTTGTCTGCTGACTTGGAATTTCCCATCTGATTACTCCACGCTTACGAATATGAATTGCTACATTTTATCCGATTATCTTTTGCTTCGCAATGCGGCATGGGCGCACTCAGCGTTCCAGCCCCCTCTGCCGCCCTAACTGCCACGACACCGACCCGCCCTGCACGATGCCCATAACCTCGCGGCCGAGTTGGCGGTCGATGATCGGCCGCCACGGGACAAGGGTGAACTCATGGGATTTCTCGACCACGGCGAACTTGCCGCTCGATAGATGCACGGTTCCGGTAAACTTGCCGCTGACGCTCTCGCCGTCCGTGGCGGCGCGGAACGGCAGGCCCTTACTCAAAGCCATATCCGATCCGACGCCGACTACCTCGCGCTCCCGCAGGATGGCGAGAAGGTTGCGCCGGTAGAAGACGCGGCTGTCCCGGCTGCGGGTGGCGTCGCCCTGTTCGATATGGTGCTCGCGGCGCTGGTCCATGGCTTCGCGGACTTGTTGCCCGAAGCCGGTTGGCGCAAGGTCGGCCGTCTCGCCGTGGATCAGCCGCCGGTCCAGCCAGGTCGCGCCGTCCGATCCGATCTGTTTGTTCAGATCGACCGGGGAAAGGACGCGAACGCTGGCCTGACTGTCTCGGCCGGCGTCATGGGCGGCGGCACGGCTGACCAGATCATCGGGGATGCGCCATTGGTCGGCGTCGATCCGCTCGACGATACCGGCCCGGCGTAGCGCCTCCAGCCGGCGCACATGGGCATCGACATAGCCCTCATAGTCGCCGCCTGGAACGCGGCACGTATAGGAAGAATAAACGCCCTTTTCACCCAAGTCCAACAGCTTTGGACCGCAGTTGACTCTTTCGACACCCCTGCGATGCAACCCAATCCGGCTGACGGGGAGCCAGCAACGCTGAAAATTTACCCTCCTCTTTCCCACTAGCGGCTCCTTTTCCGACAACCAGCACGGCTGATCCCTGCCGCGGCGCTGTGAACGCAGCATTTTGATTGGTATCGTTGGCCTTCAGGCTCGTCAGTCAAACAGACCCAGGAGCAGCTCAGCCGGTGGCGCCCGGCTTTCGGGTAACGCCCTGGTCCCGCTGGTTTCGGCTTTGTGCTTCAGGTGATCAAGGATCTGCTTGATCACTATAGGGTCTTCAATGCAGGCGATGACTTTCATGGCGCCGCCGCAGCCGCTGCAGGTCTCGATGTCGATATTGAAAACACGCTTGAGCCGTTGCGCCCATGTCATCGACGCTCGCCGTTGTGCTGGTGTTGCCGGTTCATCAGCCACCCTGACCTTGTTGCCCCTGCCCCGTTTTGCCGGCGTGACCAACGCCCGGTGCCGACTGTTGGGTGCGAACACCCCGTGGAAGCGGGTTAGGTTGACTCTGGGCTTCGGTACCAGGGCGGCCAGCCTTGCAATGAAATCCAATGGTTCGAAAATGACGTGCGTGGTGCCGTCCCGGTACGGCGTCTTGAGCTGGTAGCGCACGTTGCCGCCTCGTGTTAACGACAGCCGCTTCTCGGATACCGCCGGGCGGCTGATGTACCGGCACAGCCGTTCGAGCTTCTTGCGTTCATCGGCCCTGGCCGCCACGCCGGCGTGCAGGCTGGACCCGGCTACCTTGCCAATCCCGTCACCGAACGGATCACCACTGGTCGGCAGAGTTTGCAAAGTGAACACCTTTCGCCCCGCCTGTGAACCGACAGCGATACGGTAAGTGATCGAGTGCCCCAGCAGGGGTGTCATCGGGTCGTCATCCACCGCATCCGAGGCCAGATAGCTGTTTTCGACATCCCGTTCCAGCAGGCCTTGCCGTTCCAGATAGCGACCCACCCGGTGGGCGATGGTGTGCGTCAGCTGGGTGAGCTCTGGGCTGGTCGGCGCCTTGACCCAGCGGAAACGCGCTGAGCCGTGGGATTGCTCGACATACACACCGTCGAGAAACAGCATGTGGAAGTGAACATTCAGATTGAGCGCCGATCCAAAACGCTGGATCAGGGTGACCGCGCCCGTCTTGGCCACTTGGTGGGTATGGCCCGCTTTCTTGACCAGGTGCGTGGCAATGACGCGGTAAACGATGCCCAGCACCCACCCCATGATCTCGGGCCGGCTGGCAAACAGGAAACGCAGCTGAAACGGGAAGCTCAACACCCACTGACGCATGGGTTGTTCAGGCAGTACTTCATCAACCAGCAAGGCGGCACTTTCGGCCATCCGCCGCGCCCCACAGCTCGGGCAGAAACCGCGACGCTTACAGCTGAAAGCGACCAGGTGCTCGGCGTGGCAAGACTCGCAGCGAACCCGTAGAAAGCCATGCTCCAGCCGCCCGCATTGGAGAAATTCTTCAAATTCCCGTTGCACATAGCCCGGCAATTCCTTTCCCTGCTCTGCCATAAGCGCAGCGAATGCCGGGTAATACTCGTCAACGATCTGATAGAGAAGGGTTTGCTCGGGTCGGTGGCTCTGGTAACGACCAGTATCCCGATCCCGGCTGGCCGTCCTGGCCGCCACATGAGGCATGTTCCGCGTCCTTGCAATACTGTGTTTACATACAGTCTATCGCTTAGCGGAAAGTTCTTTTACCCTCAGCCGAAATGCCTGCCGTTGCTAGACATTGCCAGCCAGTGCCCGTCACTCCCACTCGATTGTAAACAAGCACACAAAACCCTTTAGTGACAACAATTTGCAAGAACTATCAGGCTCAGTGCCATGAAAAATACCATGACCAGATCATGAGGTTGAACACGGCTTGCGCCGGCAGCGTTCACGCTCCTGGTCGGCGATCTCGCCCGGCTGCAATGCTAGCTCAGCATCGGTCATGCGCTCCAGCACGTCGCGTAGGCGGATGGTGCAAGGAATGGGCGGCAGCTCGAACTCATAGCCGCCGGCGATCATTTCGGCCGCAATCTCCTCGGTGATGAAAAACGGCTCGTCGTCTTGGTTCGGCTTCTTCATGCCCTTTCCTCCTGGCGCTCATCCTGGCCGACAGCGGCCAGGGCATCGGCTTCCGTCAATGCGTCCTCCACGAACGCGCCGTGCTGCTTCGCTTCGGCCTGGCTGACCTCGGCCCATATCCGTTTCACCTGGGCCGCACTGTACCCGGCCAGCTCGGCGGTCTTGTTGATGCTGTAGCCGGACTTGCGCAGCGCGACAACTTGGGCGCGGCGCTTCGGATCAGCACGGCGGCCCTTGTACCGCCCGGCCTGGCGGGCCAACTCAATGCCTTGGCGCTGGCGTTCGCGCCTGTCCTCGTAGTCGTCGCGGGCCATCTGCAAGGCCAGGCGAAAAAGCATGATCTGCACGGCTTCCAGCACGATCTTGGCGACGCCCTGGGCCTCGGCCGCCAGGTCGGATAGATCGACCACGCCAGGGACGGCCAGGCTTGCGCCTTTGGCCTGTATCGAGGCCACCAGGCGCTCGGCCTCGGGCAAAGGTAGGCGGCTGATGCGGTCGATCTTCTCGGCAATGACCACCTCGCCGGGCTGTAGGTCGCCGATCATGCGCAGCAGCTCAGGCCGGTCGGCGCGTGCGCCGGATGCCTTCTCACGGTAGATGCCGGCGACGTAGTAGCCGGCGGCCTTCGCGGCCGTAGTGATCGCCTCTTGGCGTTCCAAGTCCTGCGCGTCGGTGCTGACGCGCAGATAGACCCGCGCCACCATCGGCGCGGCTACTGGCTTCGTCCTGCGCATACTTGCGGGCTCCTTTGGGCATACGCAAAGTGTCCGGTCATGCTACCCCCGGCCAAAAAGGCCGTCATGCGATTTATCTTGGCCGGGTCGTTATTGGCGGGTCTAAATGGCCGCTCCGTGGATCTCATCGCCAGAAATGGCGATGCGAGATCCAGGGCAGGGCGGCCGCCATCGTCAGACCTGGCGATGGTCGACGCCGGCGCGCATCGTCGGATGTGGCGATGCGAGCTCGAGGTCGGTGGCCACCGCCGGCGACCTGGTGCCATCGTCGGCAATGGCGATGCTGCAGCTCGACGTGCGCGGCCTGGTCGTCTCGGCATCGTCGGATGCGGCGATGCTCGAGCGAGGCGAAAAAAAACCGCCTCGGGGTGTCCGAGGCGGCAAGTCTGCATGCGGTTCAGGGAGGAAGAAACCGCGCCGGCGATCAGGGAGGAAAACCGCGCGGCCTGATGTGCAGCTCGGCCACTTTAGCCGGATTTTTCGACTTATCCGATGCGAGCGGCCCGCCGTGGGCGCTGCTCGATCTGCTGTTGCTTTTTCTCGACGTGCTTCTGCTCCTGGTGCTGCTGCTCGTCGCGCGGCACTGTTGCAAAGTTAGCGATGAGGCAGCCTTTTGTCTTATTCAAAGGCCTTACATTTCAAAAACTCTGCTTACCAGGCGCATTTCGCCCAG
>NZ_JAQIRK010000036.1:0-8430 GCF_050600805.1 Klebsiella sp. 141240 | reverse complement strand
GAGACCGAAGACGAGGAACAGGACGTGGAACACGCACCACAGCACGAAACCGATAAACATGGTTTTACGCGGGGTGATGATTTCCGCGACCACGCCGGAGACCCAGGCCGAGAGGGCGGCGGCGAGGCCGTAGAGGGTGAAGGCGAAAGAGGCCTGCGCCGGGCTGAAGCCCAGTTCTTTGATGTAGTGCGAGAGGAAGGCGAGTTCAAAACCGTCGCCGGTCATAAACACGGCGATGGCGACGTATCCCCAGATAAGATTCAGCGGCAGACCGAACCACTGTTGGTTATTAACGGACATGTTAACCTCGATTTCAGGATGCAGAGGAGCGGCTCCGCTGTATAACAGCGGAGCATTATTGTTATTAAATTAAAGAGGTATGTTATTCGCGGATTAGCCGACCGGCCTGTTGTAGCGCTTTGTAGGCCTCATACCTGCGTTGATGCAGCGGACTAAACGCCGTCTCGCTGCGATAGGTTTTATCCACTCTGGTGAACCGCTTCATGGCGTCCGGTAGCGAGGCGGCGACGTTGCCCGCGACGGCGCCGAGGATGGCGGAGCCCAGCAATACTGGTTCGCTGCTGGCGGTGCTGACCACGGTCACGCCGCAGGCGTCGGCCAACAGTTGGCGTACCAG
Organism: Klebsiella sp. 141240; assembly: GCF_050600805.1. Classification (NCBI taxonomy): domain Bacteria; kingdom Pseudomonadati; phylum Pseudomonadota; class Gammaproteobacteria; order Enterobacterales; family Enterobacteriaceae; genus Klebsiella; species Klebsiella sp. 141240. The sequence continues at coordinate 7,793 of NZ_JAQIRK010000036.1, read as the reverse complement.
CGGGTGCTGCCCCGCGCCGCCGCTGATAACGATATTTTCGCTCTCAATACCACAGGCGCGTTGGGCATCGAGGATCTGCCGCAGGCCGTAGCCAATTCCGCATAATCCGGCGACGTACAGCGCGGTCAGGTTATCAAGATCCCGCTCCATCCCCAGCCCGGCAATCAGCGCTTTCGCGTGGGGGTCGGCAAGCGGCGCGCGATTGCCGAGAAACTCCGGTACGACATGCAGTCCATCTGCCAGCTGCACCGCCTCCGAAGGCGAGGCAACCTGCGCCAGCACGCGATCCGCCAGCCAGACCGGTAGAGGAACGGCGGCGGCTTTAGCCTGTTCACGCGCTTCGGCCGTCGCCGGATGGAAGCTCAGTAACTGGTCGATAGCCGCGCCGGCGGCGCTTTGTCCACCTTCGTTCAGCCAGTAACCCGGTACCATCGCCGAATAGTAAGGCCCCCAGACCCCTGGAACGAACACTGCTTTCTCGGTGGTGGTCATGGTGCAGGAGGAGGTGCCGAAGACGTAGGCCATATTATTCACCGCGCCGTTGAGTACGCCGACGGTGCCGATGCCGCCTGCGTGGGCGTCGATCATCCCGACCGCCACCGGCGTACCGACAGGCAGGCCCATCTCTTCAGCCGCCGCCGCGGTTAACCCATCACCACATGGCGTTCCCGGATCGACGATACGCTGGCCGATACGGGCGAAGTCTTCATCCGCCAGCTCTGCGAGGCCAATCTGGCGAAAGTAATCGGCATCCCAGCGTTTTTCATGGGCCAGATAGGTCCATTTACAGGTGACGGTACAGACGGATCGGGCCAGATCGCCGGTCGCGCGCCAGGTGAGATAGTCGGCCAGGTCGAAGAAATGACGCGCGGCGGCAAAGATCTGCGGGCGGTTTTCTTTCAACCACAGCAGCTTCGGTGTTTCCATTTCCGGAGAGATAGTCCCGCCGACGTACTGCAGCACCGGATGGCGGGTGGCATTGATGCGTTCCGCCTGTTCGGTGGCGCGGTGATCCATCCAGACGATAATATTGCGATCTGCCTCTTCGCTGGGCCCGACGGCCAGCGGCGCGTCATTCTCCCCGATTACCACCAGCGAGCAGGTGGCGTCGAAGCCGATACCGGCAACCGAGTGCGGAGAGACGGCGGCCTTTACGACCGCGCGTTTAATGCAGTCGCAAACCGCCTGCCAGATTTCGCGGCTGGATTGTTCCACCACGCTGCCGGCGCTGCGGAAGAGGGTGATCTCCCGGGTGGCGTGGGCCAGCAGTTCGCCGCTGAGGTTAAATACCCCGGCGCGCACGCTGCCGGAGCCGACGTCGACGCCGATAATGGTTTGAGTCTCGCCATTCATAAAATCGTCCTTTTAGTCACCGATACCGGGGGTTATAAATCAACGCTGTTAGGCAGAATAACCAGGTCGCGTACGGTGACGTTTTTCGAACGGGTGACCATAAACAGCACCGATTCGGCAACTTCGATAGGCTGCATCAGGCTACCGTTAGCCAGCGCTTCTTCCATTTTCTCTTTCGGCCAGTCATCGAGCAGGGCGGTAACCACCGGGCCCGGCAGTACCGCGCCGACGCGGACGCCGTGTTGGGAAACCTGGCGGCGGGTGGTATGAACAAACGCCTGTACGGCGAATTTTGAGGCGGTATAGATAGGTTCCCAGATAACCGGCACCACGCCGGCGATGGAGCTGGTGAAAATAATATCGCCGGATTTTTGCGCGATCATATGCGGCAGCACGCTACGCACGCAGCGGAAGGCGGCGTTAGTATTGAGGTGCAGCACGCGATCCCAGACGTCCGGGTCACCCTCAGCGACAGGGCCGCCAATGTAAGCGCCAGCGTTGGCGTGGAAAATATCGAGACGGCCGGCAAGTTGCAGGATGCCGTCAATGATCTTATCCACCTGCTCGCCCTGCATCAGATCGACCTGTAAGGCAAAAGCGTTTTCGCCAAGCTCTGCCACAATCTTGTTGAGCTTTTCGCCTTCACGGTCGATCAGAACCACCTTCGCGCCCGCGCCAAGCAGGGTTTTCGCGCATTCAAGACCAATGCCGGAAGCGGCGCCGGTGACCGCGGCGACTTTGCCGCTAAGAGAAGTATTCATAGAGGATACGGAGTGGTTCATTTTATAATCCTTCATGTTGTCTGTTTTGCTCTTCAAGCTGGTCTCGACGAGCTTGAGGAGCGGTTACCTGCTACAACAATCTGGCCTGTCAGAGCAGGAGTAACTAAGTTAAGCTATTGAATATCAGCACCATTTATTTCAATTTGCTGATGTCTGAATGATTATTGAGTGTATACGCTAGCGAGCGTCATGGTTGCTCAATCGATGAAGCTAATGTTGCGCCAGCTTCATCGATTGAGCAAGTGGGGAAATTAACAGCGAAATGAATTTGTGACGCAAGTTGGGAAAATGAAAAAAATCACTATCTACGATCTGGCGGAATTATCCGGCGTTTCGGCAAGCGCGGTGAGCGCGATCCTCAATGGCAACTGGAAAAAACGCCGTATCAGCGCCAAACTTGCGGAAAAAGTGACGCGCATTGCGCAAGAGCAGGGCTACGCGATTAATCGCCAGGCCAGCATGTTGCGCAGTAAAAAATCGCATGTCATCGGGATGATTGTCCCCAAATACGACAACCGCTATTTTGGTTCAGTGGCGGAAGGCTTTGAAGAGATGGCGCGTGAGCGCGGCCTGCTGCCGATTATTACCTGTACTCGCCGTCGACCCGAGCTGGAAATCGAAGCGGTGAAAGCGATGCTCTCCTGGCAGGTGGACTGGGTGGTGGCGACCGGGGCGACTAATCCGGATAAAATTACCGAGCTATGTCAGCAGGCGGGGGTGCCGACGGTCAACCTTGACCTGCCGGGCTCCACCGCGCCGTCGGTGATCTCCGATAACTACGCGGGCGCCCGCGCGTTGACCGATAAAATTCTTGATAACAGTTTCAATCGCCACGGCAAACTGGCGCCGCTGTATTTTGTCGGCGGGCGCAGCAGCGACCACAACACTCTGGAGCGTTTACGCGGATTTCGCGATGCTCATGCGGCGCGCGGCATGAGCGTGCCGGAAGAAAACATTCTTTCTCCGGGCTATTCAAAAGGCAAAGTGGAAGCCTGTATGCAGGCGCGTTTTAAAAGCGCCGATGAACATCTGCAGGGTTTCTTCGTTAACTCGACCATCTCGCTGGAAGGGGTGGTGAGATGGCTGGCGCAGTTGGGGCTGACCGGCGTCGAGCAGCCGCCGATGGGCTGTTTTGACTGGGATCCGTTTGTTTATCTGCTGGGTCACGATATTGACATGGTGCAGCAGAACGTCCCGGCGATGCTGGAAGCGGTATTTAATATCATTGACGCAGGCGAAGCCAGCCAGCAGCGGGTAGAGATCCCGCCGCTGCTGATTAGCAGCCGCGAGCACCTGGCCTGAAAAACCGCTGGCGCTAGCGCGTCAGCAGCCAGCGGGCGGTATGTTCATCGGTCACCAGGCCGTTAATCCAGCCGCCTTTTAACGCCGCGAGGATCGCCGGGCGCTTGTTCTCGCCACAGGCGACGGCTATCCGCGGGCACTGGTTTTGGCGGATATCGTAGCTGGTGATCAGGCGATTAATTTCGCTGTCGACGACGCCGCCGTCGGCATCGATAAAGCGGCCGAGGATCTCGCCGATGCCGCCGCGCGCCGTCAGTTCATCCAGTTGGACTTTATTAATAAACCCGTCTTTGAAGATCGGGCTTTGGGTACCCAATGGGCCGATACCGACGAAAATAACATCCGCCTGCTGCGCTGCGGCAGAAACGTTGCTGAACAGGCGGCTGCCGCACCACATCTCATGTTCCTGACGGGTTTGCGCATAGCGCGGCGCGGGCCACTGGTAGTAGTTGGCCTGAATTTTCCGCGCCAGCAGCAACGGCACATCATCGTAGTAGTTGCATTTTCCCTCATCGTTCATTGCGCTAATCAGCGCCACGCAGCGGCTGTTCGGGCTATCGAAATCAATGCGCTGGATGGTCTTTTTCAGCGTTAATCCAGAACCAATGCCGATTATTTTGGCGTTATCGCTCTGCAGGTAGCGGGCCATCAACTGATAACAACCGAAGGAAACGCTATCCAGCGTGCTCTCTTCGTTGTAGGTCGGCACGATATTGCACTCGATGAGTTGATACTTTTCCTGCAACAACTGCGCATAATCGAGGCAGTTCGCCACCGGATGATGCAAGCCAATCGACACAATCCCTTCTTCTTTCGCCGCGGCGATAAGGCGCTGGACCACCGGCCTTGAGGTGCCAAGATGGCTGGCGATTTCGCTCTGATTCTGACCGGCAATGTAGTACATCCATGCGGCGCGGACCTTCTGATCCAGCCTGATGTCGTCTTCTTTACTCACGGTGTCCTGCCTTAAATACGCGGGCGCAGTAGCGCAGATACCCGCATTTTGGCTGCGGTTTTCAAAACAGGCAAGCTTTTGCTCTGTTTTGGTCATTTGTAATTTTAATGGGTAATTGCTCTTTTGTGATCCATAGCTCTTATTTGATTCAAATGATCACATACAGTGAGCCGCATCACCTCAAGGAGAGCAGAACATGAATACGCAATTCACATGGCTTCACATTGGTCTCGGTTCTTTCCATCGCGCGCATCAGGCGTGGTACCTGCATCGGCTGCGGGTTTCCGGCGATTCGCGCTGGCATATCGCGGCGGGCAATATTCGCAATGACGCCGAGCACGTGGTGCAGGCGCTGGCGGCGCAGAAAGGGCGCTACGTTCTGGAAACGGTGAGCCCGGAAGGGGAGCGCGAATACGAAGAGATCGCCTCAATTCAAAAATTACTGCCGTGGCAGGCGGGGCTGCAGCCGCTGATTGATGAAGGCGCGAATCCGCAGACTAAAGTCATTGCTTTCACGGTGACGGAAGGGGGCTATTACCTCAATACGCAACATCGCCTTGAAACCAGCAACGCCGATCTGCAGGCCGATTTGCAGGGGGATTGCAAAACCATATACGGCACTATTACCCGGATTCTTGAAAAACGCATCGCCGACGATGCGGGTCCGCTGACGCTGCTCAACTGCGACAACGTGCGCCACAACGGCGAACGTTTCCATGATGGGCTGGTTGAGTTTCTGCAACTGACCGGTAAACAGCAGGTTATTGACTGGCTGGCGGTGAACGCGACCTGCCCAAACACCATGGTCGATCGTATTACGCCGCGCCCAGCCGCCGATCTGGCGCCACGTATCAAAGCGCAAACCGGCATCGATGATAAAGCGCCGGTGATGGGCGAAACCTTTATTCAATGGGTAGTGGAAGATAATTTCCGCGCTGAGCGCCCGGCGCTTGAGACGGTGGGCGTGGAGATGGTGGCGTCGGTTATCCCCTATGAAGAGGCGAAGATTCGCATTCTTAACGCCTCACATAGCTGTATCGCCTGGGCGGGAACCCTGTTGGGCCAGCAATATATTCACGAGAGTACGCTTACCGATGCCATCTACGCCATCGCCGACCGTTACGTCAGTGAAGATGTGATTCCGTGTCTGGGCGATAACGGTATCGACCTGGCAACCTATCGCGACGTGGTACTCAAGCGTTTTACCAACCCCTATATCCAGGACACCAATCAGCGGGTGGCGGCAGACGGATTCTCAAAAATCCCGGCGATGATTGCCCCAACCCTGCAGGAGTGCTACCAGCGTGGCGTGCGCCCGCAGGCTACCGCTATGTTGCCGGCGCTGTTCTTTGTCTTTATGCAGCAGTGGCATAAAGGGGCTTTACCGTATCAGTACCAGGACGGAATTCTCGATGAGGTCGCGGTGCATGCCATGTTTAATTCGCCTGACCCGATCGCCCGGTACGCCGGTGATAAAGCCCTGTTTGGCGAGCTGGCGGAATCGACGGATTTCCACGCGCTGCTGCGTGAGCAAATCGCCGCCGTCTACGCGCTGACCCAGCAGGAGGCGCTATGTATTTAGGTATCGATCTCGGCACTTCGGAAGTTAAAGCGCTGGTGCTGGATGAAAACAATGCGGTCGTCGCCAGCCATAGCGCGCCATTGACCATTCAACGACCGCATCCGCAGTGGTCTGAACAATCGCCGCAGGCGTGGTGGGAAGCGACAGAATATCTGATTGCCACTCTGCGAGAGAAGTGCGCGAGCCATTGGTCGGCGATTAAAGCCATCGGCCTTTCCGGGCAGATGCACGGGGCCGTACTGCTGGATGCCAGCGGCGAAGTGATTCGCCCGGCGATTTTATGGAACGATACCCGCTGCGCGCAGGAGTGCGCCGAGCTTGAAGAGATGGCGCCAGAGCTGCATCAGGTGGCTGGTAATCTGGCAATGCCGGGGTTTACCGCGCCGAAACTGCTGTGGGTGCGGCGTCATGAGCCGCAGCATTTTGCCCGTACCGCCTGCGTACTGCTGCCGAAGGATTTTCTGCGCTACAAGATGACCGGCAAAAAAGTCTCCGATATGTCGGATGCCGCCGGCACCCTTTGGCTGGATGTCGCGCGACGCGATTGGTCCGACGCGCTGCTGCAAAAGTGCGGCCTGACGCGGCAACAAATGCCGGAACTGGTGGAAGGATGCGACGTTTCCGCCACGCTGGCGGCAGACATTGCCGAACGCTGGGGGCTTAATCCTTCGGTGCTGGTGGCGGGGGGCGGCGGCGATAATGCAGTCAGCGCGATTGGCGTTGGCGCGGTGTCGCCGGGAGACGCTTTTATCTCGCTGGGTACCTCCGGCGTGCTGTTTGTCGTCACCGACAGCTATCGTCCGGCGCCGCAGTCGGCGGTGCATGCTTTCTGTCATGTGCTGCCGAACCTGTGGCACCAGATGAGCGTGATGCTCAGCGCCGCCAGCTGTCTGCAGTGGTTCTGTCGTCTGACCGGCACCACCGAAGTGGCGCTGCTGGAGGAGGTCGCCCAGTTAAGCGCAGACGAAAAAGCCAATGCGCCATACTTCCTGCCTTATCTTTCCGGCGAGCGTACCCCGCATAACGATCCTCTGGCGCGCGGTATGTTCTGGGGAATGACCCATGCCAGCCTGCGCGCTCAACTGGGATATGCGGTGCTGGAGGGAGTGAGCTTCGGTATTGCTGACGGCCTGCGCGTGTTGCAGGAGAGCGGAACCCGTATCGACCAGTGCTCACTGGTTGGCGGCGGCGCCCGCAGTCCGTTCTGGGCGCAACTGCTGGCGGATATCCTGGCGATGCCGGTGGTGACGCATAAAGGCGGGGAAACCGGCGGCGCGCTCGGAGCGGCGCGTCTGGCCTGCCTGGCGGCGGGCAAACCGCTGGCCAGCGTTTGTCATAAGCCGGAAATCTGGCAAACCTGGCAGGCGGATCCGCAGCGTCATCAGGCGTTGATGCAGCGTTACGCCCATTTCCAGTCTCTGTACCTCAACGACCGACATTTTCGACAGCAGTAAGACATATGACGCTCCGGCGAAACTGCCGGAGTGATTCTCCTGCACCCTACAACAACGAGGTCACCATGTCCGTTAATCACAAACAGTGGATGGGTCTGCCGCTGAACCTTATCTGGGGATACGTCGCCATCGCCGTGTTCATGACCGGCGACGGTTTTGAACTCGCCTTCCTCTCGCACTACATCAAGGAGCTGGGCTTCAGCCCGGCGCAGGCCTCTTTCGCCTTTACCCTCTACGGCCTCGCCGCCGCCCTTTCGGCCTGGGTCTCCGGCGTGGTCGCGGAAATCATCACCCCGCGTAAAACCATGTTTATCGGTTTTGTGTTGTGGTGCGTGTTCCACGTCCTGTTCCTCGTCTTCGGCCTT
>NZ_JAQIRK010000035.1:0-8894 GCF_050600805.1 Klebsiella sp. 141240 | reverse complement strand
GCTGAAAATGCCGGCCTTTGAATGGGTTCATGTGCAGCTCCATCAGCAAAAGGGGATGATAAGTTTATCACCACCGACTATTTGCAACAGTGCCCCCCGCCCTGCAGGAACGCCTGCGCCAACTGCATCCCTACGAACTCCCGGAGCTGCTCGCGGTCGAAGCCGCGTCCGGCCTGCCCGAATACCTGCAATGGCTGGCCGCCGAGAGCCGACCGGTAAACTGAGCCAATGACCGCATCCACGATCCGCCTGCGCCGCTGGCTGGCCGGGCTCGCCCTGCTGCTTGCGCTGCCCGCGACCTCGGCCGTCGCCCAGGACTTCGAACTGCCGCCGGTCGACGAGGTCTTCGTCCTGTCCGCGCAGGCCACCGCGCCGGACCGCATCGAGGTGCGCTGGCGGATCGCCGACGGCTATTACCTGTACCGGCACCGCACCTCGGTCAAGGCCGATGCCGCCTTCACCGGCGCGACCATGGCGCTGCCGAAGGGCAAGGCCTACCGCGACGAATTCTTCGGCGACGTCGAAACCTACCGCAAGGAATTGCTCGGCACCCTCACCGGCACGCCCGCGGCCGGCGCGAGCGCGACCACCCTGACCGTGAAGTACCAGGGCTGCGCCGATGCCGGCGTGTGCTACCCGCCGCAGACCCGCACCCTGAAGGTCGCGTTGCCGGGCGAAGCGGGCGCTGGCGGCTTCGGCTGTAAGGCGCGCGGGCTGCATGATTATGTCGTCAAGAACGGCTCTGCCGATCATCCCAACGCCGAGGTGAAATTCGCACTGGGTGATGTGGTCAACACCATGATCGGCTGCACTAATGGTGAAACGATCATGCTGTGCCACGACACCTCGCTGCCGCGCCCCTATTCTCTCGGCTTTCGGGTGCAAGGCACCGAGGGGCTGTGGATGGACGTCAACAAGTCGATCTATCTGGAGGGCAAGAGCCCACAGCCGCACCGCTGGGAGCCTGCCGAGGGCTGGTTTGCGAAATACGATCACCCGCTATGGAAACGCTACGCCGATCTGGCGGCAGGGGCCGGGCATGGCGGGATGGACTGGTTCGTGATCCACGCTTTTGTCGAGGCGCTGAAGGCCAAGGCCCCGATGCCAATCGACATTTACGACGCGCTGGCCTGGAGCGCGATCACGCCTCTGTCGGAACAATCGATTGCTGAGGGCAATCGCACGTTAGATTTTCCCGACTTCACCCGAGGGCAGTGGCGCACCCGCAAGCCGATCTTTGCGCTGAACGACGCCTATTGATCGACGCGATTTAGGCCAAGCGCACCGCAAAGGCGAAATTGGTAATCTTGTCGGTATCCTTGACGCCCGGCGCGCTTTCGACGCCGCTGGAGGTATCGACCAGCGGCGCTCCGGTGCGCGCAATCGCCTCGGCAACATTCGTCGGATTTAGCCCGCCTGCCAGCCCCCACGGCAAGGCACCGCGATATCCGGCCAGCAGCGACCAGTCGAACGCCAACCCCATGCCGCCGGGCAGCGCGCCTTTGGGGGTCTTGGCGTCGAACAAGATCAAGTCCGCCGCCCCGGCATAGGCTGCGGCGCGTGCGACATCGCTGGCGCTGGCGACGGGCAGCGCCTTCCACACCGGCTTGCCAAACCGCGCGCGCAACTGGGCCACGCGTTCGGGCGATTCCGAACCGTGCAGCTGCAGCGCGTTCAGCTTGGCTGCCACCAGTGCGTCGGCGATGACAGCATCATCCGCATCGACGAACAAACCGACCATGGCGATCTGGCCAGCTGCGCGCGATGTCAAAGCGCCCGCGACATTCGACGTAACCGCACGGGGCGACGCTGGATAGAACACCAACCCGGCATAGTCCGCCCGCGCCGCGATGGTCGCATCGAGCGCCTCGGGTGTGCTGATCCCGCAAATCTTGATTTTCGCGGGCATGCGGTCAGTCGGGGTTCTGGATCAGCCGCACCAGCGTGCAGTCGGGATCGATCAGGTAGCCGATCCTCAGGCCGCTCGCCTCCAGTTGCGGAGCTTTGAAGCGCGGCCAGCCGGTGCTTTTTTCCTCGGCTCCCGCCGCGTTCACCAATGCCACCATGGCATCGAGATCATCCAACCGCAGGCAACAGCCGAACGAGCTCGTAGCTGGGTCGAGGTCAGGATAGGGGAAGAATTCGAGCTGCAAACCGCCGCGCTGCAGGATCATCCAGCCGCGATCCTTCCAACTCGTCGCAAAGCCCAGCTTCGCATAAAACGCCTCTGTCACATCGAAATCGCGCGATGGCAGATTGGGGGTGACGTGGTCAGCCATGGCTCAGCGCAGCTTGTCGGCCATGCGGGCCGTATGAGTGATTGCGGCGCGGCTATCGGGGGCGGAATGGCTCATCACGATCATGCTGGCCTTGGGGAACGCCGCACCAAACGCGCGCGCTGACGCGGCGTAGTGCTCAGTGTCGGCATCACCGAGATTGCCGAGCGACTTGGCCTTGCTGTCCTTGATCAGGCAGCCACCAAAAGCGATGTCGGTGCCGTCGATCCCAACGGTGATATTGTCACTGGTGTGGCCGGGGCCGGGGTAAAATACCTTGAGCGGGCCAAAGTTGGGCGCGGTTGCTGGTTCGACCCAGCCATTGGCGGCGAAAGTCAGGCTGTGTTGCGCCGCAACCAGCCCCTCTTGCGGGGCAAGCTGGTTCGACAACGCATTGGCATAAGTCGCAATCCCCGCCGCATGCAGCGCGTCCATACCGCCCATCTTGTCCTGATGCGCGTGAGTCACCACCGCCAGCGCGACCGGCAGGTTGATCTCCTGCTTGATCCAGTTGAGGATCTGGGCGGTCTGGTCATCGGTCCAGGCGGTATCGACCAACAGCACGCGGCCGCCATCCCTGACGATCAAACCGTTGGAAGCGACTGCCCCGAAACCCGGCATGTCGAGATAGGAAGTGTGCTGCCAGACATTCGGTGCGAGCTGGCGGAAAACCAGATCGCCAAACCGTTGGTCGCCAGTTTCCATTTGCTGGCCAATCGTCGGGCGGATTTCACCGGGCATGCACCCGCTCAGCATCAATGCAGCGGCTAATGCGGTGCTCAGCTTCGCGACCGGGTGCATAATATTGGGCAATTCCATCAAGTTTTCCTTTTATTCAGCATTAAAAACCCCGCAAATGCGAGGCCTAGTAAATAGATGATCTTAATTTGGTTCACTGTAGCAAAAATATGGGGCGAATTCAAACATGAGGTGCGACAGTTTCAAAAGCCATATGATAATCAACAAGCTGAGCAAATTTCTCTAAGGAAGGTGCGAACAAGTCCCTGATATGAGATCATGTTTGTCATCTGGAGCCATGGAACAGGGTTCATCATGAGTCATCAACTTACCTTCGCCGACAGTGAATTCAGCAGTAAGCGCCGTCAGACCAGAAAAGAGATTTTCTTGTCCCGCATGGAGCAGATTCTGCCATGGCAAAACATGGTGGAAGTCATCGAGCCGTTTTACCCCAAGGCTGGTAATGGCCGGCGACCTTATCCGCTGGAAACCATGCTACGCATTCACTGCATGCAGCATTGGTACAACCTGAGCGATGGCGCGATGGAAGATGCTCTGTACGAAATCGCCTCCATGCGTCTGTTTGCCCGGTTATCCCTGGATAGCGCCTTGCCTGACCGCACCACCATCATGAATTTCCGCCACCTGCTGGAGCAGCATCAACTGGCCCGCCAATTGTTCAAGACCATCAATCGCTGGCTGGCCGAAGCAGGCGTCATGATGACTCAAGGCACCTTGGTCGATGCCACCATCATTGAGGCACCCAGCTCGACCAAGAACAAAGAGCAGCAACGCGATCCGGAGATGCATCAGACCAAGAAAGGCAATCAATGGCACTTTGGCATGAAGGCCCACATTGGTGTCGATGCCAAGAGTGGCCTGACCCACAGCCTAGTCACCACCGCGGCCAACGAGCATGACCTCAATCAGCTGGGTAATCTGCTGCATGGAGAGGAGCAATTTGTCTCAGCCGATGCCGGCTACCAAGGGGCGCCACAGCGCGAGGAGCTGGCCGAGGTGGATGTGGACTGGCTGATCGCCGAGCGCCCCGGCAAGGTAAGAACCTTGAAACAGCATCCACGCAAGAACAAAACGGCCATCAACATCGAATACATGAAAGCCAGCATCCGGGCCAAGGTGGAGCACCCATTTCGCATCATCAAGCGACAGTTCGGCTTCGTGAAAGCCAGATACAAGGGGTTGCTGAAAAACGATAACCAACTGGCGATGTTATTCACGCTGGCCAACCTGTTTCGGGCGGACCAAATGATACGTCAGTGGGAGAGATCTCACTAAAAACTGGGGATAACGCCTTAAATGGCGAAGAAACGGTCTAAATAGGCTGATTCAAGGCATTTACGGGAGAAAAAATCGGCTCAAACATGAAGAAATGAAATGACTGAGTCAGCCGAGAAGAATTTCCCCGCTTATTCGCACCTTCCCTAATGGTGTAAGCCAATCTAACGCCTTTCTAGGACGAGTATTCAGTGACATGGCAACTTGATTTAAATAATGCTGATCTGCCTGATTTAAATCAATCCCTTTAGGTAAATATTGCCTAATTAAACCATTCATATTTTCGCATGTGCCTTTTTGCCAGGGTGAATGTGGGTCACAGAAATATACATCTATGCCTAAATCTTCTTCGAGTATTTTATGTTCTGACATCTCACGTCCACGGTCATAGGTCAACGTTTTACGCAGTTCTGCAGGTAAATATTTCAGAGCTTCAGTTAAAGCCTTGCGCACTGATTCTGCCTTTGCATCAGGTAATGTTGCCAAGATACAGAGCCGTGTATTTCGTTCAATAAGTGTTGCTATCGAACTTTTATTGTCTTTACCTTTAATTAAATCAGCTTCCCAATGACCCGGTATTTTTCTTTCTTGAACTTCGGCTGGGCGCTCATGAATAGTTTTAATATCCTGTAATATAGAATCTTTTTTAGGTTCACCGTTAGCTTTTCGCTTTTTATTTTCATGACGTAGACAGGATAATAAGTCTTTTTTCAACTCACCCTTTGGTAATGCTCGTATCGTTGAATAAATCGTTGTATGGCTTACATTCATTGTTTGATCCAAATCAGGAAATGTCTTTAAACGCTTTGCTATTTGCTGAGGAGACCATAAACAACGGATCGCTTCAACAATAAATTTCCAGAGGATTGAATCGATTTTGAGTTTTCTGTGACCACGTCTACGTCTAGCGAAGGTGTTATCAGAAGCATATCGAGCTTGATAAACGTCATTGATGCTATTTCTTTTAAGCTCACGATAGATCGTACTAGGATGTCTTTTAATGAGTTCAGCAAATTTTCTGGCTGAAAAGCCTTCTTTTCTTGACTCAAGCATTAATGCAGTACGATCTTCAAAGTTAAGATGATGGTATGACAATTTTATATACTCCATAAACCCTTTAAATTAATTAGGTGGTTTATGTCGCACTTCAAGTTTTACTCTGCCAACTTTAAATCAGTGGCTCCACTAACACTCTTCACTTATTTATTTAAAATTTAGCGACGTTAAAAGACAATTAAGTATTTTTAGATAATGGGGTTCTAGGGATTTTCCGTCCAAAAACGACAAAGTGCTCTGGAGGCCGCGCCGTCCGTGGCCTCCAGAGGGGTATTACTTTTCGCTGACGGGTAAATATCCCTCGATTGAGCGCATAAGCTCCTCCAGATCTGGCAATTTTTCGCTCAATTCGAAGTGGTAAGTCCCCTTGAGGTTAATGTTGTGCCAGGCCACAGGGGATGCCTGTTTGACGATATCTATTCTCTTGGTATCTCCTTGGTATTCGAAGCTGGTCAACAGCTGGCTGAGTATCCTGGAGTTGAAGTAAACGATGGCATTGGTGACCAGGCGAGCGCACTCATTCCATAGCTGGATTTCTTCGTCTGAACTGCCCCGGAACTGATCCCCATTGACGCTGCTCACGGCCCGACGCAGTTGGTGATAGGCCTCTCCCCGGTTCAGCGCGCGCTGAACATAGTTTCTTAAACTGGCATCATCGATGTAGCACAGTAGATAATTCGCTTTCACCAGGCGATTGTATTCCGTCAGGGCTTCCAGCAGCGGGTGATTGCGCTTGTACTCCGAGAGCTTTCTCACCAAGGTGGCTTGCGTTGTTTTCCGCTGCTTAAGTGATACTGCAATCCGTTGGATGGTATCCCAGTGCTGCGCAATACGATGGGTATTGATTGGCTTTTTTAAGCACAGCTGAATTCGGTGTTCTTTGTCTTCCTTGACATCAAACATGTCATTGATCACTTTGCCAACCTGGGCATAGCGTGGGGCAAACTGGTATCCGAACAGATCCAGTAACGCGAAGTTCACATGGTTCACCCCATGGGTATCGGTTGAGAGCACATCCGGAATGATGTCTGACGTATTGCTCATCAACAAATCAAAGATGTAGTGCGATTCATGTTCGTTGGCGCCGATCACTCTGGCGTTGATCGCAGCGTGATTGGCGATCAAGGTCATGGCAGAAACACCTTTTTGAGTGCCAAAGTACTTCGACGAATAACGGGTTTTGAAGGTCTCGCGCCGGGCTTCGAACTTTTGACCATCGGCACTGGCGTGGATCACATCTTCCTGGATGTTGTAGTACCGGAAGATGGGTAGCTTGGCTGTCGCGTTATTGATGTTGTCGTTAGCAGCATTCAATGTTTCCAGGCGAAGATAGTTCGCCTGGATAGTGCTGAGCTGATCATAGGTACGATCAGAGATCTGTGCCATGCCGTAAATGCCTTGATTGGTTGCATTGCCGACCAGAATTGCCAACAGGTCATATTCATGGGAACGGCTTCTGGATTGGGAACCCAGCACATGAGCGAAGCAGTCAATGAAACCGGTGTCACGATCAACCATGCGCAGTACATCCGCAATCCCCGTTGTGGGAATTTGCTGGAAGAAGGGATTGTTGACCAGATGATGTTTGCTGGCCGAAGGCAGGCGCCAGAAGCGTTTACCCTGCGGATTACGCAAGATGATATTCCGGTTGTCTTCCTGTTCAAGATATTCGCCGACTTCGTACAAACGGGTATCCAATTCCATGGCCATCTGTTTGATCAGCTTTTCAGGCTCCTCCGCTAATTTTGTAAAATGGCTCTGTTGAAGCAGCGTATATTTGTTTTTTCGCCAATGTTCCCCGTCGATCAGGTCGGCGTCGAGTGCCCGGTATTTAGTGATATCAGGCAGCGTCAGCTGGCCATTCAGGCGATCAGGAATCTGTTGATAGAGGAACCACTCATAACGATCGATCAGGATATTCCCTTCACCATCCAGCAGGAATTCACGTGATTTTTTGGAAAGGAGTCTGGTGTCGGCAGTTTGCAACTGAGCGTCCTGGCCGTTGAGTTCGTTTTGTGTTTTCGCCAAGGCGGCCGCTAAGTGCTGGGTGCCGTCGCAGCCTTCGAAGCGCAGACATAGGAACAACTCTCGCAGCAAACCTTTCCGCAGACTTTCTTTCTCGTCGCAGTACTGCCACATGGCTTCATCGACCGATCGTCGCTGCTCGTTCAGGAAGAGACATACAGATTCCAGATCCCTTTTGGTCAGCAGGCTCAGTGCTTGCTGTCTTACTGTTGCAAACGGTAGTTGCAGATCAATGCTGTCATCAATGAACAGGTGCAGTACTTCAGCTGCCTTGCTGACATTTTTAGCTGCTTTTTGCCAATCCTTAAACACCGCTTCCTGCGCATAATCCTTTGCCTTCTGTTTGGTCTGTCTGACATGATGCACAAAGCCATCGGCAATACGTTCCAGCGCTTGCTGCCATCGCGTTTGAAGATAGCACAATAAATACAGCCATTGGCTGCCTACGGTTTGACGTTTCAGTTTGGCACCGTAGTAGTCGACTTTCTCTGCCAGGTGTTGCAGATTTTTCTGCGACAGTGATAGCGTGCTCAACAGCAGATCCACTTCCGGCATCCAATGCTGGATATGGCGATAGACAATCAGTTCTTTCTCCAACTCGGTTCCGGTGAAGTTACGAGCCGATTGTCGCAACTGTCGGAACGGCAGTGGACCTGTGCCGTTCACGAGCTCCGCCAGTGCTTGCTTAAGACCGCGTGACATTGCACGCTCAAGGTGCGCGGCCATGTGTTCCTGTTCGTCTCCCACCACCTGACTGATGATCTTTTGCAGCGTGCTGTAGGCAGGGATTGCGATCTTCTGCCCCGAACAATATTCATTGGCCGCATCGAAGAGGTGCCTAGGCGCTGTCCAGGCTCTGGCTTGCTGGGATAAGTAATCTCTCAACGCCGCTCCATGGTCTTTGACATTCCAGCGCTGGTAGTTGCAGAGCTGGAAAACACGTTGGTAAATCCGTTCGTTCTCTTTTGGCGTGAGATTAAAGGGTCTACAGCCTGGGCCTGGTAGAACGGTTTGATAAACGTATTTGAGGTCCTGCTTGATCTGATGAAAGCCGGGATTCAGCACCACCGGCTTGGCTTTGAAATAGCCCAGCAGTACCACCAGCATGTAACGCTGGCCCCGATGACGGAGGCTTTTAGCGATCGCCAGTTCCTTATCGTTCAGCGAGAAAAAGAAGCGTTGGTCGGCGGAGGTGAAAGCGGGGGGTCCATATAACTCATCTTGTTCTGCCTCGGACAAGATTTGGACACGTTCTTCGAATGCCATGGATTTAGCCCAAAAAGACTAAATCTTACTCAAACAGAGCCCAAATAGGGATCTCGAAAAAAGTAATACCCCTCTGGAGGCCACAGACGGCGGGGCCTCCAGAGCACTTTGTCGTTTTTGGACGGAAAATCCCTAGAACCCCTCAGTGGGACGAAATGATCCGGACCGCTGGCTCCCTGAAGCTGGGCAAAGTACAGGTTTCAGTGCTGGTCCGTTCATTGCTGAAAAGTGAACGTC
>NZ_JAQIRK010000034.1:0-9528 GCF_050600805.1 Klebsiella sp. 141240 | reverse complement strand
GGCAGAGCCGCAGACTGGAAGACGGGAAGTTTCGGCCCTTACGGATGCCCGGAAAACCTTAGCGTACGATTTTTTCCGAATTCTGCGGGCTCCCCCTTTGCATCATCTGCGGCATTGTAGTTGCAGTTCGAGGTTATTAATCTTGGACAGAAAATGCTGTATGTCCAGTCAGCCGGAGAATTATACTAGCGACCATGATCATCACAGGAAGAACACGTAACAGATGGCAACTGAGTGGGTAGATGTGGCTGATAATGCCGTTAAAATTGGGCTGGGTGCATTAATCACCATTGTTGGTGGCTGGATTACACTGAAATTAACACACTGCCACGAAATAAGAAAAGATGCAATAGCTCAGCGACTGCGGGATATAGATAAAAAAACTGACCGCTATATAGATTTTCTTTCTTCATCGCAAACGCTAATGCAGAAATATCTTTATGAATCATGTGATCCAAGTAGCAAGGACTACACCAATTATATGCGGTTGCATAATATTGTAAGCCTGACATCCTCCCCTGAATTGCGAATCTATGCTTTTGATACTCAGTCCAAAGTATCGCAATTTATCCTGCTCAGAAAGCCCAACGAACCAGAGGTTATTGATTCCTGTCGCAATGCCGCGAGAAACGCCGTTTCTGTGCTTCAGGGGGCAGTGAGTGCTGAATTGCTTCAGGATAAAGCAGCACTTCAGGACAAACAACATGCATGGTGGGCTTTCTGGCGAAAATAAAGCAGAACAGTGGAGGAAGAGCCATTTATCCAAGTAGCGAAAGACAGTTAAAGCCTTGGGAAAAAATGTCGATAATCCGAGCAATATTCTATCGTAGGAAGAAAAATGGAAATAGTATCATTTAAAGTTTCTCAGTATAGGTCTATTTCAGGGGAGATATCCTCTGATAACTTTAATGGATTAACCATTGTTGGGCAAAACAACAGTGGTAAAACAAACCTATTAAAAGCTATGAGGGTTTTTTTTGAAGGAAAATTTAATCCTGACTTATATGACTATGAAAAAGATAAGCCACATGGTGTTAAGCAAGGACAAACTAGTTTTGCTGTAAGATTTACTTTTTCTGAAAGTGAGCTAGATGATGTCTCTGAGGATTTGAGCCAAGACGATGATGATGACGATGATGACTCGATTATTGAACTTGGTGTTTTAGGGGAGCAAGAAGAGCCTAGTAATTCTATTTCATTTGATGATGGCAGCTCTAAACAACAAGAATCAAAACCAACTCAATCAAGAGGCAGAAAGCTAAGTTTGAGAGATAGATATTTGCAGCTGTTTAACATGATTGATGACTCCAGGTTAAAGTCACCTCAAAACGAAGTGACCGTACATCTGACAATATCTAATAAAAACAATTACTTTTACACTGTCTTTAAAGGTTACAAGAGGAAACCTGAAGTAACTTCCTCCATGTATACATCTGTTGAAAGAAGGTTCATAGAAAAAATACTTTCTAGTTTTGAGTGTGTGTATATACCATCGTCAAAAAGTATTGATGATATATATCATAATCTATTAGTTCCATATGTTAGGAGTGAAGTAGCTTCAGCCATGAAAACATCGGTTCAAGTGATTCATGATAAACTGTTGGAAGTATCTGAAAAGATAACAAATGAAATGATTCTAAGCGGTATAGATGACTGTAGCTTTATTATTAAAGCTCCGCCATCTCTTGATGAGTTATTTGGTCGCTTTGAGGTTTCAATAAAAGATACTATTGAGAATGTGATATCGAGTAAAGGTATGGGGCTACAATGCTTATCTTTATTTTCTTCATTTAAATCTATTTCAGAGAGAAAACTTACTCTAGGTAAGAAAACGATTTGGATGGTTGAGGAGCCTGAGTCTTTCTTGCATCCCTCATTAGGCCGGTCATGTAATCACATTTTCAAATCACTGATGGATGTTGCTTATGTTCTTATTACAACTCATTCCTTATCATTTGTCAGTGATGAGCCAAGTAAGATCATTGAGTTATATAAAGATGACGCCGGTGTTACAAAAGATAAAAAGCATGAAAAAAGATTTAATGCAGTTGCAAGCATAAGAGAAAATCTTGGGGTCAGATTTTCTGATTTCTTTAACATATCAAGTAGTGCAGTTTTCGTTGAAGGTATCACCGACAAACAATATATAGAATCAATATTGAAATTGACATCTGAAGATGATGAGTTTAAGAACAGATGGCCTTTTCTGAGGAGTGCTAAAGTTGATGAGTTTGGTGGAGTCAGTCAACTTGGGGGATTCTTGAAAGGGTGCTACGAGTTTATTTCTAAAGATGTCCCCGTAATATCTGTTTTTGACGGTGATGAAGCTGGGGTCAAAGAAAGAACCAGATTACAAAGCTACTTTGGTAAAAAACAAATTAGATTTGAGTCAAATAAAGACTATATTTCTGTAAGAAGTGGTTTTGCTATTGAAGGCCTCTTCCCTGACGATTTCATTTCTGACGCAATGGAAACCCATCCGTCGTGGTTTATCGGAGGAAAATCTGTTGATGCCGATGATGTAATTGAACCATTCAAAGTGCAAGATAATAAAAAAACTAACTTATTAAATTTCTTCCTGGAAAAATGTCGTGTTCAACCTATATGCGGTTGGATTTCTCGGTGGGAAAAGGTGTTTAACGTCATAGACTCAGCCTTGCGAGATAAAAGTGAATCCATCACAAACAAAAAACGAACCGAAGATACTTCCGGTAACACTTCAGATCATCAAGCTGCATAATCGATTGTGTGCACCAAGGTTGCACATACACCTGATTAATCAAGAGTGAGACCATAACAAGCCTATATCAGATAACAGCCCTCTTCATAAGAGGGCTGTCTTTTTCGCGGGCATCGTACTTGGGTTCCACTTGGAAAATGGAAAACATCCTACGCTAAGAGCGTTTTTTAAACAACCGGCTTGTTGGTTTTTACGAGATACTGTGCAGTTGAAGGAACAAGATAAAGGAATTAAAGACCCTTTAGTACCATACTTTCATGAAATTTTCCCATATTTTCTTTTAGATCGTGCAACAGCGAAAAGACGTAGGAATTGGCTTGATTAGCCGCAATACTATTTCTGGACAGAATGGCGAGGAATTAAACGAGAGACGTAAAAAAGGCCGCTTACGCGACCTCAGCCTTTTGCGGTTTTGGCTTGGTGATATACCACGATAGACAACCGACAATAAAACTCATGAACATTCCAGTAAAACGATCATCAATGCCTGGAAACAGGCAACCGACAAACATCGCAACAGGGAAAGGAAGAAGTAAACAGCGCCCCAAAATGCTCATAAAATCCATAAATCCTCCTTTGTTAAAGGGCAGGAAGCGGTGCACTTCCTGCCCTTAGTTACGTTTCCGCAGTCATCAGTCGATGAACTGACGGATCAGTTCCAGAACTGCAATCAGCGCGTTTGCAACGGCGACCACAGCCCTGAGAACGATGATTAACAGGTTAATCATCCGTTTCTCCAGGTTGATACTGGAGGAAGTCGCCGTTGCTTGCTCATACATCGCCTGTCACAACGGCTCTCTCACATTGTTGGATGTAGAGTACCTTCCTCCTGCCAGAGCACTGAACACAGCACCACCTGTTTGTTCAGCCAGGACTTTAATTCGTTCATACCCAGATAGCGCAGGGTTTAGAAGCAAGGGAGGCACACTGTACAGCGCCAACGCAAAGATTATACAGATGCACGCATAAAATTCATTTAAAGAAATGGCCATTGACAGACAATCTGAAGTCAAACTAGACAACTGGTGTCTAGTGCCATAATATTGTGGATGTTGGATGTAGAGTATCTTCCTCCAGTCAGAGCCACCAACTCAGGACTGGAAAACACGAAAAAGCCCGATTACCAGTCGGGTTTTTTTGTGCCTGTCGTTCGACTGTTCTTCCGTTTTTTCCCTTCATTTGGGGGATTTTTCTTTCATTTTTTGTTGCGACCAATACTGCTGTTCGCGTTGGCCAACTGTGTAATGGCGTTACTGACATTTAAGTCCATTGTCAGAAATAACACCGTTCAGAACATCTATATAAGGGCATGTACAGAAGTAAGCTTAACGATTAACGAACATTTAGATCAAAATCTCTTAGCTGAAATTATTGGTAAAATAAGGAAGTAAAGGCAGGTGTTCTCTAATGCTTTAGATATTTACGTGGTGTACACTCATAGTATTGTCTGAAAAGGCATACAAAGTACGATGTACTACTAAACCCACACATTTCAGACACATATTTTATCGGATGATTTTGCTTTAACAATTTAATGGCGAGCGACATCCTAGTATCAAGTAATATTTTACTGAAAGAAGTGTTTTCTAATAATAGCTTTTTCTTTATTAAGCTCTCGCTCATGTAAAGATAATCAGCTAAATCTCTCAATTTCCAGTGTTTAGAAACATCTGAAAGAAGAATGCTTCGAACTTTTCCTGCTCTGTGGATAACTTGCAGAGTTTATTAAGTATCATTGCAGCAAAGATGAAATCAATGATTTATCAAAAATGATTGAAAGGTGGTTGTAAATAATGTTACAATGTGTGAGAAGCAGTCTAAATTCTTCGTGAAATAGTGATTTTTGAAGCTAATAAAAAACACACGTGGAATTTAGGGATTTATTACAGCGGCGACAGCGGCTATGGGCCGCACTTTAAAGCGATAGGCGATGAATTTGGTCCGGTCGATCTGGCGATCATGGAGAACGGGCAGTATGACCAGGACTGGAAATATATTCACATGATGCCGGATGAAACAGCTCAGGCCGCCGACGACCTGCGCGCTCGCGCGGTGCTGCCTGGGCATGCAGGACGATTCGTTTTGGCGAAACACAGCTGGGATGAACCGTATCAACGGCTGGCGGCTGCCAGCGAAGGAAGGGCCTGGCGTCTGCTGACGCCTGTGCAGGGCGAGCCGGTGTGGGTCGCCGATAAGACGCAATCATTTAACGCCTGGTGGCGCTAAGCGCCAGTGCAGTATCAGAGGAGAGAGCATATGACGATTTCCGCTCAGGTGATTGATACTATCGTCGAGTGGATTGATGACAACCTGCATCAACCGCTGCGTATTGATGATATCGCTCGCCATGCCGGGTATTCGAAATGGCATCTGCAACGGCTGTTTTTACAGTATAAAGGGGAGAGCCTGGGGCGCTATATTCGCGAAAGGAAGCTGCTGCTGGCCGCCCGCGATCTGCGTGACACCGATCAGCGGGTCTACGATATCTGCCTGAAGTATGGCTTCGATTCGCAACAGACCTTTACCCGCGTCTTCACCCGGACCTTCAATCTGCCGCCGGGCGCCTACCGTAAAGAGAACCACAGTCGCGCCCACTGAGGCGCGCCCTTCCTGGTTTAGCGTTCGAGCGAAAACCAGCGACGCCACACCCAGCGCAGCACCAGATACTCAATGGCGCCCAGTGCTAAGAACCACAAACAAAACAACACCGTATAAAGCTGGTTGAGATCCATCATATGGAATGTCTCAACCAGCTTTTGCGCCAGCGTCAGGCCCAGCGACGGCGCGGGCAACAGCAGACAGGAGAGCAGAGCCAGGAGCAGGATCCCGGGTGTTTTTATCTTACCGTCAAACTCGGCTGGGATTTCGTACAACCAAGGATAGTGGGTACGCTTAAACCCCAACTTTTGGTTGTCTTTGTAGCCATCCTTTAACGCCAGTGTCTTTAATTTTTTGGTCGGCAGGTTTGGCTGAGTCGGGAAGTCTAGCTCGATGATCTCATCACTTGGGGTGATACCTTCTTCCTTCAGATAATCCTTAAATGCCGCCATATAGCTGGCGCGCACACCAAAAATATTCAAGGTTTCCAGCTTATCCAAGTGCAGACCTTTTGGGCGCTGATTTGGCTTTTCATCCATGTGCCACGGGCAAAGATCGGAAGGGTTACGCCAGTACCAGCGCAGCCGTTTTTCCATTTCAGGCGCATAACGCTGAACCCAGCGGTAAATCGTGGAGTGATCGACATTCACTCCGCGTTCAGCCAGCATCTCCTGCAGCTCACGGTAACTGATGCCGTATTTGCAGTACCAGCGTACGGCCCACAGAATGATGTCACGCTGAAAATGCCGGCCTTTGAATGGGTTCATGTGCAGCTCCATCAGCAAAAGGGGATGATAAGTTTATCACCACCGACTATTTGCAACAGTGCCTAAAAATCGACCATACAGAGAGGGAAACCACCGGAGTGGTGGGAAAAGCAGAAAGGCTCACGTGGCATAAGGCGTGGACAATGGTATCGACTGGTTTTTCAATTTCCTATACGTGAACTATTGAAGTAATCAATCAAATTTTATAGGCTGATAGCCAAGTAACAACCACCAATGATATGCCAGGTAAAATCAGGGGACGTAAAATGAGTACTCTTGATGTTCAGAAGCTCAAGGATGATGCCGTCGAATGGGCCTTAACTCATGGTGTTGCTTTCAAGGAATCGTCGTATTCCGCAGTGCATACCCCGTTTACCCTGACACCAACACCTATCAGCCGTAAATCCTATCAGTACTTAAAGAATGCAACAGGAATACTCAGCAAATTAATCTATTCAGTTTCTGAGGATCATGATTTTTTGTACTCTGCGATTTATCCCATCAAGGCCGGGAATGCCTTCTTTTCAGCCCTCCTGAACATGCATCAACAAATCCATTCATCATCAAGGCATGCTCCTCGATTACCATTACTCATTATGCGTAGCGACTTTATGGATGATAATCGTGATGGGTTCAGGCTTATAGAGTTCAATGGTATAGCTGCAGGAATGGGGCCGTTTGGTCAGCGGATACATGATCTGCATCACTATCTACAACGGCAATATCCCGCTGTCTTTTCTGATTTATCGAATCAGGCAACAGGGGCGCTTGTCGACAATCAAGCGATCGAAGGGTTATCAGCAGCGATTTGTCAGGCAACTTGCAGAATTAAGCAGGAGTTCGGAGACCCCGGCCCTGCCAGGTTCCTGATGATTGTGCAGGAGAATGAAAATAATGTGTTTGATCAACACTTGCTTGAGCTCGCCCTCCAGCAAAAAGGAATCGAAACGCATCGCAGGACTTTTCGTGAACTGCATAATCAATTGAGTACAGGCGCCGACAACAGGCTCATTCTCGAGGGTGTAGGCCCACTTGATACCGTCTACTTACGTGCCGGATATCAGTATTCTGATTATGAAGCATTCAATATCGATGAGCAGGAGTGTTGTCAGGCGCTGATGGCGACCCGAGTATTCATTGAGCAGCACCGGGTTGCAGTGAACGCCACAGTTGGCCAGCAACTGGCGACCAGCAAGCGAGTACAAATGCTGCTCTCGCAATTGGGTTACGACGAGTTTGTCGCATTTGGATTAACACTGCAGGAAGCTAAAATAGCAAAAACGATACTGGGTGAGATGTTACCCATCAGCCCGGATAGTATCAACCTTGCAAAAGAGTCTCCTTCGGAAACCTGGGTTCTCAAAAATCAGGGTGAAGGCGGGGGGCATTGTCTGTTTGGTGCGGATATCCTGACAAAACTGACGGAACTCACTCCACAACAATATCAGTCCTGGTCGCTGATGCGCCGTTTACACCCTCAGCCCCGAGCTATGCCCACCTTGATTGTGCGTAAAGGGGAGTTGCATAAGGTGAATGATTTGATAAGCGAACTTGGAATGTTCTCCGTGCAGACAGATAACAATCCCTCCAGTGCTGAGCACAGTTTTGCTGGATATCTAATTCGTAGCAAATCAGCTGAATCGACAGAGGGAGGGGTCCATAGTGGACAAGGTGTTTTAGACTCGCTGGTATACAGCGATTAGTCCCTTTCAAGGGGGCTGAAATCTGGTTATATGAAAGCATGCGGTAAGTGGTGTTTTAGCCCCAGTGGAGATGATGCTGTTTCTAGACTGAGTCGTAGTAAGCTAATAATAGTATTATAAATGAAGCCATGAGGGTATTTACAGGGCATATCTTATTAAGGGAACAACAGCAAAAACTGCTGCTATAAGAGGCTGCACCCAAAGTTCTTCAAGGTTCACATCATCGCTGCTGGGTCGATGCTGTTTCAGTTACGGGTCAATTTTCAATACCATTAGCTGTTCCTGTGACTACGGTCATTACGCGCTGTCGACATCAATTTGTACAGCAAACAGTCTTAGCGTGGGATATTTAATGAGATGGTCACTCCCTCCTTCCCGGTACTATGCTGAGGACAGGCTTTCATTCGGAGAACTATCATGGAAAACATTGCGCTCATTGGTATCGATCTGGGTAAAAACTCTTTCCATATTCATTGCCAGGATCGTCGCGGGAAGGCTGTTTACCGTAAAAAATTTACCCGGCCAAAGTTGATCGAATTTTTGGCGACATGCCCCGCTACAACCATCGCAATGGAAGCCTGTGGCGGTTCTCACTTTATGGCACGCAAGTTGGAAGAGTTGGGGCATTCCCCAAAGCTGATATCACCACAATTTGTCCGCCCGTTCGTTAAAAGCAATAAAAACGACTTTGTCGACGCCGAAGCTATTTGTGAAGCTGCATCGCGTCCGTCTATGCGTTTTGTGCAGCCCAGAACGGAATCTCAGCAGGCAATGCGGGCTCTGCATCGTGTCCGTGAATCCCTGGTTCAGGATAAGGTAAAAACAACCAATCAAATGCATGCTTTTCTGCTGGAATTTGGCATTAGCGTTCCCCGAGGAGCTGCCGTTATTAGCCGACTGAGTACCATTCTTGAGGACAGTAGTTTGCCTCTTTACCTCAGCCAGTTATTGCTGAAATTACAACAGCATTATCACTATCTTGTTGAGCAGATTAAAGATTTGGAATCCCAGTTGAAACGAAAGTTGGACGAAGATGAGGTTGGACAGCGCTTGCTGAGCATTCCCTGCGTCGGAACACTGACAGCGAGTACTATTTCAACTGAGATTGGCGACGGGAAGTAGTACGCCAGCAGCCGTGACTTTGCGGCGGCAACAGGGCTTGTACCTCGGCAGTACAGCACGGGAGGTAGGACGACATTGCTGGGAATTAGTAAGCGAGGTAATAAAAAGATCCGAACTTTGTTGGTTCAATGTGCCAGGGTATTCATACAAAAACTGGAACACCAGTCTGGCAAATTGGCCGATTGGGTCAGGGATTTACTGTGCCGGAAAAGCAACTTTGTCGTCACTTGTGCTCTGGCAAACAAGCTGGCCAGAATAGCCTGGGCCCTAACGGCACGACAGCAAACTTATGTAGCATAACGGCAGAAATACACCGGTTTAAAGAATTACTGATCTGGTTTTGCGAATACTGATATTGATGATACTAACGGCCCACCGGCCTGTTGAGGAACCTGTAAAACGGAAAGGCTCATTGAAGCCGTATATTTTCTGGAGGTTCATCAGGCGCGGAACTCATCAAGGCGCGGGAATAAAATCCCATTCAGACGCCGGATAGATTCAAGGGCACTGTTGCAAATAGTCGGTGGTGATAAACTTATCATCCCCTTTTGCTGATGGAGCTGCACATGAACCCATTCAAAGGCCGGCATTTTCAGCG
>NZ_JAQIRK010000033.1:0-10961 GCF_050600805.1 Klebsiella sp. 141240 | reverse complement strand
GGGTTATAGCTGAAGCTAATCCTGAGTAAAACGGTGGATCAATATTGGGCCGTTGGTGGAGATATAAGTGGATCACTTTTCATCCGTCGTTGACAGTCGCGAATCCGACAGTCTTTTGATGTACGGTTATCCAAAGTGGATAACCACTGCTTACCCTTCAAAATGTCATCGTTCGCGTCTGCAAAGCTTTTCCTGGCAGTCGAAGCAAGATGCCCTACAGCCGTTTTTGCAATACTGCCAGCATTGGAGCGGCTCATCTGCAACGCGCCATCCTGATAGCCACGGTTAGCATGACCCCGGACCTTTCTGGCGATTTGCTCATGGGTATCGCCCAGGAGAAAACCCTGCCGCACTGTATTGGATATTCTAGCCATCCTGTCAGCTTCAAGGTTATCTGCCCACTCCGAAAGCAGGCGCCCCTGAAACGGCCGTGCCATCGCAGTTGCATAAACGGCATCCGGTGAAATGCCCACCAGTGGATGAAGCGATAGAACATCATCGGGGATCGCAAACTGGAACAGGCTCATCTGAAAGCCTGCTTCGTGCTGGGCGAGTTGCTGCAGCTCATCAGATAGGCCCGCGTACATTGACTGCACAGCCTCACGATTGAGAACTCTGACATTAACGAGCAGCGCTTCCAGTCGCGACACGGTAAAGCTGTCAGTATCCAGGCTATCCATCGCCACAAGCAATCTGGCCGTCAGTTCCGCATCGCTGTCATTCAGGATTTTTATCATCCTGTTTGCAACGCTTGTGCTGTACCGCGCCATCCATATCGCATGCGCTATCGATTCATCCTGAAGCTTGTCATTCGCCGTTGCCATTTGCACCACCCGGGTTACTCAGTCCGCCGGCCAGCGTGACCTGCTGATTCCGTAACTCGTCAATTACCTCTTCGGGCTTCGCATCCGGATCAATAAATTTCAGAGCCTGCAATACGCGAACAGCATCGACCTGACGTATATCACCACCCTGACGGAGCGACTGAACAGCTGTTGCAGCTGCGGCATCAAACGTCTGGGCTGAAACATCCAGTTCGGTGCGTACATCGACATTGCCGCCTTCTTTCTCGCCCAGCCATTCCGCCATAATTTGCAGGATATTATCGAGCGCATCCTCAAGCGAGCTTGCCATGGTGTAGAGAGGTGAATTCTCCTGCATCCGCTCTTCGTGAGTCTGGTCTAAGGATTTAGTCGATGTGTTTTCCGCGCGCAGCAGTTTTGCGCCGGCCTGACGCATCTGGTTTTCCAGATCCTCAAGGGAAATCTTACCGGCTTCAATCGCAGCCCCGGTATGCTCGACATATTCCAGTCCCTGCCGCTGGCGGTCATCGAAACGAGTCGCAGAGGAAGAACCTATCGTCAACGTTTCGCCATCAGCCAGACCGTAAGCTACCAGCAACGGCACGCGAGCGACATGAAGTATGTTGTCCTGTTCACTCTGACTCTGCCAGTGCTTGATATTCAGTAAGGCGAGATTAAGCAGTGGCGGTGAACCACGCATAAAGCCTGTTCGCTTCGTATAGAGCGTCACCAGGGGAATGTCATCGCGACTGGTTTCCCACTCGTCGTGAATCTGCCACTGGCTTTCGCCGTTATCTCCTTTATTTCGGCGATATATTTCAACCTTGCCCGGCATGATATGGCGTATTTGCTCAACTTTTGTTTGCCCGTAATCATCGCCATCAATAATGATGACCTCTCTGATACGCAGATCGGTCAGCACCACTTTCCCTTTAACCACTTTCGATTTCCAGCCAATGACCTGGCGAGGATTTAACATCGTGGCATACGGGCGGGATCCCGCGGCTTTTTCGTCGGCTTTAGTTTTTACTGCCTCCCGGTCAATTTTCGGGAAATCCACCAGCGCATGTACCAGACCATACTGGAATCCGATGCTGAAAAATTGCTGAGCCCAGACATCGAGCCGGTTTCCTTCCATATCAATATCTGGCGACAGCTCCCGTATTTGTTCAGGAGAGTTCTCACTCAATACCGTCGGCTCAGCAAATACTCGCCCGATGTTTTGTTTAATGGCCTCTTCATAGGCAGGTAGTAACGTTGCCGAAGCTAAACGCTCCTTATAGCTCTCAGGATCTTCATTCGGCCATTTCGGGAGATACTTCTTGCCCTGCCGGCGCATTTCCAGCGTGCCGCCCATCAGCGCATCATTAATATCCCATGCCTCGACCATGTCGTTATAGTCGAGATTGGGCGTTGAAATATCAGGCATGGTTTACATCCGCAGTTGGGTGACTTTTCCAGTCGGTTTAATGATCGGGAATTGCTTCACAATGAAATACCCACCGGCATCGTTGGGGTGATCGTTATCCGCCGTTTTATCCGGCTCACCGTTTTCACCCCAAACCTGTTGCTCAAGCGACTCGGTGTACACCGGGCACCGCTTTACATTCACTTTGTAGCGACGTTCACCGTTACCATTGCAGAACATGGCATTCATCGCGTTGATGCGGTCTTTCACTGGCGGGTTTGATGCATTAACAACAACATTGAAGCCGGCCTGCTTAAGCTGGGCGATATCCGTAGCGCTGGCATTGCTGGATTTGCGGGAATCGCCGGAAGCGTCCGGGTAAATATAGATTTCCCGCACCTTGCGATAATCTTTGCCGTCGTACAGCCAGAACCGTTCTTTGATGATGCGGATCATGTCAGGGGTGTCGTAAGCCTTCACAATTTCATTCACCGCAAATGGAAGCCCCAGACGTAATACATGAACAATACCGGCCATCTTCCCGACGTTGAAATCCATACCAATATACAGCGGCTCACCGGGTTGCTCTTCCTCCCGACAGTTATTCAGCTTACGGTCAAACTGATGGTAAATCGTCCCACTGGTAAGGTTGGTGAACTGGCCACGCAGATAAGCCTTGATCAGCTCTGGCGGGTATGACTCCATCAGCGACGGGATATAGTCCGGCGGCAGATTCTTTTCGTTATCGAACGTCGAGGCCTGCACCAGGCCGTACAGCGTTGAGAGCGAAGGCTTATCGCGTACAGCCTTTGCGAACTGCTGATAAACGAATTTAAACCCTTCCGGCGTCGTAGTGACGTCGATCCCGTTACGAAGACCGGCCACGTTGTAACGCATACGAGCAATTATTTTTCGCCAGGCTAACTGCGCCTTTTTGGCGGGCATTACGTCCAGCTCATCAATCAGCGCGTTACCGATTTTAAAACCAACGATGGTTTGCGGTTTCTCCATCGAGCGGCAAATTGTCGTTCCTCGGTACTGGCGCCCGGCGTAGAAGTGAACCTCTTTGTTCCCCTCGTTGATTTTGACATTCAGCCCCCAGTCATTGGCTACTTCCTCAACGGTGGGATAAAAGATGTCACGGATCTGCGGATACGTAGGGGCAAAGTAACCCTGGTTGATTTTAGGGTGTTCCCACATTCCTTTGCAGATGCCGCCGCAACCGACCCATGTTTTGCCAGAACCAAAGCCGGCGACATAGGCCTTAAACTTGTACTGCATCGCAAGGAATTTGGCCTGAGGAACGTTAAGCGTCGGTGCTATCGCCATCCTCTTCCCTCACTCGCGCATCGACTACGTTGATATTGATCGCAACTGGCGTTGGTTCGTCATCTTCCGGGTCAGCGGCCAGTTCTTTGCGAAGTTTGTCGATCTCCAGCTGCCGGCGCTCAATTTCTATCTGCTGCAGGCGCTGGGCGAATTCACTATCAGCCAGGCCGAGACGCTTCATCACCGCCTCGAACATTCGCTCGCGGCTGATAGCGGATATCTCCACACCGTTCTTTCCGAGCTTCACGCCGGAATAGGCAAGCGCTGCATCAGGCGCCAGCTTGCGCGTATCAGCGAAGAAAGGCTGGCCGATACCATCCCCATTGCAGCGAGGACATTCCGGGTTAGGTGCGCTAGTGTGGTCGTAGCCGTATCCCCCATCATCCAAAGGTTCCCGACGTTTACGCTCAAGTGCTTCGAGGCGCTTCTCTTCGTACTCTACGGCATCGCGCCACTGATACTGATGACCGAAGCCCCAGCAGTAACGGCAGCTACCGCGGCGATACTGAGAAAGCTGGTTGGCGTCGAAAGTTGCCAGCCGCCACATCTGCTCAAGCACTTCATCAGCACTTCCCAGCGTGCGCGCAATGGATGCTTTCTGCTGCTGCGCAATGGCCTGCGTAACGTTAGGATTCGTTAGAAGCTGACGGCCATAGTTTGGGTCGCTATAACCCGCTCGCTCTGCGGCGGCAGTGGCGTTATTGTCCTTGAGGTATTCGGCAATGAAGCGCTTTACCTTTGGACTCAGTTTGCTATCCACCAGCTCTTCTGCGCACTTTTCCTTTTGCGCAGTGCGCAATTTCTTCTGCGCAGGTTTTTGCGCAGTTTGCGCAGTGGGTTTCTTGATATATCGGCGGGCAGTAGCGTAATTCAGTCCCTGCGCTTCACACCAATCCTTCGGTGATACGCCGGTTGCGGCATGATCGGACAGGAACCGTTGCTGAAGCTCGCCCCAGTCCGGCTTTGCCATGGATTACTCCAATAAAAAAAGCCACCAGCGAACGCCTGTGGCCTGTGTGGGTTGTGGTGTACATATTGGCTCGGGTGTGCCTCTCTCTGTAGGGTAGCCATCGTGATAGTTGCGTTCTATCTCCTGCTTCTTTGACGATTAACAAGTACACCACAAATCGTCATTATCACATGCACTCATAGAATACCTGCTGTAACGACTTAACTGGACTGCTCCGTGACTGTATCAAACAGTGCCAGCTCTTCGGTTGCTTCCTGAATCGCCTTTCGGGTTTTCGAGACAATCTCACTTTCCGTGTAAACACGATCGAAAGAGTCTGCAAAGAGCTCTGCTTTGAGATAGCTATCGCCAACCCAATCAATGGCCAGCTTAGCCGCGGCAGTGTCGTAGTTAACTTTCTTGATGATATCTAGGCGGATTTGTTCGGATGCGGTGATCTCTGACATGTCTTACCTCTGTGCGATGTGGGGCATTATCGAGATCACTCTGAGAATGGCCTCTGTGATGCATTCGCATTTATCCTTGCCACGTATACAAGCAGAGCGGTTACCTACAGGATACTTGTTGCGCACAATAAAAAAGGCCGCATAAAGATGCGACCTTTGGTTAATACCAGTTAGAAAACTAAAATCTCTAAGGAGCCACCCGGGTGAGACTTTTCTGCTTAATAACTGACCTCTGCCATTTCGGTGTTAGCTGGCAGTAGTTACGAGATGATAGCTTCATTTTGGCTATCGATATCATTTAATTACTGAAAAAGCCCTTTATATTAATTATTCACTACTATCCAGAACATTGAACCAGAACAAAAGATGTATATGCTGTTCTTTTGATACCAATGATCAATTCGCTCCAACCAAGTGGGTTGCTAACAAATTACTCGAGGGTTCCTTAGACAGTGACCCATATATTTAAATGCTCAATGTAGCGCTGGATAGGAACATAGATAACCACTCCGTTAGAAAGATCAACAGACTTGATAACACCCCCCTGTGGCGCAAAATATTCCCCATCAGAATGAGGCTGGATTGAGTGTTCGTCTCCGTAACGATAATCGTGGGGAAGTTTAGGAAGTGAATTTTTCGTCATGGGCAGCTTCTTAGATTGAAGGAATTTAAAAATCAATAGTGCATTAGCGCCCATGAATTAGATACAAACTTTTCATTGTTTACCGCTCTATTGTCTCGCTTTCAGATTTTTACTAATGTGGCAGTATATATATCAATAAGTTAGACCTTCCCTGTATTACTTAGCACCCTTCTCTGTAATTTGCGAGCAATTGGCCAGCACTGATTTGTTGTGCGCCAGAATGTCGCGCTTGGTCTGCTTATCCAGCACATTGATATCGTGGTCGGTCAGGTAGATGATTCGTACCCAGTTGCAGGCCGTATCAACCACCACCGGGGCGGGTAAACTTTTCGCGCAGCTCCCGATCAACATCGTCATCAGGCATATGGCTAACTGTCTGCTGTACATTGCAGGCCTCTCTTGTGGCTTCCTCTTTCCGTTCAGACGCGGCGACGCTAGCAGCGGCTTTCTCTTCAGTACGCGTTTGTGCTGATTTGGCTTCTGCCTTGCTGGTACCGCGAGCATGGCCAATACCGAATGCACCAGCGATAGCACCCAGGATAAGGACCACCAGCTCAGCAATAATTTCAAAACTCATTGCTTCGGCTCCTTCTGTTTGTCGGCCTTATCTTTCAATGCCGGCTGCCGTACATATTGTGAGAGCACCGCCAGCACTACCAGCGCAGGGCTAATTAGTGCAACGATATTTGGCGGAAGGATGTTTTTGATATCCGGCGGCAGCATTGCCCAAGCATGAAGCGCGGCATCCGGGAATGACTGCGCCCATACACCGACCAGCGCGCCAGCAGTCCCCAGACGAACAGACCAAGTTCTAAGTAACAGGCGAGCATGTCCCACAAACTCAATCCGGGTATACTTTCTTAACAGCAACAACGTTAAAACAACCACCAGCGCAAGCAGAAAGAAGATAATTAGCTTCATAGGTTTACTCTCTCCTTCACCCACCCGAAGAGAAATTCTTCATTGGCTTCCCGCGCTTCCGCAAGTTCGAGATACCGTGCGCCCTGACTGCAGTTCAACCCTTTCTGTATCACCGTGACCCCTGCGCTACCCCGTACGGCTAGGTAACTGCGCAGCGCGGCGATCGTGATGTTCCCAATGACGCCATCCGGTTTCAGGTCGGGATATAGTTTGCCGCGTTGGTTCAGTGCCGTCAGCCAACGCTGAAGGAACGTTGTGGAAACACGCGGCCCCATGTTGACGCCGGTATCGCATAACTCTTCTGCGATTGATGGTGACAATTCGGCGATCTTGTCAAATTTGGGCTCCAGCCAATACTGCTGCATATAGATTTCTTTCGCAGTTTCCCGAGGGAGCTCTTTCATATCGCCTTTGTAACCGTATGCACGCGCTGTGTTCTGCGTGATACCCCAGCGAGTAGGGCCGCCTTTATCAGAGGGGTGATCGACATAACCACCCTCTTTGCCGAGGATACCCTCGATAATCTTGTCTGCTGTCATTGTGCTCTCACTCCGGTGATTCGCTCCCAGAAATACGTGAGCGCTACAGAACCCATAGTCCCACTGATACCGGCAGTGGCCAGAATCATGTAAATACTTAGGCCGCCTTCTATGCTGACAAGCCCACCGATGACACCGGTGAATCCTGAAACCACGATTTGCGCGAGAGCGTTAATCCAGCTCCAGGTAGCTTTGTTTTGCTTAACGTCAATCAGGTATCGGACAAGACCGCCCCAGCATGACAGAGCAAGGACAATCAGCCATGAGACTCCGGCAATGCTTTCTTTATCTTGCATACGTTTAGCCATATCACCTCCGAAAAAACGGGGTGCTGTGTGTGTTTGAAAGGGTCAGGACCGTTGGGCTGATTTATCAACCAAGCTCGTCGCAGATGATTCCCGTGAGCCTGATATAAAAAAAGCCGCCAAAAGGCAGCTTTAATGAAGTTGTTATACTGATGTGGCTCGATAGTAGATTTAACCTTTATCGCTTAAGGTGCACGTCCCTTTCTCCAGAGGGTTGTGCACGTCCGACCCTACCAAGTCGTTCGTAATACTGTAAGTTAGCAACTTTGCCTTTTTATTGAGAATCATAGAGATTGCGGGTCCTGATATTTTTTTCTGGCCATCCATATTGCCAAACACATATATATCCTCAATCTGTCCATCCTTATTAGGCGATGAACCATTGAAATACAGCTCAATGCCATAATGCTCTCCCTCCTTATCTTTCCAGCTAGCATAACGATGCCAGCCATCTTGTTTCTTCACATCTTGCCAAGTAACAATAGTGTTGTTTTTAGAATGTTCTGGAGAGCATTTGAAAACCATCATCGTTGGCTGGTTAGTGGCATGCGCGGAAGCCACTAAAAACAATGCTGGGAAAATAATCTTTCTCATAATATCGCCTGATGCAAAGCAGGGAATTATACACATGCGAATGGCAATGGTAATTTATGTCCATAAAAAAACCCGCTCGCTGGCGGGTTGATCAACGGTGAACAGACAATGCCCATCGTTAGAACAAATTAACACGAATTCGGGAAAAGTAAATATCTCAGCGCGTTATTTGTTTGAGCTGTCCCTCCGCCCATGCCTCTTCTATATCGAATTTAGTGATCAGTTCGTCAAAAAATGGTTTAACCGTCTTCTTCCATGTATCCAGGGTGATGGCATCCGTTACCTGGCAAATGGCACTGTGCACAGCAGTGGAGAGGATTCGCTCATACCCACGACCACCACAGCGCTTGCAGTTGCCCATGACAGGCACTCCCTGCTTCTCCGTCTCATCCTGGTTCACTACCTTCCCCCGACCGTGGCAGTCGTTACAGGCAGCGCTAACAGTCCCTTTTCCCTTGCACTTTTGGCAAAGCACCCGGACCTGCTCCCGGACCGACTTCACCTCCTCCCAGTATGATGGATAGATCCCCTTTGTAACTTTGACCCACTTCGGCGGTTTGCCGTCCGGATACGATACTTTGTTGGTGAAGACCTCTACGTCGATGAATCCGGAACCGCAGCAGCAGTCACATTTTTTTTTGCTGGAAGCGCTTCGCGAATAGTCCTCAAAGGCGAACGTTGCGAGGATCTGAATAACCTGAGGTTTTACGTTCGTCGCGAGCTTGCGCAGCGCGGCAACTTTATCGCATTTTGTCAGCGCATATTCAGCTAATAGACCGATAGCTCGTTCTCGATCATTGTTGCTAATGCCCATCTTGCCCAGAAAAGCGCTATACCCCATAGCAGCACGTTCCTGTGTCATGCCCATTGCAGCCATAATGTCAGTGCCGGTTAATGAGTCTGATGTCGTCGCTCGTGGAGAATCGCTAATCATAGTGGACTTCGCGAAGTGGTATTTCACTGTATTTTCGAGGTTCATGCTATTTCTCCCAGATACTGATAAATGCGGACAAAGTTTTTCAAAATTCGATAATCGGTCATTACTGTTCCGCGGTGCCGGCAGAGGCGGAGCTTTTGCCAGCGTTCGCGGATACGTTCGATACCGTCACGGCTCATGCGGCCTCCCGTTGTTTTATTAGCGCACGGCGTAGCGCGCTGTAATGGCGTCTGATGCCTTCCAGTTCTTCGATGGTGTATCGGTGAGGGGTGTTGTTGTTTTCCAGCGCCTCGACGCGCTCAGCGCCGATTTTCTCTACCAGGCCAATGCGGTACTGCTGCTGGTTTCCTGACATCTGCACGTTGCAGTGATGGCACTGCTTGTGAATGTTGTCCTCGTTGTAACGCAGGTGCGATGCTTTACCGCGGGAACGGTAATGACCTGCCTCCCACTGAACCGTGTCAAAAGTGCCGCAGCTGATGCATGGCAAGTCGTAGTCTCGTTCGCGGATATAGTCGTTAACGACACGCTGGGTCATATCTTCCCAGTGCCTGAGGGGCTTCACCGAGGCTTTGCGTTTACGCCATTCGGCGCGCTCTTTCTTCGCTTTCGCATGCGCCTGTTTTTCGCGCTTCTTCTCCAATTCCTGCATGGCAAATTCAGCGCCATGCTCAGGAGAGCACCAGCGGTGGTTCTCGAAAGCTGGAGTGAATTTCGCCCGGCAGATTTTGCAGCGTCGTTGGGGTCTCTTTGCCATATTCAACCCCACATCCGGTTGCGCCAGCGGGAATCAGGGCGCGGTGGATTCTTGTCTTCCACCAGCTGAGCGCTGACGGTCCAGGTCGTAAAGTCCTGGTTTAAACTACGTTCGACCTTTACCCCGCGTTTGCGGTAATTATCTATCAGTTCATCGGCCTGCTCGGTCGTGCAGTCGTGATGGTGAAACCATGAATATTTCATCGATTCACCCCGCAAAGCTGAGCAATTGAGACGCTGCATTTTCAGCAGCTTCACGACTGGCGAATTTATGGGACAGAATCCACCGCCAGAGCACATCCAGTGAGGACTGGTAAAGCTGGTGGAATTCGGTTTCGTCCATACTCGCGAAAGAAATGCTGCGTGGGTGCTTTTTCAGAGTGCCATCTGGCAGCTGAAGCGCATCGTAATGGCCGGCTTCCACGATTACCCATGAGCGATAGGCGTCAAAGGATTTGCAGATACTGATGCTTCCGGCTCGTTTTTCTGCGACGCGGTCAAGATATTGCTCGGCGATATCCTGGAATACCGATTCATTGCCACCATGGGATGCAAGGAATTTGGAATAACCGAGAATTAGCCTGCGCTCGTTCGAAGAGATTGCGCCGCCAGTAGGCTCCCAGTATTCAAAGCCCAGATTGAGTAAGGCGAAATATCGGCGGTGAAACGCCGGGTTGCGGACAAGCTTATATTCGGCCTCCAGGACGGCACCGAGCTTGCATTTTGTTTGAAGAAAATCGCTGGTCTCCGGCGTTGCGGGGATCAGGATACCTTGAGAATGTTTTATTAAGTGCAATTGCGCCATGGTTTTTCTCCGTGGCGCAGTAGGTAACGGTTGTTCAGGCCGTTGATTTCATATTATCAGAAGGTGGAATAACACGATAGCCGAGTCGTTCAGCAAACCTCATAAATCCATTTAAGGTAAATATTTCTTCTTCTGGCAATAATGGGCGCATGGAGATAATACCATCGGACCTATAAACGAGATGCCTTCCCGTTGAAGGAAAGCTACATATAACGACCCCATCAGTCCGCCTTACTACATCGTACCAAGCCTGATCATTAGGAGTTTCAAAACAAATCGTCACGTTCCCTCCCTGAGTGACCTGCAGACGTACTCACATAACGCCAGTTCCGCAACTGTAGATGACTTTATCCACTTATTCATTTTCAGTTCGGTGTACATTAACACCCCCAAAAGTACTGTATATACAAGGGTCTTCCCCGATCATGGTGGGAAGGCTCAGAACGCCATATTCAGCTTTCCGTAGTGGAACATCACCCCCAGTTTAAAGCGCTCCCGGTTTCGG
>NZ_JAQIRK010000032.1:0-11693 GCF_050600805.1 Klebsiella sp. 141240 | reverse complement strand
GGCAGAGCCGCAGACTGGAAGACGGGAAGTTTCGGCCCTTACGGATGCCCGGAAAACCTTAGCGTACGATTTTTTCCGAATTCTGCGGGCTCCCCTTTAAGATTTTGGCAAGCAGTAGCGTCCTCTGGTTTACCCATGAACATGGTAATACGGGAAAAACCATACCAACTTATGGTCGCTTTGATTGCTTTATATACGGCCATCCCTGTTGTTACAATAGTAATTTTATCTGGTCAGCAATCGCATAAGTTGGAACTAATTGCTGTGCATTTCATTACATTTATCACGATGGTGTTTGTTTTGCGTCGTAAGATGGGGAAACGTTGGCTGGATTTATTTGAAGAAAAATTAGCCATTTATAAACCTAATGATAAACTCGCGCTTAGCGAATTACACGAAAGCATACGTGAGAAAAATGGGCTAGACTTGCAGGATCTACAAGATTGGTACTGGAAAGAGAAGATGACATATGCGTATCACAAAGAACATAAAACAACCATAAGCTATCAAAAATTCAAGTAGCATTTTAAAATGTCAGGGGAGGGCTATTGTGATTTATTAAGTCGGCAAGGTTATTAGGTAGGGGTGTTCAATATGATAAATTCTTCGAGTGTGGTTATTTCAAGAGTTGTTCTGGTCCTTTGAGATAGCTAATTATCATTACAGACTTTATCGAAAGGTATGAATTATGAACATTACCGACAAAGAACTTAGCTCAAATACAGTGAGTCAGTATGGATGGAACTTAGGAGAGTTCAATCACTCAACGCCTTTTACATCTCATTTTATTTATATTACCGACTATCATAAAGATAATACATGGATGATTTCACTTTCGCAGGAGGATTTTAATACGACCAAAATTTCAACATCGTTAAGTCTAGATGCCTGTGTGTCCATGCTCGGAAAGATACTAAAAAAAATGTCTAACAAAATCGGTATCTCACAAACGGAAGAATCTGAATTCGCATTTCTTTTAACAAACTATATTAAATAAACTTTGACTTTTAGAGAATGGCAACGCAATGCTGAAGGAAATCAACGACTGCACTTTCTTATTAATATCTACGGTGCAAAAGAAGACGGTGGCGAAGTGGTTTTAAGACCATTTATTGTAAATCCTGATGAATTAATGCTTACTCCAGCGGATGTCGTTGAATTTAATTCGCAGGTTATCAAAGTTGATCGGCAGCGTCATCCTGAGTGGTTCCGTTAACAGGTCACAAGGGTTAAGAGCCTGAAAGGCTGCGATAGGGTATACGCAGCCTATTCTGTATAGCCGTCGCGTAATAATTGTTCTAAATGACTATCGACCGTTTCCTGATCACCAGGAATATATCGAGGCCATCCTGTTATATCGTTGGCGAGTTTCACTATGTATGGATGAAACCCAAACTGTTCGGAAGTGATGTCAATATAATATTGCACTTCTTCGAAATTCAACTCACACCAATAATGGCCAAAGCCACCACACTCTATAAATATACCGCCATCATCTGCACCGTTACCCCCACGGACAACAGCATCTAGACCTTTAGTTTTTGCTAAATAACACACAAGATAGCTTGCAAAAAGGCAAGTGCCTGCCGTCTTCTCTATGCCGCACTCCGTTAAAATTGAAAGTAGCTTTTCATGCGCCACTCTTGCAATGTCTGATACCAATTCCGGGGACATGTTAGCTCCAGTGAAATTGTTAGATCGACTTAAACAGATAATAACTCAATATTTTCATGAAGTACTTGTGGGTTCTTAAACCAATAGCCGGAACCACACATCCAA
Source organism: Klebsiella sp. 141240 (assembly GCF_050600805.1). Classification (NCBI taxonomy): domain Bacteria; kingdom Pseudomonadati; phylum Pseudomonadota; class Gammaproteobacteria; order Enterobacterales; family Enterobacteriaceae; genus Klebsiella; species Klebsiella sp. 141240. The sequence goes on along the minus strand of NZ_JAQIRK010000032.1, from coordinate 9,914 downwards.
GGTTCACCTGGGAAAACAAAACCTTCTTGAATAAGGTATTTGCGGAATAGGGGAGGCAGTACATTTTCAATTTTCAAAATGTAATTTTGTTCATCTGCAATACATTTCAATTCTGCAAGAAGCGCTCTAAAAATGCCTGTGCCGGGCTCTTTAACTGAGATAGTTGAAACAACCATGACCGGATATCCCAGGACCGAACACATGCCTGCTCTTGCCCGGATGTAGAGCTCCTCGAAATGGTGTAAGCCGTGTACATGAGAAGACCTTATGGGTATCTTACCATCTGATGCCTGCGTTATAAGGTCGGCGAAAACCTTTTTGATTTTCAGCAAATCTGCCTGAAAATTTTGATCGTTCAAAGGAAAATCAGATTGAGAATTTGTCATTACATATCTTATGTTTTAAAAACTTAACTTTGATAAAGCAAAGGAATACGCTGATCGTCATGTGATCCAAATTGAGCAATGAATTTTAATTCGGAACAGCTAAAGACAAAGCAGTAGGGTGCAATAATTCAGGATGTCGATACTATAAGAAGAATAGTGGTATGAATGTAGCAATTACCTCAATATGAGGGGGGCAACTGTTGATGCTGTACATACATACAGTATTTAACATAATCTTTGTTATATGTACTTATAAATCAATGACATAAGGTTTAAAGATCGTATGATCTACGCACTAGGTCATGGCTTGTAATGAGTGAAAAAAGGTTCAAGATTTTAGAGAAATGCTCCCAAGATCAACATGGCGGCATAAGTTTTCCAGCTTGACCAATCAATCGTGGAACCAAGCAACAGATAGAATGCCAGGCCTACCAGCCCCAGCTTTACTACTATCCCAATTAATATGGTAAAGATAGACTCATCGCGTTCGCCTTTAAGTAATTTACAACGCGTAATTAGATCGTCTTTTTTCATGTAGAATCCCTTAGAGTTATTAAAGTCCTGCATTAGAAGTTGTTACCTGCCGAAGTTACCTCGTATGAGTTAACTGTGGCTCCAAACATACAAAATATAAGCTGTGCCAATTGAAAGGATTAGAAAAGCACAGTTACTAATAAAATCTACTAATGCTTGTAGCTTCTTTAGTCTCACTATTGCTGGACCGTGTTCAGTAGAGGTACTACTCAGCCCTTTTGTTCTGGCACTCTCTGCTTTTCTGAAAAAATTGTAATGCAATCCTGACCGCAAGCAAAACCATGCCAAACCAGTCGTTATTACGATATTTATGTAGAAAGCATATTGAATCATTTGTTCAGTTTCGAAGCTTTCCATTGAAAACCCTTTGTTGAAATGTTGAATAAAATTATTTTTAGTAAATGTAAGCAATAAATAGAACGAATATTAATAGTGAAAGATGCAATGCCAACATCTGCTTATGATGCCTTATGAGGATTTCTTCCTTCGCATTCATTAAATCGTACATCTCATCAATATTTTTATTGCTGGTATATTCGAGACGTTCATCACGAAGTAATTTGAACTTTACCAATACGACAAGTGATTTAATAATAAAGCTCGTAAGCATAACAGTTATAGACAAAAATAAAAAATAGGCCAAATTCATATATCACTCCATGGAGATTAATAGAAAAATTTATAATAAGTAATCTCATAGAGCATTACTTGAATCTTCTTCCCATACTAAGGACTCACCGAGAAATTTAGTTAAAGATGATTTGGCATACTGTGGTTCGGAAAAAAAACGTGGGAACCAGCCGTCAAAGCTTTGGGTACCATTGTGACGATTTTCAGGCGAGACTGATAAGCGGTACCCGTCTCCGTAAGGTGAAATGCTAAATGTGTATCCATCATCTGTCTTTGAGATCAGCGTTTTGCTTGTCATATGACTAATAGATACCGTTAACTCCTTTGGTGTTTGTATCACCGAAAGAAGAAACAATGCGCTTATGGCTGCAAAAATCCAGCAATATAATGATGCATCCATAAAACCAGCTACAACACTCGATCCCAAAAAAAACCAAAATAAACTTATTAAGATTACTGAGTTTTCATTCATGTCTGTTCCTTGTTATTACTAATTATATTATGCTTTATAGTTGACCGTCAGACTACCCACGGGTTTTGACGAACAAAGTCACGCACTCCATTTATACATGCTTTTGAGATGACTTCAAAATAAGGATGGTTTGATGGAATCATATTCCCGGTATTATCAAGAAGCATAATAGTCCCTAAAGACCGAACCAGTTGATATTCATTGAGCTTACGCTTTAGCAAAGTTTGCAATCTATAAATTGTCTCACCGGAACTGTTACCTTCGATACCTACAACAGAGACCGTACAGTTCACTTCCTGATTATCAGATTGATAATCGAACCAGTAATTTTCGTTGTAATTTCCTTTTTGCGCATGCTCAATTTTGCCAGGCCATTTTACCCATAAAGAAGAGTTGTTTTTAGATCGTAAGATCTGCTTCAGCGTTTCCAATGGATTTTTTTCATCAACCTCAGACCAGGCCGAAATAAATTCTTTCTGCATTGCCTCAGGGTCTATAACGGCAATGAAATCAAATTCCTCTTTATTGATAGAGTTGGCTCGATCTTTGAGATAAAACAGACCGAGTTTATATCCCTTTTCACTTTTCCAGTTTGCTCCCACAGGCTGATAGTCTGTATTTATAAACGGTTTGAAAGTGTGAGTGTCGGGAGAAAAAATTACTGAGGGTGCCAGCACCCGGCCTCGGTGTCGTATTGGATTTACATATATTTTTTCCCCGTCACATAACATTTCAATAATTGCTTTTGTCACAACTACTGAAATAGAAGGTCTACATGTATTTTGATTTATTTCCCCGAGGTGCGCCAAACTTCCATCCTCACTCTTCAACACCTTTGTAAGGCAAGTCGGGCAATACTGTTGATCTCTATAATAAACAGGCATGGTTAGACGACCGGAATCGTTTAGTACCAACTGAAGTAACGGATGAGGCTCTTTCATCATGGTTATTTCTTCTCTTTCACCTTTCTGGGCTTTTCGTTTGCCTGTCTCCACTGCCATGGTGGGACAGGGTTGGTGTCTGCCCATAACCCTTTTGCCTCCTTTTGTGCTGCGGATTCATATTTGATATAGCCAGGGACAATGGCGTTATCTTCGAACCGATAAACCCACGCATATCCACTGTCCACCATAGAGGCATTGATATCATATCCATCTAACCAGATGGTACCTAACATACGGCCATAGATATCCGTACCATGGTCTATCACGGTAACGATTTTAGTTGCTATAGCTGTGGTTAAGGCCTGTTTTGCTTTTTGGCCAAAAGCCTGTTTAGATTCAGGAGCGTCTATACCATACATCCGTATTTTGATGGTTGTGTTTTGAGCATCCAACGCAGTTATGGTGTCACCGTCAACAATCTTAACCACCTTTGCCTCAAAAGTTGTTGAGTTCCCCCAGGACGCCACTGGGAATACAACAATCATGATGGGCAAAAGTAACTTTGTTAAAAAAAACATCATTTCACCTTGATTTGTTGAGTACAGACATGTATCCACAAGCCTATTTACAGGCAGTATTTTAACAAGTCATTATTTCATGGGCGGGCTTAAAACCAATCTTTTTGCAACTTAAAGGCAGAATAATCACAATAAATTTAGAACCTGAACCAAAAAATAATCCAAATTAAGCGTGTTAATCTATCTCAAAGATATTATTCCTGAGAGAGTTTGGATGAAACGTTACACTCATGATCTTGAGACAGACCTGAATGATGTGGATAAAACACCATCTCTGATCCACAAAACTTTGTTAACAGCTTCGACCATTTATGACCTGAAATATCTGGCTCAGGTATTAAATGATGAAAATGGCAGTAATTGGTCCCGTGCATCCCTTAAACGTCAGGTTACATGCATACCTGAGCATTGTGAGCTGAGTATCGCAGATGGACGCTATCTACAGACTTTAATACCTTCACGACCTGCTGATTATGAGGACAGGCACTTTAGCTTTATCGATCTGTTTGCAGGGATAGGTGGACTGCGAAGCGGATTTGATGCCATCGGTGGTAAATGTCTTTTCACGAGCGAATGGAATACTTATTCCAGCCGTACTTACCGGGCGAACTGGTATTGCGATGAGAACGAGCACCGCTTCAATTCAGACATCCGTGACATCACTCTTAGCAACCGGCCCGAGGTTACTGATGACGAGGCATACAAATTTATCGATGCCTCTATCCCGGATCATGATGTTCTTCTTGCGGGATTTCCATGCCAGCCATTCAGCATCGCCGGTGTCAGTAAAAAGAACTCTATGGGTCGCAAACACGGTTTCGAGTGCGACACTCAGGGTACGCTCTTCTTTGATGTGGCCAGGATCATCCGGGCAAAACAACCTGCAATTTTTGTTCTGGAAAACGTAAAAAATCTGAAGAGTCACGATAAGGGTAATACCTTTAACATCATCATGAAAACGCTCGATGAGCTTGGCTACGACGTCGCAAACAGCGAAAGCACGGGCGCGGATGATCCTAAAGTCATCGATGGCCGTCATTTCCGACCCCAGCACCGTGAACGTATCGTCCTTATTGGTTTTCGCCGCGACCTACGTCTGAAAGACGGTTTTACTCTGAGAGACATTAAAGACTTTTATCCGGACAAGCGCCCTTCTCTCTCAGATTTACTGGATCCGAGCGTAGATAGTAAATACATCCTCTCCCCTAAACTCTGGGAGTACTTATACAACTATGCAAAGAAACATGCGGCAAAAGGCAATGGTTTTGGTTTTGGACTAGTAGATCCTTCCAATGTTAATAGTGTCACCAGAACCCTCTCAAGCCGCTATATGAAAGACGGATCTGAAATTCTTATTGATCGGGGCTGGTCTCATGAACTGGGAGAAACTGATTTCCATAACACATACAACATGGACCGTCGGCCACGCATGCTAACGCCACGTGAATGCAGCAGGCTAATGGGCTTCGATAAACCCGGGGAAAGTGTTTTCCGTATCCCTGTGTCCAATACACAGGCTTACAGACAGTTTGGGAACTCCGTGGTCGTTGATGTCTTTGCGGCCGTCGCCAAACTGCTGAAGTCACGAATTGAATTTGCAGCCTCCCAGCGCTTGCGGCAGTTTTACGACGAAGTCAGCTGACCTGAGCTCCTTCATCAATTTAAATGCTTAAGATTGTTGTAATAATGTCAGAGGTCAACCATGACGTATTTCGAATCAGCTGAAGGTGAGACGGTATCTAAAGAACGAGCATTACAAGAACTGTCCAGGCATTGCGTTCCCGAAACAGATTTCGAAGAATTCTTTAGCGACATGGGCGTAAAGGAACAGTATGACGCTCAGGAAGTGTTGCTCTGGTTGGGATATTAAACTTCCTGTTTAGGAGACTACTATGAGCCAAAAATTCGCAGTGATGATTGCTTACGACGACGATCCAAACGTCAAAAGGTATTCACCTGACTTTCAAACGCAGGATGAGTTTGCTAAAGGGTGGCAGTCGGCTCTTAAAAAGGCACACCACACCTCAGGTCAAAAATCAGTCATCACCTGCGGATGTCGTGGAAAAGGAGAAAAGCGACTTTATGTTCGTGCTTTACCGAACGGTGATGCCTTTATTCTCGTCAAAGCCGCTAACACGGGCATTGAGCATGATCCTTCCTGTGTATTCTTCTCCCTTGATGCCCGGCATACCGGCCTGAAAGGATATGCGAGTGGTGTGGTCCGGATTACAACCGAAGGTGATATGGCTGTAAGGCTCGGTATCGGTATGACAGAGAAAGATCCTCCTGAAAAATCAGAAGTGCCTCCCCTGCCCCATGTTCAGCGACCAGAAGGAGGTCAGGCCTCAATGACCCTCCTGGGCTTGCTTAGTCTTTTGTGGACAGAGTCTGGTCTGAATGTCTGGTACCCGAAAATGGCAGGGAAACGTAACGATTCACTGGTACGGTATCGTCTGCTTGAAACCGCTAAACAAATTCGTACCGGCAGAGCCTGCATAGGTGACCATTTATTCATTGGTGTACCTGACCCGAAACAACCTGTCGCTCAGTCGCAAATTCAGCGTCTTTCATCACAGGCGATGAGTGATAAACGTCTCATGCTCCTGTCAGTTTTACCTCGCTACGATGCTGAAAAGCATGAGAAGCCACTTAAATTTTTACCCCTGCGGAATTTTGGGGGGCTACCGCTGATTTTTTTCAATTCAGAAGTCCATTGGGATAGCGTAAAGAAACGATTTTCATCGGAGTACGCAGCATGGAAATCCGGGGCGAAAATAGTTGTCTTTGCGTTGACGTCACCAGCTGCGGTAACCGGCAGAGGCCCTTCTGTAAGAGCTCATCAAATTGTGCTGATGCACGTTAGCGAGAACTGGATACCTCTGGACTCCTCCTATGAGGCGGTTGTTGCAGAAAAGCTGGATGCAGAGCACCGGCAGTACGTTAAGCCCATGCGTTATGATGCGAGTATTAGTGAGGTGTTCCCTGACTTCTACCTGCTCGACACAAAAAGCGATAAGCCGTTCCCGATGGAAGTATTTGGTATGGCCACTCCTGCTTATCTGGCCCGAAAGCAACTCAAAAAAGATTATTACAACCGTGAATATGGGCCTTATGGATGGTGGCACTGGGATGCGACCACAGCATCTGAAACTATGGTGCTGCCTCATTTTCCAGAATCACGCAAACCTCTTTCAACTGACACACCTGCTTAAAATGGAGAAAAAATGTCCTACATGCTTTCGCTAAGCGAACAGACAAAACTGAACGCTTTCCTGTCAGGGATCCTAGATGATTACAAGACTGGGGTTATCACTCAGATACAAGCTGTTGGTAGAATCGGTAACGTGTTTTCTGCTCTGGAAAGTGGAGACTCAAAAAAGGTAGTGCATTTGTTGACTGAAGGACGAAAACTCCTGCGGACGGGCTGAATGTCCGCAGAAGTTCTTATGTGCCAGGGGATGCAGAGAAGTGTATCAACCTGGCTTCATTTATCATGATGTTTTTCTGCTACGCGGCTGTTTTGACTTTCCAGTACCTCCCCCTGCCATTGCACCAGTTAATGTATCAATGGTGCCTTTTAGGGATTCTGAGATTGTTTTCTCCGCCTCCAGGGTAGCTTCCAGCTTCATTACTTTGGCCTGGAGCGTTTTGAGTTCATTGCTTTGTTCAGCCACTTCCGCTTCATAGCCCTGGCTGACCAAAGTTACTTTATTCAGGTCGGCGCTCAGCGACTCGTTTAGTTTATGGAGTTCAGTAAGCTCGGCATTCACCGCCACCAGGTCACCCTCTTTCCCGGACAGTGCACTTTTCAGCTCAGTACAAAGGTTCTGTGCAGCAATCAATTCCTGTTCAAACCTGTCCCTCTCTGCCTTTGTATCTGACACAGTCTGACTTAACTGGTCGCATTGTCTGGAAAGACCGGCGTTATCAGAACGCTGCGTGTTGATCTCTTCGTTCAGCTTTTTTTGATATTCAAGGTGACCAGCGATCTCTGTTTTACGTTCAGCCAGTTGCTGGGAGAGTGAGTCATTTGACTGCTGTGCGAGGCTCAATTCATGCCGTGTGCTATCTAACTGGTGATGGCAGGTTTCGAGTTCTGCTTCGGCAACATTCAGCCTTGTTTCTAACTCCTTGACGGTACTGTCCCGGATCTCTAATCGACCCTGTAGTGCCTGATTCTCAAGTTTCAGCTCATCCATATCGGTAGCGCTTTGCTCAAGCCGCTGTAACAGCTGCGTTACCTCCTCCTCCAGCTGCATGCTACGTGCTTCAGCTTTTTTAACACTATCATTCTGTATTGCGGTATAGCTTCTACGGTAGTGCCAGGTGATGTACGAGATAATATCGCCGAGTGCAACCTTTACCTCATCGGGTATATCCAGGTAACGGGCCTCTTCAGGAACCTCTTTAACATACTTCTGGTACTCCGCGAACATCTCCTGTGACCTTGCAAACGAGCCGCCAACAGCGTTTCTGAGCCAGTGAACTTTGAAGCTCAGATCGATATTTTCCGGGTTAATTTCTTTCTCTTTGCACAGACGTTCGATTGCATTGAAGTAATCGATCATCGCGATAGATGAGTACCTTGAACGACCCATTTCCTTTGATTTTTCAGTGGATTCGCTGCGGATGTCATTCTGCACCTCTGGCGGGGTAGCATCGTTCAGGCTTTTTTCTTTATCATTTTCAATCATCATTTTTTTCCTGCGGCCGGAAGCTGGTTTGCAAAATATATGCTGATAAGATCGTTCAGAGCATTCAGAAGCGAGATACTGTCGATGCAAATATGAACGTTTCCATTCTCAAACAGGCGACACCGCCAGCCATTCTCATCACTGACCTCGCCTGTGAATTCTGTATTTCTCATGGCCGTCAGCCTGTCGACCATACTCAGCCCACCGCCGGTTGCAGGTGTTGGAGTATCAGAACAGATGCATACAATATTCTCAAAGTCGCGTAAACAAAAGTGATTGTCCTGCGAGAAACCGTTGTACCTCAGCACGTTCACACCAGGAAAAATCCCCCGAAGAACAAGCTTTTTTGGCATTGTATATTGCCTGGCATTGCTTTTGAAACTTCGGTCAAGCTTGTTGAGAACATCAACGAAACCTTCTGCAAGGGTGTCTCGTCTGTTAGCCAGTGCATGCTGTAATGTTCCCTTAACAATCTCCAGGGAAGCGACGGGCGGATCCGTACGAAGGGATTCGTTAAAGGCTTCTTTTTGCTTATGGTTCCAGTACCGGTCCATACCTGTTTCTTCAAAGAGCCTTTTCCACGTTTTACGGTCAATTTCCTTACGCCCCTCCTCGATGGTGCGATCCAGTGACGACGGAAGACCAAATGCGTTGGGCTGCATAATTCTGCTGGTGAAGAGAGAGAGACCGCACAGTTCCGACGCTTCCGAGATTAACCGCATCCCTTCTTCGAATTTCTGCATGGCCATATCCCGGGCGCTGATGAGCTGCCCTGTCCGGCTCGCCGGTACTGGCTCAGAACCCTGGTTTTGAGTCATTTTACACTCCATTTTGGTATGTCAGAACATTTTGATTTGAGCAAAGGTAGGACACTATAAAACCTATAGAATTTACGTAGAAACGCGTTTAGTAAAGGCTTTACTAATTACTAATGACTAACATATTAGCACTTTCAGATATGCCAGCAATAACCCCAGCCAGTGAAATAATGTGATGAGCCCATTAATTGGGGGTAATCATTCTATCTGGTTGATATTTAACGCTTTTAATTGTCATCCTTATGTAAGCCTATGGGATTTACTCCTAATTAAATCCCATTGTATGAAAAATAGGCATTTATAAGCTTTCATGACGTGACGTTGTCACGTATATCAATGGAATTTAGTCACTAGTAAAGAGTTAACTAGTGACTATCTGCCTAATCGGTGTGCTTGAACGGTGCACTCCAGGGCGGATATAAAAATTGATGAGAGATATACGGGGTTTGAGGGCCAATGATGTAAAAAACCACGCTAAGGAGGTAATTCATTGTTTAAATTGAGATTTAACGGCCTCAATTCCCCCTTCATAATATCCTCCGGTAGTGTGAACGTATAATGTCCCAGCATGTTGATATGACCATGCATCAGAGGCGAAAGCCGCGCGATATGTTCATCTTCTGGCCCTTCCCCAGTGCTACGCAGGTGCGACAAGGCTTCCTGCATATAAAGCGTATTCCACAGCACCACTGCGTTTGTCACCAGACCCAGCGCACCCAACTGATCTTCCTGCCCCTCGCGGTAACGTTTTCTGATCTCACCACGCTGACCGTAGCAAATGGCTCTTGCCGGCACTGTTGCAAATAGTCGGTGGTGATAAACTTGGCACTGTTGCAAATAGTCGGTGGTGATAAACTTATCATCCCCTTTTGCTGATGGAGCTGCACATGAACCCATTCAAAGGCCGGCATTTTCAGC
>NZ_JAQIRK010000031.1:0-26269 GCF_050600805.1 Klebsiella sp. 141240 | reverse complement strand
TACGCTTTCCTCTTTCAGAGTCAACCCTGAATTTCAGAATTTTTCTCTTCAACCGAACCGGCTGTTTGTGTGAAGTGATTCACATCTGCCGTGTCAGTGGGTGCGCATTATAGGGATCCCATTTTTTTGCACAAGCCTTTTTTCGATCTTTTTTTCTGAATGATGGTTTTTCGCGCTTTTCGCGCTGTTATTGCTCAAATAGCTCAATTTTTATCAGAAAAAGGGGTTGCGGGAGCGCCTGAAAGCTTCCAAAGTCTGGTTATCTACCCTGATATTGAGGCAGCCATGTCCAGTTATTTACGTCCTTATAAAGAATTATTCCCTCAAATCGGTCTGCGGGTGATGGTGGATCCCAGCAGCGTTGTGATAGGCGACGTCAGAATTGCCGATGATGTAAGCATTTGGCCGTTGGTCGCCATCCGCGGCGACGTGAACTATGTATCGATCGGCGCACGTTCGAATATTCAGGACGGCAGCGTCCTACATGTTACCCACAAGTCTTCTTATAACCCTGAGGGTAATCCCCTGCTCATCGGCGAAGATGTTACCGTCGGGCATAAGGTCATGCTGCACGGCTGCACTATCGGCAATCGCATTCTTGTCGGAATGGGGTCAATTCTGCTGGATGGCGTGGTGGTAGAGGATGACGTGATGATCGGCGCCGGCAGCCTGGTTCCGCAAAACAAGCGTCTGGAAAGCGGATATCTCTACTTTGGCAATCCGGTAAAACAAATCCGCCCCCTGACGGAGGCGGAATATGCAGGCCTGAAGTATTCAGCCAACAACTATGTGAAATGGAAAGACGACTACCTGGATCAGGAAAACCAAATCCAACCCTGATGGTCTTCTTGCCGATCGCGAATCAGCGCTTCCGCTTCATCTTCCAGATCCCAGCGATGTTCACTAAAGAGAGCCAGCCACTGCGCTGGCTCATCGCCACCAAACCGTTGCTGCAGTGTCTTACCGCGAATCGCGCAAGTTAACTGCATCCCATTGACCAGCGCGGGGAAAACGATGCATTGCCGTTCGGCGTACCACTCTTCTCTATCGGGAAATTGGATCGCCTGGTTCACGCATTCAGTTCCTGATGTAAAACAGCAATCACCGGGGCAATCTCCGGTAGTCTACCGTGCCACAACAGAACGGCATGGGCGGCCTGAGCCACCAGCATTCCTAATCCATCAGCCAGTTTTTTAGCGCCATACTGTTGGCACCAATGCAGAAATGGCGTATTTCCTTTCTGATAAAACATGTCATAACAGTAAACGTCGGCATGAATCAACGAAGATGGTATTGCCGGGATATCGCCGCTGATACCGCTGGACGTCGCGTTAATAATGAGGTCGAACTGATGGCCTTCCAGTTTATCCAGCGATAACGCGCTCACGCTGCCGGTATGAGCAAATAACGTTGCCAGTTCATGAGCGCGGGAAAAAGTACGGTTAACAATAGTGACCGCGCAATCTAAAGAGAGCAGCGGTAATAATACGCCGCGTGATGCGCCGCCTGCGCCAATCAATAAAATCCTCATACCAGGTTTGATAAAGCCCAGGCGCTCTAAATCGCTTAATAACCCTATGCCATCCGTATTGTCGCCAAGCAAACGGCCATCTTCCAGGCGCTTCAACGTATTGACAGCGCCAGCCAGCGCGGCGCGTTCAGTGAGTTCATCGGCGCGGGCAAACGCTTCTTCTTTAAAGGGAACGGTCACATTAGCGCCCTTACCGCCTGTATTGAAGAAAGCGTCCAGAGTATTCACAAAATCATCTAATGGCGCCAGTACCCGACCATAGGGGTGCGCAATATCTAACTGTTTGGCAAACAGCTGATGAATAGAAGGCGACTTGCTATGGGCTATAGGGTTACCAAAAACGGCATAAGTTTCCATAAATTACCCCTGGCGGAACTGTTCACCCGTCAGGGCATCACGGATTTCAGATGGGTTTTGCCGCCCGCCCGTTGCGCCATCCACCACCGGAAAACTATCGCCAAACTGGGCGCGTACTTCAGCAGTGGTCCGACACGGCGGCTGCCCGGTTAAGTTGGCGCTCGTCGAGACCAGTGGTTTTCCGTAGGCTTCGCATAATTCAATCACCAGCGGATGATTAGTAACGCGCACGGCCAGCGAATCGAAGCGCCCCGTCAGCCAGCGTGGGGTATCTGGGCGCGCCGGGAACACGAACGTCACCGGGCCGGGCCAACAGGAAAAGATCGCTTCACGCTGCGCGTCGCTTAACCGGGAATCATCAATATACGGTTGCAACTGTTCAAAGCTGGCGGCGATAAGAATTAATCCCTTTTCAACAGGACGCTGTTTTAACGCCAGAAGGCGCATTACGGCCGTTTCGCTATCCGGATCGCAACCGACGCCGAATACCGCTTCGGTTGGATAGGCGATGACATGTTCATTATTCAGTACCGCCACAGCCTGTGCGACGGTTTCTGAGGGCAGGTTTTTATTCACTTATTTGTTCCGCCGGGATCGGCTTTCCACATTGTTTACTGGCGCAAAAGCGTTTAACGCCTTGTGCCGTTTTCTTTTCTATTAATAGCGGGTAATGGCATTCAGGGCATTCTCCCGCCACCGGTTTAAAATTAATTACGAACTGGCAATCAGGATAGCGATCGCAGGAATGAAAGGTTTTACCAAAACGGGAGCGACGCTGCACCAGATGACCCTGTCCGCATTGCGGACACGCGATAGCGGTCTCATCAGGTTTATCAATCAGCTCGGTATGTTCGCATTCGGGATAGCGACTGCAGCCGATGAACATACCAAAACGCCCCTGGCGTAACACCATGACAGCGCCGCAAGATGGGCACTCTTGCCCCTCCAGCACCTTGACGATATGTCCATCCGCCTGGCTTTTCAGGGGACGGACATAGTCACAGTCCGGATAGTGAGAACAGCCGAGAAACGGGCCATGTTTCCCGGAACGAATCACCAGTTCGGCCCCGCACTGCGGGCAGGGCTCGTTTTTACGCACCGAAAACAGTGCTGATTTGGTCATAACAACTCGATGTTGCTGCAATAAGATTAATGCAGCATACCTTCATTTACTTCGAAGAGTAATTCTTCCATTTGCTGATAGGCGTTTTCACAGCCTGGAATATTAAACAGAACCATCAGGATCACCCATTTCAGGTCTTCTAGTTCAAACTCTGCCGTATCCAGCGCCAGTACGCGCTCTATCACCATTTCTCGCGTTTCGAGGTTCAACACCTGGATCTGCTCGAGGAAGAGTAAAAATCCTCGACAGCTGGCATCCAGACGCTGGCACTCTTCATCGGTGTATACCCGAAGAGAGAGCGGGTCGGAGGCGAGCTGCATGGGTTCAACGAGACCTTCCTGATAATCAGCCAGTTTCTCGAGCCACATTAACGCGTTATAGATATCTTCCCGCTCAAAACCTGCATCGGTCAGATCCCGCGTCAGTTTGTCCTGATCCACGCGCATTTCTGCTTCGTTATGGATATAAGTCTCAAACAAATACATGAGTACGTCGAACATGGCTTGCCCTCCTTAATCGGACATAGCCGCCGGGTACAGCTGCGATCCAGCCTGCTAACTCCAGTTCAAGTAGCTGGGCTACGGTTACTGGCACAGATTGGCCGGCACGTTCAGCGACAACGTCAACAGGTGTTACCTCATCTCCTACGTTAGCCAGGAGCTCTGGAAATGGCAATGCTACAGGAGGCCGATCTGCGTAATTATTTAGCAAATCAGCGGTATCCTTCCTCGCTGACAGCTCGTATTGCCAATGTTCAAGGATCTCTTCCGGCGCGGTAACGGGAACCGCGCCCTGCTTTATCAGCCAGTGCGGCCCTTCAGAGCCAGGATTGCCAATGGGTCCTGGCAGGGCAAAAACGTCTCTCCCCTGCTCCAACGCGCAGCGGACAGTTACCAGGGAACCGCTTTTCAAGGCGGCCTCAATGACCAGTACACCTGCGCTTAAGCCGCTGATAATCCGGTTGCGGCGCGGAAAATTACCCGGTAGAGGTGGCGCTGAGAGAGGAAATTCGGAAAGTAGCGCGCCGCCGCTTTCTACGATCTGCTTTGCCAAAGCCCGATGCCGGTGCGGGTAGACATCAGAGAGACCGTTACCTAATACGGCGATGGTTTTTCCCGTTGCCGCTAACGCCCCGCGATGGGCGATGCCATCAATGCCCATCGCCAGACCACTGGTAATGGTCAATCCATACTGCGCCAGCGCTTCACTGAAGGATTTTCCCCATTGCGCGCCGTACCACGAGTGCGCGCGGCTTCCGATGATAGCCAACTGTCGGCTACACAGGAGATCGACGTTACCGCAGACCAGCAGCGCGCCGGGATAATCATCGATAGCGCGTAACTGCGGCGGATAGCGTGCATGATCCGCCGAAATCAGATGATGTTCTGGTTGCGCTAACCATTGCAGTGAGGCGTCAATCTCCTGTTGTTTAAAGGCAAGAAACTGTATTGCCTGTGCTTTAGTTAAACCGGCTTCACGCAACGTTTCATTATCCGAATGACCTGCGCCAGCCAGCCGTCGCGCAATCAGTACCATTTCATCGCCATACAGGTTATTCACCCGCATCAGGCGCAACCAAATCTCCGTGGGCGTCATCCGTTCCCCCTGCCATTAGCGGCTCAGCCAATCCTTGTGATTGGTTAGCGAGACTGTCAATTAGAGGGGGTTTTGTCTAGAATAGAGGTAATAATCTTATCAACTACTGAATACGACTCTGGATCTTTATGGCAGTTTTGCAAGTGTTACATATTCCGGACGAGCGCCTTCGCAAAGTCGCCGAGCCGGTCAAAGAAGTGAATGCAGAAATTCAGCGTATCGTCGATGATATGTTCGACACGATGTACGCTGAAGAAGGTATCGGTCTGGCCGCCACGCAGGTGGATATTCATCAGCGTATTATCGTTATTGATGTCTCGGAAAACCGTGAAGAGCGCCTGGTGCTCATCAACCCAGAGCTACTCGAAAAAGACGGTGAAACCGGTATTGAAGAAGGTTGTTTGTCGATTCCGGAACAACGTGCGCTGGTTCCACGTGCCGAAACCGTAAAAATCCGCGCGTTGGACCGTGAAGGCAACGCTTTCGAACTGGAAGCTGATGGCTTGTTGGCTATCTGTATCCAGCATGAAATGGATCACCTGGTCGGTAAGCTGTTCATTGACTATCTGTCTCCGCTCAAACAGCAGCGCATTCGTCAGAAAGTTGAAAAACTGGATCGTTTACGCGCCCGTGCCTGATAACAAGGATTAACGTGTCACAAACACTACGTATCATTTTCGCCGGAACCCCCGACTTTGCAGCGCGTCACCTTGACGCGCTGTTGTCGTCTGAACATCAGGTGGTTGGCGTATTTACTCAGCCCGACCGCCCTGCTGGTCGCGGCAAAAAATTGATGCCGAGCCCGGTAAAAGTGCTGGCTGAAGCCAATAATCTACCGGTCTTCCAGCCATCCTCCCTACGTCCGCAGGAAAATCAGCAGTTGGTTGCCGACCTTAACGCCGATGTTATGGTCGTCGTGGCTTACGGACTGATCCTGCCGAAAGCGGTTCTTGAAATGCCGCGTTTGGGCTGCATTAACGTTCACGGCTCCCTGCTTCCACGCTGGCGTGGCGCAGCGCCGATTCAGCGTTCGCTATGGGCTGGCGATGCCGAAACCGGTGTCACCATCATGCAGATGGACGTCGGTCTTGATACCGGCGACATGCTGTATAAGCTCTCCTGCCCGATTACCGCGGAAGATACCAGCGGCAGCCTGTACGATAAACTGGCCGACCTTGGACCTGAGGGTCTACTGGCGACTTTAGCGCAGCTGGCAGAGGGTAGCGCAGAGCCTGAAGTTCAGGACGAATCGCTTGTCAGCTACGCCGAGAAGCTGAGTAAAGAAGAGGCCCGTATTGATTGGTCGCTTTCCGCAGAACAGCTCGAACGCTGTATCCGCGCATTTAATCCCTGGCCGATGAGCTGGCTGGAGATCGATGAGCAACCGGTGAAGGTGTGGCGTGCATCCGTTATTTCAGAATCCGCCAACGCAGAGCCAGGCACGATCGTCGCAGCAAGCAAACAGGGGATCCAGGTCGCCACCGGCAACGGGATTCTGAATCTGGAATCGCTGCAGCCGGCAGGGAAAAAAGCGATGAGTGCCCAGGATTTGCTGAACTCTCGCCGGGAATGGTTTATCCCCGGAAACCGTCTTGCCTGACGCACTTCTCTTCTAAAGCCCGGGTTCGCCGGGCATTTTTATTTTTGCGCTTATGAAAAAGAATATTAATTTACGCAGCCTGGCAGCCCAGGCCATTGAGCAGGTCGTTGAGAAAGGCCAGTCTTTAAGCAATGTTCTGCCGCCACTGCAGCAAAAAGTGAGCGAGAAAGACAAAGCGCTGCTGCAAGAACTGTGCTTTGGCGTCTTGCGAACCTTAAGCCAACTCGAGTGGTTGATCGGTAAGCTGATGGCCCGCCCGATGACAGGCAAACAGCGTACCGTACATTTCCTGATCATGGTCGGTCTGTATCAGCTACTTTATACGCGAATTCCCCCGCACGCCGCGCTAGCGGAAACGGTGGAAGGCGCGGTGGCAATTAAGCGTCCGCAGCTTAAAGGGCTTATTAATGGCGTATTACGCCAGTTCCAGCGCCAGCAGGAAGAGCTGCTGGCCGAATTCGCCCAGCACGAGAACCGTTATCTCCATCCTAAATGGCTGCTTAAACGTCTGCAGCAGGCCTGGCCGCAACAATGGCAGGATATTGTGTCAGCCAATAATCTACGTCCGCCAATGTGGCTGCGTGTGAATCGCAATCATCATTCGCGAGATGAATGGCTCGCACTGCTGGAAGACGCTGGTTTACAGGGTTTCACTCACCCGGACTATCCGGATGCCGTCCGTCTTGCGACCCCAGCCCCGGTCCATGCATTACCAGGATTTGATAAAGGCTGGGTAACCGTTCAGGACGCCTCAGCCCAGGGCTGCATGCGCTATTTGCAACCGGCAAACGGCGAGCGCATTCTCGATCTCTGCGCGGCGCCGGGCGGCAAGACGACGCATATTCTGGAAGTCGCGCCGCAGGCGAATTTGATGGCGGTCGACATCGACCAGCAGCGCCTGTCCCGTGTCTATGACAACCTGAAACGTCTGGGCATGAAAGCAGAAGTGAAACAGGGCGATGGCCGCTATCCTGAACAGTGGTGCGGCGATGAGCAGTTCGACCGTATTTTGCTTGATGCGCCATGTTCAGCTACTGGCGTTATCCGTCGCCATCCGGATATTAAATGGCTGCGCCGGGATCGCGATATCGCCGAGCTGGCGCAATTACAGGCAGAAATTCTCGATGCCACCTGGGCTCATTTGAAACCGGGCGGTACGCTGGTCTATGCGACATGCTCTATTTTGCCGGAAGAGAACAGCCAACAAATCGCCGCTTTCCTGACCCGTACCAGAGATGCCGAACTCCATGAGACGGGAACGCCGGAAAACCCGGGTCAGCAAAATCTGCCAGGGGCGGAAGAAGGCGATGGCTTCTTTTACGCTAAGCTAATCAAAAAGCGGAATTAATGGGTCACTGCTGATGAAGATTATTATTCTTGGCGCCGGACAGGTAGGCGGCACGCTGGCGGAAAATCTCGTTGGCGAAAACAACGATATTACCCTGGTCGATACCAACGGTGACCGTCTGCGCGGTCTGCAGGATAAGTTCGATCTCCGCGTCGTTCAGGGCCACGGTTCGCATCCGCGCGTGCTGCGCGAAGCCGGCGCCGATGATGCCGATATGCTGGTCGCCGTGACCAGCTCAGATGAAACTAACATGGTGGCCTGTCAGGTTGCCTATTCGCTGTTTAATACGCCGAATCGTATCGCCCGAATTCGTTCGCCGGA
Organism: Klebsiella sp. 141240; assembly: GCF_050600805.1. NCBI lineage: Bacteria > Pseudomonadati > Pseudomonadota > Gammaproteobacteria > Enterobacterales > Enterobacteriaceae > Klebsiella > Klebsiella sp. 141240. Next base: position 18,393 of record NZ_JAQIRK010000031.1, on the reverse strand, counting down.
CTACGTTCGCGATGCCGATAAACTTTTCCATTCAGAAGCGGTACCGATTGACCATCTGATCGCTCCGGAGCAGTTAGTCATCGATAACATCTACCGCCTGATCGAATATCCAGGCGCGCTGCAGGTAGTGAACTTCGCCGAAGGAAAAGTGAGCCTGGCCGTTGTGAAGGCTTATTATGGCGGCCCTCTGGTCGGTAATGCGCTCTCCACGATGCGCGAACATATGCCGCACATCGACACCCGCGTTGCGGCAATTTTCCGCCACGACCGCCCGATTCGCCCACAGGGATCAACCATCGTAGAAGCTGGCGACGAAGTCTTCTTTATCGCCGCATCGCAACATATTCGCGCCGTAATGAGCGAACTCCAACGTCTGGAGAAACCCTACAAACGAATTATGCTGGTCGGCGGCGGCAACATCGGCGCGGGTCTCGCGCACCGCCTGGAGAAAGACTACAGCGTGAAGTTGATCGAGCGCGATCAACAGCGCGCGGCTGAACTTGCCGAGAAGCTGCAGAACACGATCGTCTTTTATGGCGATGCGTCGGATCAAGAGTTACTGGCGGAAGAGCATATCGATCAAGTCGATCTCTTTATTGCCGTCACCAACGATGACGAAGCCAATATCATGTCGGCAATGCTGGCCAAGCGGATGGGCGCGAAGAAGGTCATGGTGCTGATCCAGCGTCGCGCGTATGTCGATCTGGTTCAGGGAAGCGTGATTGATATTGCTATATCTCCGCAGCAAGCCACTATTTCTGCATTGCTGAGCCACGTACGTAAAGCTGATATTGTCGGTGTTTCGTCACTACGCCGCGGCGTTGCCGAAGCCATTGAGGCCGTCGCGCATGGCGATGAAAGCACCTCGCGGGTAGTTGGCCGTTCAATTGATGAAATTAAGCTGCCGCCGGGAACGATTATTGGCGCGGTGGTACGCGGTAATGACGTAATGATCGCCAATAATAATTTACGTATTGAGCAAGGCGACCACGTAATTATGTTCCTGACCGACAAGAAATTTATCTCCGACGTTGAGAGACTATTCCAGCCAAGTCCGTTCTTCCTGTAATTCCAATGGGCGTCGCTCAGACGCCTTTTTATTATCCCTTATTTATCAATGGATAATATTTTCCGGCAATTATTCAACAGCAATGGAAAATGGAAATACATTTGATAAACTTATCAATGTCAGCTGGCTCAAGGAGAGTAAAATGGGTATGTTAAAAGAATTCCGCGAATTCGCAATGCGCGGGAATGTTGTCGATTTGGCAGTGGGTGTCATCATTGGTGCGGCGTTCGGTAAAATTGTATCGTCTTTAGTGGCCGATATTATTATGCCTCCGCTGGGTTTGCTCATTGGCGGTATCGACTTTAAACAGTTCGCCGTTACGCTACGCGATGCGCAGGGAGATGTCCCGGCCGTTGTCATGCATTATGGTGTGTTTATTCAGAACGTCTTTGATTTCATCATTGTTGCCTTCGCGATTTTCATGGCAATCAAACTGATGAATAAACTGAACCGTAAGAAAGAAGAAGCGCCTGCCGCTCCGGCGCCGAGCAAAGAAGAAGTACTACTGAGTGAAATTCGCGATCTGTTAAAAGAACAAAACAACCGTTCTTAATCAGCACACAGAAAGCAGAAGGCCAGTGGTAAAAAAGCGATTCGCTTGCTTGCCACTGGCCTCCCGATCATTCCGCCCCGCATGTTTATCTTTACGTTGATAGCTTCCTTTCCCTTTCTTATTTTTCTCAACCCGCTGTCTGAATAATGGGTCATGCAGTAATGCCTCAATCGCATTATCTTTAATTTGCCCTTTGGTATGCTGATAGCGACTCATAGTAACTCCAGTCAATGTATGAATTCGGCGCGAGTGTAGATCCGCGCACGGAAAAAATCAACGCCCGGCATGGCTACCGCTGGCGCCTTGCTCTAAAGCTTCGAGAATCGAGCAGTAAATGCTACTGTGCGCCGTGCCGCAACAGGCATCATTCAGACGCTGCAGAGAACGCCGCATCGTTTCCAGTTCTTTGATACGCGCTTCGACTTCACTTAGCCGGGCCTGGACGATCCCTTTAGACTCCTGGCAAGTATGATGTTCGGGATCGATACGGATCGATAATAATTCGCGGATCGATTCGAGAGTGAAACCTAATTGCCGGGCATAGCGGATAAAACGCAGGCGCTGCAGATCGTTATCCGAATAGAGGCGAAAACCGCCTTCAGTGCGAATATCGTGATCCATCATTTGCTGCTTTTCATAATAGCGGATGGTATCCGGGGTGACATCAGCCAGTTTGGCCAGTTCGCCAATCCGATACATAGCTACTCCTCGTTAATTTTGTGCCACAGTCTGTCAGCATAATCACCGCGTAGAAAATCGGTATTCATACCCGCCTGACGTAATTTCAGTTCAAACAGAGTCAAGCGACGGTTTAACTCGGTATACCGTGGGTCATCATGCTCTACGGTCTTGAGTAAGTCGCTCAACGCCATGGCATCTCTACGTAACTCAAGCTCCGGTGGTAAGCAGCCGGCGTTTTTTAATAAACGATAGCCGGCGCGCAGCTCCGGAGGCACGTGTGAATCATCATCCAGCGCCAGCGGTTCGCCGCTGCCCGTCAGATTATCAAACTCGCCTTTAGACTGTGCATCGAGGATGTGGCGTTCCGCCCACTGGTCCAGTAACCACATTATACGGCTCCCAGGGATGAACAAAAAGAGTACAGATAGTGTAGTGAAGTGGGATTGCGGTAGATATAAAAAAACCCGCCGGGGCGGGTTTTTTTACGTTACTACAGATTACTCTGCAGCAGCTTCTGCTTTCAGCTCAGCACGATCAACCAGCTCGATGTATGCCATCGGCGCGTTGTCGCCTGCACGGAAGCCACACTTCAGAATGCGAGTGTAACCACCGGCGCGGCTCGCGAAACGCGGGCCCAGCTCGTTAAACAGTTTTGCCACGATCTCGTTATCACGAGTGCGGGCGAATGCCAGACGACGATTAGCAACGCTATCAGTCTTGGCAAGAGTAATCAGCGGCTCAACTACGCGACGCAGTTCTTTCGCTTTCGGCAGGGTCGTCTTGATGATCTCATGACGAACCAGCGAACCTGCCATGTTACGGAACATAGCCTGGCGATGGCTGCTGTTGCGGTTCAGTTGACGACCACTCTTACGATGGCGCATGACCTTATCCTTCTCAGTAAAACCTTAACCTGTGATCCGGTTACTCGTCAGCAATGCTTGCCGGCGGCCAGTTTTCCAGGCGCATGCCCAGAGACAGACCACGTGAAGCCAGCACGTCTTTAATCTCAGTAAGAGATTTTTTACCCAGGTTCGGCGTTTTCAGCAACTCAACCTCGGTACGCTGTACCAGATCACCGATATAGTGGATAGCTTCTGCCTTGAGGCAGTTAGCAGAGCGGACAGTCAATTCCAGATCGTCAACAGGGCGCAGCAGGATCGGATCGAACTCTGGTTTCTCTTCTTTCACTTCCGGCTGACGTACATCACGTAAGTCAACGAAAGCTTCCAGTTGTTCAGCCAGAATGGTTGCCGCACGACGAATCGCCTCTTCAGGATCGATTGTGCCGTTGGTTTCCATCTCGATGACCAGCTTGTCCAGGTCGGTACGCTGCTCAACACGCGCGGCTTCAACATTGTAGGCAATACGCTCTACAGGGCTGTAGCAGGCGTCGACCAGCAGACGGCCGATTGGGCGCTCATCTTCTTCCGAATGAATTCGGGCAGAAGCCGGCACATAACCGCGACCGCGCTGAACTTTGATGCGCATGCTAATAGATGCGTTCTCATCGGTCAGGTGGCAGATCACGTGCTGCGGCTTGACGATTTCGACATCACCGTCGTGGGTAATGTCGGCTGCAGTCACAGGGCCAATGCCAGATTTATTCAAAGTAAGGATGACTTCATCTTTACCCTGAACTCTCACCGCCAGCCCTTTCAGGTTGAGCAGGATTTCAAGGATGTCTTCCTGAACGCCTTCTTTGGTGCTGTACTCGTGCAGTACACCATCAATCTCAACCTCGGTCACCGCGCAACCCGGCATCGATGAGAGCAGAATACGGCGCAGTGCGTTACCCAGAGTATGGCCGAAGCCACGCTCTAAAGGCTCAAGGGTCACCTTGGCGTGCGTCGAACTCACTTGCTCGATATCGACCAGGCGCGGTTTTAGAAACTCTGTCACAGAACCCTGCATTGTGTCCTCTCTTTGGTACTAAGCTTTACTTGGAGTAAAGCTCGACGATCAGGTGTTCGTTAATGTCCGCAGACAGATCAGAACGCTCCGGCTGACGCTTGAACGTACCTTCCATCTTGCCAGCATCAACTTCCAGCCAGGTTGGCTTTTCACGCTGCTCAGCCAGCTCCAGAGCGGCTTTCACGCGAGATTGCTTTTTCGCTTTCTCACGGATGCTAACAACGTCATTCGCTTTTACCTGATAAGAAGCGATGTTAACAACACGACCGTTTACCATGATAGCCTTGTGGCTAACCAGCTGGCGTGCTTCAGCACGAGTGGCGCCGAAGCCCATACGGTATACAACGTTGTCCAGACGACCTTCCAGCAGAGCCAACAGGTTTTCACCGGTGTTGCCTTTCAGACGTGCTGCTTCTTTATAGTAGTTACGGAACTGACGCTCCAGCACACCGTACATACGGCGAACTTTTTGCTTTTCACGCAACTGCACACCATAGTCAGACAGACGCGGCTTACGCGCACCGTGCTGGCCAGGAGCTTGTTCAATTTTACACTTGGTATCGATCGCGCGAACGCCAGACTTAAGGAATAAGTCAGTGCCCTCACGACGGCTCAGCTTGAGCTTAGGACCCAAATATCTTGCCATTTTCTTTCTCCAACAATCCTAGAAACGAGGCGTTATACGCGACGTTTTTTCGGCGGACGACAACCGTTATGAGGGATCGGAGTCACATCAGTAATATTAGTGATGCGGAAACCAGCGGCGTTCAGTGCACGAATAGTAGATTCGCGACCTGGACCCGGACCTTTAACCATAACTTCCAGATTCTTGATGCCGTATTCTTTTACGGCTTCTGCGCAACGCTCTGCTGCAACCTGAGCTGCAAACGGAGTGGATTTGCGAGAACCACGGAAACCGGAACCACCGGCTGTTGCCCAACCCAGCGCGTTACCCTGACGATCGGTAATGGTAACGATGGTGTTGTTAAAAGAAGCATGGATATGAGCCACGCCATCAGAGACTTGTTTTCTTACACGCTTACGTGCACGAACTGGTGCCTTTGCCATTATTCAATCACCCCGATTATTTCTTGATCGGTTTACGCGGACCCTTACGGGTACGTGCGTTGGTCTTAGTACGCTGACCGCGAACCGGAAGACCACGACGATGGCGTAAACCACGGTAGCAACCAAGGTCCATCAGACGCTTGATGCTCAGGGTGATTTCACGGCGCAGATCACCTTCAACGACAAATTTACCTACTGCTTCACGCAGAGAATCAATCTGTTCTTCAGACAGCTCACTGATCTTAACATTTTCAGCGATACCCGTTTCAGCGCAGATGGCTTTAGAGCGGGTCTTGCCGATACCAAAAATTGCGGTTAAAGCAATTACGGTATGTTTCTGATCAGGAATGTTAATGCCTGCTATACGGGCCACTATGCACTCCTACTATTTAATATGTACGTACCATGCTGAAAAGCCCGTTTTCAGGATACTCAAATGGAAACGTACAGACATACAAAAGATTGGCTGGCTAATCTAGCCAGCTCAACCCAACTTTGCAAGAAAAATATGCGAATAAATCAGCCTTGGCGCTGTTTATGCTTTGGCTCGGCACTGCAAATCACACGGATGACACCATCACGCTTAACGATTTTGCAGTTACGGCATAATTTCTTGACGGAAGCACGAACTTTCATTTTTACTCTCCGTAACTTCTCGGGCGACCAGTTAGCGGCCGTAGCCTTTCAGGTTCGCCTTCTTCAATGCAGACTCATACTGACTAGACATCATCAGAGTTTGCACTTGAGCCATAAAGTCCATAATCACGACGACAACAATAAGCAGCGAGGTTCCACCGAAGTAGAACGGCACTTTCATTGCATCACGCATGAACTCCGGGATCAGGCAGATAAAAGTGATATACAACGCACCGACCAGAGTCAGGCGGGTCATTACTTTATCGATATACTTCGCCGTTTGTTCTCCCGGACGAATTCCTGGTACAAATGCACCGGACTTCTTCAGGTTATCTGCTGTTTCACGCGGGTTGAAAACCAACGCCGTGTAGAAGAAACAGAAGAAGATGATTGCAGACGCATAGAGTAACACATAAAGCGGTTGCCCAGGCTGCAAATACAGCGAAATTGTTGTCAGCCAGTTCCAACCAGTACCGCCCCCGAACCATGACGTGATGGTCGCCGGGAACAGAATAATACTGGAAGCGAAGATTGCCGGGATTACCCCCGCCATATTCACTTTCAGCGGTAAATGTGTGCTCTGTGCAGCATAGACACGACGACCCTGTTGACGCTTAGCGTAGTTTACCACAATGCGGCGTTGACCACGTTCAACGAATACAACGAAGAAGGTCACTGCAAATACTAATACTGCAACCAACAGCAACAGGAGGAAGTGCAGGTCGCCTTGACGCGCTTGCTCGATAGTATGGGCGATGGCCGGCGGGAGTCCCGCAACGATCCCGGCGAAGATCAGGATCGAGATACCGTTTCCGATACCGCGTTCGGTGATCTGTTCGCCGAGCCACATCAGGAACATAGTCCCTGTGACCAGACTAACAACAGCGGTGAAATAGAATGCAAAGCCCGGATTAATCACCAGGCCCTGCATACCAGGCATATTCGGCAGACCGGTAGCAATACCGATCGACTGGAATATAGCCAACACCAGAGTACCGTAGCGGGTGTACTGGCTGATCTTACGACGACCAGACTCCCCTTCTTTCTTCAGTTCTGCCAGCGGTTGATAAACAACAGTCAGCAGCTGGACAATGATCGACGCCGAAATATACGGCATGATCCCCAGAGCAAAGATAGAAGCACGGCTGAGAGCACCACCAGAGAACATGTTAAACATTTCAATGATGGTGCCTCGCTGTTGCTCAAGCAGTTTGGCAAGTACAGTGGCATCAATACCAGGGATCGGAATAAAAGAGCCAATACGGAACACAATCAGCGCACCGATAACAAACAAAAGTCTGCGTTTCAGTTCGCCAATTCCACCTTTGGCACTTTGAAAATCTAATCCCGGTTGTTTAGCCATCTGCTACTTATTCCTCAATTTTACCGCCAGCAGCTTCGATAGCAGCACGAGCGCCTTTAGTCACGCGCAGGCCACGAACAGTTACCGGACGAGTTACCTCACCAGACAGGATCACTTTCGCGAACTCGATCTGGATACCGATAATGTTAGCCGCTTTCAGCGTGTTCAGGTCTACCACATCGCCTTCTACGTGAGCCAGATCAGACAGACGAACTTCTGCAGTGATCATTGCTTTACGAGAAGTGAAGCCGAATTTCGGCAGACGACGGTACAGTGGCATCTGACCACCCTCGAAACCGCGACGTACGCCACCGCCAGAACGAGAGTTCTGACCTTTGTGACCACGACCACCGGTTTTACCGAGGCCAGAACCGATACCACGACCCAGGCGTTTACCCGCCTTTTTGGAGCCTTCGGCCGGAGACAGAGTATTTAAACGCATCTCTTACTCCTCAACTTTAACCATGAAGGAAACCGCGTTGACCATACCACGAACAGCAGGAGTATCCTCGCGCTCTACGGTGTGACCAATACGACGCAGACCCAGGCCAAGCAGCGTTGCCTTGTGTTTCGGCAAACGACCGATTGCACTGCGGGTTTGAGTAATTTTAATAGTCTTTGCCATGGTTTATTTCCCCAGAATTTCTTCAACGGATTTACCACGCTTGGCAGCGACCATATCTGGAGACTTCATATTTTCCAGGCCATCAATAGTTGCACGAACCACGTTGATCGGGTTGGTGGAACCATATGCTTTAGCCAGAACGTTACGAACCCCAGCGACTTCCAGAACGGCGCGCATTGCACCACCGGCGATGATACCGGTACCTTCGGAAGCCGGCTGCATGAATACACGAGAACCCGTGTGAGTACCCTTAACCGGGTGCTGCAGGGTGCCAGTATTCAGCGCGACGTTAATCATATTGCGACGGGCTTTTTCCATCGCTTTCTGGATCGCTGCTGGAACTTCACGCGCTTTACCGTAACCAAAACCTACGCGACCGTTACCGTCACCAACTACAGTCAGAGCTGTGAAGGAGAAAATACGACCACCTTTAACGGTTTTAGATACGCGGTTTACCGCGATCAGCTTTTCCTGCAGTTCGCCAGCTTGTTTTTCGATGTGAGCCATCTTACACCTCTACCTTAGAACTGAAGGCCAGCTTCACGGGCAGCATCTGCCAGTGCCTGGACACGACCATGATATTGGAACCCGGAACGGTCAAAGGAAACATCTTTGATGCCTTTTTCCAGAGCGCGTTCAGCAACAGCTTTACCCACAGCTGCGGCCGCGTCTTTGTTACCGGTGTACTTCAGTTGTTCAGAGATAGCTTTTTCTACAGTAGAAGCAGCTACCAGAACTTCAGAACCATTCGGAGCAATTACCTGTGCGTAAATATGACGCGGGGTACGATGTACCACCAGGCGAGTTGCACCCAGCTCCTGGAGCTTGCGGCGTGCGCGGGTCGCACGACGGATACGAGCAGATTTCTTATCCATAGTGTTACCTTACTTCTTCTTAGCCTCTTTGGTACGCACGACTTCGTCGGCGTAACGAACACCCTTGCCTTTGTAAGGCTCAGGACGACGGTAGGCGCGCAGATCTGCTGCAACCTGACCGATCACCTGCTTATCAGCGCCTTTCAGCACGATTTCAGTTTGAGTCGGGCATTCTGCAGTGATACCGGCCGGCAGCTTATGTTCAACAGGATGAGAGAAACCTAAAGCCAGGTTTACTACATCCCCTTTAACCGCTGCACGATAGCCTACACCAACCAGCTGAAGCTTTTTAGTGAAGCCTTCGGTAACACCGATAACCATTGAGTTCAGCAGGGCACGCGCGGTACCAGCCTGAGCCCATCCGTCTACGTAACCATCACGCGGACCGAAGGTCAGAGCATTATCTGCATGTTTAACTTCAACAGCATCGTTGAGAGTACGAGTCAGCTCGCCATTTTTACCTTTGATCGTAATAACCTGACCGTTGACTTTAACGTCAACGCCGGCAGGAACAACGACCGGTGCTTTAGCAACACGAGACATTTTTTCCTCCGATTAGGCTACGTAGCAGATAATTTCGCCACCAAGACCAGCTTGGCGCGCTGCACGATCAGTCATAACACCTTTAGAGGTAGAAACAACTGCGATACCCAGACCCGCCATAACTTTCGGCAGCTCATCTTTACGTTTGTAGATGCGCAGACCTGGGCGGCTGACACGCTGAATGCTTTCTACAACAGCTTTACCCTGGAAATACTTAAGAGTCAGTTCCAGTTCCGGCTTGATGTCGCCTTCAACTTTAAAATCTTCAATAAAGCCTTCTTCCTTCAGCACGTTGGCAATTGCCACTTTCAGCTTGGAGGAAGGCATGGTGACCGCAGCTTTATTCGCGGCCTGACCGTTACGGATACGGGTCAGCATATCCGCGATCGGATCTTGCATGCTCATCTGTCTTTACTCCCGTGATTCAATTGGTGACAATTACCAGCTAGCCTTTTTCAGACCCGGGATTTCACCGCGCATAGCGGCTTCACGGACCTTGATACGGCTCAACCCGAACTTCCGCAGGAAACCATGCGGACGACCTGTTTGACGGCAGCGATTACGCTGACGAGACGGGCTGGAATCACGCGGCAGAGTCTGCAGCTTGAGAACAGCGTTCCAACGATCTTCGTCGGTTGCGTTCACATCAGAGATGATAGCTTTCAGTTCAGCGCGTTTAGCGAAGAATTTATCAGCTAAAGCCACGCGCTTTACTTCGCGTGCTTTCATTGATTGCTTAGCCATTAAGTAACCCTACCTTACTTGCGGAACGGGAAGTCAAAGGCAGCCAGCAGAGCGCGGCCTTCTTCATCAGATTTCGCAGTAGTGGTAATGGTAATATCCAAACCACGAACGCGGTCGACTTTATCGTAGTCGATTTCTGGGAAGATGATCTGCTCACGGACACCCATGCTGTAGTTACCACGACCGTCGAAAGACTTAGCGGACAAGCCACGGAAGTCACGGATACGCGGTACAGCAATAGTGATCAGGCGCTCAAAGAACTCCCACATGCGCTCGCCGCGCAGAGTTACTTTACAGCCGATCGGATAGCCCTGACGGATTTTGAAGCCTGCAACTGATTTGCGTGCTTTGGTGATCAGCGGTTTTTGACCGGAGATTGCTGTCAGGTCAGCTGCTGCGTTATCCAGCAGTTTCTTGTCAGCGATCGCTTCACCAACACCCATGTTCAGGGTGATCTTCTCGACCCGAGGGACTTGCATGACAGAATTGTAGTTAAACTCAGTCATGAGTTTAGCGACTACTTCGTCTTTGTAGTAATCATGCAGTTTCGCCATCGTACTACTCCAAATTACTTGATAGTTTCGCTATTAGATTTGAAGAAACGGACTTTTTTGCCGTCTTCGAATCTAAAGCCTACACGGTCAGCCTTGCCGGTTGCCGCGTTGAAGATAGCAAGGTTAGAGACTTGAATAGCTGCTTCTTTCTCTACGATGCCGCCTGGTTGGTTCAGGGCCGGAACCGGCTTCTGATGTTTCTTAACCAGGTTGATACCTTCAACAATGACCTTGCCGGAAGACAGGACATTTTTAACTTTACCGCGTTTACCTTTATCTTTACCGGTTAACACGATAACTTCGTCATCACGACGGATTTTCGCTGCCATGATTCGCTCCTTAGAGTACTTCTGGTGCCAGAGAGATAATTTTCATGAACTTCTCGTTACGAAGTTCACGAGTTACCGGCCCAAAAATACGCGTACCGATAGGTTGCTCGCTGTTATTGTTTAAAATAACGCATGCATTACCATCGAAGCGAATGACAGAACCGTCCGGGCGACGAACACCCTTCTTGGTGCGCACCACTACCGCCTTCAGCACATCACCTTTTTTGACCTTACCACGCGGAATTGCTTCTTTGATGGTGATCTTGATGATGTCGCCTACGCCTGCGTAGCGACGGTGCGAGCCACCCAGAACCTTGATACACATTACGCGACGTGCACCGGAGTTGTCGGCGACGTTCAGCATAGTCTGTTCTTGGATCATTTTAGTGCTCCGCTAATGTCAACTACTACTGTGACCCAAAAGCTGGGTCGTTAAAAAGCCCCATATCGAGGGCGCGGCATTATAACACCGCTTCTGCAATATGGGTAGAAAAAATAAACGGCCCATCGCTGAGCCGTTTATTCGTATTGAGAATGCGTACTCTATTACAGAACCGCTTTCTCTACAACGCGAACCAGCGTCCAGGACTTAGTCTTGGACAGTGGACGGCATTCACGGATTTCAACCTTGTCGCCGATACCACATTCGTTGTTCTCGTCATGTACGTGCAGTTTGGTCGTACGTTTGATGAATTTACCGTAGATCGGGTGTTTCACAAAACGTTCGATAGCAACAACAATGGATTTCTCCATTTTGTCGCTAACTACGCGACCTTGCAGAGTACGGATTTTATCGGTCATTACGCACCCGCCTTCTGAGTCAGTAAAGTCTTAACGCGTGCAACATCACGACGCACTTGCTTCAGCAGATGAGTCTGTTGCAGCTGGCCACTTGCAGCCTGCATACGCAGGTTGAACTGCTCACGCAGCAGGTTCAGCAGCTCAGCGTTCAGCTCTTCAACGCTTTTTTCACGCAGCTCTTTTGCTTTCATTACATCACCGTCTTAGTTACAAAGGTGGTTTTGATCGGCAGTTTCGCTGCTGCCAGGCCGAATGCTTCACGGGCCAGCTCTTCCGGTACGCCGTCCATTTCATAAAGGACTTTACCCGGCTGAATCAAGGCAACCCAGTACTCCACGTTACCTTTACCTTTACCCATACGAACTTCCAGCGGCTTCTCGGTGATCGGTTTGTCCGGGAATACACGGATCCAGATCTTACCTTGACGCTTAACTGCACGGGTCATAGCACGACGTGCTGCTTCGATCTGACGTGCAGTCAGACGACCACGGCCAACAGCTTTCAGACCGAAAGTGCCGAAGCTAACATCCGTACCCTGCGCCAGACCACGGTTGCGGCCTTTGTGCACTTTACGGAATTTTGTACGCTTTGGTTGTAACATCAGCGACGCTCCTTATTTACGGCCTTTACGCTGCTGCTTTTTAGGTTGAGCAGCCGGTTCCGGTTGTTCAACAGCAGCCATACCACCCAGGATCTCACCTTTGAAGATCCATACCTTAACGCCGATTACACCGTAAGTGGTGTGCGCTTCAGAGGTGTTGTAGTCGATGTCAGCACGCAGAGTGTGCAGCGGTACGCGACCTTCACGGTACCATTCGGTACGTGCGATTTCCGCGCCGCCCAGACGGCCGCTAACTTCAACTTTGATACCTTTAGCGCCCAGACGCATTGCGTTCTGTACAGCACGCTTCATAGCACGACGGAACATAACGCGACGTTCCAGCTGAGAAGTGATGCTGTCAGCAACCAATTTAGCGTCCAGTTCAGGCTTACGAACTTCGGCAATATTGATCTGTGCAGGAACGCCAGCGATATCCGCTACGACCTTGCGCAGTTTTTCTACGTCTTCGCCTTTCTTACCGATAACGATACCCGGGCGAGCAGTGTGAATGGTCACACGGATGCTCTTAGCCGGACGCTCGATAACGATGCGAGATACAGACGCTTTAGCCAGCTCTTTAGTTAAGAACTGACGTACTTTAAAATCGCTGTCCAGGTTGTCAGCGAATTCTTTGGTGTTCGCGAACCAGGTAGAGTTCCATGGTTTGACAATACCCAGGCGAATACCATTAGGATGTACTTTCTGACCCATTGCTAGTCTCCAGAGTCTCAGCGATCGGACACAACCACAGTGATGTGGCTGGTGCGCTTCAGGATGCGATCTGCACGACCTTTAGCACGCGGCATAATGCGCTTCATGCTCGGGCCTTCGTCTACGAAAATTTTCGCAACTTTCAGATCATCAATGTCAGCGCCATCGTTGTGTTCAGCGTTAGCAATGGCAGATTCCAGTACCTTCTTGACCAGTACAGCAGCTTTTTTGTTGGTGTAGGTCAGAATATCCAGGGCCTGCGACACTTTCTTACCGCGAATCAGGTCAGCTACAAGGCGAACCTTCTGAGCAGAAGAACGAGCATGGCGATGTTGAGCTAAAGTTTCCATCTCTTCCTCCTACCTTATTTCTTCTTCGCTTTTTTATCAGCAGCGTGGCCGCGATAAGTACGAGTCGGTGCGAATTCACCCAGTTTGTGACCAACCATTTCGTCGGAAACAAAGACTGGAACGTGCTGACGACCATTATGGACAGCGATGGTCAAACCGATCATGTTAGGAAAGATCGTTGAACGACGGGACCAAGTGCGCAGGGGCTTCTTGTCTCCGCTTTCCACCGCTTTCTCTACCTTCTTCAGCAAGTGCAGGTCAATAAAAGGACCTTTCTTGAGAGAACGTGGCATGGCTTATCCTCTAAAATTATTTGCTACGGCGACGTACGATGAATTTATCAGTACGCTTGTTGCTGCGGGTCTTCTTACCTTTGGTCTGCAGGCCCCACGGGGATACCGGGTGCTTACCAAAGTTACGACCTTCACCACCACCATGTGGGTGATCGACTGGGTTCATCGCAGTACCGCGAACGGTAGGACGAACACCACGCCAGCGTGCAGCACCTGCTTTACCCAGAACGCGCAGCATATGCTCAGCATTGCCAACTTCGCCCAGAGTAGCGCGGCAGTCTGCTTCGACTTTACGCATTTCACCAGAACGCAGACGCAGGGTGACATAAGCACCGTCACGAGCAACGATCTGAACGTAAGTACCAGCGGAACGAGCCAGCTGACCGCCTTTACCTGGTTTCATTTCTACGTTATGAACGGTAGAACCAACCGGGATATTGCGCATCGGCAGGGTGTTGCCTGCTTTGATTGCAGCATCAACGCCAGACTGAATCTGGTCGCCAGCTTTCAGGCCTTTCGGGGCCAGAATGTAACGGCGCTCACCGTCTTTGTACAGAACCAGCGCGATGTTCGCGGAACGGTTCGGATCGTACTCAAGACGTTCAACAACTGCCGGGATACCATCTTTGTTGCGTTTGAAGTCAACAATACGGTAAGCCTGCTTGTGACCACCACCGATATGACGAGTGGTGATACGGCCATTGTTGTTACGACCGCCGGATTTGCTGTTTTTTTCAACCAGCGGAGCAAAAGGTTTGCCCTTGTGCAGCTCTGGGTTGACCACTTTAACAACGTGGCGACGACCCGGAGATGTCGGTTTACATTTAACAACTGCCATTGTATTACTCCTCCGACTTACTCAGCGCCGCCGACGAAGTCCAGATTCTGGCCTTCCTTCAGGGTGACGTAAGCTTTTTTCCAGTCGCTACGACGACCGATACGCTGTCCGTGACGTTTAACTTTCCCTTTAACTACCAGGGTGTTAACGACTTCGACTTCGACTTCAAACAGTTTCTGCACAGCAGCTTTGATTTCTGCTTTGGTCGCGTCTTTAGCAACTTTGAGAACGATGGTGTTGGTTTTTTCCATCGCAGTAGACGCTTTTTCAGAAACGTGCGGTGCGCGCAGCACCTTCAGCAGACGTTCTTCACGAATCATGCCAGCATCTCCTCAACTTGCTTAACAGCATCAGCAGTCATTACGACTTTGTCGAAGGCGATCAGGCTAACCGGGTCGATACCAGTCGCATCGCGTACGTCAACCTTGTGCAGGTTACGTGCGGCCAGGAACAGGTTCTCGTCCAGCTCACCGGTGATGATCAGCACATCTTCCAGAGCCATGTCTTTCAGTTTCTGAGCCAGCAGCTTAGTTTTAGGCGCTTCTACAGAGAACTTCTCGACAACGATCAGACGATCCTGACGTACCAGTTCGGACAGAATGCTTTTCAGCGCGCCGCGGTACATCTTCTTGTTAACTTTTTGACTGTGGTCCTGCGGACGAGCAGCGAAGGTTACGCCACCGGAACGCCAGATCGGGCTCTTGATAGAACCTGAACGCGCACGGCCGGTACCTTTCTGGCGCCATGGCTTTTTGCCTGAACCAGTTACTTCAGCACGAGTCTTCTGAGCACGAGTACCCTGACGCGCACCAGCTGCATAAGCAACAACAACCTGGTGAACCAGCGCTTCGTTGAAATCACGACCGAAGGTAGTTTCGGAAACAGTCAGCGCGCTCTGCGCGTCTTTCAATACTAATTCCATTGCTATCCCCTTACGCCTTCACAGCTGGTTTAACGATCAGGTCGCAGCCGGTTGCACCCGGAACACCACCTTTAACCAGCAGCAGGTTGCGCTCAGCGTCAACACGTACTACGTCCAGGCTCTGAACAGTAACGCGTTCGTTGCCCAGCTGACCTGCCATTTTCTTGCCTTTGAACACTTTGCCCGGAGTCTGGTTCTGACCGATAGAACCCGGAACGCGGTGAGACAAGGAGTTACCGTGGGTAGCGTCCTGGGTACGGAAGTTCCAGCGCTTAACGGTACCAGCGAAACCTTTACCTTTAGAGGTACCGGTTACGTCAACTTTTTTAACGTCAGCAAACAGTTCAACGCTAATGTTCTGACCAACGGTGTATTCTTCACCATCTGCCAGACGGAACTCCCACAGGCCGCGGCCAGCTTCTACGCCAGCTTTAGCAAAGTGACCAGCTTCCGGCTTAGTTACACGGTTAGCTTTTTTAGCACCAGTGGTAACCTGAACAGCGCGATAGCCATCGTTAGCCAGATCTTTAACCTGAGTAACGCGGTTTGCTTCAACTTCGATAACGGTTACTGGGATAGAGACGCCATCTTCAGTGAAGATGCGGGTCATACCCACTTTTTTACCGACTAAACCAATCATTGTATCAACCTCTCAATCGCTCGATGACCTGATTAACCCAGGCTGATCTGCACGTCTACACCGGCAGCCAGGTCCAGACGCATCAGAGCATCAACGGTTTTTTCAGTTGGCTCAACGATGTCAACCAGACGCTTGTGAGTACGAATCTCGTACTGATCACGCGCGTCTTTGTTGACGTGCGGAGAGATCAGAACGGTGAAACGCTCTTTGCGGGTCGGCAGCGGGATCGGACCACGGACTTGCGCACCAGTGCGCTTAGCAGTCTCGACGATTTCCGCGGTTGATTGATCGATCAGACGATGATCAAACGCTTTAAGGCGGATACGGATTCTTTGGTTCTGCATGAGACCAGAGCTCCAATTATTTTATAGACGAAATGATTACTCCTCATACCCATTACGATTGATGGGAGAGTGTAACCGTTCTTACAGAGTTCCCCGATTGGGAACATTGTTAGGTAGCAAACTGCGCTACCAGGGCTCATATCGAACCGGCCGTCAATTTTGACAGGCCCGCGCATTATACGCAAATTCAGGCGCGACGCAAGTGCTGATTAGAAAATCATCACCACAATTTGCGCGTCTTCTCGCGAAGGCGCTCGGCAATGCAATAACACGATAAATAAGTCAGGAAGCAGCCATCCATCTTGCACAAATGCGCTTTGCGCTAACGCGCGACGATAAGCAAAGTGAGCGCATTATCCCCGAACAGGAGTGTTCCATGCTTACCGTCCTCCCCTTCTTAGTTTGTTATTGTGGTTTAACCCTGGCGTTATGCCGGCAGGACCTGCTTCGCGGTCTTCTTCCCGACAGGCTCACCTGTCCCCTGCTGTGGAGCGGTTTTGTTTTTTACCTGTGTCTGGCGCCGCAGCGGCTTGAAGATGCCGTCTGGGGGGCAATTGCCGGCTATCTTTTTTTTGCCCTGCTCTATTGGCTATATCGCGGGCTTCGCGGATATGAGGGTTTAGGCTACGGCGACGTTAAATATCTTGCCGCCCTCGGCGCCTGGCACGGCTGGCAAAAGTTGCCACAACTGGTGTTGGTCGCATCTTTGGTTGCCGGTATGACATGGATGACATTGGCGTTGATTGGGAAGTATAAGCAACAACGAGGGGGTTTGAACAACCCGCTGCCGTTCGGGCCATTTCTGACTGCAGCGGGTTTTTGGTGCGGGTGGCAGACGTTCGCTAGTCTGACACTTTGATCTGCGATTGAAGGTAATTTTGCAGACCGATTTTGCCAATCAGATCTAACTCGGTTTCCAGCCAGTCAATATGGCCTTCCTCATCGGCAAGGATTTCAATCATCATATCGCGACTGACATAATCGTGAACGCTGTCGGCATAGGCGATTGCCTCACGCAGGTTTTGCGCGCCTTCCAGCTCCAGCCTTAAGTCAGACTGCAACATCTCTTCGACATCCTCACCAATGCCAAGTTTGCCAAGATCCTGCAGGTTAGGCAGGCCTTCAAGAAACAATATACGCTCGATGTACTTATCGGCGTGTTTCATCTCATCGATAGATTCATGGTATTCAATATCATTGAGGCGCATCAGGCCCCAGTTCTTGAACATTCTTGCATGAAGAAAATACTGGTTAATAGCAACCAGTTCGTTTCCCAATAATTTATTGAGATAACTTATGATTTTGACATCACCTTTCATTATAAAGTCCCTCCGCTTCCACTTATTGAAGCGTAGTCCGGGCTATAAGGATGTCAAAAAGAGAAGGGTCGCGATCAGGCGATTTCTTTGAATTCCGGCATGCTGGTTAATTCATCTTCCATCACTTCACGTGCCGCGCGGACGCACTTACCGCATTGATTTCCAACGGGAATAAACTTGCGTAATTGTTGAAAAGATTGCGGTTGAAATTGACGCACAACCTGACGGATTTTTTTATCGCTTACGCCATTGCACAAACAAACGTACATATAAACTCCCGTTCAATTTATGCACAAAGTTTAAATGAGAATAGTTATGATTACAATAGGCTGTTTATTAATTATCCGTAGTGGCGCACTTTATGAATATTTAAACCATCGCGGCTTATCACCAAATCATAGACAGCAAAAAGGGCGCCGAAGCGCCCTTTTTAATTCAAAGCTAACGAATTAGCCCAGAACTTTAGCTACAACGCCCGCGCCAACGGTACGGCCGCCTTCACGGATTGCGAAACGCAGACCGTCGTCCATCGCGATCGGGTGGATCAGGGTAACAACCATTTTGATGTTGTCGCCCGGCATTACCATCTCTACGCCTTCCGGCAGTTCGATGGTACCAGT
>NZ_JAQIRK010000030.1:0-30329 GCF_050600805.1 Klebsiella sp. 141240 | reverse complement strand
CGCTGAAAATGCCGGCCTTTGAATGGGTTCATGTGCAGCTCCATCAGCAAAAGGGGATGATAAGTTTATCACCACCGACTATTTGCAACAGTGCCGTCAGGAAGAATCATCCAAAGCTGCCGAACTGCAAGCTCGTCAGGAGAAACTTGACGCCCTGCGTAAGTTAATGGAAGAAGATGGTATCAACCCGGAAGAGCTGCTTGGCTCATTCCAGGCCAAATCTACGGCTACCAAGAAAAGCCGTGGACCACGCCCGGCCAAATACTCATTTACTGATGAAAATGGCGAAACAAAAACGTGGACTGGACAGGGCCGTACCCCCAAAGCTCTGGCAGAACAAATTGCAGCCGGTAAAAGTCTTGATGATTTCCTGATCTAACTTTTGCCACCAGTTTTGATAGAGGCCACTTCGGTGGCCTTTTCTCATACGGAATCAATTTCAGGTACAGAACATATGAAAAATTCAGAACCTAAGAGCTGTGATCCCTATGTGGACAGTTTGATTAGAAATGCAGATGCAAAGGAAGCCAGGGCATTTCTCAAAATATTGAAGCCCTTACCATTCCTTATCGTTATCATCGCTGTATTCTTTTTTTGGGTATCGTTTTCCCGTTTATTATCCCAGGTCGCGTAAAACCTTTTTAAAGACTCTTCTTTACCAGATATGCTCCCTCACCGGGATGGTTTCAACCTCTTCAGTTTCCCATATTGGCAAAACCGTCAGGAAATAAGACGATACCCTCCACGCTTTCCATTAAAGCGGGATGACGACGCCCAGTTCTTACGACCAGACTCCACGTTTTCGATAAGGATGCCTTTGGGCCCTTCTAACGAGGCCACCTCAACAACCCGCACTTTCCGGATCAGTCTTGGATCCACTTCTTCCCAGATCTGGCCAACTGTAATTTCTTTTTGGGTTTGCATTTAATCTCTCGCTGTCATTTAGTGAACAAGACTAATCCTCGCCGTGGTTCAGCTTATGGCTTTATTTACGCTGACGATCCTTAGCCTTAAATTTTTGCCATCGTATCCGAAGGTTTTCGATGTTAACCGGAACCTGCATGCGTGTCGTCTCTATCTCATTCCCATGCCATTTCAGGAGATCATCATCCAACTCCCGGGCCTCCCGGCTGAAGTAAATTTTCATAGTGTCAGGGTTTATGGCGCAATGGTCATTGTCGAACAGTGTATGGATATCACGGCGAAGTAAAATTCCGTTCGTTACGTCGGGAATGCCTTCTTCATGACGTGGCGTTAAGTGCGCGGCCTCAGTACGCCAGGGGGACCTTACGCCGGTGACAACACATCGCCCGTAGCAATTCAACCTAACATCCCGGGCGAAAGGACCTTGGTCAGGACTGGTGACAGAAGTACATTCCTGGCCCTCTTTGTAGATACGCTTCGGGAAGTCGATAGTGGTTTGAGCTGTTTGGGAAAGTGACACATACGTAACCCCTTTGTATCTCTTTATCCCACCATTAAAAGTGGTAGGAATCGAGCTGGTTATGGCCACCAGTTTCACATCGCCCATTTCGACGATCTTAAGGCTCTTATTAGCGGCTACATGTAACTGGATGAATTTACCTACGTACACATCATGGTTCTCATCTTGTCTTTCAACACACAGAACGACATGGTCGAAGGTTCTCTTGTCAGAGATTACCCAGTTGCCGGTTTTCACACGGCCTGCTTCACTCACCCCTGCGGTAAGATCGGGTATGAGCGTCCCCTGCATGCCGTCAGTTCGAATTGAAAGAATTTCACCCGATAAACCCAGCTCTGCAAGCTCACTAATAAACGGTCTTTTCATCCGGCTTACCGGTTTTGGCTTCGTCATTTTCATCTTTGCTGTAGCACCTCAGTACCCCATTGCTCGTTCCTGGCGGGACAGCCGTTCATCAGCAGCCTGAAGACGCTCATCACGCCGCCGTGCTGCCAGAACCCGTCGTTCTGAAAAAGACATAGCCGCTACGTTTGGTACGCTGAGCTTACCGTCACCGGCACAAACGTTACAGCGAACATCAAATGCTCCGGCAAAATACTTTTCACGCATTTCTGGCTCCCACTCAGCCATTTCTGATTGGGTGAATCCATTTTCAAAGGCCGGGTTTTCCATGGTCCCGTGGCCTTCGCACTGGTGACAGATTATGTACTTAAATTTGCGCATGTAACGCTCCTGTATATGATGGATGAACCACTCTCGTTCAGGGTTATGGCGAAATGTTTATCGCCGCAGCGAGAGATTCAGTCTTGCTATCAATATTCCTGAAGGTTGTCCGCCTGATTTCAGGGTAAGCATTCATTCACTGGCCGGTTCTACCTTATTATTCATACAGATTAAAGTAGTTGTGCCTGCTACTGCGGTCACCTTCCTTGACAAAGTAAGCAAAGTTTGAAAAATTTAACACCGACGAAAGGCCATACCTTCGTTAGTGTGCGAAAGCCGCTTGCGAGCGACGGAATAGGTGAAAGCTTTAGTCAGGGTTAATTACCCTGTCTGCGGTGATGGGATGGCTCAGGCGTATATCATCACTCCTTCCAAAGTCCGTACACACTCTTTCAGCCTTTGCAGAAATGCAGGGGCTGTTTCATATCAGACAAGCGCAATGAAATTTTCAAATGCTTTCCAAAAATTCAAAGGCCTTAAGCTTTATCTGTATCTTACGGTCCCCGCACGGAAAGTAACTTTCCTGAACAGAAACCGCCTTGCCAGCCTTAACTTTCTAAACGGTTAAAGTTACACCAGGCTGTAAATGGTGAAACAGTTTTTGAAGCCCATGAAACACCGCTGTCGGAAAGATAACTAGCCCCAAGACGTCTAACTTCTTTTTGATGTAGAGCTAATTCTTTCGGATCGGCAATATCTTCCACCACGCTCATCATGGCCATCTGAACTCCGGGAGATGCCATTTTATAAGCTGTCGAGCTTGCAACTGAATTTTTCAGGATTGCCACTCTTTCTTTTTCTGGTCGTCCATTGTCAGACGTATTCGCATAAGTTGTACCGGCAATCAACAACGGAAGGCTGGCATTGGCACAGAAATGCATAACGCGTTTTTGCTGGAGCTGTAATTCAGTGGCTGCAAATGCTTTACCACATCCGAGGATTCCCAGAATCATAATTAAAGCTGTTTTATTCATAAAATTAAAACCGTCCTTTTTAGCTCTTTAACTGTTGCGGTTATCTCGGTGTGGATATTTCTGAAGTGTATGATACCCACTTACCTGAGACTGCCAGTATACTGGCTCAGGTATTAAACCTAAGAGGTCTGGTGCACCGGTTTTAACCTTTTCATTTCGCTTTTATCTTGTGCCAGGCTCTTGAGTCAGAATTTAAAGGTTTGTGGCATGCAGGTTTTACTGCCAGGTTTAGGCACAACCTGGCTGTCACCCTTCATTGGTCCTGAGCAAGGCCCTGGTATTCTGCCCAGCGTACGGCCAGCCGCTCTAAGTCCAGATCGTACACCAGCGGTGTGATTTTACGGCCTTCAAACAGCTCGCCCACCTCAATGCCTGGCTTAAAATGAACGGTCAGGGTGGCCGGATCTATGCCCATAAGATCGGCATCAAACAGCGCATGCATTGTTGGAGTCATCAGGATGCCATTAGACGGATTGTACCGGGTTCCATGTTCAATGTGTGCCGCATCCAGGACACCTCCATTAACCCAACCGGTTACCGCACAACGGCCTGCGAAATTCTCGATGAGCAGAGCTTTGAATTTACCCTGTGCCACGCCACTACGTTGCGTCACTACGCGCTCGCAGTGCTCACCCTGGATATCTACGTCAGGTTTCCGAATTGGCTCGCTGGTGGCCGTCTCAGCTTGTTTTAGGGTGGAACGTGGATAGGCCAGGTTATATGCTGCGCCTGTGGTCATTTGCTCGATGACCGCAGGCGCATAACCTTCTGCTTCCAGCTTACGATATGCAGCCCGGTAGTCTCTTTGGGTTTTCAGCGGGTAAATCTTCCCGCCTTTACCATCGAAAGCGATAAACCAGAAATCGTCCGTGCCAGTTTCAAGATTTCTGCAACGTTTCAGATGCCATCCGCCTTCTCTCGCCCAGATGGTACGGTTATTTCTGGCATTCGTTTTGTCATACCCGTGCTCGTCAAGCCAGCTATCAAAGCTGGTCAGCCCCAGGTCCTGAACCTCCAGAGAAGGTACACGAATGACCTGCAAGGTATGGCGTGGTCTTGGCTCTCTCATCTTGATCTCTTCCTAGCGCTGGTCTGGGAAATACGGATATTGCGGGCCATATTCATAATCATGCGGGCCTGGCTCAACTTCCCAGAATGGACGGCCGCTAATTGTCTTTGGACCGCGCTCGTTTACGATGTCTTCTACATCCTGAATATTAAATGGCATCGTTGCCAGTAACAGCTGATCTTCGGGTGTCAGCGTCACAGTTGCACCGTCGATACGGCTGTAAAGGTCGGCAAACTGTTTACCTGCACCGTGCAACCGGTGCTCCGCTACACTTCTGATTGCGTGTAAGTCCAGCTCCGCCGCTTCCATGCGATCCACGTATAGTTTCATTTCTTTACGCAAAGCGCTCAGCTCACGGGTTTTAATAAATCCGTAGGCGTACCCACCCAGGGCGATAACTGCAATGATTGCTAAAATAGCCATTTATTTTCTCTTACGTTACTGCGGCCGCCGCTTTAGTCTTAATGTGAAGCCTGGGAATTCGCTGAATGAAGAATACGTTTTCACCCCCAGACCGACAGCTGTTAAGGCGCGATCCCAACACTCCATTTGTAAGTATCAGGCCCATCTTCTCCGCTGGTGGCATCAGCTACAATCTGTGCATAACGTTCTCCAGCAAGTTCTCTTACCATCTGATCCACGACCCATTGCAGATGATGCATTTCATCGGTTCCGCCGTAACGACAAGCCAACTCAATAGCCCGCTCTATTCTTTTTTGTTCTTCAGTCATACTGAATCCTCACGCTTACATCAGCTATTCTGAAAACATGCACACTATAAATTGCGGCTGTCATTTCTCAGCCAGGCGCCTGCATTGCTGCCTCATTCCATCAAAAATACTTTCCGCAAGCTGCTGGGGGAACTGGTCCGGAAGAAGCCCGCTAACACGTTCAATGACACCCGGGGTTCTGGCGATGATTTCCTCTATCATCGCCTCTGTCTGCTGTTTACTCAGGCCGGTTATCTCACCATGCCTGATCCAGTGGCGTCGTTGTATTCGATATATCTGGTAATAGTTGCTACTGCCACGTACGGCCATCGCCAGTTTGCACTTCTGCCAGGATATCTGATTGTTCCCATGACCGATCACCGGCCATGCCGACAACACATCATAGTTTGGTGTAAGGTGATAACGTCCCTGTGGCCCAATAGAAATACTGAAATTTTTAGCGTGGCCATCTGTTGCGGCCATCATCCAGAAAATTATCTGCGTCATAAAAAACTGCGCTTTGTCACGCTCAGCACGGTCTGAATTACTCAGAACCTCCATAATTTCCGATATACCTGGCCCGCCGTCCGCCTGATATTTTCGTAATGGCGAAACGCCCAGGGCCTGACACATATCCTCCTGGGGTAAACGAATGATCCATTGTCCGTCTCCTGACCATTTTCGGTCAAAACGTTCTACCACCAGCGCTTTCTGATCTTCAAAGTGAGCAATCTGCGTTCTTGCCACGGGGAGCCCGTACTGGCCGAGAAGTACCGAGCAGAGCCATTCATTTTCAACCGACGAGCTCATGTCGGCTTTCATGTTCCCCACAAGTCCGAGCGGTAGCTTGAATATATGCGTCGTTGGTGTATTACCCTCCGGCATACACCACCGATCTTCATGCCACAGTAGGGCTGTTTTCTCCTGAGCACCGGCAATAGATAAACGTAAGTCGTCGTTATCTTCTGGCCTGCCCGGTAGCAATGTCTCCGTGGTATTACGCAAAGTTGCCGCAATTTCTGATTCAGTAAGCGGGTGATACTTCACGGAATATAAATCAGTGGGTTCATCTCCGTCATGAAGCAGCTGTATCGCGCCCACGCAGTCTTTTCCCAGCTCCGTCAGCAGATCAAAAGGCTCCAGGCTATCGGCCTTGTAACGCATTGCCAGACGTCTGCGTATGCCTTCGCTGTCCGGCAGTAAATTATCAAAATAGTCACGTACCACATTTCCACGCCAGACCTGGTTCCCGGGAGTAAAAGGAAGGGACAATGACAGCGGCCTTCCCTGTTCGTCAGCAACCCATTCAGGAAGGTATTCTAAGCTGTCTACCCCTTTGCTTTTTTCCCAGTACCCGACTTTGATGCCGTTCATCCAAATTACCAGACGTTGCTGTTTCCGGCTCATATCGTTACCAATCCTCCTGTCGTGCAGGTGAGTTTGATTTAAGCATTTCTTCCGTCTGCTTCCTCTCTGAAGAGGTGGTTGCCGAGGAGAAGCTGATTTTTACGCCCAGGATGGAAAACACCTTGAATAGCCGTTCAATGCTCGCACTGGCAGGGTTGGCTTCCAGACGTGAGTATGTCTGTTGAGTGACGCCTAACCTTTCGGACAGGTCTTTTTGCGTCAGGCCATTCGCCTTGCGAAAACCAATGAGCAAGGGACGCAGCTGGTTGAGCGTGTTTAACGGGTAATCATTATTGATCATAAGCTGGCCTCAGTAGTTTCCTCTGATACACCTTGCAGGCTGTTTCCTAAACATACACCCTAAAAGCTGTAATATCAAATTAACAGCCTAAAAGCTGTTAAATAGGGCGTACAACTTTTAGGCTGTTACTATGTGGCAGCATAAATCTTGTTAGCGATACAACTTTATTGTCTCATCGCTCCTCTTTGCAACCAGCTACATACGATCATAAGTGACACAACATTAATATGAAGCGACATTCACCAAATGAACCTTCGTCATTTCAGATAGTTAGCTTACTTGCATGTCCTCATCCCATGAAGGGGAGGGCCTACCCATGGCATCGAGCAAAACTGACCACCCTGCCCTTATTAAGACCCCACATGCGGCAATGGTGCCCTGTCCACGCCGCCCGCGATTTTTGAGGAAATGGGAAGAAAATAAAAAGAAAACAAAAAGTTATCGGCTGAAGTATCGGCGCAGATCGGGAATCAGGCGAAGCCTGACAGCACGTTGGGGCCTGGCAGGGGGCTTGAGGGATGAGGACATGCAACTCTGATAGCCTTCCCGCCACGGGATCGGTTAAATTCGTATCCGGCCGGTGCAATTCCAACGGCCGCGTTACCAGTTCGCCGGGTAGCATGGCCAGCAAAGCCAGGCATCGAGCACCCGGGTTTCACTAACGGCCGCTGCATAGACGCCGGTATCCGGAAAGAAATAAACCGGGGTGGCGTTGTTCAGCTGGTCGCCTTCATCGGCCAGAGCGCCGATCACCTCATGAGGCTTCAGCAGCATATCCGTTAAATATTCATCCGGGTGGATGGCATTCAGCGATATGGCCATCTCCAGAAATTCATCCAGTGTGTGGCGGGTACGATACCCCCGGAAAACCTCGTATGAAGGCGTGACGCATTCACCATCCAGGGAACAGGCATCGTACCCGGCCAGCTGCTCTTCGGTGAGTCCGGAGGCATGCTTTGCCACAAGATTCGTAAACTGCTCTTTATCGTCCATCACAATCCTTACGCTGTAGGGGCCTGTTTGTGTTATCACTGCTTCCGGATTTTACATCGCACAACCCGGCAGGTATCCGGTCGCCCGGGCGTCCTTTGCGGTCATGTTAGCCTTTGGCCTGTATTACGACGAATCCCTTTCACTACACGGGCTCGCAGGGTGACACCTCCCCTTTTCACCGGAAGCGAAAGAGGAAGAACAGTTTAACAGCCCGGATCCTCAATAATTTTTGCATAACGGACTAAATGACCGGTTTATGCAGCCCCTGTTACTTACTGTCGCGGTAAGGATAAAACCCTGGTTATGAAACAGAGTTTGTATCGACGTTTAGGTTTTGGTTGAATGAGTAACTCTAAGCAACCGGAATATGACATGGCCAAAGTACAAGGGCTCTTTGTTGGATACCGAAAATTTGCTGTTGATCGCGAGTGGCTTCGGCAGCAGGAAGAACAACGTTATCGGGATCGCCAGCGACAATTTGATGAATGGTCCAGAAAATGGGTCACTGTAACTAGGCTAAAAGAGACTCGTTTATGGACTGACGGAGCCATCAGGCGATGGCTGGGTGAACCTCAGCAACAGGGTAAATATAAAGTTTTCCCCGTTGAAGCGGTTTTGGCTGCTGAGAAGTTGAATGAGTTTCAGCTCTGGCTTAAACCCCGGCTGGAAAAGAAACGTGCCCAGCATCACCACTTTTTAATTCCATTTCTGTAAAGTAGAAACAACGACAGTTCCGGCTGCATTCAAGGCTTCGGCATCTGGTCAGAAGTAAAGCGCCATTTTTCATTATAAGGGAGGTTAGATTGTGGAAGGTATTGAGACACTGAGTTTGCGGCTTGATGAGAACGAAACTATGGCCCTTGCTCAATTTGTTAAACGTCTGAGCTGGAGCGATCTACGTGGTTGTGCTGTGAGTGACGAAGAAGCCTGGGTAATGAAAAGCGCAGTTGATAAATTACAACAGGCGTTAAGGGAAGAAGGTTATGCGCCTCGATGATGCAGGCTTCGTGTTATTTTCCGATGACAAATTTTCTTAAGGACTAAGTATGAGCCAGCACTGGTATGAGGTGAAAAGCAATCAGGGAATTGTTCAGGTGATGTTAGGCTGGGATCCACCTTTGCAGTGGTTTCATATGTGCATTGATTATGACATTAATGCAGCAGAAGACCCACTCTATACTAATCTGGCTGAACCTGATCCCTACTACGTTACTCCGGAATATCTGCAATTTGTACTTGAACGCTTCGAAATAACGGATATTGTAATAAAGCCCGATACCTCTGGGCTTTACGAAGAATTATTAATGGATCAGCTTTTAGACCGATAGCTAAGCTGCCAGCAACAGACGTGCTGGCATAATCGTCACTTAACTGTAATGTCAGATACTTCAGGTACAAATGTCCGGACTCGTTTGAAACCTATCCAAAACTGTAAATATATTTTCGTTATAATATAACCTTAATTGAATTGCTTTCTAACAGTTCCCACTCTTCTTTTCTAAGTACATTTTTAATTATTGTTCCATTGGCAAGCGTCAGCTCATACTCCCTGTCACTATAAATAAGGTTTTTATTTTCGACTCGTCGAAAGCTGGTAATGGCAACCTTTCTTTATCCACCTAACGAATAATTATCTTTGATTTCTGCGAACATTTAAACTCCCGTATATTAACGTCTTAAAGACAACTGAACCTTCTCGGCCCTTTCTGCGCCCCGACTAATGATACTATCGTAGTTGTCGATTTCATCATCAGTTGGTGATTCTTCAGCTATCCATTTCAGGTACTTGATGCGGTCCATATGCTCCTCCCTGTACGATTTCCAGTGAACAAAGGCTCTACAGTATTAAGCTGCTGTAGAGCTCCTTTAACCATGCGAAAACTGTGCGTATTACAGGATGCCTAACCTTTTTGTTTCATCGATCCACGGTCTGAATTCTTCCAGTAAATTATCATATAACTTTTCATCGCTGATCGAACCGAAATCATCCATGGCAAAGAAGTGGGTGTTATCAACCCGGCGGTCAGTAAAGTCATCCAGATTTTTGAGGATACCGTAGCTTGAACCACCCAGGCCGACAAACTTCCAGAAGATGGGGTAGTTGGCAGAACGCCGGATTGCATCTTTAATCGCCCGGGTCTTGCTGATCCCGCCATCGGTAATAAATACAACATATACCGGGATTTTCGAGTCCTTAAAGTAGTCGACAATTTCTTCCATCACAGGGGGCTCATTGTTTGTCCCACCAAGTCCCGGCAGGTTCTCCCAGGCTGAACGCTTTCCAGACCCGCGAATGGACTGAATATATGTGTCCAGGTTGTCCAGTGTGACGTTTGGATACTTCTTGTGCTTCTCTCCAAATCCCCAGACATCCATTTCACCGTCGTCGTCGAACTGGGCGGCAAGAACGGCGATGCGGTCCAGCACAGACTGAACGTTGCCCTTACTGAACTGGCCACTCATTGAGCCGGATGCGTCAAGTACAAATGCAACCGCTGCCTCAAGGGTGTCCAGTTTATTTTTAGTGAGACTGACCGAGGCTTTTTTAGCGAGGCTTACGAGGCGCGGAGATCTGGTTTCAAGTTTCTTTTCCAGACTGATACGAGCAGGCTTTGCTGGCTGCGGAGCTGGCTGTGCGACATCAACGCCAAAGCTAATGGCCAGAGGCTCAAGACCACCGTTGAAACCCTGCCCGAGCGCACGAAGCTTCCAGGCGCCATTGTGCCGATATACTTCACCCAGGATGATTGCTTTCTCACTGCGGCCCTGAGTCTCAGCCTGAAAATCAGCGATACCAGGAGCCTGAATGCTCAATAAACTGAGCCCACTGATAGTATCTTCACCATCAATGACAACGGTGATCGCAATCTTACTGACGTTCGCCGGAACACGATCCAGTGCTATCTCAATGCTGGACTGCTGAGAACCGGTAACGAGCTTTACTGCCCCTTCAGGAGAAGACAGATTATTATAAAAGATAAAGTCAGAATCGCCGGTTACCTTTCCCTGAGCATTAAGCAGGAAGAGGCAGGTATCGGGTTCGCCTTTAAAGCCGGATTTGGCAGGGTACTGAAGATTCAGCCTGATCGCAGATTGCTGAAGCGGTATGTTTTGTCCGGATTGTAGATTCACATTAACTCTCCTGATTTTTGATTATTTTTAAAGCGCAGCGCTTATATATGTTCCCCAGGCTTAGTTCAGGACGCTGGATTTCTGGTGAGGCGTATATATGGTGTGACACCATATTTCATCACGCTGAAGTTTCTATACCTGTTGAACTGGAATTTTGATTGACCGGGTATCTTATGTTCCAGATCCCGTTCCTTCATAAACCGCAAAAGTAACATATATCAGAGGGGCATTCTGTTGATAAAAGGCACGGAATACCGGCTTTAACCAGCAACCAGAGATAAATCCGTTTCCTGCCTTTAAAAGGCTCAGGTCTGAATTAACATGACCTGCTTTCTGAAATTTCCAGTCCCCTTTCTACTACTCCCTCCTGAAAGCGGATCGCAACCAAAAAAAACCCCGGCATTGCCGGGGTATGATTCAGCGTTGTTTTAGATGTTAACGCCGTGCTGGGAGGCAAGAGCCGCCAGGCCACCGGCAAAGCCCTGACCGACAGCTTTAAACTTCCACTCAGCGCCATGACGATACAGTTCACCGAAGACCATAGCGGTTTCGGTTGAGGCATCTTCAGACAGATCGAAACGGGCAATTTCCGTGCCGTTGTCGTTGTTGTAAACGCGCATGAAGCTGTTGCTCACCATGCCGAAGTTTTGTTTACGCGCTTCTGCATCATAGATGGTAACGGCAAACACCAGTTTTTTGATATCTGCTGAGACTTTGGTCAGATCGATTTTGACCTGCTCATCGTCACCGTCGCCTTCACCGGTACGGTTGTCGCCCTGGTGCTCTACCGCGCCATCAGGGCTGGTTTTGTTATTGAAGAAAATGAAATGCGCATCTGACAGCACTTTACCGTCTTCGCCTACTGCGAACACGGAAGCGTCCAGGTCAAAAGCCTGACCGTCAGTTACACGGGCATCCCAGCCGAGGCCAACCATAGCGATATTCATGGTTGGTGCTTCTTTGGTCAGAGATACGTTGCCGCCTTTTACGAGAGAAACTGCCATTTTTAGCTCCTGCAAACAGTTGAATGAGGGCTGCATTAACAGCCCCGGGTGAAAAGTTACTTTTCGATCAGGACGCGTTAATGCCGTACTGAGCACATACAGATGCCAGACCACCAGCATAACCCTGGCCCACTGCGCGGAATTTCCACTCACCATTGTGGCGATACAGCTCGCCGAACAGCATGGCAGTCTCAGTGGACGCATCTTCGGTCAGATCGTAGCGAGCGACTTCAGTCTGGTTATCGTCATTGACCAGGCGAATAAACGCACCGGATACCTGACCAAAGCTCTGGCGACGAGCCTGAGCATCATGGATAGTGACAACGAAGATGATCTTGTCAACATCAGACGGGACGGCGTCCAGTTTAATTTTCAGCGATTCATCATCACCATCACCTTCACCGGTACGGTTATCACCGGTATGGGTTACGGAACCGTCAGATGACGTCAGGTTGTTATAGAAGATGAAATCTGAATCGCCGCGCACTTTGCCATTTGCGGCCAGCAGGAATGCTGAAGCATCCAGGTCAAAGTCCTGACCGTCTGTTGAACGCGCATCCCAGCCAAGGCCCACCAGGACGTTTTTCATTGACGGAGCTGCTTTACTCAGGGAGACGTTCCCGCCTTTGGAAAGAGAAACACTCATAAAATAACCTCTTCGATTAGTAATTGTTCAGGTTAACACTTCAGGGGATCAGCTCCCCTTTTCCTCAGATTCAGGTTTGCCCGGGAACATGACGCTTGCGAGAATGCCCAGCGCCAAAACACCCAGTACAACATACAGGCTGGTTGTCGCCGCGATGCTGTAACCATGATGCCAAATGTGATCGGTCGCATTCAGGCCCAGTTTTGCCGCGATGAAGAACAGCAGCACGATAACGGCCTTCTCCAGATGAACCAGGTACTGTTTCAGTGCTTCAAGGACAAAGTACAGAGTACGCAGGCCCAGGATAGCAAACATCATGGCACTATAGACGATAAGCGGTTCACGACTGACGGCAATGATTGCCGGTACCGAGTCAAACGCAAACATAACATCCGAGAGTTCAACCACGGCCACACACAGGAACAGAGGGGTCGCATACAGCGCCGCCTTTTTACCACGGCCAATGGTGACATCGCTGTTTTCTGGTTTCGCCAGTTCGGCATCCACTTCCTTCTGGTTAAGCAGGAAAGCATGACCTCTGAGCTTCGGCCAGATAGGGAAGAAGCGTTTAACCATGCGGTAAGCCAGATGCTGGGAATAATCCTCAATTTCATCATCGTCATCACCGCTTTTAAGCATCATGACCGCCGTCCAGGCGACGATGATAGCGAAGACAACTTCAACATACGGCCCCAGACTCAGCAGGCTCGTACCGATGGCGACAAAGATGCCCCTGAAGACGATGGCACCAATGATCCCCCAGTAGAGAACACGGTGGCGGTAACGATCAGGAACGGCGAACCAGGAGAAGATGGCCATCATGACAAACAGGTTGTCGACCGACAGCACTTTCTCCAGCGCATAACCCGTTACAAACAGGCTGGCAACCTCAGCACCGTGGTGGATGTAGAGGAAACCGGCAAATGCCATCGCAACCACAACCCAGAATACGGACCAGAGCGCCGCACTCTTCAGGGAAATGGGCTTGTCATCACGGTGCATAAACAGGTCAATAAAGATGGCACCGACTGAAAGCGCAATGAAAACAATGACCGTTTCAGTCGGGAAGCCGATGTGTGTGGAAACCATATTTTACCCTTAGGGATGTGGATCAGAGGCCAAATTCAGCCGGGTCGAAGCCCAACGCGATAGCGATCTCGCGGGAGGCCAGTTTCTCGTCCTGATCGAAGTTACCGTCACTTTTCGCAACGGCAATACCAACACGTAAGGCCAGCTGAGCGGCCTCAGGCTGATCTTTCAGCGCCAGGATGTATTTCATGGTTTCGCCCTTGCCGATTTCAACATCGAAATCGAAGCTTGAAACCAGTTTATTGAAGAACTCGATCACCTCATTGGTATCGAAGACCTTCAGCTCTTCTGAAGAGCGAAGAAAGCCCATCATTTTCTGCTTTTCTTCCGAACTCACGCCGTCACTCGATACGGCAATACGGGCACATACAGCAACGGTGCCGTGCATAAATTTTTTGTTTTTGAAACGACCAACCTGGCGGGTCAGTTCGTCCCGGCCAGAGTTAATGGCACCTTTTACCTTGTCGAAAAAGCTCATACCTGTTTCCTTTGTTGCTGTGTTATTTAGAACCGGCGCTCCAGCGAAATCCCCAGCCAAATGCCCGGTCCATTTCGTCCTGGCCTTTGAAGTACTGGTTAATTCGCTCGACTTTAATTGCGCCGTTTTCGTTTACGAGTCTGGCAATGGCGCACAATGTGCGACGGTTTTCACCTTCGGTCAGGCGGGTCTCAATGGGCGGTTGATCCGGCACATGAATGGTGACCACACCATCAGTCTTGTCCCAGCTGGGAACACCTTCATAAATAAAGGCGTAAATCAGCACTTCGCGGATATGCTTCCATTCACGTCCATTGATATGCAGCCACTCGCCGTCTGATACATCACCCGTCCGGTCATCGCCCTTGAGCTGAACATACGGTTCATCGCGATAATTACCGAATGCATTACCGAGCGCCTGAATGACCGATTTATACCCGTCCTGAAGCTCAACAAAGGCCCCCAGATCCAGGTCGATTCCTTTGGAGCCGAACATGCCTGCAAAGCCTGATTTGCCGCTGCCCCGGTGCCAGTTCAGGTTGATCCGGATTTCACCGAAGTTATCCCGTTTGGTCAGGCTGATTGCAGGCTTCTCTTTTGTCAGCGATACCTTGCTCAGGCTGATTTTTGTCTCAACTGGCGGAGGGGTTACAACCGGAGGAGTCGGGGCTGCGGGAGCCGGTTCGTCGGCAATATTTACGCCGAAATGCTCTGCCAGCGGTTTAAGTCCACCGTTGAACCCCTGCGCAACGAAGCGGAATTTCCAGTCATTATTACGACGGTAAAATTCACCCAGAATTAAGGCTGCTTCCTGACGGCCGCTCAGTTCGACACTGCCGCTAACCAGGCCGGTAGCCCCTTGCTCCACGTCGATGGAAAGATTACGAAGACCGGACACCGTCTGCCCACCGTCACAGGTCACGGTGAACGCAATTTTCTGGACATCAGGTTTCAGCCGGTTGAGCGCGACAGTAAAGGTTGAGTACTGGCCTTCACTGACCAGGCTGACGGTACCATCATCGTTACGTGGCTGACCATAAAACACCATGTCCGCATCACCCTGCACCTTCCCGTCGGCATACAGGCGAAACGCCGAAGCATCCACCTGGCCGCCCGAGGTGATCCGGACCCGCAACTCCTGGGCTGGAACGGGGGCATTGCCCCCCGGCGTCAGGTTCATTAGCGAATAACCGCTGAAACGATATCGGAGTGCATATCGTCAATTGTGCGGCCGCGACAGGCATGGCCAAGGGCGGTAAAGTCCCAGTTGCCGTTATTACGGCGCAGCGAAGAAATAACGATCCCGGTATGTGAGCCCTGCTCAGTCAGCTTGTAGCGAGCCAGCTCTTTGCCGGTTTGATCGACAACGCGGCAGAACGCGTTTTCGACGTCATTGAACGACTGACCACGGAAGCTGTTTACCGTAAACGCCAGGTATTCAACGTTTGCAGGCAGTCGGGAGAGGTTGACCTTAATCACCTCATCGTCACCGTCACCCTCACCGGTCAGGTTATCGCCACTGTGCACAACAGCGCCGCAGGTGGATTCCAGTTTGCGGAACCAGATGGTGTCAATTGTTTTACCGGTGCTGTCCATTAATACGCAGCCAGCATCGAGATCGATTGAGTCGTTGCCTCCAAACAATCCTCCAAGAAGACCTTTTTTCTTAACCGGATCCCAACCGAGACCGAAATGAAGCTGGCTTAATGCAGATGATTCTTTGCTGAGTGATACCGTCTGGTTCTTAACTAATGAAACCATGTTTTATTCCTTAAAATGGTAATGACCGAGACAATCAAAGGTATATTTAGTAACTGACGAAGAAAATCATATCATGATGAAGTTCTCTGACAAGGGAAATTTTGGTAGTTTTCTTCAAAAACACAAAAATAAATCCTTTTCATGGTGTTCATTTTTCTATTTTTAATTTAAATATCAATACGTTATAAGGCACTAAAAAAAACACTGACGCACTCCATAACCACTGAAGTTATTAATCATATTATGATTGACATGTAGCGTAGACACTCATAGACTCACTTCTCAATCATAAATTTGCATGGCGTTCCGGATAATTAAAAAAAATGAACAAGAAAATTTGGTTTATGGAAGGTTTGTCCTCCCAGCGAGATATTATTCAGGGGGTAAAATCATTTGCACAAAAAAATAATTTTGCTATTACCGTATTTGCCTCCCACCGTAACGAAAGACATGAAATTCTTTCCGTTGCCGATTATTCTTTGACTGAACCTGAAGATCCTCAAAAACGTCTTCAGTTTATTCAGGAAACCATTCAGACCTACGGCATCCACCATATTCATACTGGCCGTAACAGCCAGTGGTTTGAAGAACACCGTTCAGCCATTGAATCGACCGGAGCCACCCTTACTACCGGTGCAACAGGCGTCGACTGGTTAACTCTGGCTGACGAAAAAGTTACTTTTGCTCAGTTTATGGAGCAAAACGGGCTCCCGGTCGTACCGTCCTGGCGGGTGAATACGCTGGCAGAATTAAAGACGCACCTCGCGGCCCCGCCGTTCTCGGACAGCCCGGTATGCGTGAAGCCGGTGACGGGTATCTATGGCATGGGATTCTGGCGCTTTGATGACAGTGCTTCGCCCATGGCCGTCTTTAATCATCCCGAACATCGTCTGGTCAGTCCGCAACAGTATATTGCAGCAGCATCGGCTTCTGAGTCGTTTAAACCCCTTGTTTTGATGCCGTACCTGCCAGGCCCGGAATTTTCCGTCGATATCCTCGCGGATAAGGGCGAAATACTCGCAGCCGTGGGACGCCGTAAGGAAGGGGCTATCCAGTATCTGGTAAACGAAGGAAGCGCCTGGGAACTGGCTTGTGACTGCGCCCGGGTTATGAAGGCCGACGGGCTGGTGAATGTTCAGACGCGAAACGATGTGAATGGCAACCCGGTGCTGCTTGAAACCAACATGCGTCCGTCAGGCGGGGTGGGTTATACCCTTCACAGCGGGGTGAACCTTCCCGGGTTGTTTGCTGCCTTTAAGCTCGGTCTGATGTCTGAAGATGCGGTGATCCAGAGCGCCAGAAATACCTTTTCTCCGGTTGCAGTGAGATCCATCACAGATGTCATCGTTTACCCGGAATCACTCTCTAACCATCTGAATTAAGGCGTGTTTATGTCTGATACCCTCGAAGATATGATTTATCGCCGTACCCTCTCATGCGGTACGATACAGGTAACCCGCGACCAGGGTGATGTTTCGCTCGATGACCTGTTTGATATCGCTGAAAGACGTAACCCGAAACGCGCCTTTCTGTTTGTCAGCAAAGTACTCGGCAGGCACATTCCCGTGCCACCCTCAGTCATGCGGCAGGCCTACAGACAGCTTGCCAGCCAGTTCCCCGCAACGCTGACAGGGCCCGTACTTTTTATCGGTATGGCTGAAACCGCCGTTGGGCTAGGGGCCGGTGTGTTTGATGAAGTGCGCCACCAGCATCGTGAATCTGTCTATCTGACCTCTACCCGTCACCCGGTTGATGGCACGTTACTTTGCGAGTTCAAGGAAGAACACAGCCACGCCACCGATCATCTGATCTATCTGCCAGATGATGAAGAGAAAAGACGTCGTGTTACCAACGCACGAACGCTGGTTTTGATTGATGACGAGGCAACCACCGGTAATACCTTTATTAACCTGCTTTCTGCCCTGCGTAATACCGGCAAGCTTCAACATATTGAACAGGTTATCGCCGTTACGCTTACCGACTGGAGTAGCAACGCCCTGTCGGAGCGCACATCCTTGCCCGTCACTTCGGTTTCGCTTGTAAGCGGTCAGTGGGGATGGACCCCATTACCTGATGCACCTGTCCCGGACATGCCGAAAGTCAACGTAACTTCACGCGGAGAATGGGACATCCTGGGAAAACAGTCCTGGGGTCGACTGGGGATGCTCGCACCTGCGGCCGATCTCGGCCATGAGGTCTCCGTCCGCAAGGGGGAACGTATTCTGGTTCTCGGGACCGGGGAATTCGTCTGGGAGCCGTTCCTGCTTGCTGAACGGCTCGAAGCTGCCGGAGCACAGGCACTTTATGGTTCGACCACCCGCTCCCCTATCGCCGTTGGTTATGCCATTGAGTCCGCCATTTCCTTTACGGATAACTACGGGCTGGGCATCCCCAATTTTGTCTATAACGTCGCCCACCAGCAGTTTGACCGTATTCTTGTGTGTACTGAGACACCCGCAGAAAGTATTGACACGCAGCTTCTTAAAGCCCTGGCTGAGGTTGCGCCCGTCGTGGAGATTGTTACCTATGAATAAACCCGTTGTTCTGAGCGACCTTGACGACACGCTCTTTCAGACCCGTCGTAAAATGGTGGACGAGCTGGCCCTGGAGCCATTCCGTACCGGTGCCGTTGATCGCACCCTGAATCCACGAAGCTTTATGACGGAAGAACAGTCCATGTTGGTGGACTGGCTCCTGGAGCAGGCTGAACTCATACCTGTTACCGCCCGGGGAACTGAAGAAATCAGCCGCGTCCGGATCCCTTTCCACTCCTGGGCAATCACCACGCACGGGGCCGTCATTCTCACGCCTGAAGGCAAACCCGACGAGGAGTGGAAGGCCCATATGCTTGGCCAGCTGGCTCCCTACCAGGAAAAGCTGACATCGATGCAGCGTCTGATCACTGAAATGATGGACGCAAAAGGGATCAATGCCTGGGCAAGGCTGAACTTCGAATACGGTGAAACGGCGGTTTATATGGTGATGAAGCACCGCGACAGCACCCGCCTTGACGAGCTCAATGCCATTGCAGATGAGATAGAAACGGTGTTTCCGACCGAGGGCTTCTACATCCACCGCAACAGTAATAACGTGGCCTGGCTTCCCACCCCGGTTGAGAAAGGGCTGGCCGTCAGATGGCTGCTTGAAAAACTTCGGGCTGAACGCGGAGTCTTCCCCGTAATTGGCCTGGGCGACAGCCTGAGCGATCATCGTTTTATGAAACTGTGCAGCTGGTTTGGCATCCCGCGTCAGAGTCAGTTTGCAGATGCCATTTCACAGCGAATTTTTGGAGAAAATTAAAATGCAGCCACATGACACATTTACCGGCTCATACCAGCCCGGTGACGTGGAATTTCTGCTAAAGCCGGTTGTCATTGAGATGACGCCGGTTGAGCAAAAAGAAGAGCTGATTCAGTCAGGGAAGAAACATTATTCGGACATGCTCAGTCAGGAGCCAGCGCCAACACAATGGCATCTTGATTTGTTTCACCGGGCGCTGGATCGGGGCGCAGAGAGACTTGCAAAAGAAGTCACACAGCTCGCTATTGCTCTGGCCAAACGCTTTGGTGATGAGCCCATTGTACTGGCCAGTCTTGTCAGGGCTGGCGTGCCGCTCGGCGTTATGCTGCACCAGGCCCTGCGTGACATGGGGAAAACCTCATGGCATTACGGTATCAGCATTATCCGGGATCGTGGAATTGACGGTGCAGCCCTCGACGTCATTGAAGAGCGGCATGGTACCAGCGGTATTGTCTTTGTTGACGGATGGACAGGTAAAGGCGCAATTACCGGAGAGCTTGTACGCGCACTGAAAGATCGCCCGGGCTATCCTGAGCAGCCGCGACTGGTTGTCCTGGCCGATCCCTGTGGCTGCTCCTGGCTTGCAGCCAGTGATGATGACTGGCTCATTCCTTTTGGCATCATGGGTGCGCCGGTGTCAGGCCTGATCTCCCGGTCAGTGTGGTCCTCTGAAGGATTACACGGGTGCATGGTTTGCGAGCATCTCAGTGAATTCGAATGCAGCCGGATGCTTGTCGATACCGTCGCTCATTTCCGTAAGAAGTTAACCCCGTCATCCCTCGCTCCCCTGAGCTGGAATACGGAGTCAGCCCGGATCTTATGGCAGACAAGTCGCGACGTTATCGCGTTCCTGGCCGATGAATTTAAAGTGGACAGCGTCAATCGTATAAAACCCGGTATTGCTGAAGCAACCCGGGCTGTATTACGTCGGGTACCGGACCATGTATTTGTGCGTTCTATTGACGACCCGGACGTTGCCTTGCTTGTAGGGCTTGCTCGTGAAAAGGGAATAGTTGTTACAGAAATGGGGGGAACCCTCGGCCAGTATCGGGCTGTAACCATTATCAAGAAGGTACTTTGATGAAAAATCGTCTTTCTCCCTGGAATCTGGGAGCCACGCTATACATGCCTGCAACACGGGAAGATATTGCTGATGCCGTCCTGCACGGGAAAATCCCGGGTTTGCGCTCTCTGGTGATTTGCCTGGAGGATGCTGTCAGTGAAGCAGACATCCCCGTCGCCCTCAAAAATCTGGAGCACCTGCTGCACGAGCTCAGTAACAGCATGCATAGCCTGGGTAAAAATGACTGGCCTCTGGTGTTCATTCGCCCCCGGCATGCCGAAATGGGCAGATGGTTAAAAGCGCATTATGATCTTTCCGCTGTCGACGGGTTTGTGTTGCCGAAATTTACCCTCAGTTCGTTAGCTGAATGGTGGGATATCATGGGCGGGACTCACCTGTGCATGATGCCAACGCTGGAAACAGAAGACGTCTTTGACGTGGTTCAGATGCGGGAGCTGGCCACCCGTCTGGTGGAACATCCCTGCCACGACCGCATTATTGCGCTTCGAATCGGCGGCAACGATCTTATGAACGTTGTGTCGCTTCGCCGTCCCCGGGACCTGACGCTGTATGACAGCCCGATGGGCTACGTCATCAAAATGCTCGTTTCGGTCTTCGGCCCGCGTGATTTTGCCCTGACCGCGCCCGTATGTGAGCATATTGACGATCATGCCGTAATGGCCAGAGAGCTGGCTCTTGATATGGCACATGGGCTTGTTGGGAAAACGGCCATTCACCCGGGTCAGATAGAGGTCATTCAAAACGCGCTGATGGTCACTCAGGGTGAGCATTCTGACGCTCTGCGGATCCTGAACTCTACCCAGGCCGTGTTTAAGTCGCAGGGAGCAATGTGTGAACCCGCCACACATCGCCGCTGGGCGGCTGGCATTCTGGACAGAGCTCGTTTTTATGGGTTACAGAACGAGCAAAGCGCTGATGGAATCAGATTACTTACCGTGACCCAGCATCATTAAGGAAATCATAATGGGGTTCAGATTCAGAAAGTCGATCAACATTATTCCTGGTGTTCGCCTCAACCTGAGTAACGGTGCACCGAGCCTGAGTGTCGGGCCGAGAGGTGCTTCTGTTTCTTTTGGAAGCCGGGGGACCTATGCCAATCTGGGCTTGCCCGGTACCGGGCTGAGTTACCGTACCCGGCTTGATCGGGCCGCGCGTTCCGGAGGTGGGAACCGGACGGCTACCGACCCGGGGCTCAGACAGGCGCTTGAGGAGGAAGCCGCTGATCTCATGTCAGCGGTGACCGCAATCCGTAATATTCACGAGCTGACGCCGGATCCTAAAACAGGCATCAGCTGGGCAGAGCTGGAAGCAGTATACCTGCATAACAGAACGTCGCCTTTTCAGGTTCCGGCACCGGTGCGTCCAGAAAAGCCAGACTATCTTGCATTGCCGGAAAAGCCTGCCGAGAGCGAAGGCATTAGTTTTCTGGGTAAATGGTTTGAATCGGAATCAGCTAAAGCTGAGCGCCACGCCGAAAATCTTCGCCGGTGGCAGCAGGAGCTGATTGATGTGGAGCGTGAGAATACCCTTCGACAGCACCGGTACCAGCAACAACGGACGGCCTGGGCCGAACAGTATGCAAACTGGAAGTTTGAGGCTGAAGAACATGAAAAACGGCTCGCCACGGCTCAGGCAGATGCCCGGCAGCAGTTCCGGACAGACGCCGCGTTTTTCGAATCATACCTGGCGGGTGTGCTGGCAGAAACTGAATGGCCGCGTGAAACGCTTGTTGCATTTGAAGTAAAGCCGGAGCTATCAGCAGTCCTGCTGGATGTTGATTTAGCTGAGATTGAAGATTTCCCTGATAAGATTTACGGCGTTAATGCCCGGGGCACGGAGCTGACGGAAAAAGCCATGACGCAAAAAGCCGTACGCGAAAACTATGCCCGCCACGTCCATGGCTGCTTGTTCCGCCTGGTCGGTATCGTTTTACATACGCTACCGTTCGACAACGTGATTGTGTCAGGCTTTACGCAACGGGTCAGTAAGCGGACCGGCTATCTGGAGGATGAGTATATCCTGTCCTGCAAATGCAGTCGCAGCCAGATGTCGTCAGTAAATTTTGCAGGCTTAGAACACATTGATCCGGTTGAAGCGTTAGGCGATCACCCGGTTATTCGAAAGATGAGCAGTACCTTCATTTTTCAGCCTATTGAACCACTAACCCTTTAAGCAGGCTAAATCTTACGATGCAATTAAATACCAGACAGGCCCGGATTTTTAAGCTTGCCAACTTACTGGGCACCGGCAAGCCCGTTTCCGCTGCCGACATTATAACCAGTCTGGAATGCTCAGAGCCGACATTAACCCGGGCACTCAAAGAGCTACGCGAGTCATATTCTGCGGAGATCAAATACAGCAAGGCAGGTCATTCCTACCATCTCGTTAATCCGGGCCAGCTGGATAAAAAGACCCTTCGCCGGATGAATGAAGCGCTCGCACAGAATGCTGAACTGAAAACCGGTGAGTCCACAGGGAAGGTCGTACTCGATAAGGATA
The DNA here is from genome assembly GCF_050600805.1 of Klebsiella sp. 141240. Classification (NCBI taxonomy): domain Bacteria; kingdom Pseudomonadati; phylum Pseudomonadota; class Gammaproteobacteria; order Enterobacterales; family Enterobacteriaceae; genus Klebsiella; species Klebsiella sp. 141240. The sequence goes on along the minus strand of NZ_JAQIRK010000030.1, from coordinate 7,715 downwards.
AAAAAACAGCCGTGTCATTATCGCTACGCATGCGGATTTTAAGAAAAATTGACCGTCTGGCTGCGCTGAGTGGCTCGACCCGAAGTGAAGCGGTAGAGAAGCTGGCTCTGCACTCCGTTGATGAACTGATAAAAGAATACAGCGCTAAAAAGTCCTGACGCTAAATCTCAGACCGGGGTGAAAACCCCGGTTTTGTCATATTTCACCTCTGTATCTGCGTGACGGAGTTTTGATCTATTCTCCTCCCGCAATGTCAGCAGCGCCTTTCTGCCTACAAAACCTGGTGTCTTGACATCCTCTTGTGCTACACATCAATCTTTGGGCGATTTACACTCCATTCATGCAGATCTGTGATGTATGATGATTTTCATACATAAGAAAGTTTATTTTTGCCGGAGTTTTTTTCAGAAATTTATATTCCAGTACGGTCTGAATTTTTTTCTCTGATAAGAGGCCATTCACATGTCGGTAATTCAATGGTGGTTAACTTATTTCTTTAATGCCGCTTCTGAGTATTTAATCTCCACCCGACAGATGTCGTGCCGTTTTATCAAATCTACAAACTCTGGCCTCTTCCTGAAACTACTCTCCTCTTCCGATCTCTTAAGAAGGAATTACATTTGAGACGCTTACCCGTATATCTGCTACTCGACACGTCCGGCTCTATGCACGGAGAGCCTATCGAAGCGGTTAAGAATGGCGTTCAGACGCTGCTTACCACGCTGAAACAGGATCCGTATGCACTCGAAACGGCTTACGTGTCAGTGATCACCTTTGATTCTTCAGCCCGACAGGCAGTCCCCCTGACAGACCTCCTGAGTTTCCAGATGCCAGCACTAACAGCCAGCGGCACCACCTCTCTTGGCGAAGCGCTTTCCCTCACGGCCAGCTCCATTGCCAAAGAAGTACAGAAAACGACGGCTGACACTAAAGGTGACTGGCGTCCCCTTGTATTCCTGATGACGGATGGAAGTCCGAATGATGACTGGCGTAAAGGCCTGAATGACTTTAAAGCGGCCAGAACCGGCGTTGTTGTGGCATGTGCAGCCGGGCATGATGCCGATACCAGCGTCCTCAAAGAAATCACTGAAATCGTGGTTCAGCTCGATACAGCTGACAGTTCGACGATTAAAGCTTTCTTTAAATGGGTCAGTGCGAGCATTTCGGTAGGCAGTCAGAAAGTGGAGTCCAGCAAAAAAGAAGTGATCGGTCTTGAAGACCTGCCACCGCCGCCGCCAGAAGTAAACGTGGTCTTATAATTTTATTAATTAAGGGGATGTCATGTCTGTCAGTCTGAGCAAAGGCCAGGGCGTAAGCCTGAAAAAAAATGAATACGATCTCTCGTCCGTTACTATCGGCCTGGGTTGGGATATTAATGAGGAAAAGAAAGGTTTCCTCGGCGGGATCTTTGGTAAAAAAGAAGAAGAATACGACCTTGATGTGATCGCTTTCCTGTGTAATTCAGCCGGAAAGGTGACCGATCTCGGCAATGTGGAAAATGGTAAACCAACGCTTGTGAATGGCGATATCATCTTTTTCAACAGCCTTCGCCATAAGTCAGGAAATATCTGGCTGACGGGCGATAACCGAACCGGAGCCGGTGATGGTGACGATGAGCAAATTATTGTGCGCCTGAATTCCCTTGACGCTCAGTACGAGAAAATTGTGTTCATCGTTCAGATCTACAATGGTGAAAAGCTCCAGCAGCACTTTGGTAAAGTTCAGAATGCCTTCATCCGGGCAGTAGATGCCCGTAATATTGAAATGGCACGATTCGATCTTTCTGGCGGACCCGCCTTCGCCAGCCAGCGCTCCATGGTTTTTGCCGAGCTGATACGCGAGGCTACAGGCTGGAAACTCAGGGCAATTGGTGAGCCTTCAGAATCAGATTCGTTTGTCTCGCACCTGAGGAATTACATGTGATGCGCCGCCTGCCTGTTTACCTTGTTATCGACACATCCGGCTCGATGCGCGGTGAGTCCATCCATTCCGTTAACGTTGGAATTCAGGCGATGCTTAGCGCTCTTCGCCAGGATCCCTACGCCCTCGAAAGCGTTCATATCTCCATTATCACCTATGACAATGAGGCGCGTGAGTTCATTCCTCTCACGCCGCTGGAAGACTTCCAGTTTTCTGACATCGTTGTGCCAAGCGCAGGCGGGACGTTCACCGGTGCTGCCCTTGAATGTCTGATGCAGTGTGTTGAACGGGATGTACGTCGCTCAGATGGTGATACAAAAGGAGACTGGCGTCCTCTGGTATTCCTGATGACTGATGGAACCCCTTCTGATGCCCTGGCGTACGGTGAAGCGGTAAAAGCGATTCGCGGCCGGGGATTCGGATCCATCATTGCCTGCGCCGTTGGTCCTAAAGCAGGCCATGAGCACTTAAAACAGCTCACCGATAAGGTTGTGTCTCTGGAGACGCTAGATTCAACCGCGTTTGCAGGTTTCTTTAAATGGGTATCGGCCAGCGTGTCTTCCGGCAGCACAAGCGCGGGGATCAATAACGGAACTGATACCCTTCCCCCTCCTCCACCAGAAATCCAGCTGGTGCTCTGACAGACAGAAAGGTGCTGCTTTCCGGGCAGCACCTTTCTGTACAGCAACGTTTTCTGCTGGCCGTACCAGCCGTACGAGGAAAATTATGAGACGCCTTCCCGTGTTTTTTGTCCTGGACTGTTCAGAGTCCATGATTGGTGAAAACCTGAAAAAAATGACTGATGGTCTGCAAATGATCATCGGAGATTTAAGAAAGGATCCACACGCACTTGAAACAGCCTGGGTTTCGGTAATCGCATTTGCCGGTGTAGCCCGTACGATTGTACCTCTTCACGAAATTGCCTCGTTCTACCCTCCCCGCCTTCCCGTTGGCGGCGGTACGAGCCTTGGGGCCGCATTGCGTGAGCTGACCGTACAAATTGATACCCAGGTCAGAAAAACCACTCATGAGGCTAAAGGCGACTGGAAACCCGTCGTGTATCTCCTTACCGACGGACGTCCGACTGACGACACAACCGCAGAAGTGAAGCGCTGGAAGGATCACTACGCGAGTAAAGTGAATCTCATTGCCGTTGGCCTGGGGCCGTCAGCGGACCTGAATACCCTGCGGCAACTGACAGAGAATGTCATGCTGTTCACCGAGTCTCAGGAAGGGGACTTTACCCGCTTCATCAAATGGATCACAGCCTCGGTTACGGCGCACAGCCGCAGCGTCGGAGACGACAAACAACCTGAGCTCAGCCAGACTGAATACATAGTCCGGCTGGCCAAGGACGAGCCAGTAAAAGCGTACGACGAAAACTGCGTTACGCTTACCGGCCGTTGCAGCAAGACCCGTCGTCCGTATCTGATGAAGTATGAACGGCCACCAGCAAGGATTTCCGGGCTCGATTTCAGCCTGAACCTGAACAGCTTTAATATTGCCGGATGCTATCCCATCGATGAAGACTATTTTGCATGGTCAGATGCCACCGCTACCGGTTTGCAGGTAAACACCAGCGAACTGCATGGCGTACCGGGTTGCCCTCACTGCGGTAATGCCAGTGCGTTTGCCCTGTGCTCATGCGGAAAATTGCTGTGCATTGACGGCCCGGATGACGTGATCTGCCCGTGGTGTGAAACAGGTCTGTCATTCAGCAATGATGGCGGAAACACTAACTTCGACGTAAACAGAGGGAGAGGTTGATGTCGCAAAATGTTTTACTTGAAGAGAAGATTATCCGCTTAGTGCTGTCTGAGCTGGGCCACCCTGTAGAAGGTGAGCGGCTTTTTCTTCTATCGCACGACCCTTCCCTTACTGAAGAGATTATGCGGCTTAAAGAGCGGATTGAGAGCCTTGCACAGGGTTTATCTGCGCGGGTTAGCGAAGGTTATAACGACGCAGAGATCGCCCCCTCGTCAGCATCCAGCCTTTCCGATCAGCAACAAACGGTCGTAAGTGATGCTGATAACCCGGGCATTGACGCTACCGATACACCATTACTGCAACCCCTGCCAGAAAATGAACCTCATCCTCCGTTCTGGAAGCTGATGCCTTATTACGAATTTGATAAACCAGCACAGAGGGAAGACGAAAACCTGTCTTCCCTGGTATTAAAACCCGGGCAGATACCGACAGGCCAGCAGCGGGCCGGATTAGCTGTGCCACCTGCCGTTCCCCCGAGAGCTAAAATAGTTATTCCCAACGCCCGCGCAGGCGAACGTTTCTCTTCGCCGGTTGCTATAGTTCTGGATGAGGGCCAGCAGGCTACTGTCAGGGACGTTGTCTTTCCCAGGAACATTGGCCTGACCTTTGACAAAGAGCATAAGTTGCTGACAGGTACACCCACCGAAAGCGGCGATATAGAGCTTTCAGTACTCTGGTCATGCGCTTCGCACGACGAATGCGAAACAAAACAGCTTTTTATAGTCAATCCCGATCCGAGAAGCCTGTGGAAGGTGGTAGAGCCACCAGCAGACGCTTCCTACCCTAAGTCCCATCTGGACGCTGCTGGCCTGGTCAGGGGTGACATACGTATTGCTGCCGCCAGTCGCCGGGGACGATCTCATGAGCATGCCGGGAGCTTCAGAGATGACGACTTCTATATCAACCACTGCCAGGAAACAGGATGGTCTGTCATGCTGGTCGCAGACGGGGCCGGTAGTGCGGTAAATTCCCGGGAAGGCTCCCGGATTGCAGTCCAAACGGCTGGCGATTACCTTTTCAATCAGCTCAGTGGTTTGAAAGGCGTCCATCTAAAGCAGCACATCACGGCGTGGGAAGGGAGCGATCAGCAGGCAACCATAAACGCCATGCTTCATCATTTTAAACAGGCAGCTACGCTCGCGGTCAACAGTATCCAGAACGAAGCCATTTGTGCAGAACAACCTGTGAAATCCTATTCAACAACCCTACTGGCAACTGTAGCGCTACGAACTGATAACGAGCTGTTTGCGGCTGCATTCTGGCTTGGTGATGGTGCGATAGGTGCATACAGCCCTTCCGGTAAAGTCAGGATACTGGGAAATCCCGATAGCGGAGAATACGCAGGACAAACCCGCTTTCTTGACCAGAGCATTATCGCAGACCCCTCGTTTAGCGGCCGCATCAGCGTGGGTAAATGGAATGATGTATCTCACTTGATCCTCATGACAGATGGCGTATCAGACCCTCTGTTTGAGACAGATAACGGGCTTCGCAGTGACGAAAAATGGACCCGTCTCCTTGATGAGCTCATCCCTGTCCTTACAGACGCCAGTATTGCGCCTGAGAGGTTAGGCGACTGGCTTAACTTTTTCTCCACAGGGAACCACGATGACCGCACTATTGCGGTGTTGTGGTAAGGGATACGCTTCTTCGGTGATCAATATGGCAAATATTGTTACGTGCAAAACAAAGGACGGCGAAACAGTCCAGTATGTTGACGAGGTAATTGGTTCGGGCTCGATGAAGGATGTTTACTTCTCGCCTGATAAATCATACGTCGTCGCTTTTTATCATAAACCGCAGAACGAGCAGGCCCGGGATCGGATTGATATGATCACCGGACGCTACAGGCAAAACATTTTTGGCCAGTCCGGAGGTGAATACTGGAAGGACCTGTTTTGCTGGCCGACCCACGTTGTTGAGCATGGGGATAAAATCGGCATCGTGGTTCCAACCTACAAAAGCTACTTTTTCTTTAAATACGGCTCTAAAAACGATGATTTTCTTGGCATAAAAGGCCGTGAAAAGGAAGGCAAATGGTTTGCCAGCGCCAGCAACCAGAATAAATTTCTCGACCCACGTGAACGAGGCAATACGCTTACCTATCTCAAGGTCTGTCTGCTGCTAACAAGAGCCGTCAGAAGGATGCATGCGGCAGGTCTCTGTCACAGCGATCTAAGCTATAAAAACGTGCTTATCGATCCAGAAATGGGACATGCCTGCATCATTGACGTAGACGGCCTGGTTGTCCCTGGAAAGTATCCTCCCGACGTCGTGGGCACCCCGGATTTTATCGCTCCGGAAGTGGTGAAAACCAGCCATCTTTCCAAAGAGGATCCGAACCGCGTATTGCCAAGCATTTCTACTGACCGTCATGCGCTGTCGGTGCTTATCTACATGTATCTGTTCTTCCGTCATCCGCTACGTGGCGGAAAAATACATGACATGTCGGATGAAGTACGTGATGAGACCTTATCTATGGGTGAGAAGGCACTCTTCATTGAACATCCGACAGACAAAAGCAATGCAGTCAAAGTCAGTCAGCTATCCTCCTTTTCACTGCCCTGGGCTGACCCGGAGAAAATTCCTTACACCATCATGGGCCCTTATTTGACGCCTTTGTTTGAACGCGCCTTTATTGATGGCTTACACGATGCCAATAAACGCCCGACCGCCGATGAGTGGGAAAGTGCCCTGGTTAAAACAGTCGATCTGATACAGCCCTGCCAGAACAAGGCGTGTGAACAGAAATGGTACGTTTTCTCAGGTAAGACAAAGCCGGTTTGTCCCTACTGCGGTACGCCATACAAGGGTAAATTACCGGTTCTAAATTTATATTCATCCCGAAAGGAAGGCAGTTATCGTCCTGACGACCACCGGTTGATGGTGTGGAGCGGGCAGTCAATCTATGCGTGGCATGTGAATCGCCTCATTGCGCCAAATGAGCGCACAACCGATGCACAAAGGAAACGAGTTGGGTATTTTGTTTTCCATAACGATCAGTGGTGGTTAGTAAATGAAGGCATAAATGGGCTTATGTCATTACCGGATAAACGACAGATTGCCATTGGGGAAAAAATTGAACTGACGAATAACGCTCAGTTTGTTCTGTCAAAGGAGGAAGGCGGCAGGCTGGTCGTCGTTCAGTTAGTTGAAAACTAACGGACGCCCATTACGACTAAAACGTTCTGGCAGCATACTGAACCTGTTTAATGAATCACTATATTAAGCAGTGTCAAATTTAAGCTGCCAGAAAAAACTGACTGTCTGTGCCGGATATGCGGTACACCGCCTGCGGCAAGGGTTTAATGCGCAAAGCCCAAGTTATTTATAAAAGTGAATAGTTTTGTGACTCTACCCTGCCGCTCTTCTTTCCAGTGTCATGGTTTTTAACATCTGAAATACTGACATTGTTAAGCCGGTGATTGTAAAAGGCGATGCGGACAATCTCATGAAGATATTCAAGTTCGTTTTGTGTCAAGGACTGGCCTTCCTGGGTTTTTGAAATCATTTCCTGCCAGCAGATCAGTCTTTCGTAACTGACATGTTCGCTGTTTTCCAGGCAGTGCAACCTGAAATAGCGAAGGAACAAAGGAAATTCATCGGTCTGAGCGATGTCATAAGCCCGAACCGTTAACCGACACAGACATACAATCGTATCCTGCTGTAACCTGACTAGCGCGTTATGACTGCCCGGAAGGATATCAGGCAATTTCATCTTACAGTCAGCAAGGCGCTGAAGAAGAGGCCCTTCCTCTGAAGGCTCCCGTCCCCGATACTCCTGAAGAGGTTCAGATTCAAGTTCATGCATTAATGGATGATATAGCCATTCCCGGGAACTGGTCTCATCAATGATCAGGCTTTCAATGCACTCACTGTATGTTGTTTTACGTCGCCCGAGCTGCACCTGACTGATTTCATATTCAATATCAGTGTCAACGACGGATGAAAAGTGATCCACTTATATCTCCACCAACGGCCCAATATTGATCCACCGTTTTACTCAGGATTAGCTTCAGCTATAACCC
>NZ_JAQIRK010000029.1:0-31974 GCF_050600805.1 Klebsiella sp. 141240 | reverse complement strand
CGGATAACAGTGCCCCAGCTGCTGCTCAGTCACACCACGCCCTGATTAAATCTCTCGCCAGGTCTTGTTAGGACCGAAAATAGCCCGAGCACTGGTGTCGGCAGACCGGCATACAGGAATACGACGTTAATTTGTATCAGCAGGTACATTTCGCATTATGGGAGCAAGTGATAGCAACCCAGCTCAGAACTGAAGGCCTGCATGAGGACAGAACACCAGTTTGGCGATTAAGGGGGTTAAATCTGACAGCGGCTGACAGTGCCTTCAGATGCTGCTCAGGCATACTACTCTCCCTGATATAATCTCCCATATGTTCTTGAGATCGTCGGAAATCGCCCATGCACCGGTGTCGGCAGACCGGTATGCAGTAATGTGATTTTAATCTGTATCAGCAGGCACATTTCGTATCATGGGAGTAAGTGTTAGCAAACCGAACCCCGCCCAGAACGGAAGGTCAATATCAGACCAGAATCCCAGTGTGGCGATTAAGGGGGTTAAATCTGCAAGCTGCTGACAGTGCCCCAGCTTCTGCTCAGTCACACCACGCCCTGATAAAATCTCCTGCCCGGTAATGTGATGACCGAAAAAAGCCCGTGCACTGGTGTTGGCAGACCGGCACGCAGGAATATGACGTTAATCTGTATCAGCAGTTACATTTCGCATTATGGGAGGAAGTGATAGCCACCCAGCCCAGAACTGAAGGCCAGCATCAGGACAGTACCCCAGTTTGGCGATTAAGGGGGTTAAATCTGCAAGCGGATAACAGTGCCCCAGCTGCTGCTCAGTCACACCACGCCCTGATTAAATCTCTCGCCAGGTCTTGTTAGGACCGAAAATAGCCCGAGCACTGGCGTCGTAAGACCGGCATACAGGAATGAGGCGTTAATCTTTATTAGGTGGAAGGATTCGCATCATGGGAGCAAGGGCCCTAGAACTGTAGGCTAACATTAGAAAATCACAGATTGGCGATAAAGGGGGTTAAATAAGTTAAAAGTCTTCGGTGAGCAAATTGGATAAATTTTCATAAACCAAAGCGTTAATATTAAACTTTTAGAAGAATGATTAAAGGATATTAAGTTTTGTATGCAATATGACACCAGTGATCTGTTTTCACTAATAATGCCGCGCTCCTTTGATTACCTTTGGTAAACAAAAATGTAATTTACGTGAATTTCATCTTATAAAGTCAGTATTGATGTTATAAATTTTGTTTACTTAATGCGTACACAACCTAAATGCGATTTGTAATTATGTCACTGTTTTTAAGCCATATTAATTATAAAACCAAAATTTGCAGCACAGTGATGAACTCATTAAGTCATAACCTCATTTGTTTACTTAAGGCATACAATAAAAAACCAGATTCTTATGAGACATCTGGTTTAATTGTTTTTGCTTGAAGATATTTACTCTACGCGGCCAAACCCGCTGCTACTTCTTGAGCATAGAGAATTTCTATTGCCTCGCCATAGCTACAATTCTCGCGGCTTTGAATTTCCCATAATTTACTCCTGTCAGCACTATCCGTAGTAAAACAAAGCTCCATTTTCCGGTCTACGTATAACCGACAGATCTCTTGGAAGTTTTCGAACCTGACTAACATCTCTGAAAACACCTTTTTGACTGTACGAATATTTTTCATTCGTTCATATTCTGCATCTGAAGTAGAAAAATATTTATTAGCCTTCATTGCTTCAATGCTTTCTTTTTCTTGTTTCATGATTATCTTCCAAGGCGAGTTAGCAGTCAGGGCCCGGCCAACAGAAGAAGTAAAATAATCTTCAAACGACTGTGTGATACAGATGCCAGCGCAGTTTGTTTTCCTGAACCTACGCCATGCCGCTTCGAGGAAGGAAGAGAAGAATTGGTTTGATTGATTTCCGGCACCTGATGAATTATCAGGACGAATGTACTCCCAAGCTTCATCTAGGATGAACAAGCGACGACGCCCATCTTTTTTGATGAACATTGCATGCTGAGCAGCCTGAATGATAGACATTAAAACAACTGTCTGAAGGTGGGGGGTGCCTTTTAGCTCCTCCAGTTCCAAAACAATAAATCTGCTGTCGAAGTTGATTGGAGGCAACGTATCGGTAAACCGGTGCCCATAAATTCCACCTTCGCACCATGCTCCGAGTTGCTCCCCAATATCCTTTATACGTTTGTCTTCATGCTTCTTGCAACGCAGAGCAAAGCCGGTTATTGAACCGGTCCGACCTGATTTTCTGGATTCCTGGTACTCTTCTGCAATAAGCTGAAGCATCACTGATTGTTGATAATCATCGATAAGGCCTTTCTCTGAAGCCATAATTTTTAGCTGATTCAGAACCATTATGGTCTGAGCAACTTTGTCTTTTTCTGCATCGTTTGAAGTTGATTCACCGGTAAATTCAGGTGCTTCGTTAAATACATCGTCGTTAACAGTGATGTCAGTTAGGAAGGCAAAGGGATTTAGGGTGAAGTCAGGGGTTTTACCGAAATCAATAAATTGACTGTTTGTATATTGTTCCGCAATCCCCTGGTAAGAACGCCCCACGTCCACTACAAAAACTTGAGCACCATCAGGATCATCATCTGGGTATTCGTTTTCTAAAAAATGCTTAAATGTTGAGCGATAATGAACGAGGTTATTAGATCGCGGTCCAGCTCCAAGATAGTTATTGATTAGATATGCTGTCCAGAATGACTTGCCTGCACCTGACGTTGCACCAATAACCATGTTATAGCTTGCAGAAGTCTTGAAAATATCAAGTCCCATGAGTTGACCTTCACGAGAAACTAAACTCAGTACTGGTCTATCTGTATTACCTTTCCAGGGCCCAAAGATCGGCGTCATATGAGCCGCTCCGGTGTTGCTCACTACTTCGGAACGGTCAAGGTCGAAAATTGTCTTTGGGTCATTGCACATTGGCAGACATGACATAAATGACGGGAAAACGATAAAGGAATCATCTGCTACTTTGACCCGGCTTTCGAGGTAAAAGGATTTGAGATCGTTAGCTGCTGTCTGCACAGAATTGGCATTACTACCCATAACAGTGAAAGTAAGATACCCTCTTAAAAGCTTTGCGCCATCCTCAAGCTCGCGAGTTACGGCCATGTAGTCATTATCCATATCCCGCAGGCGAGGGCAGAATGTGACAACTGAAGGTATACTTGCCTGTTTATTAGTGATTGCTTTGTAGCGGACGTTTTCTTTTGACAACTTGAGCGGATCGGCAAACTGAACAGTCTGAGTGATCATAAATGGGCTGAAAATTGTCTTACGTCCATGCATCCAGTTAACTACTAACTCATACATACAACCGAAATTGACGTATTCAGGAAACTTTACAACGGAAAGTTGTTTGAAGTAACGATGCTCAGATTCGTCGTCACTTTGTGTGACTGATGAGAAATGATTTTCTGTGACTGTATACTTTCGGCCGGGAACGTTAACTTGTTCATTAAGCCTTTTCATAGTGTTAACGTCTATAAAACCTTCAGCCCACCGAGAGTTCTTTCCGGGGTTTACGACCTTATCTATACAATAGAGCCAGTTTTCTGCATCGACCTTAAACGGATGCAGTCCAATCGTAATTAACTTACTTACAAGTTCAGAGTAAAGTGAATCGATACGCGAATGTTCCAGCTCGGTAGGAAGGGCAGACTGTAAAGGAATCGATAGCGAGATCCATACCTGAAAATCCCTCAACATAAGGTTATCATGATCAGGTTTTAAAGGCTTATGCATACTTCTGTCGTAGTAGTCCAACTGATAACCATTAAGCAGATCTGCTTTAAGCTTATCGTTCCCAGTCATACGCCCACCTCGCACAGCTGACCAAGCACTAAGCTGTAAAGTCAAGTCTGGCAATGCAGTCAGAGATATTTGACAGACAGTATCTGTAGGAAAATCCATTTTGAACATTTCAGCAAGAACATCTTGCTGATTATCAAAAACTCCAGGTGATGGATTACAGATAAACATAAACCCTAATCTGTTGCCATCAATCAAAAAATAGTGAGTCCCTGCTAATTGATCGTAAACAGGGATAAACCCACCTAATTGATGGCGATTTAAACCGCTATTGTAATTATTGATAGCTTCCATATTTGACCTTACAGTTGTCTAACAATGCCGTTCGAAGAGACAGCTTTAGTTGCTTTTTGTTGCTGCTGCATATTTTCCCGGGCCGCATCCTGTACTTCTAAAGGAACTATGCGAGCTGGGTTTGAGGTCGAATTCTTGCCAGCAATCCATGTTTGCGGTTTTACGTTGACATAAACGTAGCCGGGAAGATTAAGCGCATCGTTATCATCGGTATAAGGTGCAAAAGTAATTCTCATTACTTTCCCCTGTTGCAGAACAGCAAGTGGTTCAGGAGCCACTACAGCTTGTTTATAACCTTGCGAACGGTATTGCTGGATCTGCCCAGTGTTGAGAGTAGGGTTAACGGGCTGGCCATTGTAAAGAGAGTACATATCCTTGCCAGGGCTGATATCAGAATTAGGTGCAACGTAGCGTGGTGCATTTCCAGCAGAAACCGGATAGCTTGTTTGTTTAACGACTTCCGCAGCCGGATGAACGAAAGGGTTACCAGCTGAAGAGGCAGTGCTATAACTGCTAGTCATCCTTACGTTTGAATTAACCGGTACACCAGAAATAGGCCGTGGTCCAATGGATGAAGTAGGGGCACCCATTTTTAAAGTTTTATCGTACATGACAGGTAACTGACCAACTGGCTTAATTTCGGTTTTTGAATAAGCCACAGGCTGATTTTTAAGGGTTGTAGACTGTGGATATTTGACTTCCCCTGGAGGGCTAATTTCAGTTGGATAACGGCTGTCATTGACAGCCGATTTCTCCTTTCCCGATTCCGACTCTTCCCCCGCAAGTGCAGACAGATCATCTCGATTATTAGTTAACTCCATAACTTCGCGAGGACCTTTACAGATAACGCCCTTTTCAATGCCTGGACATTCGGATTCGGAACTCCCGATGGAGCACCCCGTAAGATATGAGGATGTACCTACAACCAGAGCACTGAGTACCAATCTTTTGATGTTCATAAACTAGCCTTAATTTGTCTCAAATGGATTTTTTAAGAGAGGTTCAACGCTTTGGTTCAACCAGTAGTCGAAATCTTTTGGAATGCCATTACCAGCCAAACCATCCTGTCTGACAACTGAAGGTACACCCTGCAATTTATAAATTCCTGCGAGCATCAATGACGCTACCAAAGGTTCCGCCGGACATTCTTCTGCTTCTTTTTGAGAGAGCAATCTTTTTTCAATGTCGGATTTGCTTCCCATTAGCCAACGAAGAATATCGAGGTTGTTTATTTTTCCTTTTTCTTTACTACACCAGAGCCTTCTAAGCTCTTCTTTTGGCTCACCGGGTGAGGGAACTAAAACAATATCTATCCGATACTTGTCCCGATCTGTATAAAATTTCTTAACAAGTTCCATGCAACCGTCACAATCAAGTGTTAAGAAAATGGCTGCTTGTCTCTTAAGCTTTGAATTTCCCAGATGAATGGACGCTACAGTTTCCAGAGGGAAGGGGGCCTCATCAAGACTAATAAAATAGGAATTTCTGATTTCTTCTACAGTCAGAACAGGTTTACGTTTAATTACATCAACAAGGCTTCCCCCAGTAAGGGAGTATCGGCCATCGGTCGTTACTGCCATTAGCTGCGAACGCTCGTCCTGAAAGAGGTATAGCCCACCAGAAGGAATGTATATGGCATCCTTAGGTTTATATCCTTTCATTTTTGATAACGCACCCGAGATCTGACTGGGTGAAACGCCGCCTTCCTTTGCCTTTGCCATTAACGCAGCAGCATCACTATTAGTTAGGACCTGCTCTGAAGCATAAGTGACCGTATTCGCCATAATGGCGAAAGCCGCCATTAAAGGGAAAAGTAACTTTTTCACTATTGGGTGCCCTCTACTTCTTTGCATTATAAGAACTTGATTGTACCGCTTCAGAGCTATCTTCAAGTTCCATATAAGTGACGATTTCAACACTATCCGGTACAGTAACGGCAAGCGTTGCATCAATAATTAAATAGCCACGGTCACGGTAGATCTTCATTAATGTTCTGAAATATTCTTCGAATTGAGTTCTATCATTGTCAGCAGTACGGCCTTCGTGATGCTTGAAAAATTCCTTACGTAATTCAGGCATGTCAAGCACTGCAATCTTGTACGAAGGCTGTGATTGTTTATTGAAGTAATCGTAAACATTCATAAAGCCTTTATAACCATAAATAATGACCAAAACGGCAAAGGCGAAGAAAAATAAATACTTCAATATTTTTTCAATATCAATTTCGAAGGTAATTTTTTTTGTTGTCCTTTCTCGCACCATTTTTTTAGTGATTTCAGGTCCAGCTGATTCAGTCGATTCTTTTTTTTCTAAACTATCCATTTAAACCTCAGCGACTGGTCAGATTCGTTGGAATTGTAGTTCCGGTCTGAACGACAAATGTAATAGCTCGGCCAGGGCTAATTTCTACGATTGGCCACTGTTGTTCTGCAATTGCGGTGTAGTAATCGACGAGTCGATTAAGGCCACCTTGAGCTGCACCAGCCCCGGCTAATGCCCCAAGTGCACCAAAATTAGGGGACTGATACTGAGCCTGTGAATTAGGGTCGATGTTAAGTGAAGATACCTTACTGGGGCTTAAGCTACCGGCAAGTGAAGAAAGTCCACCGGCAAATGCAGCTCCTGCAATTGCGTTACCATTTCGGCTGATAAGCGTGCCTCGGATCCCATTTTTTCCGTCATTTTCACTTACAGCATATGCTTCCAGTTTTACGTCAAAAGCTTTCCCTTTTGAATTAACACAAGAGATAGAAGTGGCACGTATGTAAGCACGCTGTGACGCCAAATCACCAACAGCTGAACCCAGAAGGTTACAGTCACGCAAATCCATGGTGAAATTATTGGGCATGATGACATCTTTTTTAATACGCATTGTTACTGGCATTGGTTCTGATTTGGAAGAAAGGCTTGTAGGCGCTTCAAGCCCGGTAATCAGAACACCAGTGATAATAGATGTTGCCGGAAGAAACATTTCATCTTTTCGGGCAGCATGCCGCGCTTTGCTATCAACTGGCGCAGTACCATCACCTCGTACAGTCCGAGTAGGCGCTTTATCTCCTGCAATGACCTCTCTGCCTTCCTTGATTCTGTTTTCAGACACGGGCATAACCTGAATGACACCATCGGTACCATTAGTCTTAATGGAACTTTGTGTGATTGTTCTCATCGGGCTATTACGCGTAGGTGTGATAGACGCGTAATTAGGGTTTACGCCATTAATCGGCGCATTAGCATTAAGCTGATAAGGAGCTGCCGGTGCCTGCTCATTAATCGTTTTACGCGAACTACCAGCATCCAAGTTACGATTGCCGTTTCGATTAGTCTGCATATCATTAATTTGCTGAGACAGCTGCTGAAGTTGAGAAGTTAAACTTGCAACTTGGGCTTTAGTTTCCTGTTGGGCTTTTTCTGCTTTTTCGCGGTCCTCTTTCGCCGCATTTTGATCAAGTCGGTTTTGCTTAACCATTTCCTTATATACTTTCTGGCTTTCTTCATTACTCAATTTGTTCATTTGCGAATCATCTAACAACAAATTGGTCTGCATGTCTTTTTTCTGTGTTTTCTTTTCTTTCTTAACTGGTGTGGAAAAAATAGACTGGCTAATAATATAAACAATCACTACCAGCAGAGCGCCAATAACAGAAAGTCTGACGGTCTTATTTTCCCAGGCCTTTTTAATGTCCATGATTAGCTCCACTTGTAGGTTTCTGGAATCGTTTAATTTTTAGATTTCGTTCGCTGTCAGACATCTGAGGAACGATATAGGGATCACCTGCTCTGGCCCAGTTTTCACGAACAGATGGATGATTCATTTCAGCTTTATCTATCTGGCTCGTTCTAGATATTTCATGTTTGTAATTAGGTTCCAAAACGTTACTTTTGTGATAGTCAAAAGCATTCTCCTCATTAATATTGTCCTCTCCTACAAATTTATCAATAAGAGTTGGATCGTTCATTATTACTGTCTGAACGGGAAAAGCGTTACTGCCATCTTCGATACTAATGGGTGCGTCCGGAACGATTAATACACTCCTTTTTGGTATATATTCTGACCTGTAGTAAAAGCTGGTTAAAGCAAATACGACAAAACCAATCACGGTGGCCCCAAGCAGAGCAGGCAAAGTAACTTTTCCCATATTATTTTCTGATTAGACTTGGTCTGGTTGTAACCCGGGCCTCGCGTTCCTTGAACAATTTATCCCGGACTATGTAAAGCTCTGTTTCTTCTCCCGGTTGCAGGTATGCTTTATCAAATAAAGCACTTGCAATAACGCCTTCTGCCATACACTGCTGATCAGCAACGATTTGACCGTATGGTTTATCGTTTTTCACAAGAATTACATCAATAAGTTCACGTGAGCCAACCAGTCTCTGACCGAGCTTTGCATACATATTAAAGTTACATGGGGACTGCTCTGACGCAGGAATACGAGAAAGTCGGTCCTGTTGTAAACTGAATCCTGAAGGGACCTCACCAAGAGCCACAGGAGTCAATAAATCAATGATTCTTTGTTTATGATCGTCTTGTTTTGGATCCGATGGAGCCAGTTCTTCTGACTGGGAGCGGGCCAACATTTCCTCATAGTTTTGCTTATCCAATGAGGTTTCACGTTTGGCTTGCATAGATGGGCTTAAAGATGTAGTAACTGAAATCATCGCACCGGGAACATCAAGCGGTACCAGGGTCAGGTTATAGGTCGATTCAGGTACCTGATCTTCCGACAACATAATCCCGATTGGTTTATCGGTATTAGTTGAAATAAAGACATCGCCACCATTAACAAATATGCTTGCCTCTTCAGCAGGGGTAGAAGTGCTGACAGAAGCATTCTTGAAGCTGGTCGATATTCTGTTTTGAAGTCCTCGTGAAACTGGCAGTACCACATTCCCACCAGGCGGCACATTTACACGCTGAACTTCTTTATATCGGTTACGAGCTTCGACATAAAGTTCATCGGCTTTTGACGTGGCGGTCGCATTGGTTGCATTCTGCTGGGAAGAGGTACCTGTTGGTCTCCCATAGCTATCAATTGCACCAGAGCGGGTCTGTGCGTCAAATCCGGGGAGACTAGGATTATTTGATAATGCTCCAGTAATAGCGCTTACCGCAGGCGAAGCATTGCTGGCTGGGGAAAGTTGCACGGTAGGGAGATCAGTTGTAGGTTTTTGTCCCTGCGCATTACCGGCTTCACTAAGGTTTGTTTGTGCACCTGACTGTTCAGAACCAGCTTGACCCGGAATAATGGCTTTTGCAGCTCCATTCTGAAATCCGTCAGCACCAACTGGCATTACAACCGGGTTATTAATTGTTGCTGGCAATTGGTATTCTTCAGCGATTACGCAGTTCGAAGTCGTGAGCATGATCAATGCGGTAATTGCGTTGAACCCTAAGCCCTTTTTTTTAATCATCACTTGTTACCTGTAGACGGTGGCGGATTATCCAGCGTTGCCAGTTGCTCTTTGCCGTTTATCGTAATTTTTTTAATATTCGGTGTTCCGGAATATTGATTTACATATGCAATTCTTGGGCGACCATTTTTCATCCCGAGAACCCATTCATAAGTCCATTTCGATGATTCAGTTTTGTCCGGAACATTTACAAGTCGAGTCGTTTTGGTACCCCAGACATAGACCATGTCATTTTTTGGATCAAAGTAAATATCATTAGGCTTAAAGGTCTGCTCAACACCACGAGCCTGCATGATATTTATCTGCTCCTGTAAAGACTCACTCGTTTTAGCCTGTAGTTCAGGTGAAAGGGCATCGAGGACATAGGCCGTCACAAAGGAAATATTAGTTGGATTAATATTCCCTAAAAGGGTACTAAAAAAGAGAGCCCATTGTGTTTTATAAGATTCCGATGCTTTGTTACCAACAACCGTGATCTCTTCATTCATGTTTGGAGGGGTAACAATCGTCACTGGGTCAGTGAAAAAAAGAATCTTTGCAACCAATAACCCAATGACGGCTATTGAAACAGTATTAATGCGGATAAGTTTTGTATCACGATTAATCAGGGCGCTGTATGTAATTCCAGCACCTGACGCTTCAGCTTGTGGGCTAAATCGTTTTTTAATGTCCAAAAAACGTCCCTTAGCACTTTCATCTTTCTTTACGTATGACTGTTCAAGATCACCGTTTTCATCCTTTTTAGATTTTTTGAAAAAAGGGATGTTAATGCCACTTAGCATTTTCATTCATAGCTCCATCAAGAATACAAATCTCTGATAAATGGATCGTTGAAATAACGGCTACTAAAAACTGCTTTACCTGGCAAAAAACCGAGCCACCAGAGTCTGTGTTTTAGCAATCCTCTTATTCCTGACTCAGCTGCTTTGTTATACGCAATCCAATATACAACCGCTGCTACAACAGAAAACCCGAAGCATTCGAAGATATTCCCAAATGCAACCAGAATGAATGCAAGCCCTATTTTTTTTGCATCCCAAAACAAAATCAGTAGAGGCATGTTGATCCTGAAAGGGAATCTATAGGTATGCTGAGGAACGTCGTTCTGCTTACTCATTAAAAATCCAGAGAGGGGGATGAACCCCCTCATGCATGATTAACAATAAATTACAGCGGTACGCCAGCATCCATAAAGGTGCTGATAATTTTCTCGCCGTTGGCCATTACCAGCATCATGAATAATGAAACCAGTGCCAGGCCCGGGTTAGGCTTAAGGACAGAGAAATATACGCTTGAGATCAACATCGCGGCTGCCAGAATTTTGCCCGGAGCTCCAGTCATACTTTCACTCATGTATGACCAAATATCTCCCAGTGCCCCATCATCTGAACCCGCATATGCCAGACCGCAAAAAAGCACGGTCAGCAGAACAAACAAAATCACTTTTGCGCTTTTTGTTTTAAAAAGTGCAGCCGTGTTAGATTTCTTTTCACTAAGGCCAATATTTAAAGAAAGTTCCATAATTACTCCGTGTAGATTTGAGTTCACGTAAACGCGAATGAATAATACTTTTTTATTCCGATCCTTCCGTTCGCATAAACCCCCTTTTTTTAACGTTTAGCGATTGGTGAATTTTTAAGCAAAGAGGCCTAAAGCATAATCTTTGAAAAGTACCAGTGAACGCTTAGTAAAAGTTTGAAAGAGGGGAGGGGGTAAGATTACGTTAAGCTCAATCCTGAAGCTGATGAGACTCCTCAAGCATAAAAGTCACTTTTGATGGTTTGAAAAGCTCTAACTAGATATCGGGCAGGTAACTAAGCTTCATATCTAATCTTTTTTGTTCCCTTAATATCTATCTCTTGATTCTGAGAAGGCCGCATATCACTGTGCTCCCTGGTTCGGCAACTATCAGTTGGAGAAACTACATACAATCCTCGGCCGGTGCGTCATTCATCTAAATGCCTTTTACACCTCTGGGCGTGAGTGGGACTTTGTCTTGTCCATATGAACATCATTCATTCGAATGCTTTTGGCCAATGCTATTTAAGCAAATGCTTTCTGGCTGAGTCCTTTTGCGAATGAGTCTTTGATATAACTGCATGAATTTTGGGTTGTTTGGTGTACTAACAAAACAAAGGCATTTCTTTGAATGCCATTGGAGTTGTGATGCTTCTGATATTTTTTTGATCTCATATCAAACACATAGTCCTTCTGATGCCCAATGTCATAGATGTCTTGGACCATTCTCGCTCTTAACAAAGCTGTACTGTGTGTCATTCGACCTAATGCCATTCACCAAAATGCCTTTTTATACCACTGCATAGCTATGCTCGGGATACAGTGGCAAACAAAAGCATTTCAATGAATGATTTTTTGGGATACCGACATCAAAAGCATTTGTATGAATGTAAGAGGCGTAATCCACAAAAGGCATTCACGTGAATAGAGTGCGCACGAAACCATCTTGCTCCACGGCATTTAATGAATGGGCTAGCATGTACGCTTGAGTCAGAAAGGCATACAGATGAATAGTCAGGAGTTCGTTTGAAAAGTTACTTTTTTGCACATTAAGCCGAGATGTAAGACCAGTAGTAAAAGAAGCACTAAGCATAGCACTGATAAATAACTTATTTTTCAGCATGTTATAACCAGTGCATACCTGGTAGCTTTCAACCTTGTTTGGCGAGGGCCAGCTTAGGGCTTCTTTTGAAGATCTGAAATTGTATGTCGCGACCTTTCTTAACTTCTTGATAATCGAGATATCCGATAGATTCAAGTTCCCGCATTGCTTTACGAATTATCTGGTTTTGCGTACGAATAGGGGTTGTAAGAAGCAACCTTTCCCTCAACCGTTTCATATTAACGAACAACGTACCAGCTGGCATTGCTTCAAAATAAATATAGAGAGATTGCGCAGCTTCTTTTTTAGCCAAAATGTATAGAACCTGAAGGCTTAACAATGTCTTATGGTCGTAACGATACAGTTCCCACATAGAAGGATCCCCAACCAACTCAACAGTATCGCTTTTTGGATCAATCATAGCCTTCTGCACCAGATGCGTTACTGTGAACCGACCACTCCGAGAGTCTGAGAAGGCAAGCACTACCGATGCAAGGTTCATTAATGACTCTTTAAAGCGCGCACGAGTTCGTTTGTTGATGTTTGTTGAACTGATACCACACATCTTCGCAAACTCGTTAAAAGTCAGGGTAATCTTCTCGGAAGTAAAACCATATTTACTGAAAGCCATGATGATCCCGAGCCAGCACTTAAAGTCGGTAGACATAGATAGTTTGACACCAGTTATCTTGATGTCGTCATAACCCTCCGATCTTGCAATTTCCATACACGAAAGCTCATCAGAGGCATCAACTTCAAAGTTTCGGTCGCGGTTTTCTTTTGTGCCGACAGGGGTAAATACACTCAATCTCAACAGGGCCACGGGCTGAACCGACTTGGACGAGTTAGGCGTCAGTTGATAAGTCTTACCTGATTCATTACTGGTTACGTCAAAAGGATGGATTAACTCGTTGTTTTTAATCATTAACTTAACTCGTCGGTGATAAGATTTTCATTTGGCAAACTGTTTATAACATATTCTTGCAAATGCTTTTTACGCATTAACCTAAATGCCATAAGCATTCCAGTAAATGCCTTCCTTATTCATTCAAATGCTTTTCGCATGCATCCGAATGCCGGATCCTTTCATAAAGTCACTATAATCAATGAGTTAAAGATGCCGTGATCTTTACTTGAACTCTATTGATCTTTAGTGATCTAAAGAATTGATCTATCCTGTTGAAAACAATGATAAGTCCATATAAAACAAGGAATAGCGCTCCTTTAACAATATCTACAGATCGCAAACGGAAATGAACGAGGGTCTACTATCATTGTTTTATTCAAGACAGTTTTTATTTTAATTTTATTAAGCAAATTTTTTGAGTTTACCTTTTAGATGTATCAGCCCTATTTGGCAAATTTGAGGTTCATGTATCATGTAGTAAACAGGAGGAAGATATGAACAACAGCAAACATACAGTCATTGAAGTGGATACTAATCTAGTTGAAATTGAAAAGGGATTTAATCCCCGAGAGGCGGTAATCGGAGATTTGTGTTACGAACAAGAACCTGTCAAGTCGATGATTGTGTCAATCAAACAAGCCTTTAAGGAAGGAAGGCAGGTTGATATGATCAAGGTCGTAAAAAGAAAAGGTAAATATTTAGTTCGTCAAGGTCATACTCGTTTTCATGGCTTAAAATTAGCAATTTCTGAAGGTGCTAATATTCCAAAATTATCTGTTATCCTAATCGATTATAAAAACGAAATTGAAGAATACCTTGAGAACCTCGATGGTAACAGAAGCAATGGGCTAAATCCGGTTGGGCAAGCTCATGCATTAGCTCATGCTGTTAGTCTCGGGTATTCGGTTGAAGAACTAGCAATGCGATATCAACGATCAACTACCGCAATTCGTAATATGCTAAAAATCCTTGATATGCCATTAGAGCTTCAACATTTGATTAGCCTAAATCTAATCAAAAAAACGCTCGCCATTGAAATAATGTTAAAATATTCCAACGATCACAAAATGGTTTTAAAACATATAGAAGGTTTCTTACCTGGCGTTAAGAATATTGAGACTACAACGAGCAAAATTGTAGGCATACCTGAACACAATGCAGCTGGAGCAGGACCAGACACCTTAAATAAAGGCGGACCAGAAAAGAAAAATTCGGCAGTCACTCGTAAGACTTTGGGTATTAAGCGCCTCTCGCATAAGAAAACAGAACGGCTAAAATCTGAATTTCTTGAGCTTGTGGAAAGTACACATACGGAATCTATAACGAATACTCAAACAGAACTAAAATTTGGTAGAGATAGTGCACACTTGTTCAAAAATGTTAATAGTAATAATGTAATATTTTCCAATGATGGTGTTCAAATAATCTTGAATGATGAAAAGCTAAATATTTTATTGTCTTTACTTAACGACGAAAATACAGCAATCATTGTTTCTAAACCAAAATTAGAAGAGCTTCTGGAAATTCGAGATCTCCTTAAGGAATATTAAAAACGAGGATTAGTTGAGTGATTAAACCTATAAAGCTGACTCTTATCGATAATTATAGTGATTTGCTTCTAACTCATGAAGTCCTTAAACGCAACATGGAAGAGTTAGAACACGGTAAACGTTTTGATCAATTTCCTGAAGGGCATGACCACTATGAAAAAACTGTGAAAGAAGCTGTAGCAATCGTAGAGGCACGTTTGGAGGTGTTTCGAAAATGAAATCTCTTTTCTTTACTCTTGATGGTCATATGGTACCAGCCTCAGTGAATGTATCACTTAACGGAGATGGAAATTATTATGCACCTATCGAAAGAGAATGTAACGAATGTGCGGGCACAGGCCACAAAGGGGCTGATTTATGTGAAAAGTGTCATGGGGTACAAACAGTTGGACCCATTATTGAAAAATTAGTGGCACTAGAGCCAATTACCTTTCTCGATAACATTCCGGAACTGCGTGTTAACCCAACACTCGAAGCATGGAAATCCAGAAACCACGTCCTTATTGAGAAAGCAAAAAAGGCTAACACTAAGTTTTCTAATAGTATATTGGCGCAATTAGACAATAACCGTTTCTTGACAGAACGCCAGCTGGATTGTTTCTTTACAACTTTTGATGTGATGTTGTCTGAAACTCCGGAAAATGAACAAGAAATTTTAAAACATAGCTACAATATCGGCCAGGTCATAAGCATTGAACTAACATTTACTGAAGTCAGGGCCGCGTACGCAAAAAGTAAAGGGAGTTATTTTTTTACATTTACTGGTAAAGTTAGAAATGACGGGATCGCTTTAACGGCCGATAAACAGGATCACATTTTATTGGGTGAACGTTATCATTTGACTGGAAAAGTCAGAAAATTCTATGAATTTGATTCGAAAAATTATGCTGCAATAACAGTTTTTAAGTTAAATAAACTCCAAGACAGTTAAATGTTTTTGCTGCTTAAATATAGAGCCAAGACTTTAACTGTCGTTAGGACTCACTCACGTAATATTGTTGCTTACGCAATGGGTTTTATCCCTCATAAAGATCTGCGAGTATAAATCTTTTACATTTAAATTCTCCTCTATCAGAACCTTTTCTATTGTAAAAAAATGATAATCTTATTAATTATAATTTTAATTTTTTGTATACCAATACCATACAGTTAAGGCTAAAAGGTGATGATGGAGATGGACTTTAAAATGCACAATGATCTGGGTCTCGGTTTCATTTGTAAAAATGCAAGAACATCGTCAAAGCCAACGTTAAGAAAAGTTACTTTTCCGGTAAGCGCATATGAAACGTCTAAGCTTTCTTTAACCGGTTTTCAATGCCCCACAGCCTGCCGTTTTCCTTTTTTTGTGCTATGCATGATAATCCATAACCATCTTTCGTCTGCATGCCCTATCACCCAAAATGAATGTTCAAATCATATCTCGCAATTTTCTATCGACATTAAAGTACAAGATTGGCTTAGCCGTTCAAGAGTAGCGTTTATTGATTTCCATAATCTTAGAAATACAGATAAAGCCACTTTAATAACAGTGAACCATCTTGAAGCTTTACTTACTGTTATGTCGACTACTCTTGTCGCTTATGTTCCATATTCAAAAAAGAGACTAAACTTTAGCTTTCTAAACTCATTCACTTTGTCTAAAACTTCTCAAAGTTACACATTAACTTTCCCGGTAGTTCTCAGTCCGCTTTTAGATGCTCTTGGCGACTTCATTCAGGAATGCATAACCGAAAAATTGTTAAAACGACGAAATTCGAATTTCATGGTTTACGAGTATCTTAAACGTTCAGGCCAGAGCTCTCATAAAGTGGAGGACATTAATAACGACTTACAGCTTAAAAGTCTAAATATAAGACTTATGAGCGTCCTTACTGGCCTTTCTCAGCAAGGACTCATTTCATTTATTTGCGAAGGAAAGAGGGGCGACCGGAGAATAGAAGAGCTTCAGTTTATACCTTATGTTCAACGAACTTACCCTGAGGTATTAACTTTTGAGGAATGGATTAGCCCAGTTGATTAGAATTTACTCTATTTCAGCACGGCCAGTATTTCTGTTTCCGTTTTCCGTGTATTCGGCTTACTTCCTACGGATCGGTAAGCGCTGAGTCTGTGTATGACGAATCCACGCTCTTCATAGAGGCCCAAAGTGAATGATGTCAGGCTATTTGATATCGCAACAGCAGCGCCTTTTCTGTGAGCGTCAACGAGCATATTTGCTAACAGCACGTGGTCGCTTTGGCTGAACGGTTTACCATCGTAACTGACAAAACTAGTTTTGCTTGTTTTGTCATATGGCGGATCACAGTAAATCTGATCTCCTTCACCGGTTGCGGCCAGAGTCTCCTCAAAACCAGCGGTGATCAGTTCAATACCTGAAAGACGAAATGAAAGGTAGTCTATTTTATTGAGGTCAAGCTTCAGTTCTGTATGTTTCCCCCACGGCACTGAATAGATTCTTTCTGAGTTATAGCGGCACATACCGTTATAGCCCAGGCGATTCAGGGAGTAAAACAAAGCCGCTCTTTGAAGCGATTGACCAGAAATACAGGTTTTGTTGAAACGGTCCCTCATCTCATAGTAGTCCTTTTCGACAAAGGTTTTATCCGCCAAGTTTTGGACCTGATTTATAAAGTTAGTTTTCTGTCTTTGAATAGTCCTGTATAGGTTGATCAAGTCTGGATTGCTATCTGCAAGCAATGCATTTTGTGCAAACATGTTCAGAAAAACGGCACCACCGCCTATAAAGGGTTCTACCCACCGGCAACTATGATCGTGTGGGTAGTGATGGCTGATGAAAGGCATCAGTTTCGTTTTTCCACCAGCCCATTTGATTATCGGCATGTGTCTGAGATGTCGAGTCAAAGTGTCTATACCTGAGAGAGAAATTTAGGTGCTGGTATCGTACCTAACCACGGGCTTTAACTAATAACTTAGGGAGCAAAAAAAAGTTGTTTAAGACGCACAGTTTTGACTTTCAGCATTTCGGATTTATAAGATTTTTCCTCACTTATACCTGAACTTTATGTTTTGGATTTATGTATTTGTTTATGAAGCGATTTTTATGCCATCACAAGTAATGGGGAGCCACCTTTTTTTGTAAAAAATCAGAATAGGCTCAAAAAGTACCTTTTTTGCGAAAAATTATGAATTTTTTTTTCGGTAGTATCCCCGCTACGCAGAAAGTAAGCAGAAAAATGTAACGGAGCCCCTATGAGTGTTTTACTGACAGAACCTACACAGCAAGCTAATGACAAGGTCTTTAAAACGGCCCATGTTGCCTTTTCAGTAGTTACTGGCACAGGCCGTTACGTCACTGGGCTTAAACAGTTCCGTGATGCAAACCCTGAACTTTGTACTGAAGTAAGTGACCAGAAAGCATGGGCTATCCACCCTTCAGTAATTCAGGTCACGCCAGGCTTCAACTCCCGCGAAATGGGAATGGGTGACGATTACTATAAGCTCCCTGAGGTTGAAGAACACATCTACAACATCAAGAATGCCTACATTCGAGGTGACTATGTAGACCCTATCCGAGTACGTGTCATTGATGGGGTACCTTTTGTTCGCCAGGGGCACTGCCGTTTAAAAGCCGCAATGATGGCATGTGATGAAGATCATGACATCACAATCCTTTGCGTTGAGATTAAAGAAGATGAAATTGGCTGTGAGCTCGCGACCATTGATGGTAACCGTGGTCTTGCGCTTTCTCCTGTTGCGCTTGGCGAGTCCTATCGTCGCCTACATTCTCTTGCTGGCTGGTCACTCGAACGAATTGCTCAACGTGAAAATAAAAGCCCGACGACCATCAGTTCTCTTATCCGCCTGACAACCTGTTCTGTTGTTATCAAGAAATGGATTCATGCTGACGCTATTTCGTATGTTAACGTGCTTTCACTGATCGATGAGCTCGGCGAAACAGAAGCAATTTCACGTATCAAGAAGATGATCGCAGAACTTGAGCAGGCCGATGCGAATGGCATCACGGTGAAAAAAACCCAACATGGTCAGGTACGAGTCAGACCTTCAGACTTCAAGCCAGCACGGATTCCGCCGGTTATTGCCACAAAAGCCGTAGAAGGCGTCAAACTCATCACCACCAGCTTATTACAGAAACTGGGGGATATTGAATTGCCGGAGCTGACAGATTCAAGTGCTGACGAAGAAATCAACATTACGTTGAACCGCAGTACTCTGGAGATGTTGAGAAATCTTTCAAAAGAGATCACAGAATCAGAGAACAAGCAGCTTCGCCGTGCGGAGAATCGTCAGGCAAAACTTAATGGTGAGAAGCCAAAATACCCACGTAAAAAAAATGCTAAGAAGGCAGGGGAAGAGACCGATCAGGATACTGACCCACAGCCGGACGCAGAATAATTTACTTTTGGCAAAGTGCTGGTTTTGTCAGAGTCATTAAGGATTCAGGCTTTTTGCCCGCCTTTTTTAAACCTCCATGTATCGTTCTTGCCCCGTTTATGCGGGGCTTTTTTTTTGCTTCTTTCTATGAGTTGACATCTTTAAGTTTTATTCAGAGACATAAAAAACTTTTTCGTGTCACTGAACCTATTAGGTTACTGAGCGACGTTGCTATCCTGGTAAAAGTTTTTTCTAAAGGACCGGTAAAATGTCATCTCTTGATTCTGAAGCTAAACCCGATAATGCAGGTCACAGCGTACTGGCTTTAACAACCTCTCATAGCCTGGTGGTTAGCTCTCCTGAAACATTTCTTCCAGATATGCGCAAAGAGCTCGGCATTATCGCGGATCTTGTTGAGTCCTATAATGATGAACTCTGCTTGTTGAAACTCATGGCTGTCCAGTTCAAAACCCACAATCACCAGAAACTTTATTCTTATCTCTCAGGCTACAACCACAGCATCTCAGAAGCGGATGCTTTGTTCGCAGAAAACGCTCTGAGATCAGAATACTGGAAACGCGTTATGGCACTCACTGATGTTTTGCCTATCATGTCGGATGCCAAACGTAACGAATGGGATAAGCAGTTTACGGCCGACCGTTATATTATGCCGCCTCAGGTGATCCCTGATTTCACAGCTGACGCTGTAGTGGGCACAGTCGTTGCTTTGCTTAATGACCGCAATCAATTTATTAAAGAAAGGGTTTACGACGTCTTCCAGTCTCTGAGCCGCAGTCACAAGACAAACAAAGCTTTTGGGTTCTCCACCCGCATGATCACTACCGGAGTTTGCGAGCCGTCTAAATACCCCTGGCAGAAATTAAGGGTGGATTTTAAAGAGTCTGGCATTTCACCGCTGAGCGAGCTCCGCGTTATATGCGCATTCTTCCGTGGCGAACAGGTGAAGGCGATCCATAACACCAAATCATTGGTTGAGGCGTTGGTCGAACATGAGGGGTTCAGAAAATGGATCTGCATCGATGGCAACAGTATTCGTTTCAGGGTTTACAAAAATGGATCAATGCATATTGACGTCCACCCTGATATCGCCGAGCGGCTTAACAATATTTTATCAGCTATCGTACCGCTGGCATTACCTGCCGACCGTATGGCTCATAGCAAGAAATCTTTGGAGGCATTCCCTGTACTTAAGCAGTGCATCGACTTTGATACCCGGATGCAGCTTTCTGAACTGATGTTTAAAAATGACGGGGACAATAAATGGAGTTGCTGGACATCTTTAGGGTCTCTCGCCGAACGCAAATCTTCGAGTGTTGCCGCTGACACCCTTCGGTTCTTAGGGGCAACAGTAACAAAATACGATGTGACATTTTCCTATGATCCGTGTGAGGTTATTCGTTACATCGGCCAGATAGGGGAGATGCCTGATATTGTATCGCATCAGTTTTACCCTTCATCTTGCCGAATCAGCGAATATGTATCTTCCCTGCTTGGTGCAGGGGAAGGGGATACCCTCCTGGAGCCTAATATTGGCCATGCGGATTTGCTTAAATCATTCCCTGCCGGTGTGATCGTTACTGGCATCGAGCTTGATACTTTGAATTGCCTTATCTCCCGGGCTAAGGGATACGATACGACAGAAGCTGACTTCCTCACATGGTCTAAGTCTAATCAACAGAAGAAGTTTGATTATGTCGTGATGAACCCACCTTTTGCCGATAACCGGGCCAGGCTGCATCTCCAGGCAGCTGCATCTCATCTCGCAGCCGGGGGATCTCTAGCAGCCGTTCTTCCATTATCTCTTCAGGGGCTCGATAACCTTTTGGGGGAAGAATTCCGGACGGAATGGATGGACGTTTTTGAGAACGAGTTTGAAAACACGACCGTTTCGGTTCGCATCCTGTACGCCGAACGTATTCAACAAGAGGAAGTCCTATGAGCAACCAACCCACCAGCCTGCCAGAAGAAGATATTGAGTTTGTTATGGATACCTTTCAGAGGAGCATGGGTAAATCCAAGCCTGTCAGGGATACTCAACTAGAGGGTGAGAAACCGCAAAGTAAAGAGTCCGCAAACTCAACTGAAAACCCCGGTTATGAAGAATTCTATTAATTACGCTCATGATATCCTGGTGCAGTTATTTAGAATGATATTTGAGGGATGGGGGACATTGTGATTAAAAGGCGTAACATTCGACGATCAGTTTATGGATTGCTTATTGTTCTTATCGCCGGAAATGTGTGGTTAGGCCGTAAGCGTCGTCTGAGTACCGTCTGGTCCCGAATCCAGGATCCTGTAACTTAAGCACCCACTTATTTTGCAGGTGGACACCTCATGCGCGCTAAAGAAAGACTTCCCCGGAAACACTATTCCCCTGAATTCAAAATGGAACTGGTCAGGCTGGCTCTTGAAGAAGAAGGCAGTATTGCCGCACTGGCCCGGAAACATGACGTCAATGATAACCTGCTCTTTAAATGGATAAGGCTCTGGCAGCGTGAAGGGCGGGTCTGTCGGCCCCGAAAAAACTCATCGTCGCTTCCTGCCCTGATACCCGTGCAGCTTCAGGCGGGCTCTTCTCTCCCAACCTTCGAACTACCATCCTGCTCTCCTCCCGCTACCTGCCACATAAAATGTCGGGGAGGAGAAATAACACTGACTCATCCCTCTGCTGAACTCATGAGCACTGTCCTGCGCGAACTGATGCGGGGGCCTGTATGATAAATCTTCCCGCAGGCACAAAAATCTGGCTGGTTGCCGGTATCACCGATATGCGCAACGGCTTCAATGGCCTCGCCGCAAAGGTGCAGACCGCGCTGAAAGATGACCCGATGTCCGGCCACGTCTTCATCTTCCGGGGACGCAGCGGCAGTCAGGTAAAACTGCTCTGGTCCACCGGCGATGGTCTGTGCCTGCTGACAAAGCGACTGGAACGTGGTCGCTTCGCCTGGCCCTCAGCCCGCGATGGCAAAGTGTTCCTGACGCCGGCGCAACTGGCGATGCTGATGGAAGGTATCGACTGGCGACAGCCAAAGCGGTTACTGACATCCCTGACCATGTTGTAGCGCTCTTTATCCTGGTTGTCGCAGAATAAGCCTGGTAAAATACAGGCTTATGAACGACACCTCTTCTGACGACATCCTTCTGCTGAAACAGCGCCTGGCCGAACAGGAAGCGTTGATCCACGCCCTGCAGGAAAAGCTGAGCAACCGGGAACGCGAAATAGACCATCTGCAGGCGCAACTGGATAAGCTGCGCCGGATGAACTTCGGCAGTCGTTCCGAAAAGGTATCCCGCCGTATCGCGCAAATGGAAGCTGACCTGAACCTGCTGCAGCAGGAAAGCGATACGCTGACCGGCCGGGTGGATGACCCGGCAGTGCAGCGCCCGCTGCGTCAGACCCGCACCCGCAAACCGTTCCCTGAGTCACTCCCACGGGATGAGAAGCGGCTGCTGCCGACTGAGCCGTGTTGCCCGGAGTGCGGTGGTTCGCTGAGTTACCTGGGTGAGGATGCCGCCGAACAGCTGGAGCTGATGCGCAGCGCCTTCCGGGTTATCCGGACAGTCCGTGAAAAGCATGCCTGCCGTCGGTGCGATCGCATCGTTCAGGCCCCGGCTCCTTCGCGCCCCATCGAACGGGGGATCGCCGGACCGGGGCTGCTGGCCCGAGTGCTGACCTCAAAGTATGCAGAGCACACACCGCTGTATCGCCAGTCGGAGATCTATGCCCGCCAGGGTGTAGTGTTGAGTCGTTCTGTACTGTCGGGCTGGGTGGATGCGTGTTGTCGTCTGCTGGCACCGCTGGATGAAGCCCTTCAGCACTATGTCCTGACCGACGGCAAACTCCATGCTGACGATACGCCTGTCCCGGTGCTGTTGCCAGGCAATAAGAAGACGAAGACCGGGCGCTTATGGACGTACGTTCGAGACGACCGCAACGCCGGATCAGCGCTGGCCCCCGCAGTGTGGTTCGCTTACAGCCCGGACAGAAAAGGTATCCACCCTCAGACCCATCTTGCAGGCTTCAGTGGCGTACTGCAGGCTGATGCCTACGCCGGGTTCAACGAGCTCTACCGCGACGGCCATATAAAGGAAGCCGCGTGCTGGGCCCATGCCCGCCGAAAAATCCACGATGTTCACGTCCGTACCCCGTCAGCCCTGACGGAGGAGGCGCTGAAACGGATCGGCGAGCTGTATGCCATCGAGTCGGAGCTCAGAGGTAAAAGAGCAGAGGAACGGCAGGCAGTCCGGCACCAAAAAGTGCTGCCGCTGCTGGCGTCACTGGAGGGGTGGCTGCGGGAGAAACAGAAAACCCTCTCAAGGCACTCAGAACTGGCGAAGGCGTTCGGGTATGCGCTGAACCAGTGGCCGGCGCTGACCCGCTATGCAGAAGATGGCTGGGTGGAGGTGGATAATAACATTGCCGAAAACGCCCTACGACTGGTCAGTCTGGGGAGAAAAAACTGGCTGTTCTTCGGCTCGGATCATGGTGGTGAGCGCGGTGCGTCACTGTACAGTCTTATCGGGACGTGCAAATTAAACGGCGTGGATCCGGAACGCTATCTGCATCATGTACTTGATGTCATCGCCGACTGGCCTGTGAACCGGGTGGGTGCTCTGCTCCCGTGGCGGGTTACTCTGCCTGCCTGACCAGCTTCACTTCGTCAATACGGTTCTCACTGCACGCTTACGTTAGGCCTTAGAGCTGATAAAATTCATAAAGTGCGTTATCAGGATTTCTGGTCACCGGCAACTGTGATTAAAGTAACTGTAATGCCTTCAACGAATGAAACCCAGCTCAGTGGTAAAATCCCTAAATCGGTAAGAGTTTCAAACAATTATGTTGAGTACTCGTTACCGGGCACACTCTCGGCCAAGACCATTTACCGAAGCGTGTTAGAAGATGAGATGGGCTTTGTTGAATAAATAAGATTTCGTGCGAACGACCCTGGAGCTGGCTGGATTTTCAGGCAATACGCACGCTTTCTGGCATCCCAGCCTTTGTCATCCTGTTCAACGCACGCACCATGGCCATAGCTTCCGCTACCTGACCATCGTAGTCACGCAGCGTCAGTGAATCTCCCAACAACTGCTTCATTCTGTACATTGCCGTTTCCGCTATCGAGCGACGGTTATATTCCGTTGTCCATTTCCACCGTGCATTGCTTCCGCTCAGCCGCTGATTAGCAACGGCACGGTTGCGGTCTGCGTACTCACCGGGCCAGTAACCTGCTCCTTTTCGGGGAGGAATAAGCGCGCTGATTTTTTTGCGGCGCAGTTCATCGTGACAGAGCCGGGTATCGTAAGCCCCGTCTGCCGCGGCTGCCCTGATTTTTCTGTGAGTCTGCCGGATAAGGCCCGGGAAGGCTTCTGAGTCCGTCACATTGTTCAGCGACAGGTCTGCACAGATGATTTCATGTGTGTTGCTGTCAACTGCCAGATGCAACTTTCGCCATATACGACGGCGTTCTTTGCCGTGTTTTTTGACTTTCCATTCGCCTTCACCAAAGACCTTCAGCCCGGTGGAATCAATCACCAGATGCGCGATTTCACCCCGGGTGAACGTTTTGAAACTGACATTAACCGACTTTGCGCGCTTGCTGACACTGGTGTAATCCGGGCAGCGCAACGGAACATTCATCAGTGTAAAAATGGAATCAATAAAACCCTGTGCAGCCCGCAGGGTCAACCTGAACACGCGTTTAATGACCAGAACGGTGGTGATGGCGAGATCAGAATAGCGCTGAGGTCTTCCCCGTGATGAAGGCGTTGTCGACTCATACCAGGCCTGAATAGCTTCATCATCCAGCCAGAAAGTTATGGAGCCACGGTTGATGAGGGCTTTATTGTAGGTGGGCCAGTTGGTGATTTTGAACTTTTGCTTTGCCACGGAACGGTCTGCGTTGTCGGGAAGATGCGTGATCTGATCCTTCAACTCAGCAAAAGTTCGATTTATTCAACAAAGCCAAGTCTATCTTTAAAAAAGCTAAAACAAAAATATAGAGTTAATTAGATTGGTGGCTCAGGTTTATAAAACCTCTCACTAGTGAGGTTTATTTTTTATTTTTGGCTGAGATTAACAGCGTTTTCCATAAATGTATCAATAACAACCGTAAGAGACTGGCTGGTACCATGGCTATACTCAGGCCAGGGTAAAAAAGGATATGAAGAATACGCCATCAACATGATACTGGTTGGGCAACGCCAGTCCGTTGGAACACCTTTACTGTAATGGACAATCATAGCCGGGCGACTACAATCAATATCTCCAGCGTTTTTATCGAGTACGAAAGTAGCCAGAACGCCGGTGTCCTTCTGGGATACGAAAACAAGGCTGTCAGTAAAAATAAAGGCCATTAAGGAAGAGGCCAGGAAAGCGCCAGTAAATAAGGACTTCTTCTCTTTCCAAACGCGTCGAGCATATAACCCCATTAGCGCTACCGCTGAAACCATTCCGTACCACTGAGCACCCAAAGAAAAATCTGTTACTGTTTTAGATGTCATACTTTCATTAATAGTAATCATTGCGACAATGAATGGTGATGCGATTCCAAGTGTTGCTAGGACTATCAGCGATATTTCAGACCGGTTTTCTTTAGCGGATCCTTTACTTATTGCAGACATTGCTCTGAACATAACGAATGTACTGTTGAGCATCAGAAAACAGCATAAGAGCATGTATAACATTGGGTTTCCTCAACCTAGAAGTGATGGTTTCCCTGTTATTTTACATAAATTTGACTCAACAGATGCTTTTAAAATCTCGCTTCCTTGAATTTACAAACATATCAGCACAATTGGCAAACATAAAGGAGCAGCGTCTATCAAAAGTTACTTTTATGATTGGTTGAATACTCATTTTGAAGGCTAAAATCCAAAAAAGTGGATACAAAAAGTTACTTTTGCGTCATCCAGATGCACTGCCGCCATTTTGCATTCTGTACGTTGGTTGCTTTCTCACTTGATGTCTCTTTTAACAGGCAAATTATCACTTTATCCGACCGGACCTTGTAGGCTGAATCCGTAGAATAAGGCTATAACCTATTCCCGGAGCATCATATGCGTAAAACTCTAATTGGCTGCATGGTTGCAACTGCCCTTGCTACTGTATCTTCGGCACATGCTCAGGTATTTAGCTACTCATTTACAGATACCAATAAGGCTGTTCGGAATATCAAACCTGCAACACAAACATATCTTAATCCCGCTGGTGTTTTGACTCTGAACTTGATATCGGGTCTTGATCGGTACGAGCGAGTGACGGTCACACGAGACAGCGATAAAAAGGTTATGTATTCCTCCGTCTCGACCAAAACGAGCGTTGCAGATCGTATCGTTGCTGCCGATGGAACAGAATACTATGGAAAGGATATGGTTCTACCGGCGCTCGGAGAAGGGACCTTTACTGTAGTCAATGAAACTCTGGATATTCGCCAGACTGTAGTGAGCACATCTACTTATCATTTCATCGTTGATACAACTCCTCCACGCTATAAGAGTATTTATCCGAGTCAAAACGCAGGTTACGACATGGTACTTTCTGGGCCACTTTGGGAGTTGGGCCGAGGCGGTAGTGGCCAGTTTTCTATATTTGCAGACGGTATTGAGGATGCTAGTGGAATTGACAAGATCCGTCTTGTCATTAAACGAAGTAATGGTTCTGTGGTCTCCGACAATAACCTGAGTTATGACACAGCCAATAAACGTGCGTTCTATCCGTGGATTAAAGATATGAACACCCAGGCTGGCATGCCCTCAAGTGATCTTGATGAAGAATTCACCTTCAATTTCATCGTTACGGACCTGGCAGGAAATACGCTTAACATTCCTCCCCAGCGGTTTTTATATGACGATCAAATGGGAGAATTTACGCCATTTGCAGTTCATGACTCACGTGTAAGCACCAGTGTTGTACCCGGCATTTCTTCGGGATACGTCCCGTTTAAACGAGGCCTTACAGTGCTGGAAAACCCCTACAAGTTGGTTATACGTATCCCAAGAACTAACTGGAAGCCATATCGAAATGGTGGCATGAGCATTACCAATAACTATGGCGGAGTACAGGTCCTTTCCGAAGATGCCACCTATGTCTACGTGGAAGTTAAGCTGCCACAGGGTGCCTTAGATGGAAACTACTATAGACCTGTGAATACATATCAATGGTCTGGAGGAGATCTTGGTCAGTATGCCAGCTGGCTCAACTGGGATCCTGCCTCTGTAAAGAGTCCGGCTTGGGGAAGTTCACCCATAGAACGACAAAAGGCTGATGGAACATGGTTCAACAGCGTAAACTGGAACCTGTTCAAGGCATCTGATATGCCTATAAAACTTACTAATATCCGATTCAATGTACAGGCCAGGCCATATGATCAAAAAATCACTGGCGGAGCAACATGCAGTATTCCAGCTGGCTCAACAACCTGTACCGTCTCTTTGCCCCAGGATATTATAAATGGCACTACCGGTTATCTTCATAGTGGCTATGAAGTAAGGTCAACCACCGAAGCAACCTTCTTTGCCCCTATATGGGAGAATATAGCCTGGCATACACTGGGTCCCTCCGTCACTGGATTTGATTACAATGAAACCACCAACATTCTCCAGGTTTACGTGAATCAACCTGGAGATGGTTCATATTTCGACCATGTTTATGTAAATCGAGTTTGGTTGTCAGATAAAAACCGTAACAACGCAGAAATAAGCGTAACCGGCAAACAAACAGGTAGAAATATGGCGTCTGGGAACTACACGTATGAGTTCAACATGAAAGAGGTACCAGAAGGCAGTTATAACGTGGTGATTAATGCCCAAGATACATTCAACAATACCGGTAACCTCCCTTATCAAACAGTTGTCGTTGATAATACAGCACCATCTGTAAGTATTAGCTACGAAGGAAAACCGATCAGCAAAAACGTAACAGTATATGGGCTGGAGAACGTCCGTATACAGCTCACCGATGCTCTAACTAAACCATCCTTAAGCCGTATGACTCTTCGCGGTGGCCCTGTTTCTGATGCGGTGGAATTGTCTTGGGTGAATCTGGGAAACAACCTGTATGCACCTAATTATCCCAAGATCTTTCCGTCTCTTAATGAAGGCGAAACATACACTCTCACAGTTCAGGCCAAAGATGAGATGAACAACGTTAAAGAAAGCTCAGTCGAATTTAACTACCTTCCAAACAATCTCGTCAGGCTAGAGAATCTGAAAACCTTAGCTGTCAATGCTTCTCTCAAAACATCTGACAATACTGCTCTGGCTGTTCTGTATGCCAGCCAGCTGCGTAAAAAGGATGGTTCAATCGCTACAGGGCTTCAGGACGCAGTGCTTACTGTCCGTAAGGACGCTGCATTCGGCGTGACTGTAAATGGCGTTTCTGCGATGCCAGGTGAAAGCAAAGAGCTTCAACTGGATTTGGGGCTCGGGGACAGCCGTAGCTTTCCTATTTTCCCTGCTGTATCCGGCCTTACTGGCAGATCTGAGTTCATGATTAACATTGAAGAATTAAAATAAAGCAGGGCTGTTTTGCTGAAGCACAACGGCCGCCTTCTGATGCGCCGTAGCCCATGTTGTTGCAAATCAGTCCGACGTTCATTGCGTAAGTAACGCTTACTGCGGACCATGGTAGTGATTAGACTCACTACCATGGTCATTTCACCACATATCTTCTCTGCATTGCTCTTGTTGGGCAGACTAGTAACTCGTCACTAAATTGCAGCTTTTGTCTTGCTAAGTCGCTGGTATAACTGCACTACGAAATCGTCAAAAGATTTTATCCCTCATGTAGATCCAATAAATGATCCCAAAGGTGCCAGAGAGTACAAAGAAGATCCCGGTACGCTGTAGGCCGCATGGTTACTGGGCTGGAGCATTGTCACTGACAACAGTAGCGACATAAGTGACAACGGGAGTGACTTAAAAGACAATGGTAGAGACTATTTCGACGTTGGTAATGATTTTAAGTGACAATGGTAGTGAGGTTAGACTTAAACTTCCACTGTGAGGTAAGGTGACTCGCATTATTTAAATAAATCATTACTTTCAATTACTTGCGACACGAGTCTGCATGTATGCTTCTATTTCTCAAAAATTTATCCACCGAAAATGCCTGTGGCTGTGATTTAGCTTTGACGACAGTTTTTATCAGGGAGGCAAGTTGAGACCTGTATAAGAACTAAGCATTTATTTATCCCCATTTTCCACAAGGTAGTTCCAATAATTAGTACCTTAGTGTTCCTGATAGATCAAAAGAGATCCCCGCTGCCTCCAGGCCAGACGGCACAAGGCCTGAGACGTGATCAGTGACAACAGTAGTGATTATTTTGACATTAGTAGTGATTATTATAACGTTGGTAATGAGTTTTTTGACATCAGTAGTGATCAGAGCGACAATAGTAGTGACTTTTCATTAGATCTTTTTAACTTGATCTGATCCGTTGTTGATAAGAGTTGCAGGTCATTGTATGCAAAGAGTTTTTGCCAAGTTTTAATGAGTGGAGTCGTTTTTTTAGGTAGAACTTATGCACAGATATGGATCATCACAATGATCCATCCAGTGACATAGAGTTCGCTGGGGCTTACTATTCACCAATCTGTTTACACATTCAGTGATAACTTATTATGACTAAAGAGAAAGATACTGAGCAGCAGGACCTGGTCACCAGGGCTTTCTCTGTTAGAGAGAAAGAATCAGGTAAAGACATCATTTTGCGTCCTAACAGCAACCGTACGGTGCAGTCTATTGCTTTGATGCGGCTCGGGCTGTTCGTCCCATCACCAAAGAGTGTGGGGCGTCAAAATCGGGAATATAAAACGGTTGGCTTTGACGCAACGAAAGAGTTACAGACGCTCTCTTTAATGGAGAGCGAGGGGTTCACCAATATTTCAATTGTCGGTGAGCGTCTTAATATGTCAGTAGATTTTAAGACGTGGATGGGCATCATTCGAACCTATGCCAATCATCCGATTAACAATGACACGATAAGCTTAAAATTCACTGAATTCCTCAAGCTATGTACGCCTGAAAATTATCGCTCATCTACAGCGTCCAGAAAACGTATAGACGCCTCCTTACGCAGGTTAGCATCCGTTACCTTGTCGTTCACCAGTAATAACTCGTCCAAAGTCTATACAACGCATCTGGTACAGTCTGCCCTGTTAGACCCGGAATCAGATCAGGTTGTCCTTCAGGTTGATCCTAAGATTTTCGAGCTCTATCAATACGATCATAAGGTTTTGATGCAGCTGAAGGCAATTAAGGAGTTGGCCAAGAAGGAAAGCGCCCAGGCTCTCTATACGTTCATAGAGTCATTACCGCCAAATCCTATACCGATATCCCTTACTCGGCTGAAAAATCGTCTGAACCTCAAAACACGAGCAAATAGTCAGAATGCTACCGTGAGAAAGGCTCTTGAAGAGTTGGCATCGATAGGATACCTCAAGTACACCGAAATTAAGAAAGACGGAAAAGTATACTTCCAGATTCATAAGCGGGATCCCGATCTGAATTTGAACAATACTCAGCCTCCTTTAGAAGTGGTTGAAGATGAAGAAGAGAACTCAGGGTCTTCTGTTTTAGAAGGTGAGTTATGCCCACCAGCTGACCCGATTGACGGCGATGATGTTCTTACCGTCCATGATTTAACCGCTGAAGAACTGCGCTATATTCGTAGTCTTCGAAGCCAGAAAAAGAACAGCAACGCCAGCTAAAGTTAACCCGGCGGTTTAGGCTCCGGGTGCTAAATTACTTCTTCGATTTTCGTTAGTCCCAGCCCGCTCTTTCACGTCAACGGTAATGAGTCAAAAGTCATTACCGTTGTCATTGTTCTCTACCACCCTATGTAGATCGAGATTGCGAAATTCAACGCTTTCTCCTGAGTCACCTGTTAACACCCGGTTTCTACGCTTTACTTCATTGGCCAGTACATCCAACGGAAAATATCGTAACGGGGTGACAATGGCAGTGAGTTGACCCACTCACTACCATCGACATTCAAATCCCGGCTTCTCTGGTAGCTATAGTGACAATGGTAATGATGTGTACCTTACTGGCATTGTCATTGTCCTCCGAGTGTGCGTTCAGCTTTGGGAGGACACCGGAACTTAATGCGGCGAGTCACGGCCATTGTGAATCTCGATTGGATTGGCGAATACGGCTTCCGGTTGGGCCAGATGTCAATGGTTATGCTTCATCCAGCTCATTACTGTAGTCATTGCCGTTCAGTTGAGCTGATGCTCCTCTCATTCTATATGGCGACAACGGTAGTGAGCCCAGAAAGTGACTACCGTTGTCATGGCCGTCCAGTAGAGCGGGTCAACCTCTTAACTCACAGGGTGACAACGGTAGTGAGCCCAGAAAGTGACTACCGTTGTCATGGCCGTCCAGTAGAGCGGGTCAACCTCTTAACTCACAGGGTGACAACGGTATTGAGCCCAGAAAGTCACTACCGTTGTCATGGCCGTCTGGTTAAGCAGATCATCCTCTCAATTCACAGGGTGACAATGGTAGTGAGCCTATTAAGTCATTACCGTTGTCATTGCCATCCAGAAGAGCGGATGATCCTCTCAATTCATACGGCGACAATGGCAGTGAGCCCAGCAAGTCACTTCCGTTGTCATAGCCTTCCAGAAGAGCAGATGAGCCTCTTAATTAACAGGGTGACAACGGTAGTGAGCTCATTAAGTCATTACCATTGTCATGGACGTACAGCTGAGCTGCTCATCCTCTCAATTCACACACCGACAATGGTAGTGAGCTATTAAAGTCACTACCATTGTCATATACGTCCAGTTAAGTGGACCATCCTCTCAATACACACGGTGACAACGGTAGTGAGCCATTAGAATCACTACCGTTGTCATTGCTTTTCAGGTGCACTGATAAGGCTCTCAATAGACACGACGACAATGGCAGTGAGCAATTAGAGTCACTACCGTTGTCATTGCTTTTCAGGTGCACTGATAAGGCTCTCAATAGACACGACGACAATGGCAGTGAGCAATTAGAGTCACTACCGTTGTC
>NZ_JAQIRK010000028.1:0-34315 GCF_050600805.1 Klebsiella sp. 141240 | reverse complement strand
GGTGACCAAAGGACATCTGAGACCATTAAAAGAGGCGTCAGAGGCAGAAAACGTTGCTTAACGTGAGTTTTCGTTCCACTGAGCGTCAGACCCCTGTTACCGATGCAAGAACAGGGGAGTTTCATGAAATGCCTGTTTAGGAGTGATTAAAGGTAACTTGTGCGCAGAAGGTCAGGTGTGTGGTGGTTAGTACAGACTAGTGAATGTTGTAACTAAACTATATTTTTATTAAAGGCCGGAGGTGGTGTTCCTCCGGCCTTAATTACGTTTCCGTGTTCATTAGTCGATGAACTGGCGGATCAGTTCCAGAATGGCAATCAGCGCGTTTGCAAGCGCCGCTACCGCCCTCAGAACGATGATTAACAGGTTAATCATCCGTTTTCTCCATAAATGGAGTAAAGACACCGTGGCTTGCTCTTACACTGCCTGTCACCACGGCTTCTCTTCGTCTTGTCAGTTGTAGAGAGTCTCACTCCTGCCAGAGCACAGATAACCAGCACCACCTGTATTACCTGTCAGGACTTTGAACCTGTTCATGCCGCATTTAGCGGAATGCAGGGAGAGACTCACCACAGAGCTAACCCTCTGATTATACGTTTATCTAACGTTCAGGCAAACCGTTAACGCACAGTCACTGCCCGTCATATTGCATAATCAGGCTTCACGGATTATCATACTATTGTCAGTTGTAGAGAGTTTCCCTTCCGGGCTGAGTTACCAGCTCGCACCGGAACCGTAAAAAAGCCGACCTCACCAGTCGGTTTTTTTACGTCTGCGGTTTCCCGCTTCGTTTAAATCTATTTTAAATGAATAAATTGTTCTGCGGCAAACCCAACAACATAAGGACGTTAGGGTTGATGGTTGCCGAAATCGCGGTGCGTTACGTGAATTCTGAGGTTTTGCGAGGGGGATTGGGCGCGAGAATTTACGAGAGAGCGCCGGAACAATGCCGGGATCACAAACCATCACCCGTGAAAGAAATCTTCCGGCATTGCCCGGTCAGGTAGTATGACATTCATTGTCAACGGCCATCAATTTATAAGCTGCTTTGCACTTCATAAAAGATCACCACCAGGGCTGCTAAAACAGTACCGATAGCCAGCACGTTAAAAAGTACGTCCTTCATCTTTACGAACGACATACTGATTTGCGTCCTTTCCCTTTTGTCAGCCTTCTCTATCATCCAGCGTTGGTATGAATCACTGTTACTTTTTCTGTCCATGTTCCCCCCAATTCATCAATGAGCACCAGGCGGCCACCAGGCTTCTTGCCAACAAAGTAACGGCCTCGCGGCAGACGTTCGCCAGTCTTCAGCCGTTCGATCCAGTCCTGAAATGCAGGGCGCGGTTTATAGCTGTAGCGGCCAAAATCAGCTAAAGACTGCGTGACCATGACTGTTTGGCAGCCATGCTTTCTCATATCACGAAACGTATTTTCCAGTGCAGCCAGTGTATTCATTTGCACGTTCTCTCTGCTTTTCCCATGAAGATATTAACGACACTCAAAACTAACACCGTTGGCATGATCACGGCAGCATAGCCGACAGCAACGGCCTGATATATGGTCAATGAGTAGTCGGGCTGTTTATACAATACGACTGAAAAAATGCTCCCCAAACAAGCAAGCAGAGTTAAAAACAAGTAATCGACAAATCTGTTTTTATAGATAACCCATGCAACGATGCAGGGATATGACACCAGGCACAGGATAATCGCATTTGTGGTATGCACGTTTCGCTCCTTGTTATTTAAGGGTTGTCAGCCAGATCAAACAGATTGTTCAGGCTGGAACGGAATTGTTTTACCGATGATACCAGCTCCTGACTCCGCGCTTTTTCCTGCGCCAGTTCACGCCGTAGCTGCGCCATCTCGTCTCTGTTACGCTGAAGCTCAAGGATAGCCGTCATAAAGGTTTTGCTGGCTGATGCCTGTCCGGTCGCTTCCTGCGCCTTTTTAATGGCCTGATCTTCGTCGTCATTCGTTCTGATTGTGTAATGCCCCATGATACCCCTCTTTTGCTGTCATTTTTGCGCTGCCGGCGCGAACCCGGGAAGAAACTTTGCTGGCAAAAAACACTGGCCAACAGATGTGACCGGGAAAATTTGCTGGCAATTAATTTTCGATGAAAGCCAGCTCGCAATCGCCGCATTCAATATTCAGTCCGGCTTTGCCCCACACGGCAGCGCCACACCCGCGACACTGATATTTAACTTTATTTCGTTTTGGCTTGTCCTCAAATGCTGCAACTGACAAATCATTGTCATTGCTCCCGGCCATATCATCTGAATGGCTCCCGTTCTGCGGTGACACTGACGGCAGCAGAGCCATAGAAAGCACCGCTTCTATATCAATCCCGGCCTCAGCATTTTGATGCGCCAGAGCAAGCGTTTCGCGCCATTGCTCTATTACGGCGGTCATATCTTTTTGTTGTTCGACCTGGACAGGGAAGCGATCAAACCAGCTCAAAGCAAATTGCCCCTGGAACAGTTCCAGTGTGACGCGCTGGAAGCGGCCACCAGGGATCGGATAGTCATTAATCTTCTGGCCGACTTTCGCACCACCAGGTCTCCCGGTGGAGGAGGGCATAAGTCCGATACTTTCCATTTTTGCCGCCCACTGCGCATTGTGGTACGTCTTACGCGACGGGTTGCCGTAGTGGTACTGCCACATATGGCACTGCTCATGAACCAGCGTTTGCATGACTTCAATAAGCGGGTACACCGGGAAGTATTCAGGATTGAGGGCGATTTCATCAATCATCCTGCCGCTGCCGTCAGCAGCAACAAAGCGCCTGTAACTGAAATAGCCCATTGTGTTCTTGCCGCGCTGGAACGTAATCAGACAGTCAGGGAGTTCGCCGTCAAAAAGGCGCTGGTTATAGAAATCAAACGCCTGTTGTAGCTCGCTGTAAGCGCGTTCCGTGGCTCTTGTCATGCTGAAGTTCGCTTAGCGGCGTTCCGATATTCCTGTAACTCTGCAACAATAGCAGGGAACACATCAGCGCAACGCTGTGCCAGCTTAACCGCCTTTGAACAAACGCCCATACCATGTGCTCTTTTGAGCGCCTCCAACAAATCTACCAGTTCCTCGTCAGTGATTTTTTCAGTCATCTATTAAGCTTCTCCATTATCTGTATCGTACGATACAGATAATATAAACCACACCTTTGATAGCGGCAATCTTTTTTGCTGGCAATTTCACGCCCAGGGCGGGCATCGAGCGGGTAATATTGCTGGCAAAAATCAACGGCCAAACCGGCTGCAGGAAACTGGTTTGCTGGCAAGCGTGATTTACTGCTGGGCTTGACACCTTGCCATTGTATGACGCTTGTTTTAGTGTCAAATGAACAACCAGCGCGAGAAGAATATAGGAAGCAAAAGCAATGGATATCAAACCTAACTCAGTGATCCACCTGGAGCCAGGCGAAACATTACCCGGCTATACCAATCTGAAACCCGTACCTGATAAGTATTTCGATGAGTTAAAGGCACTCATAAATAAACTCAATACTCAATCCGGTAATATTTACC
Organism: Klebsiella sp. 141240; assembly: GCF_050600805.1. NCBI lineage: Bacteria > Pseudomonadati > Pseudomonadota > Gammaproteobacteria > Enterobacterales > Enterobacteriaceae > Klebsiella > Klebsiella sp. 141240. Next base: position 30,786 of record NZ_JAQIRK010000028.1, on the reverse strand, counting down.
TCAAGTTAAAACAGATGTACGCCTTTTTGGATCGTTTTAACAAAGAATTTGTGAGCACGTTTACCTCCTGTCAAAAGGGGTGCTCTTCGTGCTGTAAAATGGATGTTCATTTAACCGCGCTTGAGGCAACACATATTGCACAAGCAAGTAAACTTACTGCCAGAGACAACCCGCTTACGACCGGGCATGAGTCAAAATGTCCGTTTTTGTCTGAGAAGGGAACATGCTCAATCTACAATTACCGCCCGCTGTTATGCAGGACATATCATGTACTCACTCCGCCGGAGATGTGTAATGACCTGGATGCACAAGTCATGCAGTATGGTTCTCAAAGCGCGAACATGGGAAATCACATCTACAAAACAATAGCAGAGTGGATCTATTTTCAGACGTATCACTGCACTGGTAAGTTAGAAACCAAAGATATCAGAGACTACTTCCCTTATCCCCGCGAAGATATCCAAAGATTTCTTCACCATAACCCCCCGCGCCCTTTTTGCTAAAAAAAAGCCTCTGACGCAGTGTCAGAGGCTTGTTAGATTACTGTTCGTCACCAGCAGTGCTGGAAGCATCTTTTTTGATGAGAAACTCATCAAGAGAACGGCCAGCTTTTAACGCTTCGTCGATTGGTTTTGGTGTCCGGCCACGGCCAGACCAGTATTTCGTTTCGCCGTTTTCATCAAACTGATATTTAGGCGGCGCTTTTGGCAACGTCTTTTTGCGTGTTTTTTGCGCATCTTCGGACAGGCCAAGCAGTTCTTCCGGTGAAAAACCTTCTCCGGCAATCAACTGGAGCAGTTCCTGGCGCTTTCTTTCGCGCTCTGCGCGTTCTGCTGCCTCACGCTCTGCTTCTTCACGACGTTCTTCGATCACGGCGTTAAGCTTTTCCTGCATTTCCAGCAGTTGTTCAAAGCTGGTTTCTCGCGCAAAAACACGAACAGAGCGAATATTCAGGAGTAGCTTTTTTGTTGCGTCAAACGTTTCATTTTCACTCATCGAGTTAATCCTTATTTTTTACTGAACTGAAACCCAAGTTTACCCGTAGTTTTATCCTGCAAAACAATTGCAGCGTCAAACTTTTTCCCGGTTTTATTACTGGTAAAGCCTTTAATCTCTCCGGTTTTACCTTTTTTGATTAATGTCTCAACCTGATTTTGTGTCAGTTTTTTTCCTGACACTTCAGACCAGATTTTAAACTCGCACCCGGAACAGAAAAAGCCTTTAGGCCGGATAATAATTTCTTTACTGCATGAAGGGCAGGGGGCTTCGAGCCGGGACATGGAACCTTCTGATCTGGATTTTGCTTCCATATCCGGTTTGCCGTCTTTGTCCGGGAATGTTGTCTTGCATTCAGGGTAGCAGGAGCATCCCCAGAAAAAGCCATTTTGCCCCTTACGCTTACGCAGGAAACCGTTGTTACAAACCGGGCAGGGCGTGGCATTTGAAGAAATCGAAATTCCGTTCCTGTCCAGCTCGTCGATTAACCCCTGGACGTACTCATCATTTTCCTTAATAAACTCCTCAACTGTCAGCTCTCCGGCTTTGATCTGAGACTGCTTTTCAGCCCACAGAGCGGAGATATCCGGTTTAGTGATTTCAGGAGGCAGTGCAGCGCAAAACTCCTGGCCTTGTTTTGTGGTTTTCCATACCAGCTCCGAATACCCCTTTTCTTTTTCGATGGAGATAAGCCCGGTATTTGCCGCCAGTTTCTCAAGAATACCCGCGCGGGTGGCTTCCGTTCCGATACTGCCACGATCACTGCTGCCCTCGTCTTTCGCTTCCAGCGCCTTTCTGAGAGCCGGATCATCAATGAATTTTGCCGCACTCGTCATGGCGGCCAGTAACGTTGACTCTGTGAAATAGCGAGGTGGTGTAGTCTTTTTCTTGTCCACGTCTGCCGATTCACACAGGCCGCTGTCATTAAATTTCAGCAATGAAAGGTCAAAACCGTCCGTTCCGGCATCTTCGGTTTCGTCCTCGTCATCACTATCCTTACCCAGCGCTTCCCAGCCCTTTTGTACCAGAACGCTCTGTGTGGCCGTAAAGGTATCCCCCTTAATATCAAAGTGGATTTTCGTCTTGTTGCGGATCGCATCCGGGTAGAACAGCCCGATAAAGTAGACGGACACCAGGTTATAAACGTTCCGCTCTTTTTCATTAAGCTGAATACCGGCTCCGCTTTTTGTCGTCGGGATGATGGCGTGGTGCGCCTCAATCTTACTGGCATTAAAGGCTTTGTGTTTCTGGCCTTTATCCATATCTACGATCGCAGACGCCAGTTCGGGTACGGTGGCCGCTATAGCAGTGGCAATATCTCCGGCCTGGTAATAATGCTCATCTGAAAGATAGCGATTGTCAGAACGTGGATAGGTCAGAAGCTTGTGAGTTTCATACAGCCCCTGCATCACATCGAGCGTATCTGTTGCAGAATAACCAAATCGCTTTGCGCAGAGCTGCTGAAGCGTGGAAAGGTTAAGCGGAAGCGGAGGCTTGCTATTTTCCGGCTTTGTCGTCGCGATAGTAACAATAGCATCCTTACCCGTAACACGTCCGGCAATATGCGCGGCCTGAGCTTCGGAGATCAGGCGTTTTTTCTCGTCTATCTGATCGTCGTCTGTTGTCTGATATTTCGCCTTAATCTGATGCCCGTTCATCGACAGACTGGCGAATACATCGTAATAAAAGCTTTCTGTGTGATTCTGGTTCGCCAGCGTGCGCATGTTCACCAGACCAAGAACGGCACTTTGTACCCGGCCAACGTTCAGAACGCCGTCATAGCCCTTCTCACGGCCTTTTAATGTACATCCCCGCGTCATGTTATAGCCAAAACCCTGATCGCACAGGGAACGCGCCAGGGCGCTTAACGTCATACCGCGAAATTTATCGTTAGGTTGTAAATTCGACAGTGATTTTTGCACTGGCGCAAGGTTGAGGTCGGCAACAAGCAGTCGCTGGACGGGTTTCTTGTTTCCGGCATAACCCAGAATCTCATCAACCAGCAAACATCCTTCATCATCGGGGTCGCCTGAATGAACGATGCTGTCGGCTTTATCGATAAGAGACAAAATAATGCGGGTCTGTGCTTCTGATTCAGGCTTGATTTTATATTTTGGCGGATAAACCGCTTTAATGGGTAAATCACTATAACGCCAGTTGGAATATTTGTCGTCATAATCCTGTGGGTCGTAAAGCTCCAGCATATGACCATAACACCAGGTAACGACATCAGAACCGTGTTCAAAATAGCCGTTTTTCTTTTCTGTATTGGGATTTCCGCCCAGTCCTTCAAAAATAGCCTTTGCTAAAGACGGTTTTTCTGCAATAAAAAGTCTCATTAATCAATCCTCAAGGTAACTTGAATAGTCAGGCTGCGCACCATTCTTTTTAAAGATTTCTTCCCTTTCCTCTATGTCTTCTTCTGCCTCCTGCACACTAAGGTCAAGGGTTCCTTTCAAAAAGGCACGCGCATTCTTGATTACATCTACTGTTAATTCGTTTTTTGTTCCGCGAATCATGCCAATAGCAATATTTATTATCTCCTTTATTTCAGCAGGAGTCGTTCTGTCCAGCACCGCGCCAAGTTCTTTAAGGTCAATATTTATATCGTCTGGTAAGTACATTTTGGCACAAGCGGCAGCGGCTTTAGTCCGAAAAGCACCTACAGATATGATTCTGTCAATTCTGCCAGGGCGTTTTCTGATGCGCGGATCAATCCGGTTAGGATAGTTCGTTGAAAAAATAACATATGTCCCGGCAAGATTTCGCGGTGTATCAGCCCCATCAAGAAAACTTAACGTTCCGGCATCAGCCCGATAAAGTTCATCAACCTCTTCAGCTATTATGATAACGGGTATTTTCTTTTGAGCTGCGGCATAGCAAACATCTTTAAAGTAATCATCAGCATAAACAAATACATATTTATCCTGATATTTTGCCCCCAAAGCTTTTGCGATAGTCGTTTTCCCTGTGCCCGGAGGACCAGTAAAAAGCACTTTTCGCATTCCTGACTGACCATAACGGGTGTAGAAATCAATATCCGAAAAGAACTGATTAAAGTCATTCTCCAGCTCATTAAACTTTGGATGAACAGAAAAACGTAAAGCGTTTTCTATTTCTTCCTTCCTTGCCTTACCGTGATAATAAACGCCGTCGTAACACCCGATTTTCCAGATACCTTTACGGGGTAAAGAGCGGTTTAATTTAGCGCGTCCAGCTTCGCAAAGATTATGAAGCATCGACATACTTTTGGTTGTGCCAACTGCGTACTCCATTCTGACTTTAGAGTTAAGAATGAAGCGAATAATATGAACCACTTCATTTTGACCAAGATGAATCCGGTATGCTCCCGAACCATCTTTAAACATAAGCTTTTTAATCCTCCCGGCTTTAGCCATAACAGGGCTACTTCCCGTATGAACGACGGTTGAAGCAACGGGTTCGATATCAAGATTCGAATAAATTTTACGATTCTTTCTGTTTATAAAAATCTCTGCCACTTTAGGATAGTAATCACAATCCTTTACGACAGTACCAAAATTATCTTCACCGTAATATTCTTTATGGAGCCGTAAAGCCTGCTCTACCAGAGTTAATTTACCCATATGCGCACCATGTATATTAAAAACCGTGACGTTGCCTGAAGATTTTCTTCAGGCAGAGGAGGGGTTGGACAAGCGAAGCGCGTCAGTTTTGTTTATGACGCCACTCCCACGGAGGAACGGGATTACTGTCAGCCCACAGGCCGCGCTTCTGTGTCTGAGCTTCCCGTTGCAGAGCCGGTAATGAGTTATCGGTGTTGTACCTGTCATAAACCCATGCAGCCCCTTTTAGCACTTGCTGGCGGTTAGCCTCAGTGCCGTTCGCTGTCACCACTCGTCCCAGGACTCGCCCGTAGCGATCTGTTTGCGTATAAGAGACGGTAACTGATTGCCCTGCCAGCAGGGCTTTAAGTTGATTGGTTGACCAGCGACCAAAGGGTTGTTTTTTTTCCGGTGCATCGATATTTATCAATCGGACTCGAATCGGAACTTCATACACAACAATTTTCGCGGGTAGTGTTTTAACTTCGATGGTATCTCCATCGAGAACGCGAATAACTTTCCCCTGAATCTGAGCAGCACACAATGTAGCTGGCAACAGGGCAACAGCAAAGGAAAGAACATTAAAAAAATGTCTCATTGCTTTCTTCCCTCCCATATTGCTGAGAGTCTTTTAAAAATGGATAAAACGACGACTAAAGCCACTGCGATAACAGCCAACGAAGGAAGTACATAGCTGTATAACTCAACCATGAAATTAATAAACTCAATGAGCGATTGCGGCTTTAAGGAAGCATCCCACAAAACGATAACAAAACGATAAAGCCCATAGACAATTGCCGGAAACCAGACCATAAACAACAAAATTTCAGTAAAAACAGAAGCGACCGATTTGACACTATCGATAATTTCAATTCCGGCAATTCTCACACTTCTTGCATCAGGTACGTTAATAATTTTCATCCTCCCACCCCTGTAAAAAATGTTCGCAAGTTCCAGTCTCAAACCTGAAACTTGCGTATTCACATCAGAATTAAATCAAACAGAATTAAAAGTTTTTCAATCGGCCAAAGCTTGAAATAATTTTACTTACTGTACCTGCATCAGCCGCAGGACATTCATTTAGTTTTTTCTTTCTGGCATCTGCCGTGTGATCGGGTAAAAAACCATGTTTATTCTTTTTCCTGATTGACATAAAACTTTTATACATCGGGTCACATTCTGCCGGACTACTTCCGTCAAGTTTTCCGGCAAGGCATAACACCATTGCACATGGATCGTTCGGGTCGGCCTTTTCCTCAGCATGAGCAGTTCCGGCAGCGAACGCACAAAGCAGCACTGCCGTGGTTACGGTCTTTTTCATATACACCTCATGGATAACGGGCAACTAACGCCCTGCGGTTGTTCAACCCCGGCTCAATAAAATTACAAGAATTTTATTAATCCGGCGTTATCGTGATAAATAAACACTGGTAGTCCGGCAAGAAAAACAGTTCATTTTATAACGATACTGTATGACACCGTTTGCACCGTTCGCCCTCAACCAGTTTTTAGCTGTGAAAAAGTCTGTTCCGTTACTGGTTTCAACAATCACTGAATCAGAATGTGCAACAGAATAAAAAACAGCATCATCGTAAAGGCGGTTTTCAGGCCTGAAATTATGGATAACCTTAACCCACGATGAATTAACCTTGTCTGATTTAATAACTGAGTATGTCGGTTGCCAGTCCATTAATTGTGTATTCACCGTTTCAGGATTCTGTTCCCAGTCAACCTGTGGTGGTTCAGGCGGAGAGGAACAGGCAGAGAGAAAAAGGACACTGACCATTAACATTTTTTTCATAGTAAAACCTCTGACTCCAGCTCACCGACGGAGAGCATTTTTTCTTTAGAAGGATATTTAAGCCCTTTAACACCCAATACTTTTTTAGTCTTATTCAGAGAGGCGGTTAACTCGGTAAGTTTGGGGCTTACCATCATCAGCCTGTCCATAAAATACGGGTCGAGGAAGTAGAGGGCTTTCTCAGCTTTAACCGGGTTTTCACCTTTAAGAATGATAAATTCTTCTTTAAAATCCAGCGTTCCCAGCTCCTGCGGGAGCACAAGGGCGCGCTGCGCCTCACTTTCTGAACTGCTTTTCGACGTTGAGCGTCCGCTTGTCTTGCTTGAACCTGTCGATTTGGTGGTGATATAGCCCAGCTTTTCCGAAATCTTTTTAGCGTCATCTTCTTCACTGACAGCGTAGATAATCCGGCAGGGATGCGCACTCATCAGCGTTTTGGCACCTTCAACACCATAGATTTCATTAAGCTGACTGATATTCTGGTAAATCGTCAGAAGTTTGAGTTTAAACCCGGCAATATAACCCGAACCTTTTTTAATGATTGGCATGTAACCAATAGACGGAAACTCATCCAGGAACATCAGACAGTCATGTTTCAGTGTCGGGTCAAAGTCAGGGTTTTCTCGTAACGTGACTTCCACAACGAAGTTAAAGAACAGGTTGAGGAAGTCATAGGCCAGGGACATATCTTCAGCATTAACGCCAACATAAACAGTGATATCTTCCCGGCGCAACTGGCGAAGGTCGAAATCATTGCCGTCTGTACATTTGCGAACAGTCGGAAGATAAAACAGACTCATTTTCTTACGAAACGAACCATCAATACTCGAACGTTGTTCGTCTTCGGTTTCGTGATACTCCCTGATTTTGGTCAGGGCATCGCGCAGATGATACAGCGCGTTTTCATCAAGTCCTTTTGTTCCCTCCAGGTCTTCTCGCTTACTGAGTATCAGCTCCCGGTCGATGTTGCTGTACAAATCGACTACAGAACCAATTGAGAAAACAGGTTTAAGCCCGAACTCACCAAGCCAGGAGGGGTCGTAGTTAATAAAGAAATGAAGCAATTTTGCCAGCCCCGTCCAGTACTGCCCCGCGAGGTTATTAAAGTGTGCTTCCGCTCCGGTCAGACCGTAAGACGGGAACAGGATCTCAATCAGCTTCAGCAGGTCTTTAGCCCCGCTCTCTTCTTTTAAATCAATATAGAAAAGCGGGTTAAACTGATGCGTTTTACTGTTGAAAGGGTCAAGAAGATAGACCTTATTACCCAGCAGTTTTTCACGTACCTTACTGGTGATTTTCCACAGTTCCTGTTTTGGATCTAATGCAATCAGGGAATGTTTCCTGACCAGCAGGTTTGGAATACCTATTGCAGCCCCTTTACCTGCGCGGGTTCCTGCGCCAAGTGATACAAAATCTGGTGCGGTATACCACAGGTATTTACCTTTATATGCACCTACAAGAATATCAGTATCGTTTTCTTTCTCCCATTTCAGAAGTTTCGATTTTCTTAAATCATTATCACTGGCAAACTTCGCGTCACCATAAAGAGCAACATCCGTTTTATTCAGTTGCCAGATAATAAAAACAGGCACAATGAGAGACGAAACCATACCTGATAAAAGAGAGGGGATTGCGGTTAACCTGATATCTGTCCGTATATTACTCTCTGTTATTATCCGCCACAGCAGCATGGAATCAAAATTCTTCCATATATAAAGCGGCGTTTTTCCGTTCAGGAAGTAAACAGCAACTGAGCCAGTATAATACGTCACAAGACACATAACCAGACCGATAAAAGCCCACTGGCCTTTATCGGGTAGTTTCAGAGACATAATCACTCCTTCAGCTTTTCAAAGTATTCCTGAAAATGAATATCACGATAGTAAATACCCGATGCAAATCGGTTATCTTCCTCATCGATGTACTTAATACTCATAATCACATCGACGTTGCTTAACACCCTCCGCAATATAATGTTATAAGGCAAATTCTGACATTCAGGGTTCATATAGCACCGTTGAACCAGTCCAAGCACAGCATCTTCAGGGGTGCTCTCATGGACGGTTGTAAGGTTCCCTGCATGGCCGGAACTTGAGCCTTTGAGAAAATCCCAGGCTTCCGCGCCGCGAACCTCAGTCATGAGGATTCTGTCCGGGTTCATACGAAAACCAGAACGTAAAAGAGAAGCGGAACTGACAGTGCTACTTTCCCCTTCTGACGGGTAATACAATTTCACATGATTTTTGTGGAACCTGAACTTTGCTTCATCTGTATCTTCAATTGAAATACATCGTAAATGATGGGGTATGTACTGAAGACAGGCATTTGCAAAGGTGGTTTTACCCGCCCCCGTTCCGGCACAAAATACCATCGTTTTACCCTTAACCAGGCATTCAGGGACAAATTGTTCAAAACAATTATCTTTAAACATTGAAGATAATTCATCTTCTTTATCCCTGAATTTCCCCCCTTGATTTAGCCTTGAGTAAAACCCTTGTTTAACAAAGGTATCATGGTCGATAAACACACTGGACGGCTTACGGATTGTAATAGACACCGTTTCCCGTTCCGTTGCCGGGGGAATAACTATTTGTACACGCTCCCCTCCGGGGAGCGTAACAGAACGTAAGGGATATTCTGGCGTAACCGACCCACCATCATGATAATCAGAAATTGCCCCTGCAAATGACATACAATCTTTAAAATCCATTTTTAATTCATGCTGCTGCCATTTCCCACTCACTTTAACAAACAGTTCATCAGGCCGATTTACCGCGATTTCAGTTAAACCATCGACTTCATTAAGCCAGTGGTGGAAGTATTCATCTATTATTTCATAAACAATATGTCTGTTCTCTGCATCCTTCATAATTCACCTTTTCCTTTAAGATCTTCAATAAAACGCATGACTTCTTCGTAATTAAATCGATGCGTTTTGATTTGTTTCAGTGGTTTGGGGAAAGGAACGCCATTTATTGGTATGCCCTTACGAATATGATGGTATATTTCGCTTTCCCTTATTCCTAACAGCATTGAAAACTCTTTGATATCCAGCGTTATCAAATTACCTCCGGGTACCCACCATTTTTAATTTGTAGATGCTGGAGAAATCCAAATCCTGACCAACGATCAGAGTAATGATTTCCCCCTGGTTTTTATAAAGCGTTGGAGGGATATTTACGCTGTTTGCAAACGCTTCGCGTGCTATATCAGCAAAAGCCTGGCGACTGTTAGCTGTATAGTCGGTCTGATTGTCTTTATTACTTTTAGCCGCTCCACTTGCGGCCTGTGCCACATCGGGGATCATGCCAACCATCATCGCGCCCATAAAGCGATCTGCAAAATGTGTGTCAATCCAGCCTGAAGCCCCGGCCTCACCCAGCGCTCCCGCCGCCTGTGTATCAATCAGCGGAATATCAATGAAAGGTTCCTTACGTGTTCTAAGCTTCGTAGCAGCGATAAACACGGCTCCCTGACCATGATTGAACGTGCCCGTTTTATACATCAGATATGCGGCTGTTCCCTTTTCAATTAGCTTTACATTCCTGTTTGCACTGTATACGTCCTCATTAATCGTACAGACCAGCTTGCCAGCCAGATCAGAAATAAATCGTCTGTCCAGCGAGCACTTAATCGCGGTATTTTCAGGAATGAAAAGGTTAGGGTCATAAGGAACGCGCGTAATTTTAGAAAGCTGCGCGGGTTGCCCTGCATTAACAGGCTGAACCTCTGCCTGTTTGTCACTGCCGTCCCCCTCGTTCCTGGTATTGCTGGCCGTTGATGAGCTACCACCGGAATTTGAGGAAGCAGAGCTGCTCCCCCCATAGGCCACATCCAGCGCACGACTGAAGTTTTGTTGTACTTTTTCCGGTGGCGTTTCCGCTTTGCCGCTGCTTTCCTTCCGTTCTTCCGTCTTAGCCGGTTCTTCCCTGGTGTTGAATGGATCAACATCATCGCTGAGTCCTGTCGCGCGTTTTACTGAACCAGTAGATACCGCATTACTGGCAGGCTTATCATCACCGCTGGACATTGCACGAATAATCGACGGGATATAGTAGACAGACACCCCGGCGGCCAGCAGAAGGAAAGCGGCCACAATAATCACCAGCCCCTTACGCGATTTTTTAAGCTTCTCGATACCCAGGCGTTTTACTGATTTACCGTCATCTTCATCTCCCTTATCCGTTTTATCGTTTTGCTCAATTTCTTTCTGATGCCGTTCCCGTAGTGCCTGTTCAATTTCTACAGCGGTCGGGATTTTATTTTCCTGTTCGCTCACTGGATCACCTCTTTCTCAACGTTCGGGGAAACGGTATCTCCTGCCGGAAGACGGACTTTGCCAAAGCCCCGGTTTTCAACCCCAACAACCTGATTTCCCATACGCAAAACAAAGCGCTGGTCTACAGGAACACCAACAACGGTGAAACTACCGCTGTTTTTGACTACCGGGTTAGTCAGCGTTTCCTGTTCGCCGCTCATAACAAAGACGCTGGGGATTTTCTTCAGGGGGCTGAAGCCAAACCAGGTATAGCGGCCATCGTCATACGCATAATCCGGGCTGATTGACTGGCTGCCGTCAGCTACCCGCTTCCAGTAATCCCAGTTCTTGGGCGACTTCGCATTTTCAAGAGAACGGTTGATTGCCTGCTCCTCCTGCCGCTTGTTAAGAGCCTCAATCCGTTTCTTCTCGATTTCGGCTTGCTCCTTCCGGCGTTCCTGCGGGTACTGGTAATTAACAACAAACGCGATCTTATCCGGCTGCCGGAACGTTCGGGCGTTCAGCTCCATGCTGTAATTACGTTTTGTTGTGCGAACAAACAGGTTTGTTCGCCAGCGTTCCAGGTCGTTTTCAGGATCAAGGGCTACACTGACCACCTCTGAAGACTGGTTGCCATTGTCATCGGTACTGTTCTTCTGTACGGTCTGTTTGACGGGCTTCACTTCGAGATACACCAGGTTATCTTCTTTGTTCACTTCCCAGCCCTGGGGAAAGCCGGTTCTGGCACTGATGACCGTTTCATCCTCGTCAAATACCAGTGTGGTTGTATAGCCAACCGCACTGTTTATGACTGTCGTGTTTTGCGGGTTATAACTGACAATCTGATTACGGGGATCAAAACGGCTGGCTGCTGGCGTAACGGCTGCATGGCAGACGTGCGACACCAACAGAAGCGCCACAATTAGCGCTCCTTTATTCATTTTCATAGTTTTCACCCTTTCACTTCTTTATCGCGTACATAGCTCGTTACAACGAATTTAAGCGGGTTATTGTTTCGGTCACCCGATGCCATTTCGACCTGTGGTTCAATACGGTAGGTCAACCGGACGTTCCAGTATTCATAATCATCCTGGCCTGTCGCGACATTTCGAATGGTTAATTTAAACCGGATATATGCTCCCATATCCTTATCATCGCGCCGGGATGACGGACTGATAATCACGGACGGATTATCCTGAACAGATGCGGTTTTTTCCGCTTTATTATAAATAACCTTTGGTGACTGGTTGCCGTTGATTAAAGCGTTGTAATCCGTCGCCACATTCTCAGCGCTGTATAACAGAACATAATCATAATCATGCTGGAGACTGAAATAGTTATACCCTTCACGACGCTTCACATACTGAGTAATGAAGTATTTCGCCAGCGCTTCATTTTCAGAGAGGTTTTCTTTTTTAACAGAAGTCAGTCTTTCAGCAACGCCAGTGACACCATTAATAAGATAAGCTTCGACAACCGTACTCTTTAACGGTAGCGCTCCATTCAGTGCCAGCAGAGACAACACACCTACGGCAATTCCTGCAATACCACCGAATTTATAAATGCGGTTCATTTTCTCCTGCATCAATACATTTTTCTCTTCAAAAGTAGTTGAAGAGTCTGTTACTTCTTTTTTCTTGTTAAAACCGGGAAGTTTTAATCCTGAGAGTTTAAACCCCATTGCGCATTACCTCTGCTGAATTAACAGGTTCGCTTTTTCCGGATACCGGAGGTTGTTTATGTGACGCCTGGCATCCGACAAGGCAAAGCGTCACGATAGCCGTGATAAGTAGTTTCATAATGTGAGAACCTAAATAGAGGAGTGAATATTTACTGCGGAATACTCAGAGTTGACAGATTTAAATAATAAATCGGTTAACCTCCATATTTCTTTTTCGCCGCATCTATCGCAGCCTGGCGAAGCCTCTTAGCGCCAATATTAACGCCCTGCCCGGTCAGATTCCCCAACTTACCGGATACACCAGGAGACTGGTTGAACCCTCCATCCTGACGGCGAACGCCTTTCCATGCGCCAATCCCTGCATTTTTACCCATACCAAGCAGATTACGCCCCATACGGGAAGCGCCGAACACGCCAGCACCAATCCCCATTGCGGCTGCCCCTTGCATCGCGCCTTCAACACCTACCCCTGCGAGCTGGGAAGCATAGGTTTTGGCTTGCCAGATAATCCAGGCCATAAATGCACCTGCAACCCCGGCCTGAGCACCTGTTGATATCAGATTTAATTCATCTGCGTTAGCTATCGAGATTGTCAGAATGCCATTAAGGAACGTCATTCCCGCTTTAATTGCCAGTCCACAAAACAAGAATATGAAGCATGAGCTAAATATTAACTGAAGCCAGCTATTAAACATCTGCCTTAAAAAACCAAATGAAAGACAAATAATAAACAACGGCGCGGTAATAGTAAGTATCTTAATAGTAACTTCGGCGGCGAGATAAACTATTGAAGTTAGCAATAATGCAATTATCCCTCCAGCATATGTTAATAAAGATGCGATTGCCCCATCTGTTTTCACATACTTCGAAGTATCTTTGGACATAAGATATGCAGCTACCTGCTGAACTTTCTCCCAAAGCTCGTCAACCCATTTCCAAGGATCACCTCCTGCAAATGTTTCCTTCAGCCCATCAATGGCCTGAGTTGCACTATCTAACCACCCCCCCATATTTTTGACAAAAACAAGAATTAACCAGAATCGACATAGATTCCATAAAAAATCCTGCACTGCGGTTTTTTGCTTCCCAACTATTGTGGTATAAGCATACCACAATATATAAATGGAAATACCATACTTACCCAACTGAGACGCTATTGAAGAAAAGTTATCTAACTGACCAGTCAAAGACTGGTCAAGAGTTTTAACAATAACGTCATGAGCGGCCTGGAAATACCTAGAAGTTGCCATAGTGGCTCCTTTTAACTTCCATCTTTACCCAATACATTTTTGAATGCATCTTTATAGTCAACATGCTTAGGATGTAATTGCTTATACCTAAACAAACCTTCCTTAGCGTTTTTACAATTTTCGCTATCACTCCCAGACTTTTTGCATTCAGCTACTTTTTTCGTTGCATCGTCTACGTGAGACTGCCACCAGTCTACAGATTTAACCTCTTCACACCCGGTAAGAAAGAATGTAAGCCCCAACGCCGCAACTAATCCATATTTTTTCAAAATGCCCCCTCAGTTCATTTCATAACTCTGCTGCTCAAATGCTGCCTTATAATCAACAACTGGAGTTTCTTTATTAACAGCCCCTAATTGTTTCTCCTGGAAAGCAGCCTGTAACATTTTCTCCTTGTATTCTGCAAGATCGCGCTGCTTATCGCGATACATTTCATACTGAAATTTGAGCTTGTTAAATTTCAGGCTTGCCAGAGATACAGCGTTTGTCGCGTCCTGCGTGGCTTTCGTGTCCTGGGCGTTCTTCACCTGGTCGATAAGGTCGGCCATTTCCTGATTATCTTCACGCAGTTTACTTTCCAGCTTATTGCCGTACTCGATCCCCGCCAGTTGGGACAGGAACGAGGCTTCACAGCCCCGCACCAGGTCGCCCGTATATCCCAGCCCCTTACAGGTGTTTGTCACCTTATAATCGGCCAGTAGTGATCTGGCTTGCTCAGACAGGGTGGCTTCCGGGTTCTTAATGTAATCATCAATGAAGGAGTTCCCCTGGTCGTAAATATTCTCCAGCTCCTTACTGACAGATTGCGCAGACTGCACCAGTCCCTGAACATCACGAATGCCCGTTTTGGTCAGCAGCTCCTGCTTATAGGCATTAATCTGTTTCTGGTAGTGGTTCACGGTGTCCTGCCACTGTTTGAGGCGTTCTGTCCAGCGCTGCGCTTCGACAGCCCATTCAGGGTTTGCATCAATGGCAACGGGAACACCAGCCTGAGCACCAGAAATAACCGTAACAGAGGCGATAAGTGCCGCAACGATATGCTTTTTCATAGGGATTCCTTAAATCAGGTTTGCACGTTCCAGATAGGTATCAAGCCACTCTTCCGGCTTCATACCCTCTTTCCAGATTTCATCGAACAGTTCAAGCTGGGGTTTCGATGCGCTGAGAACCGGTAGGTAATACGCCGCTTTTCCCAAATCCAGTCTTGCGAAAGCCGCAAAATCATCACTTTCCCCCTTCCTCTGTGGGTTTTTGACGACCAGGAACTGACGAGATAACGGGTCAATGGCTTTAATTTTGTCAAAATAAAGTTCTCTCACTTCCAACTCGTCTACGTACTCACTACGTTTCGCTTTGGGGTTCGCCAGATAAATATGTGTTGCGCACTGCTCACGAACGGCAGCCGCGATAGGTGATTTAATTAGTTCATCCGGCGATTGTGTCGCTACGACAAGCACCATATCCAGCTTACGCGCGGTTTTGAGTTTGTTATAAACAAAATCTCTGAACGCTTCGTTGTTAATCCATTGCCAGAACTCATCCATGTAGATAAGGAGTCGGCGGCCATCAGCCAGCATGGTGACACGGTAGATGAGATAGAATGAAGCGGCGCTGGAAAGTACTTTGTTATCCAGAAACTCCGTTCCGTCTATACCGAAAACGTCCAGGTTGTCCACATCAAACGTATCGTCCGGGTTATCAAACACCCAGCCAAATTCCCCTCCCTGCACCCAGGCATTCAGGCGTGCTTTAAGCCCATGCCGCCGGGTTTCAGTATCATCAGGCTCCAGAATGAGTGGTCGCAACTTACTGATCGGATAAGAGCGGTTTGACCTCTGCATCAGGCGCTCAACGGCATCAGAAATCAGGCGGTTCTGGTAATCATCAAGCGGCTCACTGTTAAGCGTACAAAGTAGCCTCACCAGGTCTTTCATAAAGGAAATATTTCGTTTGGTTGGTGGCAAAGCCGCAGGGTTCCAGCCAGTCGGCTCTCCTTCTTTCACCCGAAAGTAAGCACCTCCCATTGAACGTATACCGGGTTCCGCTGCCCGATCTTTGTCGAAAAATACTGTAGTTAACTTCTTTAATTTCCTCTCAGGTGGAAAAGACTCCGGCGTTCCGAACTGCTGGGCGGCGAAAGCCTTAGTCATCATCACTACCGTTTTACCCACGTTTGACGTACCAAGAATTTCGGTATGCCCCAGCGTGGGGTTTTTACCGAAGTAATTTTGATGCTCGGTAGTCATGTGATAGTTCAGGTTATAAATATCATTTCCTGAGCCGCCCAGGGTGATAAGGTTGTTACCCCAGGTATTTCCTTTCTCCTTGCCCGTAAAGAAATTATGGAAGCTTTCCATTTCGGCAAAGTTCAGACTGCTGATAGAACTCAGGCGTGGCCGTAACGTGTAGTTACCAGGTAACTGAGCAAAATACGCTGCGCCAAGACTCAAGGTTGAATAGGTTACGATCAGCCCTAAATCCTCCAGGGTCGTCGTTACAATATTGGTGTCCTTCACCAGACGCTCCGGCGAATCTGCGTAAACAATCAGTGTCTGGTGACTTTTCCCGAAAGAAATATAGCCGCTGGAGACCATATCGAGACCAACTTTCAAATCAGCGAGCAAGGATTTAGCGGCATCATCGGTCATTTCGAGTTTGTCGATCTGATCATCCAGCGCCTTGATTGCAGACTGCTTGTCTATCGGAGTTAAAGAGGAAGTCTGTACATACTCAACCGGGAGATACATCAGTGCATCAAAAATTCCGGCATCCGTTTCCTGAAAGTAGTCCTTGATCTCGATGCAACGAAAGTACCGGGCATGGTCAGAGGCAGTGATTTGTCCAGCATCGTTACCAAAGAACAGGTCTTTACCACCCAGGTATGTATAAAACGGACTATTGGTGACTCTGACTTTCTGCCAGCGCCCGGATAGCAGTTTCTGGAACAGCGTAAGCTGTTCTGAATAAACTATATTATTTTCTTCATATAACCCAAGACGACGGGAATGAAACCGGGAGAGATAGGTGCTCAATCTGCCACATATTTCATTCATATCATTAATGGGTTCTTCGAAGATATTTTTATTACCCTTTTTCCTTGAAAGAAAATGCGTCACTTTATCTTCAGCGCTGAACGGTTTATAGCATACGGTTAAGTATAATTTGTTTTCAAAATACTCAGCCGCCGAAAGCGATTCGTAATAATCGTTCATCACTCTGTTGACGAATGGGATCTTGCTGTCAAATACAGGTCGCACTTCTTTTCTAACCCGAATACGATGCGTATAAAAGGTAACGGGTTTCCCATCAAAACTACGTATCAGCGTATTGAGCTGGTCAGTAAGCAAGGCTAGATCCGCTTCATCTACACATTCAAAATAAGCTCCGTCAATCTGCCAGGTCGCCAGTAGATCATGGTTTCTGGTAACAATGAGGTTATCAGTGATGTGTGATGAATACGGGATTAACTCTTCAAGAGAAGACTGGTCTTTAAGCTTCATAAAATTGTCCACTTTCGATATATCGACTGCGTCGTACGAACTCCCCGCATAATGGACGGCATTGAAGCGCTTGTTTGCCAGAGGATTACCTTTGATTTGCATTCGCAGATAAAGCAGGTCAAAAAAGCGTTCATCTATCTTCGTAACTCGCTTGATGGCATACCAGCCAGGGAGGATGAGGGCATACATAGCCTCATGAATCCAGACACCAAGCAAAACGCAGATAACGCACATTCCAAGAAAGGGGTAGAGCGGAACGCCCAGCCCCCTAATCAAAGCGGGGCGTGTCAGCCCTTTAAAAACGGTACTCATTTTTACGCCCCCTTTTATTACATATTACGCTAACCAGTCAGGCAGATATGGCGCAACAATAAAGATGATAATCCCGATAATTAAAGGCGTAATCCACGCTGCATGCTGGCGTGAGAAGATAGCGATATAACCAATTACCAGCGCAATGATGGTGATTGCTGGCTTACGGATATCCGTCAGAAAATCGATAATCTTCTGCAAGAAGCCAGTTGTTTTAGTGGATACATCATCAGCAAAGGCGGGTTCTGCTACACAAAGCATCAATGCAGCCATAAATACAGAAAGAGTTAAATAACGTTTATTGAGTTTTAACATCGTTTGTTTCCTTTTCATCTAAAACAGTGCCACGCATGGCATATTGGGGATATACGGTAACTTCTTTAGGTTTGATACTCTGTGTTACATTCTCCTTTCTGATTGCATCTTTAACTGAAGGAACCACCCAGTTTTTTTTGTTATCAGGCGGATTAAACCCTATGCGCTGTATATAACTGGTGTTATTAAAATCTGATTCAGGTTTAGTTCCTGTTTCTGGATTGCCGGAATAATAGCAACTCAGGCCACGTAAAATATCGCCACCACGTTTATAACAATCCACCAAAATTTGCTCTGAAACCTTGAGATTTTCGCAGGGGTCAAACATTTTCTCAGCGGTTGTATTGAAGTTTGCAAAATTCGTACTCGTTATTTGCATAAGACCGACTGAGTAACGATGATTTCGTGATTCAATTTGATTTACGATCTGGAGTGCAGCCTCCTTAGTTTTGGGAAAGTAGGACACTACGCCTTTGTCACCGGGCTTACGTTCAACCTTCGGTATTATCTCGGCAATAGCATATGGGTTAAAACCAGATTCAACCCTTGCAACTTCATGCGCAGTATCGGGATGAACGCTGGCCGCGCATTGCAAAGCAAGCGCCGCAAAAGCAGTAGTAGATAACATGATTTTCTCCCGGCCAGAACAGCGCGGAAAGTTTAGACTGAATGGTTAGTCATCGAAGTCGTCATCGTCTTCATCGTCTTCGTTTATCAGCTCCTCAATAGCCTGGCTGGAATATTTTTTTATGAGGTACTGGACAACACCAGAGCTTGAAATACGTCGCCCCCTGCGATAGCCAATCTCCAGAGCAATTTTATCCAGTTCCTCACGAGAAGCTGAGGGCAGGTAGAGTGTATTACGTTGGGGCTTGCGTCTCGTTGCGGTTTTTTTTCGGGTAGCAGTCATTTTTCTTCCGTTTCATTTTGTGGGTTAAGCTTCTCTCTGTGATGTAGTGGATGAAAGCCATACTTCTTTGCTGCGGATTATCCATGAGTAGAATTTCAGCAAAATCGTGTGGAATTGATTTCCTTAAAAGATTTGCCTGAGCTGTTGTATGTGATTGTCTGTACAAAAGCTCCGCCATCACATCTTCTGGTACAGGTAAAGGCTCACCGCCAAATGAGATAAAGCGTTGTACGTAAGGGATAGCAGTTATTGTAGTGGAATGAACCTCTTCAAAATCTGCCTGGATAAAAAGATAACCGGGAAAAAGCGGCAAACGTCTTTCTCGATATGAAATTATCTTATCCGGGCGACGATACCTTTCAGTCTCCATAGGACAGAAGTAAGAGAAGTTCAGGCGTTCGAGATGAGCAAAAACTGCTGCAAATCTCGTAGTGGTGAATTGCAAAACATACCATTCCATAGTTTTTCCTTTCAGGCGCTCTCTCGACTCGGATGACCCCGAATCAGAGAAAAAAAACAAAAGGACAAATTTACATCTCATAAAAACTTTATCAGCTACATGTGCTGCGTTCAACCACACAAGCAGATCTTTAGATCGCATTTACGACACATTTCATTTTGTTTGTGCTTGTATTTTATTTATATCTAGATACATATGCTATTTGATAACAAAAAAGCAGATCGATTGATCACCATGCGCTTATTTTATAGTCAAGTTAACTAAATTTTTTACCGCTAGTTACTTTTTACAAAAACTCTGCTAACAAGATAAATAAATCGATCTTAATCAATAAGTTACCGGAGAGTATGAATTATCCTAAACGAATTCCGATTTTCACTTTCTGTTCGCTTTGAATCATCGACTGTTTTATTTGCGAGAAATTTCTCATCTGGAGTTGCTGTTTCTTAATCATCTCCGCGCTGTTCAGCACCAGCTCTTTACTGGATGAAGAGATTCTGTCTATGCCCTTAACCCCCAGGTTCTCTAGCTGCCACTCATTCCTGTGTGCAGTCTTCCAGCCATGCTGTACACCGTTCTTATCAAGTGCAGGGATTTTCACCTCCTTTTGTCCTAACTTCTTCAGCTTAACAAGATCACCTTTCTTAACGTTCTCGCGAGTGGTTAACTCACCAAAATCAGCCCCCCAATATGTTTTCTCCACGCCCTTGTTCAGTGTCTTAAGCTTTATGAAATGCTGCTTTGGTTTGGTTTTATCGTTCTGATAATGGTCGTAGCCAACATCAACAACCTCATAAACGCCCTTCTGTCGTTTTGGCGCTGTTTTGTGCGCATCTTTAATAGACTGGTTAAGTCCATGCTGCTGCTTATGAGTGGCTTTAACGTCATAGCCCTTCATCTTCAGCTCTTCACAAAAACCTGTACGAATTTCCCGTAAATCTTTTTTCCTGATATCAGCTCGTTTACCGTCATTATCACGAATACGAAAAACGACATGCACGTGTGGATGTTCTTTTTTGTCGTTATGATAGCCAAGCACAAAACGATGATTTGGGTACTTCTTGTTCATCGTTTTCCTGACAGACTCAAGCAGATCTTCAGGTTTTACCTTTGCTGATACAGGCGGTGAAAACACAATATTTTGGGTTACTTTTTTATTTTCCTTACCTTTATCATCGAAAACATTTTGAGGGTCATTAGCACGATCTATCATGTGCTCTTTAGCCTCCTGAATCTCATCACCTTTCCATACCTGACCGCTTTCACTCATCACTGGCAGCTCTGACTCCCGGCTCATATAGTCAATACTGTTTCGAACTCCCTGCCGGGTAATCGCACCTCCTGAGATTTTGACAACAACCTCCTTACTGGCACCCTTGCGGTTGATACGTTCCTGAACGTTGCGTTGATAGTTTTTACCACCATTTTTAACTTTATGGGCGAAAGCAGACTTGCGGCCAGCTTCAGAGGACTTACGCTTAACCCTGAATTCCTTGTCAACATAAACGCCCATGATTACACCTCAACCTTGTTAGAAACAGTTCGCCCTTTGCATAACATAATGTAGTTTTCAAACTCACTTTTGAGACTCATTATCTCTGAACTCAACCGCTCAGCGTCCTGATAGAACCCATCTTTATCAAGTACTCTGGCATTATCATTAACGATAATATAATGAAAGTTTCGCCCTATTTTATCTATTGCATTACGGCAACGATTCATCACCAGAAGTTCCTGATCGAAAAAATCAAGTTCATTTTCAAGTGTCGTCTGGATTCGATAACGACATTCTCTGGATAAATTCCAGCCATGACGATGAGCCGCTTTCTCTATTAAAGTTCTTTGTTTCCCTGTCAAATACATTGTGGTTTTGATAAAATCATCATTGTCTTTTGACACATTAACATCTTCATTTTTAACCTTGCTTTTCAGTAAAGCATTGGCAAGCAGCTTCATTCCTTTTGCCACGGTTAAACCCGGTTCATCTGGATAAAGTGTTTTAAGACAATCAAGTAGATCATCATGTTGGCTTTCTTCAATCCTGAATTGAACTTTTTTCATAAAACTCTCCAACAAGAACCGACTGTAGGTCACCGGGCAAACGTTGCGGAATGGCGTCAGAGACGTCATTTTGCGGCGTTTGCCCTATCCTGCATCGCAGTGAACTACCTCCACACATAAATTGTGCTTCAGCGTCCATCGAAATGCAAAAAATGAAAGGCTATCGTGGCTGTGATCTGGTGCGTCTGCGACCGGAGACAACGGATTCGCGGCTAACTTGGGCGGAAATAAATTCGCTACGCGAATGGCCTGGCAGGGGGCGCGAGCGCTGTTTTACGGAATATACAAAAAAAGCACCTCCCGTAAACGGGAGGGCTTCGGCGATTCAGGAACGGGAATTTTATTCTGCCTCTGGTGTGTCGCCTTCCATGCCCTGCCGGGCATCATGGAGCCAGCGGCGGAGGTTACTCATTCTTTCCCGGTTTGCCCGGCTGGGACTTTTTCCCCTGTTACCGCTTAGTATACTCCAGACTCTTAACCCGGCCTCGTTAGTCCAGTGCAATACAATTTCCCCTTTGCTGTTAAATCCCAGCGAAAACCGGACAGCTCCCCGCCTCTGTTCTGCACTGATAAAATCTAAAAACTCCTGTTTTTTCATAGCACCTCCTGTTTTTCTATCAGTGCTTTTGTTTCTTTCTTTTCCAGGGCTTTTCTGAGTAATGCCATGTACTCAGGAAAAGCAGAGAATGGCATCAAGGGAAAAACCGGACGCCCACCCTTTTCAACAGTCTGTATTGCTGATAACATGCGTTCCGACATTTTATATTCCTCGCGAGGGAATTGAGTGTCACGGTATCAGGTTGCCTCCACAACCTGATACCACCCCTAATTGATTAACTCCGCAGTTCTCTTATCGCTTCATTTTTGGCTTCCTCCAGTTCTTTAAGGGTATATGCGAAATTCTTCCAGTTAATTACTTCGTTTATAACCTCAGATTTACTTAAACCACACTCATTAAACCAAAAGTTAATATTTTTCTTGAGGGAATTTTTCGCCGTCAGTTCCTCGGACAACAATTCACTAACAGACGTGATAACATAACCACGACCGCGATTTTTATCTTCGAAAGAATGAACGGCAAGGAAGAGAGTTTCTGAATGGACAAAAGCAGAGCAGGTGATTTTTTCTTTCTTAGTGTTTAAAGCCTGGAAAGTGATAACATACGTGTTCATTTTAGTCTCCCGCCCGTTTGGGCTACTGGATCATGGTAAGGAACTATTCCCGACCTACAAATAAATTATACCATCATATGATGGTAATGCAATTTATTTAGTCACTTTATCCTGATTTTTTTCTCTCTTAACGAGCTGGTAATCTGGATGTTCATCAGCCAGGAGCAAAAGTAATTCATACGTACCAGCGGCTAAACCACGAGACGTTTTACCGGATGTTTCTTTGGCTTGCCAGGCTGATAACGTAAAACCAAACCGTTCAGCGGCTTCCTGCTGCGTAAAGCCAGCTTTAATACGTGCTTGTTTCACCTCTTCAGGTGTTGGCTTAAAACTCATGATTTTGTACCTTCACAATAGTATCTGTATAGAATTTCAATAAAATTGGATCATCAATTTCATCTTTAACGTTCGAGAATTCTTCGTAATAAAATGATTTTTGGAAAACAATCTTTTTAGTTGTTTTTTTATCCGCTTCTTTAGAGCGTACCTTCATCAGTTTTTCAAGTTCAATAAACAAACGTGTTGCATCTTCAGACACAACAATCCTGTATGTTACATTACCTTTGTTTTTCCTGTCGCTCAGGACTTCATTCATTTTTTGCCTCATAGCTGTTTAATAAACCCCGCTACCTTTATGAGCTGATCTACACTCAGGCCACGAATTACCATTTCATATCCGTCGCCCCGTTCTGATACGTTACCATCTAACCCATTCTCAACTTTAAACCCGGTCAATGTCCCATGCCAGCTTTCAAGATGCACTAAACGAGATAGCATTCCTTTCAGGATCAGTTTTTTCTCGCGTTTTTGCTGTAACTGTTGTTCATACTCTCGCGCCATATCTACATTATCTAAAGCATCCGACAGGATTTTCTTTTCAATATCGGCGGCGATTTCTACAGGGTTACGCTCTGGCGATACTGTGCAAGTATGGTAAGGACTTCTCCAGCTGCGACTATCTACGCTTCCAATGATAACTAACCTTCCTTTCTCCATTCGAATATGTATAGAGTAATTTTTAAAATCAGGTGAGGTTAGCTTAATCCTGTACTGGCAATCATCGAGCAGATTTACACGCCAGCCGTTCCCCAGGATTCGACAAACGATTTCAAACACCGGTTTATACCGTTCAAAGAAATTTTTCTGTTCTTTCATCGATTCAGCCTTTTGAACTCAATAAAAAAGCCGTAAATCGAATTACGGCAGTTTTAAGACTATTCATCAAAGTGTCCATCATCACTTGCAGCTTCCTGGGCTTCGCATTCCTGCTGATATGCTTCTTCCTTCGCAAAAAGATGCGCCCATCCTTCTGCGTTTAAGCCACGGTGCAAGACTGAACCATTTTCATTGCATTCTTTGGCTGTAACTTCGATCTCATCCGGGCAAATGTAGGCTCCGTAACTTTCAAAAATGTTTATCAGCTCCGCTTCCGTTATGGTCTTGTTTTTCATCAACGTGTCTCCGAATCAATCTTTGCCATGTTCTAGGGGGCTTTCGCCCCCATTCCGGTTATGCGCTTGCTTCTACACGTGTCCAGCCTGACGCCTTACGTTTACCCGCTGTACCATACATTTCACGAATTTCTTCAATGCTGTGTTCTTTACGGTTCCAGCGGCTTTTGTGTTCTTCAGGACGGTAAAACCATTGTTTTTTCTTAGATGCCCACTTACAGCCCATTTCCTTTAAAATGTCTTTGTGTTCTTTAGTTTCTCCGCTAATCCAGACCCAATTACCAATAACTTCATAGACAATCCCTGTAAGGCCGGAAAGCGTATTCAGAACTTTTTCCAGATCTTCACCGTAGTTGTAACGTGCGTTTTCATCAGTGCTTTGAAACTGATTGATTTTATCAATGTTAGCCATGAGAAAATCAAACGCAGCATTTACTGCTTTCATCAGCTCGGCACCCAATGGATTGCGGTCTGGATGATATTTTAAAGCCGCTTTTTTGTATGCCGCCTTGATGTCCTTTTCAGTCAGATCACCGGATAAACCAAAAACGTTTAATGCTTCCTGAATATTCATTTTTCGCTCCCGCCCGTGTGGGCTTCTGGAATCTGGCAGGGAACCATTCCCAACCAACAAATTCATTATACCATCAAATGATGGTTATGGAATCATTTTTAATGCTTTACATTGTAAAGATTACATAAAGATGTATATTGCTTTACCGCGCATGAAGGGATTTCCGAAAGAGGCGCGAACTGTAGTTACATAATGCGCTGTCGTAACATCGCGCCGGAGACGTTCGCCAGGACTGGCGAACCAACAAGCCCGAATGAGAGCGATAACCCCCCTCACCCCTGCCAGGCCAATTTCTGACTATCAGACGATGTTTAGCCTGTCGCAGTTAGCGCGTGAGCTTGCGAACGGTACGCCGGGTCAGTGTGAAACACTGGCGCGGGGCGCTGTATCTGCGCGTTATGAGATGCGTTAGCAGCGAATTACGGGGCGGGTTGCTGAAACCGATTGATGCCTGACAGCAAAAAATGAATCCGGGCGCCAGCTGCTGCACGAAAATTGCCAGCAAAAAACACTTGGCCATCCTCGCCGGTCGTGAAATTTTGCTGGCGTAAGAAATAATCCCCCCGGTATGAGGGGCTTGTCTGAAAGGTTAGTGGTTGGGCTTACTGAGAGTGAACTGTAACCCGGCTACTGCTGCAAGCTGTGCAAGTGTTGTGATGGTCGGGTTTCCGTTCGGGGATAATGCGCGGTAGATACTCTGACGAGCAAGGCCGGATTTTTTGGCCGCCTCTGTTATACCCCCTGATTAGGGATCAGGTTAAAAACGAGCTGTATGACGTTCTAAGCGCATTTTACCCGCTCCGTTGAACCATGACCGGGTTAAAGCGGTTAAAACGCCTCTGAGGGCTTTTGAGAGCATTTAAGAATTGGATCGGAAAAGGATCCCGTCTGGATCTTTTAGAGAGATTACACCGCTCGCCGCAGCCGAACGACAGGGCGAAGCCCGCGAGTGAGCGAGGAAGCGGAATTTCCACGGGGTTTCAATAGAGCACTTACGCGCTAAGGTTAATATTTGCTCAATTTTTGGTGGTGCAGTGCTCAGGGAGGCCAGACGGATCTATCCTCTGGATTTATGCTGAGTTATCCACAGACGCTGTGCATTAAAAGCCTTATATTTTCTTCTTGATCTTAAAAACTTAAAAACTTAGCTCGCTTCAATTACCTGAAAATTATGGAAAAAAATTGCTAAAGGTGAGAGGATTTTTCACGTAAGGTGAGAGGATTTTTCACGTAAGGTGAGAAGATTTTTAAGTTAAGGTAGTTAGATTTTTCACTAAAGATGAGAGGATTTTTCACGTAAGGTGAGAAGATTTTTAACGGTTTCCACAGTTTGACTGAACATCAAGTGAAACATGCGGTTGTTGCTATCTTTAGATATGAAGATCCTCAGATCTTCATATCTAAAGGTGAGAGGTTTTTTAATTAAAGGTTGTATTGTTGTCTTGAATTACAACCTTTGTGGGGTTATGATTTGCCTACATAGGAAAGGTTATATGAGGCTTATCGTGAAGACAGTAACGGGATTAACGAAAGTTAGACATAGAAATGAAGTTGGGGTAACTCTTGCATCCCTTTCCCTTTCAGCAAAAAGAGTGCTTTTTCTGGCTCTTTGCCAGATTGATACAAAGGAAATGTTAGATGATGATATTTTGGAGGTTGATGCTGACTTTTTTTCAAAAGCTACTTCTTTAGATAAATATGCCTCTTATGCAGCTCTGAAAGAGGGAGCTAAAGTTCTTTCTTCAACTACGTTAGTTTTAAACAGAGATGATTTAAAAAATTTGGCTGATGAACTTGGGATACTATCATCTAAGAATAAAATACCTGATCGCTTGGATTTAAACTTAACAGAATTCTGTGCCTATTACGATCATCTTGCAACTGTACGGATAAAATTCACAAATACAGCTAAGCGATATTTTTCTAAGTTGATTGGTTCTGAAAATAGATATACCACTCAGGTATTGAAATCAGTTGTGTTGTTGAACAGTGTAAACTCAACAAACCTTTATCAAGTCATTAGGAAATATTACAGTCAGAATAGTTCAAAAAAATCTTTTGATATATCCGTGGATGATTTAAAAGAGGAAATGGGACTTTATACTATTGAGGAAGGGGAGAAGAAATATAAGTATCCTAAATACTCATTTTTTGTTCGTGATGTTATCAATAAAAGCATTAATGAGATAATTGAGAAAACGGAAATAAATCAGTTATCTTTCTCTGTTGTTGGGAAAAAAGGGAGAATGGCTCACATGCTTAGATTTGAGTTTAGTATAAATGAAAAATCCTCATCCTTTTCGGAAGATGATATGGCATTTTTAGAGGAGTTTGACAAAGTCGTTCCACCAAAAAAGAATAAGTGAGGCAAAACATGGCTAAAATATATGAGTTTCCGCAGGGAGCCGAACGAAGTAAGCTGAAAAAAGAAATCATCCGGGAACGTAAAAAACGATTGCGAGAAACGAACGGTAACCCGGTTATCCGGCACGCTAAATGGTTCTGGTTTTATCTACGTCTTGCTACGGCTGGCGCACTGCATTTAGTCTCTGTTATTTCTCTGGCAGTCCTGGGGGCTTTCAGTAAAGCTATTTTCTGGATTGGTGGAATGCTCTGTGTTGTTACATGGTTCCACCTTGAGCGCCAGTTCTGGACGCCGCAAAATTTCACGATTCCAGTAATCGTAACGCTGTGGGGATTGAGTTTGTTTGCCACTCCCCTGATGGAGCTGCTTAACAAAAAAATGCCGTGGTATCGTCTTCTGGTTCCTGATGCAAAGCACACTAGCACTGAGGCAACCAATGATGATCAGCCGTGAAGCAACAATGTTATCCAGTCGGCTTGCAGTGCTTCTTTCAGCCTTTTATCATCGGTTAATCATAGCGCACGAGGCGAGTTCTTTTCACTGCGATGCAGGATAGGGCAAACGCCGCAAAATGACGTCTCTGACGCCATTCCGCAACGTTTGCCCGGTGACCTACAGTCGGTTCTTGTTGGAGAGAGTTATGAAATATCAGGTTAAAGAGTTTATTAACGAAAAATATTCTAAGGCTGTTAATATTTTAAAGGATAACCTTAAAGAACACTACCATATTTTTTATGGTTTGAGATTAAGTGAGATTCTTTTTCCTGCCAGCGAATACGGCTCTGAAATGTTTTTTCAGGAGTTTGAAGCGATTAACAGTGTAATATTGCCTTTGGTGATTTTTGATTTGATAGACCGAAAGCCGATTATGGTTATCGGCTTCGGTGAAGTATGTGGAGTTGATTCACTTGTTGATTCTGGTATAGAAGTTGTTTCTTTAGACGGTTTAAGCGATCTGCTACTGGTTGAAAAACTGACGCCATTATTTAACTAAACCTCTGGATAACTATCTTTTCAGTTTTCCAGTAAGATTTTTTCTATATCTGAAAGCACTATTTTTTCAATGCTTTCTATATAGTAATGCTCATTAAAACCTGTCATTTCTGTAAATTTTAGCTCTGCATCATCTTTCGAATAAGCAATAACAACTCTGAAATCATTTTCCCACAAATCCCACCTGTATTTGTCTTTTATACGAACCCTGTACAATCCTTTTTGGATAGTGCCATCTTTTTTCTCTTCCTGTACTTTTTTTAATTTTTCATTTTGCACCTGTTGTTCAAGCCATGATTTATTCATAAATCCCCCACGGTTAACGTCTTTAGGCTCGGTTTTTACTTAACGAAATCTTCCGGTTTTACACCTGTTTTTACCTTCATATACTTGCCCTCCCCCCTTAGCTTCGGCTGAAGTTCGGTAAAGTACCATCCGGCAACGGTAATAATGCCTAAAAATACAAAAATAGCAGGCTTCAGAACATCAATAGCTGATACAGCGCATAACTCAATATTGAGATTAGTACAAGTTCCCTCATCAGGTGCATAGAACCCCCATAAGCCTATACCTATAAGGAACATCCCCAATATCGGTTGGATGTATAACAAGTAGATATTAATAAGAGTTTTAATATATCTGAATATGAACATTTTTCTTTCCTTAGGTTTCTTTCTATTTTGGATTTCCAATTCTTAACCAATGTGATGGTTCGACAATCCATTCTCCGCAGTCATAGGCAACGGCCTTATTATGCCTGTTAGCGAACCATACTAACCAGGCTAATAATCGCTGATTGCCGCTGTATTTGGTTTATCTCTAACCATCACAACATATCTCTTTTTCTTAGCCATAACGCTACCCTAATTTTGCAGATTCAAGCAGCCAGTGGTTTTTCAGGTTCTCGTCCAGGTTATCGAATGCGGCCAGCGCTGCCTTTAGAACGGTTGTCTTGCTCTGGCCTGTTCTCTGCGCCTCCGCTTCCAGGATCTCCTCAAAGTACGCTGGCAGTCTGAAGTTCATCAACTTTGGTTTACCCGCTACAGGCGCTCTGGTAGCGCCGGAGATAAAACGCGCGGTTTCTGCGTTTGTTGCTGGTTGCTGAGATTCATCGATGTTCGGGCGGTTTAGTTTTAAAGCCATGAAAATTTCCCCTTGTACGGTATGCATTAATTGTAAATATCATAGTATCTTTATGGTGTATTTACAATGTAAAGATTTCGATGAATATTGTTGATATTTCTATAAAATGCCAATTTCCTGTGCCACAAGTTCAATCTGTGCTTTCGCTGTTGAAAGGCTCGATGCCCGGCTAACGTCATGTACCCCTGCCCCTTCATTACAGGCGCTTTCATACACATCCAGCTCGGATATCCGGGTTTTCAGAGGTTGAATCCAGATGTTGTCCGAACGCAGTAATTTATCCAGATCAATGGCCGCTTTTCTGTGGCGGGGTTTCGCTGAGTTGATTCTGGTGAACAGCACCCACGGTTCCAGAGCTGCGTTAGCTTTCTGAGCGGTGCGGATTTTCTCTGTAACACTGGTCAGTGTTTCGCTTTCGAAATCAGAGGACGGCTTAACCAGTGTCACCACGATATCTGATACTGTCAGGGCGCTACGGAACTCCTGGCTGTCGTGGCCGGGGCAATCGACAATGAGAACTTCACACAGCTTACTAAGGCGCTTAATTTCGTTGCTGACGTTTCCGTAAGCTGCGTGAACCGGGATAGTGAGTAAGCCGTTATCTGTCCGCTTTTCGTTCCAGCTCAACAGATCGTGGTTTTTATCTGTCTTCAGGATAATTACCGACTTACCTTTGTTGACCAGCATTGAGCCTGTGTTAGCCACGTAGGTGCTTTTGCCTACCCCACCTTTATCTGATACGACAAGCAAGATTTTACCCATTTCAGAATCCCTCTCTTTATGTTGTAAAGCTCATGTAAAGATATGAATGTCTTTACATGGTGTGTTTTTCGTAAAGATACTTTTGTCTTTACAGTGTCTTTATAATGCAATGGCTTTACCATGTAAAGCACAAATAAAGATATATTTATCTTTATGGTGTCTTTACATGGTAAATGTTGCTGTGTCTTTATGTGCGCTTTATGGTGTAAATCTTGGTGTGTCTTTACATCATCTTTATGTTGTAAATTTTTAGTGTGACGTTGTCACTATAGGGCTGGGGTCTGTTTGCTGGTTCTTTTTGAGTGTGCCTTCCCTGAACCAACTGAAATGGGTACTGTATGGGTGTGTCTGGTTAACTCAAAATGAACTGGTTCCCTATAATGACTCAAACAGTACCGAAAGGCTTTGTCAGAGCTTACTTACGCGCATCCACGACTGAACAGGATGCAACACGCGCCCTGGACACGATAAATACCTTCGCCATCGAGCGCGGCCTGAGCATCTGTAACTACTACATTGAAAATGAATCAGGTTCTAAGCTTGAACGCCCTGAGTTGTTCCGGCTCCTGAAAGATTGTCAGCAAAACGATATCTTGCTGGTAGAGGATGTGGACAGGCTTTCACGCCTGGTAGGGGAGGACTGGAACACACTGAAGAAAATGATCCGGCAGAAAGATATCCGGGTTGTGGCCGTCAACGTTCCGACAACCTGGCTCGCATCGGGTCACAATGATTTTGACAGCCGAATGTTTTCGGCCATAAACGATATGTTGCTGGATATGCTGGCCGCCGTCGCCAGGCGAGACTATGAACAGCGCCGGGAACGGCAGCAGCAGGGGATCGCCAGGGCGAAAAGGGAAGGGAAGTATAAAGGCCGCCAGGTTAATCAGTCTCGCTATGACGCCATAAACAGGCTGATTGCGAGCGGCAGCTCCTGGAGCCAGATTCAAAAAGTGCTGGGTTGTAGCCGGGCGACTATCAGCAAAGCTGTGAAGCAACAGACCGTTAACAAAATGAACCATGAACCTGAAGGTAGGGAGTAGTTACAACATAATAAACAGTGTGTTGAAGAATAAAACTGATTCTTTATACTGTATATGCATGGGTCTTCCCCGATCATGGTGGGAAGGCTCAGAACGCCATATTCAGCTTTCCGTAGTGGAACATCACCCCCAGTTTAAAGCGCTCCCGGTTTCGG
>NZ_JAQIRK010000027.1:0-34877 GCF_050600805.1 Klebsiella sp. 141240 | reverse complement strand
CCGATCGTTCGTGGTTCTGCTCTGAAAGCGCTGGAAGGCGACGCAGAGTGGGAAGCGAAAATCATCGAACTGGCTGGCTTCCTGGATTCTTACATTCCGGAACCAGAGCGTGCGATTGATAAGCCGTTCCTGCTGCCGATCGAAGACGTATTCTCCATCTCCGGTCGTGGTACCGTTGTTACCGGTCGTGTAGAGCGCGGTATCATCAAAGTTGGTGAAGAAGTTGAAATCGTTGGTATCAAAGACACCGCGAAAACCACTTGTACTGGCGTTGAAATGTTCCGCAAACTGCTGGACGAAGGCCGTGCGGGCGAGAACGTAGGTGTTCTGCTGCGTGGTATCAAACGTGAAGAAATCGAACGTGGTCAGGTACTGGCTAAGCCGGGCAGCATCAAGCCGCACACCAAGTTCGAATCTGAAGTGTACATCCTGTCCAAAGACGAAGGCGGCCGTCATACTCCGTTCTTCAAAGGCTACCGTCCGCAGTTCTACTTCCGTACTACTGACGTGACTGGTACCATCGAACTGCCGGAAGGCGTAGAGATGGTAATGCCGGGCGACAACATCAAAATGGTTGTTACCCTGATCCACCCGATCGCGATGGATGACGGTCTGCGTTTCGCAATCCGTGAAGGCGGCCGTACCGTTGGCGCGGGCGTGGTTGCTAAAGTTCTCGGCTAATCGCTGATAACATTTGACGCAATGCGCAATAAAAGGGCATCATTTGATGCCCTTTTTGCACGCTTTCACACCAGAACCTGGCTCATCAGTGATTTTTTTTGTCATAATCATTGCTGAGACAGGCTCTGAAGAGGGCGTAAAGTCCGAAACGCAGCAGAGCATTTCGGTTTGGTCGCCTCGCATTTAACGCGGGGCGAAGATGTTTGTCTGAATTCTTGTGACAGGTTGGTTTATGAGTGCGAATACCGAAGCTCAAGGGAGCGGGCGCGGCCTGGAAGCGTTGAAGTGGGTTATCGTTGCCGTGCTGCTGATCGTAGCCATCGTAGGCAACTTCCTTTATCGCGACATTATGCTGGCGATCCGTGCGCTGGCTGTGGTGATTCTTATCGCTGCTGCCGGTGGCGTCGCTCTGTTAACGACAAAAGGTAAGGCGACTGTCGCCTTCGCCCGCGAAGCGAGAACCGAAGTCCGCAAAGTGATCTGGCCGACCCGCCAGGAAACGCTGCACACCACGCTGATTGTTGCTGCCGTAACTGCAGTAATGTCACTGATCCTGTGGGGACTGGATGGTATTCTGGTTCGCCTGGTATCCTTTATCACTGGCCTGAGGTTCTGAGATGTCTGAAGCTCCTAAAAAGCGCTGGTACGTCGTTCAGGCGTTTTCCGGTTTTGAAGGTCGCGTAGCTACGTCGCTGCGTGAACATATCAAATTACACAACATGGAAGAGTTGTTTGGCGAAGTCATGGTTCCGACCGAAGAAGTGGTTGAAATCCGTGGCGGCCAGCGTCGCAAAAGCGAACGCAAATTCTTCCCAGGCTACGTTCTGGTTCAGATGGTCATGAACGACGCGAGCTGGCACCTGGTGCGCAGCGTCCCGCGTGTGATGGGCTTCATCGGCGGTACTTCCGACCGTCCGGCGCCGATCAGCGACAAAGAAGTCGATGCCATCATGAACCGTCTGCAGCAGGTTGGCGATAAGCCGCGTCCGAAAACGCTGTTTGAGCCGGGCGAAATGGTTCGCGTCAACGATGGTCCATTTGCTGACTTTAACGGCGTTGTTGAAGAAGTGGACTACGAGAAGTCTCGCCTGAAAGTTTCCGTTTCTATCTTCGGTCGTGCGACTCCGGTAGAACTGGACTTCGGTCAGGTTGAGAAGGCGTAAGCCGGCGATCAAAAAAGCAGCGATTTAATCGTTGCATAGGGCGCGAAATTGGCATACAATTTCGCGCCTTTTGTTTTTATGGGCCTGGCCCGTAAAACGATGTTTAATCACGGGGAGCTTCTCTGAAGCGTTAATACCCAATTTGAGGATTTAAGAATGGCTAAGAAAGTACAAGCCTACGTCAAGCTGCAGGTTGCAGCTGGTATGGCAAACCCGAGTCCGCCGGTTGGTCCAGCACTGGGTCAGCAGGGCGTTAACATCATGGAATTCTGCAAAGCGTTCAACGCAAAAACTGAATCCATGGAAAAAGGTCTGCCAATCCCGGTTGTTATCACCGTTTACGCTGACCGTTCTTTCACTTTCGTTACCAAAACTCCGCCGGCAGCAGTTCTGCTGAAAAAAGCGGCTGGTATCAAGTCCGGCTCCGGTAAGCCGAACAAAGAGAAAGTTGGTAAAATTTCCCGCGCTCAGCTGCAGGAAATCGCGCAGACCAAAGCTGCCGACATGACTGGTGCCGACATTGAAGCGATGACTCGCTCCATCGAAGGTACTGCACGTTCCATGGGCCTGGTAGTGGAGGACTAAGAAATGGCTAAACTGACCAAGCGCATGTCCGTGATTCGTGAGAAAGTTGATGCAACTAAACAGTACGACATCAACGAAGCCATCTCTCTGCTGAAAGAACTGGCGACCGCTAAGTTCGTTGAAAGCGTTGACGTTGCTGTAAACCTGGGCATCGATGCTCGTAAATCTGACCAGAACGTACGTGGTGCAACTGTACTGCCGCACGGTACTGGCCGTTCTGTTCGCGTTGCCGTATTTGCACAGGGCCCGAACGCTGAAGCTGCTAAAGCTGCAGGCGCCGAGCTGGTAGGTATGGAAGATCTGGCTGACCAGATCAAGAAAGGCGAAATGAACTTTGACGTTGTTATTGCTTCCCCGGATGCAATGCGCGTTGTTGGCCAGCTGGGCCAGGTTCTGGGCCCGCGCGGCCTGATGCCAAACCCGAAAGTTGGTACCGTAACTCCTAACGTTGCTGAAGCGGTTAAGAACGCTAAAGCTGGTCAGGTTCGTTATCGTAACGACAAAAACGGCATCATCCATACCACCATCGGTAAAGTGGACTTTGACGCTGACAAACTGAAAGAAAACCTGGAAGCTCTGCTGGTTGCGCTGAAAAAAGCAAAACCGACTCAGGCTAAAGGCGTGTACATCAAGAAAGTTAGCATCTCCACCACCATGGGTGCAGGTGTTGCAGTAGATCAGGCTGGCCTGAACGCTTCTGCAAACTAATGCCTTTACGTGGGCGGTGATTTTGTCTACAATCTTACCCCCACTATTCTGTCAATAAGACAGACGCTATGCGAGTCATTTGAATTGCAGCAAGGCAGCAATCGAGTGAATCACCGGGAGTGTAGTTAACTACATGACCGGTGTGAGCGAGAGCAGCTAACGCCGCTGCGGTTCGAAGGACGAAGTCATAGGAAGAATTTGTTCGTTGGAGCCTGGCCTATCCAGGCCTCCGTCGAAGACCGCAGGTGTTTCGTAAGAAACTTAATCCCCTGCGTAGACGGTGACAGAACGCTAAGATTATTTTTTGGATACTCTGGCTTGTTTCTGCTCACCGTATTAAGACGCTCTATTCGTTGAATAGAGTGAAGTGAGTTCCAGAGCATAAGCTCTGGCAAACATCCAGGAGCAAAGCTAATGGCTTTAAATCTTCAAGACAAACAAGCGATTGTTGCTGAAGTCAGCGAAGTAGCCAAAGGCGCGCTGTCTGCAGTAGTTGCGGATTCCCGTGGCGTAACTGTAGATAAAATGACTGAACTGCGTAAAGCAGGTCGTGAAGCTGGCGTTTACATGCGTGTTGTTCGTAACACCCTGCTGCGCCGCGTCGTTGAAGGTACTCCGTTCGAGTGCCTGAAAGACACGTTTGTTGGTCCGACCCTGATTGCATACTCTATGGAACACCCGGGCGCTGCTGCTCGTCTGTTCAAAGAGTTCGCGAAAGCGAATGCAAAATTTGAGGTCAAAGCCGCTGCCTTTGAAGGTGAGCTGATCCCGGCGTCGCAAATCGACCGCCTGGCAACTCTGCCGACCTACGAAGAAGCAATTGCACGCCTGATGGCAACCATGAAAGAAGCTTCGGCTGGCAAACTGGTTCGTACTCTGGCTGCTGTACGCGATGCGAAAGAAGCTGCTTAATCGCAGTTATCTTTGTAAAGCACTCGCTTACGTATAAACTTATTCTGATATTCAGGAACAATTTAAATGTCTATCACTAAAGATCAAATCATTGAAGCAGTATCCGCTATGTCCGTAATGGACGTTGTTGAGCTGATCTCTGCAATGGAAGAAAAATTCGGTGTTTCCGCTGCTGCTGCTGTAGCTGTAGCTGCTGGCCCGGCTGAAGCTGCTGAAGAAAAAACTGAATTCGACGTAATTCTGAAAGCTGCTGGCGCTAACAAAGTTGCTGTTATCAAAGCAGTACGTGGCGCGACTGGCCTGGGTCTGAAAGAAGCTAAAGACCTGGTAGAAGCTGCACCGGCTGCACTGAAAGAAGGCATCAGCAAAGACGACGCTGAAGCTCTGAAAAAATCTCTGGAAGAAGCTGGCGCTGAAGTTGAAGTTAAATAAGCCAACCCTTCCGGTTGCAGCCTGAGAAATTAGGCTGAGGCTGGTGACTTTTTAGTCACCAGCCTTTTTGCGCTGTAAGGCGCCAGTAGCATTTCACACTGTTTGACTGCTGGTTTGCCTCACAATGCTTGTTTCTATCGACGACTTAATATACTGCGACAGGTTAGGGTTCCTGGGCTGTGTAAATCGCAATGAAATGGTTTAAGCGTGATAGCAACAGGCATTGCGGAAAGTGTTCCATTTTCCGGTCAACAAAATAGTGTTGCATAAAAAACTGCCCTTTCCGGGCAGATGGGTCGACTTGTCAGCGAGCTGAGGAACCCTATGGTTTACTCCTATACCGAGAAAAAACGTATTCGTAAGGATTTTGGTAAACGTCCACAAGTTCTGGATGTGCCTTATCTCCTTTCTATCCAGCTTGACTCGTTCCAGAAGTTTATCGAGCAAGATCCTGAAGGGCAGTATGGTCTGGAAGCAGCCTTCCGTTCCGTATTCCCGATTCAGAGCTACAGCGGTAATTCAGAGCTGCAATACGTCAGCTACCGTCTGGGCGAACCTGTTTTTGATGTTAAAGAATGTCAGATCCGTGGCGTGACGTATTCCGCACCGCTGCGCGTGAAACTGCGTCTGGTGATCTACGAGCGCGAAGCGCCGGAAGGCACCGTTAAAGACATTAAAGAACAAGAAGTCTACATGGGCGAAATCCCGCTCATGACCGACAATGGTACCTTCGTTATCAACGGTACCGAGCGTGTTATCGTTTCTCAGCTGCACCGTAGCCCGGGCGTCTTCTTTGACAGTGACAAAGGTAAGACTCACTCTTCCGGTAAGGTCCTGTATAACGCACGTATCATCCCTTACCGTGGTTCCTGGCTGGACTTCGAATTCGACCCGAAAGACAACCTGTTCGTTCGTATCGACCGTCGTCGTAAACTGCCTGCAACCATCATTCTGCGCGCGCTGAATTACACCACTGAGCAGATCCTTGACCTGTTCTTCGAGAAAGTGGTCTTTGAAATTCGCGACAACAAGCTGCAGATGGAGCTGGTACCGGAGCGTCTGCGCGGTGAAACCGCCTCCTTCGATATCGAAGCCAACGGTAAAGTGTACGTTGAGAAAGGCCGTCGTATTACCGCGCGCCATATTCGCCAACTGGAAAAAGACGATATCAAACATATCGAAGTTCCGGTTGAGTACATCGCGGGCAAAGTTGCTTCTAAAGACTACATCGACGAAGCGACTGGCGAACTGATCTGCCCGGCGAACATGGAGCTGAGCCTGGATCTGCTGGCTAAACTGAGCCAGTCCGGCCACAAGCGTATCGAAACGCTGTTCACCAACGATCTGGACCACGGTCCGTACATTTCTGAAACTGTACGCGTCGACCCAACCAACGATCGTCTGAGCGCGCTGGTAGAAATCTACCGCATGATGCGCCCGGGTGAGCCGCCGACTCGTGAAGCGGCTGAAAGCCTGTTTGAGAACCTGTTCTTCTCCGAAGACCGCTACGATCTGTCCGCGGTTGGTCGTATGAAGTTCAACCGTTCTCTGCTGCGCGACGAAATCGAAGGCTCCGGTATCCTGAGCAAAGACGACATCATCGAAGTGATGAAGAAGCTCATCGATATCCGTAACGGTAAAGGCGAAGTCGATGATATCGACCACCTCGGCAACCGTCGTATCCGTTCCGTTGGCGAAATGGCGGAAAACCAGTTCCGCGTTGGCCTGGTGCGTGTAGAGCGTGCGGTTAAAGAGCGTCTGTCTCTGGGCGATCTGGATACCCTGATGCCTCAGGATATGATCAACGCCAAGCCGATTTCCGCAGCAGTGAAAGAGTTCTTTGGTTCCAGCCAGCTGTCCCAGTTTATGGACCAGAACAACCCGCTGTCTGAGATTACGCACAAACGTCGTATCTCCGCACTCGGCCCAGGCGGTCTGACCCGTGAACGCGCAGGCTTCGAAGTTCGAGACGTACACCCGACTCACTACGGTCGCGTATGTCCAATCGAAACGCCTGAAGGTCCGAACATCGGTCTGATCAACTCCCTGTCCGTGTACGCACAGACTAACGAATACGGTTTCCTCGAGACCCCGTATCGTAAAGTGACCGACGGTGTTGTTACCGACGAAATTCATTACCTGTCTGCTATCGAAGAAGGTAACTACGTCATTGCTCAGGCGAACTCCAACCTGGATGACGAAGGCCACTTTGTTGAAGATCTGGTTACCTGCCGTAGTAAAGGCGAATCCAGCTTGTTCAGCCGCGACCAGGTTGACTACATGGACGTATCCACCCAGCAGGTGGTATCCGTCGGTGCGTCCTTGATCCCGTTCCTGGAACACGATGACGCCAACCGTGCATTGATGGGTGCGAACATGCAACGTCAGGCGGTTCCGACTCTGCGCGCTGATAAGCCGCTGGTTGGTACCGGTATGGAACGTGCTGTTGCCGTTGACTCCGGTGTTACTGCGGTGGCTAAACGTGGCGGTACCGTTCAGTACGTGGATGCTTCCCGTATCGTTATCAAAGTTAACGAAGACGAGATGTACCCGGGCGAAGCAGGCATCGACATCTATAACCTGACCAAGTACACCCGTTCTAACCAGAACACCTGCATCAACCAGATGCCTTGCGTGTCTCTGGGCGAACCAATTGAACGCGGCGACGTCCTGGCCGACGGCCCGTCCACCGACCTCGGTGAACTGGCGCTGGGTCAGAACATGCGCGTAGCGTTCATGCCGTGGAACGGCTACAACTTCGAAGACTCCATCCTCGTATCCGAGCGTGTTGTCCAGGAAGACCGTTTCACCACCATCCACATTCAGGAACTGGCATGCGTGTCCCGTGACACCAAGCTGGGGCCGGAAGAGATCACCGCTGACATCCCGAACGTGGGTGAAGCTGCGCTCTCTAAACTGGATGAATCCGGTATCGTTTATATCGGTGCGGAAGTGACCGGCGGCGACATTCTGGTTGGTAAGGTAACCCCGAAAGGTGAAACCCAGCTGACTCCGGAAGAGAAACTGCTGCGCGCGATCTTCGGTGAGAAAGCGTCTGACGTTAAAGACTCTTCTCTGCGCGTACCGAACGGTGTCTCTGGTACCGTTATCGACGTTCAGGTGTTTACCCGTGACGGCGTAGAAAAAGACAAGCGTGCTCTTGAGATCGAAGAGATGCAGCTGAAGCAGGCTAAAAAAGACCTGTCTGAAGAACTGCAGATCCTCGAAGCTGGTCTGTTCAGCCGTATCTACGCTGTGCTGGTTGCCGGTGGCGTTGAAGCTGACAAGCTCGACAAACTGCCGCGCGATCGCTGGCTGGAACTGGGCCTGACCGACGAAGAGAAACAAAATCAGCTGGAGCAACTGGCTGAGCAGTATGACGAACTGAAACACGAGTTCGAGAAAAAACTCGAAGCGAAACGCCGTAAAATCACCCAAGGCGACGATCTGGCACCGGGCGTGCTGAAGATTGTTAAGGTATACCTGGCCGTTAAACGCCGTATCCAGCCTGGTGATAAGATGGCAGGTCGTCACGGTAACAAGGGTGTTATCTCTAAGATCAACCCGATCGAAGATATGCCGCACGATGCTAACGGTACGCCGGTAGATATCGTACTGAACCCGCTGGGCGTACCGTCTCGTATGAACATCGGTCAGATCCTGGAAACTCACCTGGGTATGGCTGCCAAAGGTATCGGCGATAAGATCAACGCCATGCTGAAACAGCAGCAAGAAGTCGCGAAACTGCGCGAATTCATCCAGCGTGCTTACGATCTGGGCGCTGACGTTCGCCAGAAAGTTGACCTGAATACCTTCAGCGATGAAGAAGTTCTGCGTCTGGCTGAAAACCTGCGTAAAGGCATGCCGATCGCAACGCCGGTATTCGACGGTGCGAAAGAAGCTGAAATCAAAGAGCTGCTGCAGCTGGGCGACCTGCCGACTTCCGGTCAGATCACTCTGTTTGACGGCCGCACCGGTGAACAGTTCGAACGTCCGGTAACCGTGGGTTACATGTACATGCTGAAACTGAACCACCTGGTCGACGACAAAATGCACGCTCGTTCCACCGGTTCTTATAGCCTGGTTACTCAGCAGCCGCTGGGTGGTAAGGCGCAGTTCGGTGGTCAGCGCTTCGGTGAGATGGAAGTGTGGGCGCTGGAAGCATACGGCGCGGCCTACACCCTGCAGGAAATGCTCACCGTTAAGTCTGATGACGTGAACGGTCGTACCAAGATGTATAAAAACATCGTGGACGGCAACCACCAGATGGAACCGGGCATGCCGGAATCCTTCAACGTACTGTTGAAAGAAATCCGCTCGCTGGGCATCAACATCGAACTGGAAGACGAGTAACTCTCGCTCAAACAGGTCACTGGTGCCGGGGTAAAACCCGGCGCCAGATTGTGCTAACTCCGACGGGAGCAAATCCGTGAAAGACTTATTAAAGTTTCTGAAAGCGCAAACTAAAACCGAAGAGTTTGATGCGATCAAAATTGCTCTGGCATCGCCAGACATGATCCGTTCATGGTCTTTCGGTGAAGTTAAAAAGCCGGAAACCATTAACTACCGTACGTTCAAGCCAGAACGTGACGGTCTGTTCTGCGCTCGTATTTTCGGGCCAGTAAAAGACTATGAGTGCCTGTGCGGTAAGTACAAGCGCCTGAAACACCGTGGTGTTATCTGTGAGAAGTGCGGCGTTGAAGTGACCCAGACCAAAGTGCGTCGTGAGCGCATGGGCCACATCGAGCTGGCGTCTCCGACTGCCCACATCTGGTTCCTGAAGTCTCTGCCGTCCCGTATCGGTCTGCTGCTGGATATGCCGCTGCGTGATATCGAACGCGTACTGTACTTTGAATCTTATGTTGTTATCGAAGGTGGCATGACCAACCTCGAACGCAACCAGATTCTGACTGAAGAGCAGTACCTGGACGCGCTGGAAGAGTTCGGTGACGAATTCGACGCGAAGATGGGCGCCGAAGCTATTCAGGCCCTGCTGAAAAGCATGGACCTGGAGCAAGAGTGCGAGCAGCTGCGTGAAGAGCTGAACGAGACCAACTCCGAAACCAAGCGTAAAAAGCTGACCAAGCGCATTAAGCTGCTGGAAGCGTTCGTTCAATCTGGCAACAAGCCGGAGTGGATGATCCTGACCGTTCTGCCGGTTCTGCCGCCAGATCTGCGTCCGCTGGTTCCGCTGGATGGCGGTCGTTTTGCGACTTCTGACCTGAACGATCTGTATCGTCGCGTCATTAACCGTAACAACCGTCTGAAACGTCTGCTGGATCTGGCTGCGCCGGACATCATCGTACGCAACGAAAAACGTATGCTGCAGGAAGCGGTCGACGCCCTGCTGGATAACGGTCGTCGCGGTCGTGCGATCACCGGTTCCAACAAACGTCCTCTGAAATCTTTGGCCGATATGATCAAAGGTAAACAGGGTCGTTTCCGTCAGAACCTGCTCGGTAAGCGTGTTGACTACTCCGGTCGTTCTGTAATCACCGTAGGTCCATACCTGCGTCTGCATCAGTGCGGTCTGCCGAAGAAAATGGCGCTGGAGCTGTTCAAACCGTTCATCTACGGCAAGCTGGAACTGCGTGGCCTGGCCACCACCATCAAAGCCGCTAAGAAAATGGTTGAGCGCGAAGAAGCTGTCGTTTGGGATATCCTGGACGAAGTTATCCGCGAACACCCGGTACTGCTGAACCGTGCGCCAACACTGCACCGTTTGGGTATCCAGGCATTCGAACCGGTTCTGATCGAAGGTAAAGCTATTCAGCTGCACCCGCTGGTTTGTGCGGCATATAACGCCGACTTCGATGGTGACCAGATGGCTGTTCACGTACCGCTGACGCTGGAAGCCCAGTTGGAAGCGCGTGCGCTGATGATGTCTACCAACAACATCCTGTCCCCGG
Source organism: Klebsiella sp. 141240 (assembly GCF_050600805.1). Classification (NCBI taxonomy): domain Bacteria; kingdom Pseudomonadati; phylum Pseudomonadota; class Gammaproteobacteria; order Enterobacterales; family Enterobacteriaceae; genus Klebsiella; species Klebsiella sp. 141240. The sequence continues at coordinate 24,487 of NZ_JAQIRK010000027.1, read as the reverse complement.
CGAACGGCGAACCAATCATCGTTCCGTCTCAGGACGTTGTACTGGGTCTGTACTACATGACCCGTGACTGTGTTAACGCCAAAGGCGAAGGCATGGTGCTGACTGGCCCGAAAGAAGCGGAGCGTATTTATCGCGCCGGTCTGGCCTCTCTGCATGCGCGCGTTAAAGTGCGTATCACCGAATACGAAAAAGACGACAATGGTGAGTTCGTCGCGAAGACCAGCCTGAAAGACACGACCATTGGCCGTGCCATTCTGTGGATGATCGTACCGAAAGGTCTGCCGTTCTCTATCGTGAACCAGGCGCTCGGTAAGAAAGCGATCTCCAAGATGCTGAACACCTGTTACCGTATTCTGGGTCTGAAACCGACCGTTATTTTTGCGGACCAGACGATGTACACCGGCTTTGCTTATGCAGCGCGTTCAGGTGCATCCGTTGGTATCGATGACATGGTCATCCCGGAGAAAAAATACGAAATCATCAGCGAAGCGGAAGCTGAAGTTGCTGAGATTCAGGAACAGTTCCAGTCTGGTCTGGTCACCGCGGGTGAACGCTACAACAAAGTTATCGATATCTGGGCTGCGGCGAACGATCGTGTATCCAAAGCGATGATGGATAACCTGCAAACCGAAACCGTTATTAACCGTGACGGTCAGGAAGAGCAGCAGGTTTCCTTCAACAGCATCTACATGATGGCCGACTCCGGTGCGCGTGGTTCTGCTGCACAGATTCGTCAGCTGGCTGGTATGCGTGGTCTGATGGCGAAGCCGGATGGCTCCATCATCGAAACGCCGATCACCGCGAACTTCCGTGAAGGTCTGAACGTACTCCAGTACTTCATCTCCACCCACGGTGCTCGTAAAGGTCTGGCGGATACCGCACTGAAGACAGCGAACTCCGGTTACCTGACTCGTCGTCTGGTTGACGTTGCGCAGGACCTGGTTGTCACTGAAGACGACTGCGGCACCCTGGAAGGCATCACCATGACGCCGGTTATCGAAGGTGGCGATGTTAAAGAGCCGCTGCGCGATCGCGTACTGGGTCGTGTGACTGCTGAAGACGTTCTGAAGCCGGGTACCGCGGACATTCTGGTTCCACGCAACACGCTGCTGCACGAGCACTGGTGTGATCTGCTGGAAGAGAACTCCGTTGACTCCGTCAAAGTTCGTTCCGTTGTATCCTGTGACACCGACTTTGGTGTATGTGCGCACTGCTACGGTCGTGACCTGGCGCGTGGCCACATCATCAACAAAGGTGAGGCTATCGGCGTTATCGCGGCACAGTCCATCGGTGAGCCGGGTACACAGCTGACGATGCGTACGTTCCACATCGGTGGTGCGGCATCTCGTGCGGCTGCTGAATCCAGCATCCAGGTGAAAAACAAAGGTAGCATCCGTCTGAGCAACGCGAAGTCGGTTGTGAACTCCAGCGGTAAACTGGTTATCACCTCTCGTAACACCGAACTGAAGCTGATCGACGAATTCGGTCGTACGAAAGAAAGCTATAAAGTGCCTTACGGCTCCGTTATGGCTAAAGGCGATGGCGAACAGGTTGCTGGCGGTGAAACCGTTGCAAACTGGGATCCGCATACCATGCCGGTTATCACCGAAGTGAGTGGTTTTGTCCGCTTCACTGACATGATCGACGGCCAGACCATTACTCGTCAGACCGACGAGCTGACCGGTCTGTCTTCGCTGGTGGTTCTGGATTCCGCAGAACGTACCTCCGGTGGTAAAGATCTGCGTCCGGCGCTGAAAATTGTTGATGCTCAGGGCAACGACGTTCTGATCCCAGGCACCGATATGCCTGCTCAGTACTTCCTGCCGGGTAAAGCGATTGTTCAGTTGGAAGATGGCGTACAGATCAGCTCTGGTGACACCCTGGCGCGTGTACCGCAGGAATCTGGCGGTACCAAGGACATCACCGGTGGTCTGCCGCGCGTTGCGGATCTGTTCGAAGCACGTCGTCCGAAAGAGCCGGCAATCCTGGCTGAAATCAGCGGCATCATTTCCTTCGGTAAAGAAACCAAAGGGAAACGTCGTCTGGTTATCACCCCGGTAGACGGTAGCGAACCGTACGAAGAGATGATCCCGAAATGGCGTCAGCTGAACGTGTTCGAAGGTGAACGTGTAGAACGTGGTGACGTGGTTTCCGACGGTCCGGAAGCGCCGCACGACATTCTGCGTCTTCGTGGCGTACACGCGGTAACGCGTTACATCACCAACGAAGTGCAGGACGTTTATCGTCTGCAAGGCGTTAAGATTAACGATAAGCACATTGAAGTTATCGTTCGTCAGATGCTGCGTAAAGCGACCATCGAAAGTGCTGGTAGCTCTGACTTCCTCGAAGGCGAGCAGGTTGAATACTCCCGCGTTAAGATCGCTAACCGCGAGCTTGAAGCGAATGGCAAAGTTGCGGCAACCTATTCCCGCGACCTGCTGGGTATCACCAAAGCGTCTCTGGCAACCGAGTCCTTCATCTCCGCGGCATCGTTCCAGGAGACCACTCGCGTGCTGACCGAAGCAGCCGTTGCGGGCAAACGCGACGAACTGCGCGGTCTGAAAGAGAACGTCATCGTGGGTCGTCTGATCCCGGCGGGTACCGGTTATGCGTACCACCAGGATCGTATGCGCCGTCGCGCAGCAGGCGAGCAGCCGGCTGCACCGCAGGTGAGCGTAGAAGAAGCGTCTGCCAACCTGGCAGAACTGCTGAACGCAGGCCTGGGCGGTTCTGACAACGATTAATCGTTGATTCGCTAAGCGCTTAAAAGCCAGTCAGGTTTCCTGACTGGCTTTTTTATTATCTGTCGATTTATTTCACCTAAACTGAATTACATTTATTTAATGTAATTGCCGCAATTAATTAGCAAATTAAACATTCTTGATAATTATCTATTTGCTATTTCTTTATGCCATCACTAATCGATGGATAAAAATTCTACATGTATCAAAAAATAAGCGCCGCAAACGCTATATAGTCAAAACACTCAAAGAATCATGTGATTACTTTCCCAGTCCTTTTCGGTTTACCGCAACTGAGGGGTTCGCTGCGCCTGTTAAAAGGCAATGGAGGAGGTGAGCAAAAATAAAAATAAAACGGAGAGTATTGTCGTTATTTAATGGATAGCTTCTGGGGGATGCATGGAATTTGCTATACAGCTCATCATTATCTTAATTTGTCTGTTCTACGGCGCGAAAAAGGGTGGTATTGCGCTCGGTCTTTTAGGCGGCATTGGCTTAGTTATCTTAGTTTTTGTCTTTCATCTTAAACCAGGAAAGCCACCGGTTGATGTCATGCTGGTCATTATCGCGGTGGTGGCCGCCTCGGCGACGCTACAGGCATCCGGCGGTTTAGACGTGATGCTGCAGATTGCCGAGAAGCTCCTGCGGCGCAATCCCAAATATGTTTCTATCGTCGCGCCATTCGTCACCTGTACGTTGACTATCCTGTGCGGTACCGGGCACGTGGTGTATACGATCCTGCCAATTATTTACGACGTGGCGATTAAAAATAATATTCGCCCGGAACGGCCGATGGCGGCGAGCTCGATTGGCGCCCAGATGGGGATCATTGCCAGCCCGGTTTCGGTGGCGGTGGTCTCGCTGGTGGCGATGCTCGGAAACTTTACCTTTAACGGTAAGCATCTTGAGTTTCTCGATCTACTGGCGATAACCATTCCGTCAACGCTGCTGGGGATCCTGGCGATTGGTATCTTCAGCTGGTTCCGCGGTAAGGACCTTGATAAAGACGAGACCTTCCAGGCGTTTATTGCGATACCGGAAAACCGTCATTATGTTTATGGCGATACGGCTACGCTATTGGATAAAAAGCTGCCGACCAGCAACTGGATTGCGATGTGGATCTTCCTTGCCTCAATTGCCGTGGTGGCGCTGTTGGGCGCGTTTTCCGAACTGCGTCCGGCGTTCGATGGTAAGCCTCTCTCAATGGTACTGGTAATCCAGATGTTTATGCTGCTCTCCGGGGCGCTTATCATCATCATTACCAAAACTAACCCGGCATCGATTTCTAAAAATGAGGTTTTCCGCTCGGGGATGATCGCTATCGTCGCGGTATATGGTATCGCATGGATGGCGGAAACCATGTTCGGCGCGCACATGACCGAGATTAAAGGCGTGCTCGGAGAGATGGTGAAGGAGTACCCGTGGGCCTACGCTATCGTGCTGTTATTGGTATCGAAGTTCGTCAACTCCCAGGCGGCGGCGCTGGCGGCGATTGTTCCGGTAGCGCTGGCGATCGGCGTTGACCCGGCCTATATCGTCGCTTCCGCGCCCGCCTGCTACGGCTATTACATCCTGCCGACCTACCCAAGCGATCTGGCGGCGATTCAGTTTGACCGTTCAGGCACGACCCATATTGGCCGCTTCGTCATAAACCATAGCTTTATCCTGCCGGGATTAATTGGCGTGAGCGTTTCTTGCGTCTTTGGCTGGGTGTTCGCGGCGATGTACGGTTTTCTGTAAGTGAGACAGGCGCCGCTGGCGGCGCCTGATGATTCATCGGGATTATTGTGCGGGCGGCAGGCGGCGATACAGTTCGATCATATCGGTCGCTAAATCCTGAATCACCATCGCGTTCATCAGATGGTCCTGCGAGTGCACGGTAATCAGGTTCACCGGCAGCTTGCCGCTGCCTTCATCCAGGCCGATAAGCTGGGTCTGGATTTTATGCGCATGCTTCACAAACTCGTGTGAGTCTGCCATAGCCTGTTCGGCGGCGGCGAAATCGCCTTTACGCGCCTGCTGTAGGGCGGTGAGGGCAGAACTGCGCGCGGAGCCGGCGTTGACCAGCAGCTCCATGATAATCGTCTCTAAATCTTCCATGCCTTACTCCATCAGCTTCAGGGCTTTATCCAGAACGGCATCGCCTTTCATCATGCCGTAATCCATCATATCGATAACGGCGACCTTTTTACCGACCGGGTCGGCTAGCGCCTGTAGTTTCGCCTGCTCATACTTCACCTGTGGGCCGAGCAGGATAATATCCGCCGCGGCCAGGTTATCCTTGAACTCCGCTACCGGCACGGCTTTGATCGAGACTTCGATGCCTTTCTTTTGCGCGGCGTCTTTCATGCGTTGCACCAGCATGCTGGTGGACATTCCTGCGGCACAGCATAAAACGATATTCTTCATAGTTTCATCGCCCTTATGTATGTTCCTTGATGCATCATCTTTATCGCGGGCGGCGGCGCGGCACAACCGCTTCACCATGATTGTGTGTAAAACATCACAAAAAATGAAACCGGTTTCAATTTTGCAGCGGCAGAGATAAAAAGGCCCGCAAAAGCGGGCTATCAGGGAGTTATGCTCAGGCGCGAACGATTCGGTTCTTGCCCTGCTGTTTGGCCTTATACAACGCTTCATCCACGCTAACGACCAGTTTTTCCAGCGGCTCCATATTCCATTCCCCGAGGCCGGCGCTAAAGGTGACGGTTAATCCTTCTTCGCGCCAGGTTCGGCTGGCAACGTTAAGACGCCAGCTCTCCAGAATGGTGAGCGCGTTGTCGATATGTTCGGCAGGGAAGATGACGGCAAACTCTTCGCCGCCGTAGCGGTAAAGCGAGATCTCCTGCGGCTGCAGGATCTGTATCCCTTCACGCGCGACGTTGCGCAGCACGATGTCGCCATTGAGATGGCCCCAGGTATCGTTAATTGATTTAAAGTTATCGATATCGACCAACGCGAGGGCGAAAGGCTGGTGATCGTTCATCAGCGCGGCGATATCGCTGTCGAAGGCGCGACGGTTTTTGCAGCCGGTTAGCGCATCGATGGTGGCCTGGCGGACATAGGTGAGCTCGCGCTGCTTATTGCTCTCGATAGCCTTGCTGAGCATGGCTTCCAGCCGCGGCGCGCGTTTGACGTCGCCGGTCTTAATGGCGTTAATGATGTTCATCAGTACGGTACGCGAAGCGTGGCGCAGATACAGCCCGAACAGGACGATGACAATGGCGGCGAGGGCGAAACCCCAGGCGACAATATCGGTTTCATAGCGCGTCAGGTCGGCAAGGGTGGCGTCGGTGACGCGGAAAATAACGAACCAGTCGGGGTTGGTAAAGGAATAGTAGTAGTACCAGGCCTTATGTTCCTCATCATAAAGCTGGCCTTCCGCGCTGGTCATTTTGTCCATCAGTTCCGCGCTAACGTAGGTTTTAAATAGCGCGCCGGTATCGGGATGGATCACCACTTTGCCGTCGCGTTGTACGACAAAAAACTCCCCCTGTACCGGCGAGACAATCTGCCGTAACGCGTAGCCCATCGAGGTCAGATCCATATGAAACGCCAGGCTACCTTTGAGCCTCCCCTGCGGTGAAATGACAGGCCGGTAGACGGTAACGGTAGGATGGTGGGTGAAGTAATCCAGATAGGGACTGGTATAGAGACTGAATGTACTGGCTTCCGCCTGACGAATAAACCAGGGGCGCGTTTTTGGATCAAACGTGCGGCTCTCATCGCCTTCCATCACTTCGGGAGCGCGCAGATAATGGCCGAGAGTATCGGCAAGCGAAATGGAGGAGACCGTCGGCATCAGCTCCTGCAGACGCATCAAGTCGTCCAGACCCTTTTGCGGATTGACATTTACGGCGATATTGAGCGCATCGTCACGGGCAAAGTATTTCGTCGCGCGCGCCAGAATGTAGTCATTCTCGCGCAGCAGCGATTCGGTGTAGTTCACCGCAAGGTTATGGGTGAAGTTACGGTTAATATGATGATAATCTTCAAGAAAGTTTTTCTTTTGCGTCGCGGTAACAAAGATTGCGATCAGTAAAAAACTGAGCAAAATCCCCGCAAACCCCACTACGATCGGCGTAGTAAAAGAGAGCTTTCTGTTGTGGCGTGCCATAAGTTGTTAATCGTCCGGGATTTATAAACCGTGGGTTTAGACGCAGGTTAAGCCAGCATGCCTGCTTAGCGAATCAGGTAACTATCGCTAAATTATAACGCTGAGTGCGCTCAGCATCGTGATTAATATTCGATAACAATATGTTTGCGGCAGTGCGGACGGTAGAGGCAGGGCGAAGAGAGGAAAGAAAAATTCGCCCTGGTCAGCGTCCGCTGCTGACCAGGGCAGAATAGAAAAACGACGGCAGTTCGGCGAGCCTCCGTTTTTCATCTCTCGTGCAGGCACGCGAAATAATCAGCTGCTTGCAGCATGCTTTATGATGATTGCGAGGCGCGTCCCAGCCAGCTATCCCAGTCTTTCCATACCGGCTGCAGGCCACGGGCGGTCAGCGCGCTGGCGACCTCTTCAGGGCGGCGATCGTCGTGTGGCGCAAATTGCTCAAGTTCCGGATGATCGTCGGCGTAGCCGCCGGGCTGGGTTTTGGAGAACGCGCTAACGTTGTTAATCGCCAGCGGGATCACCCGGTCGCGGAACCACGGTGATTCACGGGTCGATAGCGACAGCTCAACCTCCGGCGCCAGCAGGCGGAAAGCGCAAATCGTCTGCACCAGCTGACGTTCGTCCATTAATGAGGCTGGCGTAATGCCTCCGGCGCAAGGGCGTAAACGCGGGAAGGAGATAGAGTAGCGGCTGCGCCAGTAGCGCTGCTGTAGCCACAGCAGATGTTCGGCGACCATAAAGCAGTCCACCCGCCAGCTGTCGGAAAGACCAATGAGCGCGCCGAGGCCGATCTTGTCGATCCCCGCTTCGCCCAGCCGATCCGGCGTATCCAGACGCCAGAAGAAATCCTGCTTTTTACCTTTCAAGTGGTGCTGGGCATACATGCCTTCATGGTAGGTCTCCTGATAGACCATCACCCCATCAAGCCCCAGCGTTTTTAGTTCGGCATACTCGTCGGTCGCCATCGGCTGCACTTCCATATGCAGCGAGGCAAACTGGCGGCGGATGGCTGGCAGGTGCTGGCGGAAATAATCCATTCCGACCTTACTCTGATGTTCGCCGGTGACCAGTAACAAATGCTCAAAGCCTAATTCGCGGATCGCGGCGCATTCGCGGGCAATCTCTGCTGCATCCAGCGTCTTGCGCTTAATGCGATTACTCATTGAGAAGCCGCAGTAGGTACAGTCGTTGGCGCACAGGTTGGACAAATACAGCGGTACGTAAAAACTGACGGTGTTGCCGAAGCGCTGGCGGGTGAGGCGCTGCGCGCGTTGGGCCAGCGGTTCAAGGTAATCGGCCGCGGCAGGAGAGAGCAGAGCCATCATATCATCGCGGGTGAGCTGCTTTGTCGCCAGCGCCCGTTCGACGTCGGCGGCGGTTTTGCTGTTGATACGCAGGCGGATGTCATCCCACTCCAGCTGCCGCCAACGATCGCTAAAAGTTTTCATGCCAGCGCCTCCAGAAAGCCGGTCAGCGGGCTGGTGGCCTGCGCCTGAGTACTGCGCGTTCCCGGTCCGGCCTGACGCGCCAGCAATCCGGCATCGACCGCCATGCGGAAGGCGCGAGCCATGGCGACAGGATCGTCGGCGACGGCAATGGCGGTGTTGACCAGTACCGCATCAGCGCCCATCTCCAGCGCCTGCGCCGCGTGGCTTGGCACGCCAATCCCGGCATCAACCACCACCGGTACCGTCGCCTGTTCGATAATAATCTCCAGCATGGCTTTGGTTTCCAGCCCTTGGTTGGAGCCTATCGGCGCGCCCAGCGGCATCACCGCCGCGCAGCCGACCTCTTCCAGCCGTTTGCACAGGACCGGGTCGGCGCCGCAATAGGGCAGGACGACAAACCCTTCGCGCACCAGCAGCTCCGCCGCCTTCAGGGTTTCAATGGGGTCAGGCAGTAGCCAGCGGGCGTCCGGGTGGATCTCCAGTTTCAGCCAGTGGGTGCCTAAGGCTTCCCGCGCCAGGCGGGCGGCAAAAACCGCTTCTTCCGCCGTCTTGGCGCCTGAGGTATTCGGCAGCAGGTTAACGCCCGCCGCCAGCAGCGGCGCGAGAATCGCGTCATTATGCTGGCGTAAATCGACGCGCTTCATCGCCAGCGTCACCAACTGGCTTCCCGAGGCGCGAATCGCCTCGACCATCACCTCTGGGGCGGCGAATTTGCCGGTTCCGGTAAAAAGGTGGGATTCAAATGTCTTATCAGCAATACGTAACATATCAGCCTCCGGCGATAACCTGAAAAAGCAGGACCCGATCGCCTTCCTGCAAGAGATGATCTTCCCACCGTTCGCGTGGCAGGATGTGTTGATTGAGCGCCAGCGCAACGCCCGGCTGGAGCTGTTCCAGTTGACTGAGCAGGGCGCTTACGCTGAGGTTGTCCGCGCATTCCAACGGTTCGTCGTTAAACCAGATTTGCATCATGGCCTCCGCATACCGGGCAGCCCTGGGCCTTTTGCAGCGCAAGGTTGCGCCAGTTGCTGGTACGGGCGTCAAACAGCCGTAGCGTGTTGCGTGGCGTCGCCATGCCGCTAAGGAGCTTTATGGCCTCCAGCGCCTGCAGCGTTCCCATCATGCCGACGACCGGACCGACGATCCCCGCAGTGCGGCAGTTACGTTGCGGTTCGGCGGTGTCCGGCCACAGGCAGCGGTAGCAGCCCTGCGCCCACGGCGGCGTCAGCACCATCAACTGGCCGCCGAAGCCGACGGCGCTGGCGGTTACCAGCGGCGTCTCAAGGGCTACGCAGGCGGCGTTAATCGCCTGGCGGGCGATCATGTTATCGGTACAGTCCAGCACCACGTCGGCTTTCGCCACTTCGGCGCGCAGCGCCTCGCCGCTTAAACGCTGCTGTAGCGCTACGAGGCGGATTTGCGGATTGAGTTGGTTGAGCCGCGTCTTTGCCGCCGCGGCTTTTGGCTGGTCGATATCGTCGCTGGTGAACAGAATTTGCCGCTGCAGGTTGCTGAGATGTACCGCGTCGTCATCGGCCAGGGTCAGCGTCCCGACGCCGGCCCCCGCCAGATATAGCGCCGCCGGCGAACCTAAGCCGCCCAGGCCGATAATCAGCGCCCGGCTGGCTAACAGTTTCTGCTGTCCCTCGATGGCGATATCTTCCAGCAATAGCTGGCGGCTGTAGCGCATGAAGTCGTGATCATTCATCGCCTGCTCCCGCCAGCGCTAACAGTTGTGCTGTGGCAGCCCGCCAGTCTGTTGCCTGGGTAATGGCGCTGACGACCGCGATGCTGCCGACGCCGGTGGCCAGTACGCCCGGCGCTTTTTCCAGACTGATGCCGCCGATCGCTACCGTCGGATAATCGGCCAGACGATGAATATGCCCGGCAAGCTGTTCGAGGCCCTGCGGCGCCGAAGGCATCTGTTTGGTTTGTGTCGGGAAGACGTGGCCCAGCGCGATGTAGGAAGGGCGCGCCGCCAGCGCGACGTCAATTTCCATGTCGTCGTGGGTGGAGACGCCAAGGCGCAGTCCGGCTTTACGGATGGCGCTCAGGTCGGTGGTTTCCAGGTCCTCTTGTCCCAGATGTACTCCGTACGCCTGGTGCTTAATCGCCAGTTGCCAGTAATCATTGATAAACAGTCGCGCGTGATAGCGGCGGCCAAGCGCGATGGCGGCGATGACGTCATCCTCCACATCGCTGTCGCGCTGGTCCTTGATCCGCAACTGAATGGTGCGCACGCCGGCTTCCAGCAGGCGCTCAATCCATGTCACGCTATCGACAACCGGATAAAGCCCGAGACGAAACGGTACGGGCGGAAAGTCAGGCTGGTACATCAGGCATTTTCCTTTTTCAGGTAGGTTTCACCGCCGCGGGCGCGGAAGTTATTCGACATATCGGCCATGCCGGCCTCGATACTTTGCTTCGCGGCGTAGTCGCGGACCTCCTGGGTGATTTTCATCGAACAGAATTTCGGCCCGCACATGGAGCAGAAGTGGGCGACTTTGCCGGATTCCTGCGGCAGGGTTTCATCGTGATAGGCCCGCGCGGTAAAGGGATCGAGCGCGAGGTTGAACTGGTCTTCCCAGCGGAATTCGAAACGCGCTTTGGACATCGCGTTGTCGCGGATCTGCGCCCCGGGGTGGCCTTTAGCGAGGTCGGCAGCGTGGGCGGCGATTTTATAGGTAATCAGCCCCTGTTTTACATCCTCTTTGTTGGGCAAGCCGAGATGTTCTTTTGGCGTGACGTAGCACAGCATGGCGCAGCCAAACCAGCCAATCATTGCCGCGCCGATACCGGAAGTGAAATGATCATAGCCCGGCGCGATGTCGGTGGTGAGCGGCCCCAGCGTGTAGAACGGCGCTTCGTGGCAGTGCTCCAGTTCTTCGGTCATATTGCGGCGAATCATCTGCATCGGCACGTGGCCGGGGCCTTCAATCATCACCTGAACGTCATACTCCCAGGCGATTTTAGTCAGCTCGCCCAGCGTATGCAGCTCGGCGAACTGCGCCTCGTCGTTGGCATCCTGAATCGAGCCGGGGCGCAGACCATCGCCGAGGGACAGCGACACGTCATAGGCGGCGCAGATTTCACAGATTTCGCGGAAGTGCTGGTAGAGGAAGTTTTCCTGATGATGCGACAGGCACCACTTGGCCATGATCGAACCGCCGCGCGAGACGATACCGGTCAGCCGCTTCGCGGTCATCGGCACGTAACGCAGCAGCACCCCGGCATGAATCGTGAAGTAGTCGACGCCCTGTTCGGCCTGTTCCAGCAGGGTATCGCGGAAGGCTTCCCAAGTCAGGTTCTCGGCAATGCCGTTGACCTTCTCCAACGCCTGGTAAATCGGGACGGTACCAATCGGCACCGGGCTGTTGCGCAGGATCCATTCGCGGGTCTCGTGGATATAGCGGCCGGTGGAGAGGTCCATTACCGTGTCGGCGCCCCAGCGGGTTGACCAGACCAGCTTCTCGACCTCTTCTTCGATGGAAGAGGTCACCGCCGAGTTGCCGATATTGGCATTCACTTTCACCAGGAAGTTGCGGCCGATAATCATCGGCTCAGATTCCGGGTGATTGATATTGGCCGGGATGATGGCCCGCCCGGCAGCGACTTCATCGCGGACGAATTCGGCGGTAATGTTGTCCGGCAGGCGGGCGCCAAAGCCTTCTCCGGCATGCTGCTGGCGCAGCGCCTCGCTGCGGATACGCTCGCGGCCCATGTTTTCGCGAATGGCGATGAATTCCATCTCCGGGGTGACGATCCCCTGACGGGCGTAGTGTAGTTGCGTCACGCATTTGCCAGCGACGGCGCGTTTAGGGGTCAGCAGGCCGCCGAAGCGCAGTTCATCAAGGCCATCGTCGGCCAGCCGCGCTTTAGTGTAAGCCGAGCTGCGTTCGCTAAGCGGCGCGCAGTCGTTACGCGCGTCGATCCACGGTTGGCGTAGTTTGGCCAGCCCCTGGCGGACATCGATGTTGATCTCCGGGTCGCCATAAGGTCCGGAGGTGTCATACACCGGTATCGGTTCGTTGGCTTCGTACTGAGGGTTATCGTTATCACCGCCGATGAGCGTCGGGCTGAGCTGAATTTCACGCATTGGGACGCGGATATCGGCCTGTGAGCCGTGAATGTAGATGCGGCGAGAATTAGGAAAAGCGGTACCTTCCAGCGTATCAATAAATCGCTGCGCGTGTTCGCGTTGTTCCCGGCGGGTCAGTTTGGTAGTAGACATAGCGCATTCCAGTTACAAAAAAGGAGATGGCTTGTCAGACGACGGATGGAGTAACAGATGCGACCAGCCCGTAACGGGCAGGTGCGACCAGCAGTTTACTCTTGTTCCCTTCGCAGGTATTAGCCTGATCAGGTTCCGCGGATCCCGAATAAACGGTCTCAGCCTTTTCCACTTTAGTTTTCGTGTGGAAAATAGGCACTCCGACAAGATGAAATCCCTCCGCAGAGGGATAATGTATGTAAATTACTCGTTAACGGTTCACAACTCAAGCGGTCGGCGCGATATTGTCGCCAACGTTGTCTTTCCGATCGTGAGCGACGACCAGCGCCAGCAGCTTGTCCTCAAGCGCGAAGCGCGCCTCCAGCGATTCGCCGATATCTGACAGCGCCTGCTGAAATTCGAGATAGTTATCATGATCGATGGCGTTTTCGAGGCAGGTATCGTAGTAGTCCATCATCTGCTGGGTATTGGCTTCCAGCTGCGGGTAGATTTTGGTGGCGGCTAAAAGAGGGGTACTCCCTTCCATTTCTCCGATAATACGTTCATAAATATTAAAATGACCGGATGAGAGGTAATCCACCAGGCTTTGGCAAAAGTCATCCAGCGCCTTTTCATTAAGCCGCATAAAGGACTCTTTGCCGGGTTTCAGGCCAACCAGGTTGTAGTAAGCCACGAGCAAATGCTTACGCACAAGCAGCCAGCGATCGACCAGTTTGTTATTGCCTCCAACACGTTCCGTCAGGTTTTCCAGCTGGTTTAACATGATTGACTCCGCAAGATTAAAAATAACGTTGCTCAGCAAATGTAAATATAATGTTAAAAGTGCCAGTAAAACGAAGGTAGCGCAATAGATATGGATCGTATTATTGAAAAATTAGATCGCGGCTGGTGGATCGTCAGTCACGAACAAAAATTATGGCTTCCCGCAGGGGAATTACCACATGGCGAAGCGGTAAATTTTGATCTTGTCGGTGAACGCGCGCTACATCTCGGCGAGTGGCAAGGCGAAGCGGTGTGGCTGGTGCGCCAGGATCGTCGCCATGATATGGGATCGCTGCGCCAGATATTGGATCAGGATCCTGGGCTTTTCCAACTGGCAGGGCGCGGGATCCAGTTGGCCGAGTTTTATCGATCGCATAAATTCTGCGGCTACTGCGGCCACCCGATGCATGTCAGTAAAACCGAGTGGGCGATGCTGTGCGGCCACTGCCGCGAGCGCTATTATCCGCAAATTGCCCCCTGCATTATCGTCGCCATTCGTCGCGACGATTCAATTCTGCTGGCGCAGCATACACGCCATCGTAATGGTGTCCATACGGTGTTGGCCGGGTTTGTCGAAGTGGGCGAAACCCTTGAGCAGGCGGTCGCCCGCGAAGTGATGGAAGAGAGTGGAATTAAGGTGAAAAACCTACGCTATGTGACCTCCCAGCCGTGGCCCTTCCCGCAATCACTGATGACCGCCTTTATGGCTGAATACGATAGCGGCGATATTGTCGTGGATAAAAAAGAGCTGCTGAGCGCAGAGTGGTATCGCTATGACGATTTGCCGCTACTGCCGCCGCCGGGCACCGTAGCGCGACGCCTGATCGAAGATACGGTGGCGATGTGTCGGGCAGAGTACGAGTGACATGTTACACTGGGCGCATCAACGCTAAAGGAATGTAAAAATGACCGAACTGAAAAACGATCGTTACCTGCGTGCGCTGCTGCGCCAGCCGGTTGATGTCACCCCGGTGTGGATGATGCGCCAGGCGGGCCGCTATCTCCCGGAATATAAAGCCACCCGCGCGCAAGCGGGCGATTTCATGTCGCTGTGTAAAAATGCCGAGCTGGCCTGCGAAGTGACGCTACAGCCGCTGCGCCGTTACCCGCTGGATGCAGCGATCCTCTTTTCGGACATCCTGACCATTCCGGATGCGATGGGGCTGGGGCTGTACTTTGAAGCTGGCGAAGGCCCGCGCTTCACTTCGCCGGTGAAATGCAAAGCCGACGTTGACAAACTGCCGGTGCCGGACCCGGAACAAGAATTAGGCTACGTGATGAACGCCGTGCGCACTATTCGCCGTGAACTGAAAGGCGAAGTGCCGCTGATTGGTTTTTCCGGCAGCCCGTGGACGCTGGCGACCTACATGGTTGAAGGCGGCAGCAGCAAAGCCTTTACCGTCATCAAAAAGATGATGTACGCCGAACCGCAGGCCCTGCACGCGCTGCTGGACAAGCTGGCGAAAAGCGTCACCCTGTATCTGAACGCGCAGATCAAAGCGGGCGCGCAGTCGGTGATGATTTTCGACACCTGGGGCGGCGTGTTGACCGGCCGCGACTATCAGCAGTTCTCGCTCTACTACATGCATAAAATCGTCGATGGCCTGCTGCGGGAAAACGAAGGTCGTCGCGTACCGGTGACGCTGTTCACCAAAGGCGGCGGACAATGGCTGGAAGCGATGGCGGAGACCGGCTGCGATGCGCTGGGTCTCGACTGGACCACCGATATTGCCGACGCTCGCCGTCGCGTAGGCCACAAAGTGGCGCTTCAGGGCAATATGGACCCGTCGATGCTTTATGCGCCTGCCGCCCGTATTGAAGACGAAGTGGCTAACATTCTCGCCGGCTTCGGCCAGGGCGAAGGCCATGTCTTTAACCTTGGCCACGGCATCCATCAGGACGTCGACCCACAGCATGCAGGAGTCTTTGTTGAGGCGGTGCATCGTCTCTCCGCGCAATATCACCAATAGGAGATAAGCATGATGGATTTAGCTGCGCTACGGACCCAACAGCAATCTTTAGCTGCGTCGGTAGAACGCGCGGACCGATTGGATCGCGACCCGCCGGTGCTGATCGGCGGCGCCGATGTGGGGTTTGAGCAGGAGGGGGAAATTACCCGAGCTGCGATGGTGCTGCTAACTTATCCGGGGCTTGAACTGGTGGAGTATCAGGTGGCGCGCGTCGCCACCACGATGCCGTACATCCCCGGCTTTCTCTCCTTTCGCGAGACCCCCGCGCTGCTGGCGGCGTGGCAACAGCTATCGCAAAAGCCCGATCTGTTGTTCGTCGATGGCCACGGTATTTCACATCCCCGGCGGCTTGGCGTCGCCAGCCATTTTGGCCTGATGGTTGATGTGCCAACGATTGGCGTAGCGAAAAAACGTTTATGCGGCAAGTTTGAACCGCTCGGCGCCGAGCCCGGCGCGCTGGCGCCATTAATCGACAAAGGCGACCAGCTGGCCTGGGTCTGGCGCAGCAAAGCACGCTGCAACCCACTGTTTATCAGTACCGGCCACCGCGTAGGTATCGATAGCGCGTTAATGTGGGTGGAACGCTGTATGCAGGGCTATCGGCTACCCGAGCCGACGCGCTGGGCCGATGCCGTGGCGTCCCGTCGGCCTTCCTTTGTGCGTTGGCAAGCAAATCACGGCTGATTCAGGTACACTGCGCCTAATTTCTGACTTCGAGAATTCATCATGTTACAAAACCCGATTCACCTGCGCCTGGAGAAACTGGAGAGCTGGCAGCACGTCACCTTTATGGCCTGCCTGTGCGAGCGTATGTACCCCAACTACGCCATGTTCTGCAAGCAAACTGAGTTTGGCGACGGCCAGTTATATCGTCGTATCCTTGACCTGATCTGGGAAACGCTGACGGTAAAAGATGCGAAGGTGAATTTCGATAGTCAGCTGGAAAAGCTGGAAGAGGCGATTCCGTCCGCAGATGACTACGACATGTACGGCGTCTATCCGGCTATCGATGCCTGCGTCGCGCTGAGCGAATTAATCCACTCACGCCTGAGCGGTGAAACGCTGGAACATGCTATCGAGGTCAGTAAGACTTCCATTACTACCGTCGCGATGCTGGAAATGACCCAGGAAGGTCGCGAAATGACCGATGAAGAGCTCAGAGTCAACCCGGCGGTTGAACAAGAATGGGACATTCAGTGGGAGATTTTCCGCCTGTTGGCCGACTGCGAAGAACGCGATCTTGAACTGATTAAAGGGCTGCGCGCAGACCTGCGAGAGGCCGGCGAAAGCAATATTGGTATAAATTTTCAGCAATGAGACCACAAAACGTGATTTACCGCCTGAATTGTAGCGTCTGAAGACTTCCATTCCGCCCCCTGTCTGGTCTACATTTGGGGGGCGAAAAAAAGTGGCTATCGGTGCGTGTATGCAGGAGAGTGCTTTTCTGGCATTTCCGTCGCACTCGATGCTTAGCAAGCGATAAACACATTGTAAGGATAACTTATGAACAAGACTCAACTGATTGATGTAATTGCGGACAAAGCTGACCTGTCTAAAGCACAGGCAAAAGCTGCCCTGGAATCCACCCTGGCTGCAATTACCGAGTCTCTGAAAGAAGGTGATGCTGTTCAACTGGTTGGTTTCGGTACCTTCAAAGTGAACCACCGTGCTGAGCGTACTGGCCGCAACCCGCAGACCGGTAAAGAAATCAAAATCGCTGCAGCTAACGTGCCAGCATTTGTTTCTGGCAAAGCGCTGAAAGACGCAGTCAAGTAAGACCGCGTGGCAGTGTCCAGTTTTAACGAAGGGGCTTTTAAGCCCCTTTTGTCTAACTGGCGTCGCACGCTGACGCTGGCAGGCGCGCTATTGCTCACTGCCTGCAGTCATGACTCCTCTCTACCGCCTTTTACCGCCAGCGGCTACGCCGATAACCAGGGCGCGATGCGCATCTGGCGCAAAGATGCCGGCGATGAAGTGCACCTGCTTGCCGCCTTTAGTCCGTGGCACCGCGGCGACACCTCAACCAGCGAGTACCGCTGGCAGGATGGCCAACTAACGCTTATTGAACTCAATGTGTACGGCAAACCGCCGGAACATATTCGCGCCCGCTTTGACGCCCAAGGCGAGCTGAGCTTTATGCAGCGGGAAGTAGATGGTGAAAAACAGCAGCTTTCCAACGACCAGGTCGCGCTGTACCGCTATCGGGCGCAGCAAATCCGCGAAACCAGCGACGCCTTGCGTCAAGGACGAGTGGTATTACGACAGGGACGCTGGCATGCCGATCGTACCGTGACTACCTGTGAAGGCCAGACCGTGAAGCCTGACCTTGATGAGCGGGCATTAGCGCATATTGAACGCCGCCAGAATCACTCCTCCGTAGAGGTGAGCGTGGCGTGGCTGGAAGCACCGGAAGGCGCTCAGCTGCTGCTGGTGGCTAATGAAAACTTCTGTACCTGGCAGCCGAGCGAAAAATCGTTCTGAGTTTTACCAGTGGTTCATGCCCATATGACCACTGCCATTACCGCGGCAGCCGCCGTAACCCATACCCGCGCCGCGAGGAACGCCTGCTTCAGCCAGGGCGATATCAAATTTTACCCTCTGCTGATCCAACTGCTGGCTTAACGTTTCCATTTCCTTCGCCACGGCCTCAATTTTTCCGCTTTCTGGTTTTGGCGCAGTAAGCAGCGCATTGTACTCGTAGCGTTTGGACTGCAACTGCTGGCGCAGGGCGCTGGTTTGCGCATAGTAATTGTCATGTAGCTTCTGCACGGTCGCTTGCTGTTCCTGGGTGAGCTGGCTGTAGCCCTGCGCGCCCATTCCGTTATTGTAGCCCCAGTGATGTCCAGCCCAGGCCGCGTGACTGCCAAAGGTCAGTGCGGCAAGCGCCACGAGGACGAGGGATAAAGTCGGTTTCCGTTTCATAGCGTGATCTCCTGTGTGGTTTCCCTCTGTGTTGCATCTTCCATGCCAGCCTGAAAAAGCGCGTCAATACTGGCCGGCCCGCGGCAAACGTGACTCTGGCGAGTAAAAATGACCCGTTGCGGCTGGAGTCAGCGAGTCATTTTTACTCGCTAAATCACCAGCGATATGTCTGAGGACAGGTTTCACGGTGTGGAAAAATGGCATGATTTCTGCTGATGGATCCTGGTGATAGCGAATAAGGACACGATAAGGACCCGCCCATGCCGCGCATTACCTCATTTTCCCGGGACTCCCTGAGCTGGTTACTGACCGGCTCGGTCGTCTTGTTGGTTATTCTTTTTTCCGCGATGATCGTCCGCGATTATGGCCGGGAGACCGCCGCCGCCCGGCAAAATATCGAAGAGAAGGGCGGTGTGCTGATCCGTGCGCTGGAGTCCGGCACGCGTGTCGGCATGGGGATGCGGATGCATCATGCGCAGCTGCAGGCGTTGCTGGAGGAGATGGCCTGGCAGCCCGGTGTGCTGTGGTTCGCGGTGACCGATGAAAACGGTAAAATTATCGCCCACAGCGATCCGCAGCAGGTGGATAAGGCGCTGTACAGTCCTGCGCAAATGCGTGAACTCAAGGTGGGCGAACAGGAGCGCTGGCGTCGGCTTGCCGAGCCGCAACCGGCGCTGGAGATTTATCGCCAGTTCCGCCCGCTCAACCCTGCTCGTGGTCACCATATGGGGATGATGAAGCGCTGCAACAGCGCGCTGGCTCAGCCCAATGTTCCACAGGTGATTTTTATCGCCTTTGATAGCCGCGAGCTGGATGCGGCGCAGGCTCGCGGCTTGCGTAACATGATGATCATGTTGGTGGCCGCGGCGCTGGTCATCGTCGCGACGATTCTCGCTCAGTTCTGGTTCCGCCGCTACCGTCGTTCACGCCAGCAGCTGCAGGAGGCGATGGCCCGCAAAGAAAAACTGATGGCCCTTGGGCATCTGGCGGCTGGCGTCGCGCATGAGATTCGCAACCCACTTTCTTCGATTAAAGGACTGGCGAAGTATTTTGCCGAGCGTACGCCGCCGGGCGGTGAGGCGCAGGAGTTAGCGCTGGTGATGGCCAAAGAGGCCGATCGCCTGAACCGGGTCGTCAGTGAGCTGTTGGAGCTGGTTCGTCCAGCCCATTTAAACTACCAGCCGGTCGATATCAACGCGCTTATTCACCACTCATTGCAGCTGGTAAGCCAGGATGCGCAGAGTCGCGGGATCGATCTGCAATTTACTCCGCGCCCTGAATTAACCTCGATTAAAGCCGACCCTGACCGTCTCAACCAGGTGCTGTTGAATCTGTATTTGAATGCGATGCAGGCTATTGGCCGTGACGGCGTCATTCGCGTATCGGCAAGCGAAGCCGAGCGGCGACGTGTGAAAATTGTCGTTAAGGATAGCGGTAAGGGGATGAGCGATGAAGAGCTGCAGGCTATCTTCACCCCTTATTTCACCACCAAGGCGGACGGAACAGGGCTGGGGCTGGCGGTGGTACAGAATATTATCGAACAACATGGCGGGACGATCCGCGCCGAAAGCCAGCCGGGGGCCGGAGCGATATTTACGCTTTGGCTGCCGGTGGATGCTCAACGGAGGGAAGATGAGCAGCGATAAAGTACAGATTCTGGTTGTCGATGATGACGTCAGCCATTGCACGATTCTGCAGGCGCTGCTGCGTGGCTGGGGCTATCAAGTGGCGTTAGCCCACAACGGCCTGCAGGCGTTAGAACAGATCCATCGGCAGGTCTTCGACCTGGTGCTGTGCGATATCCGCATGGCGGAGATGGACGGTATCGCGACATTAAAAGAGATCAAAGCCTATAACCCGGCGATTCCGGTATTGATCATGACGGCGTTCTCCAGCGTCGGCACGGCGGTTGAGGCTATTAAGTCGGGCGCGCTGGATTATCTGGTCAAGCCACTGGATTTTGACACTCTACAGCAGACGCTGGTTCAGGCGCTGGCGCACACCCGGCAGAGCGAGAGCGATCTCAGCGCCTCGTCAGATTTACGATGGGGCATGATTGGCGATAGCCCGGCAATGCAGGCGCTTATCAACAATATTACGCTGGTGGCGCCCTCGGACGCGACGGTGCTGATCTGCGGCGAATCGGGGACCGGTAAAGAACTGGTGGCGCGCGCCATTCACGCCTGCAGCGAGCGCCGCGACAAGCCGCTGGTGACGCTAAACTGCGCAGCGCTCAATGAGTCGCTGCTGGAGTCCGAGCTGTTCGGCCATGAAAAAGGGGCTTTTACCGGCGCGGAACGGCGGCGGGAAGGGCGTTTTGTCGAGGCGGATGGCGGCACGCTGTTTCTTGATGAAATTGGCGATATCTCGCCGCTGATGCAGGTGCGTCTGCTGCGGGCGATCCAGGAACGCGAAGTGCAGCGAGTTGGCAGTAATCAGACGCTTTCTGTCGATGTTCGGCTAATTGCCGCCACCCATCGTAATCTGGCGGAGGAGGTGAGCGCCGGGCGTTTTCGCCAGGATCTCTATTACCGCCTGAACGTCGTAACCATTGATATGCCGCCGCTGCGTCAGCGGCGTGAAGATATTCCGCAACTGGCGCAGCACTTTCTTAAGCGCTATGCCGAACGTAATCGTAAAACGGTGCAGGGATTTACGCCGCAGGCGATGGACCTGTTGATTCACTACGGTTGGCCGGGGAATATCCGCGAACTGGAAAATGCGGTGGAGCGGGCGGTGGTGCTGCTAACCGGAGACTATATTTCCGAGCGTGAACTGCCGTTGGCGATAGCGGGCACGCCGCTGCCGGTCACTAGCAACGATGAGGCGCTGATTCAGCCATTAGTGGAAGTTGAAAAAGAAGTCATACTGTCGGCGCTGGAAAAAACGGGCGGCAACAAAACTGAAGCCGCCCGTCAGTTAGGCATTACGCGTAAAACGCTGCTGGCAAAACTCAGCCGTTAGTTTTCTCACGCGCGATGGCGCGCCAGCCGATATCGTTACGGCTAAAGCTGCCGTCCCAGCGAATATCGGTCAGCAGTTCATAGGCGCGTTGTTGCGCCTGTGCCACGGTGTCACCCAGCGCGGTGACGCACAGTACGCGCCCGCCGTTGGTGACCACGCGCTGGTCGTCAGACAGTTTGGTGCCGGCGTGGAAGACTTTACCGTCTGCCGCTTCCTGCTGCGGCAGGCCGTGGATCTCATCGCCCGTGTTGTAGCTGCCCGGATAGCCGCCGGCGGCAACCACGACGCCCAACGAAGCGCGGTCATCCCACTCGGAAGTTTTCTCGTCCAGCTTGCCCGCGCAGGCGGCAAGGCACAGCTCGACCAGATCGGATTTCATGCGCAGCATGATCGGCTGGGTTTCCGGATCGCCAAAGCGGCAGTTGAACTCAATAACCTTCGGGTTGCCCTGCTTGTCTATCATCAGACCGGCATACAGGAAACCGGTATAGGTGTTTCCTTCAGCGGCCATACCTTTAACGGTTGGCCAGATAATCCGCTCCATGGTGCGCTGATGGACTTCATCAGTGACTACCGGTGCCGGGGAGTAAGCGCCCATGCCGCCGGTGTTCGGGCCGGTATCGCCGTTGCCGACGCGCTTGTGATCCTGGCTGGTGGCCATCGGCAGGACGTGCTCGCCGTCGACCATGACAATAAAGCTGGCTTCTTCGCCATCGAGGAATTCTTCAATCACGATGCGGTGGCCTGCATCGCCAAAGGCGTTACCGGCCAGCATATCTTTCACCGCCGCTTCGGCTTCCTCAAGGGTCATCGCCACGATAACGCCTTTACCTGCCGCCAGACCGTCGGCTTTGATGACGATCGGCGCGCCTTTCTCGCGCAGGTAAGCCAGCGCAGGTTCAACTTCGGTGAAGTTCTGGTATTCCGCCGTCGGGATATGATGACGAGCGAGGAAATCTTTGGTGAAGGCTTTGGAACCTTCCAACTGCGCGGCGCCCTCGGTTGGCCCGAAGATGGCGAGCCCAGCGGCACGAAACGCGTCCACTACGCCAATGACCAGCGGCGCTTCCGGGCCAACGATCGTCAGATCGATTTTCTCATCCTGCGCGAAACGTAGCAGGGCTGGAATATCGGTGACGCCGATGGCGACGTTTTGCAGCGCCGGCTCCAGCGCGGTGCCCGCGTTACCCGGCGCGACATAGACGGTATCAACCAGCGGCGACTGGGCCGCTTTCCAGGCCAGCGCGTGTTCACGCCCGCCGTTGCCGATTACTAATACTTTCATCTGCTGCTCCGTGAATTAATGGCGGAAGTGGCGCATGTCGGTGAAGATCATGGCGATACCATGTTCGTCCGCGGCGGCAATCACTTCTTCGTCGCGGATAGAACCGCCCGGTTGGATAACGCAGGTGATGCCTACTGCGGCTGCGGCATCAATGCCGTCGCGGAACGGGAAGAAGGCGTCAGAAGCCATGGCGGAGCCTTTCACTTCCAGACCTTCGTCACCGGCTTTAATCCCGGCAATTTTCGCTGAGTAGACGCGGCTCATCTGACCGGCGCCTATCCCGATGGTCATATTATCTTTGGCATAAACGATGGCGTTGGATTTGACGAATTTCGCCACTTTCCAGCAGAACAGCGCATCGCGCAGCTCTTGCTCGCTCGGCTGACGTTTGCTGACCACGCGCAGTTCGCCCGCGGTGACCATACCAAGATCGCGGTCCTGAACCAGCAGGCCGCCATTAACACGTTTGAAATCGAGACCCGCGACGCGAGTATCCCATTGGCCGCAGACCAGTACGCGGACGTTCTGCTTAGCGGCGGTGATTTTCAGCGCTTCTTCGCTAGCGGATGGCGCGATGATCACTTCGACGAACTGGCGAGAGATGATCGCCTGCGCGGTTTCAGCATCCAGCTCGCGGTTAAAGGCGATGATGCCGCCGAATGCGGAGGTTGGATCGGTTTTGTAAGCGCGATCGTAGGCGTCGAGGATCGAGTCGCTAACGGCAACGCCGCACGGGTTGGCATGCTTAACGATAACGCAGGCCGGTTCGTTGAACTCTTTTACGCATTCCAGCGCCGCATCGGTATCGGCAATGTTGTTATAGGAGAGCGCTTTGCCCTGCAACTGGGTGGCGGTAGCTACGGAAGCTTCTTTTACATTCTCTTCTATATAGAAGGCAGCCTGCTGATGGCTGTTTTCGCCGTAGCGCATATCCTGCTTCTTAATGAAGTTCAGATTCAGGGTACGCGGGAAACGACCAGCGGCTTCTTTGCTTTCACCGTGATAGGCCGGGACCATGCTGCCAAAGTAGTTAGCGATCATGCTGTCGTAAGCGGCGGTATGTTCGAAGGCTTTAATGGCGAGATCGAAGCGGGTGTCCAGCGTCAGGGAACCTTCGTTGGCGTCCATCTCATTAATGATGGCGTCGTAGTCGCTGCTCTTAACCACGATAGCGACGTCTTTATGGTTCTTCGCTGCGGAGCGCACCATAGTCGGGCCGCCGATATCGATGTTTTCCACCGCGTCTTCCAGCGAGCATCCTTCACGAGCGACGGTCTGGGCGAACGGGTAAAGGTTAACGACAACCATATCGATAGGCGCGATATCGTGTTGCTGCATGATACCGTCATCCTGACCGCGACGACCGAGGATGCCGCCGTGTACTTTCGGATGCAGGGTCTTCACGCGTCCATCCATCATTTCCGGGAAACCGGTGTAGTCAGAGACTTCGGTAACCGGCAGGCCTTTATCTGCCAGCAGGCGAGCGGTGCCGCCGGTGGACAGCAGCTCGACACCACGAGCGGAAAGCGCCTGCGCGAATTCGACGATACCTGCCTTGTCAGAAACACTGAGCAGGGCGCGGCGGACTGGACGACGTTGTTGCATGGTATTAAATCCCCAGGATTTGAACATTACAGAGAGCGTTAGGTGAGTTTTTGCCTAAAAACTCACCTAACGCACCCAACCGGGCATCCGTGTCATAGCGCGGCATTGTAACGAAAACGTTTGCGCAACGCTCGCGAATTTTTATCTTTCTCTTTAAGCCGATGGTTCTCTCCTTATATGGCAATGGATGTACCGGGGTTTAAGCCGTGTTTTGCCGTGTGCCTGTGGATAATTCTGTGTGTAAAAGGGTATAAAGCGGGGTTTTGCTGGGGAATGCAGCAGTCAGTCATTTTTCTGCAATTTTTCTATTGCAGGTGCTCGAGAACTCCCTATAATGCGCCTCCATCGACACGGCGGATGTGAATCACTTCACACAAACAGCCGGTTCGGTTGAAGAGAAAAATTCTGAAATTCAGGGTTGACTCTGAAAGAGGAAAGCGTA
>NZ_JAQIRK010000026.1:0-39757 GCF_050600805.1 Klebsiella sp. 141240 | reverse complement strand
AATAAAGTTAATATTCCATCAAGCGATTTTATTTTACTGTAATTAAACGCTTTTTATCCCTACCACTCTCTTTGTGGGGCACCCTTGGGGCAAAGCCTCAGAAAAACGGGCGTTCAGCATTTCCACCTGGTTACGATCCATCTCACCAATCCACTTCGAGTAAATCTCATAAACCATCTTCGCATTTTCATGGCCCATCTGTCCGGCAATAAACGAGGGGTTAGCTCCTGCCGTTAAAAGCCAGCACGCAAAAGTATGGCGCGACTGATAAGGACGTCTGTTGCGTATTCCCGCCTGTTTTAAACCTCTTTCCCAGCTATAACCCAGAGATTGAGAGCCATAGTACCTTGTTTCACCGCGCCAGTTTTTTGGAGGCACAAACACAAAGCGTAGTTTCTGCTGTTCGGTCAGCCCATGCTCGCGGTGATGGAAGGTGATTTCAGTTTTACTTAATGCACCTGTTAGCTGAAATTGTTCTCTCAACGCATCCAGCGCAGGTTGTAGGAGGGTAACAGTTCGGATCCCCGCTTCAGTTTTGGGCGGAACGAATAGCCCCTCGTTTGTCTGGTTTCGCCGGACATAGATCTCTCCTGTCTCAAGGTTCACATCCTCCCACGCAAGCGCAGTGAGCTCTCCATGTCGAAGCCCGGTAAAAATAGCTACAGTCCATAGCAAAGCATGTCTGCGGGAAAGTGAATTTATAAAACCTTCAAACTCACTTTGCAGAAGAGGGTCAGGATCCCGCCTGGACCTTTTGAGCGATTTGATGCCCTCATGTGGTGTATGGCTGATAAACCCACTCAGGTTAGCCATCTTCAGTAAAGCTGTCAGATTATTCATTAACCCGTTAACCGTAGATACCGCGCGTCCTTTCTTTTGCAGCCACGGCGCATGCTCGCTTAATGTATTACCCGTTAAGAGTGCATTCCTGTAATTAAGTAAATCTGTGTGCTGAATTTCACTAAGCAGGGTATTACTTCCTACTATTGCGGTGAGGGTGGCTATACGTGACTGAGCCCCTTTATAGGATGCTGCGGACACCTCCAGTTTTTTGGATGCCAGATAAACATCGCATAATTCACCGAAAGTCTTAATCTTTTGCGTGGACGTGAATTTTTTTAACGCTTTTGATTCAGGGAAGTGTTCGGCGTAATCGAATTTCCCCTGTTGTATTTCACTTACAATCAATGCACGCAGATTACCGGCTTTACGTATATTGCTATTCGATACTGTCCAGCCCCGTAAAACTTCGCGGCAACGAACGCCACGATATAGAAAGCTAATTCTTATTGCTTTTCCATGCAGCTCTACGCCAGCAGGCATATTCATCACGTATCCCCAATAAGCCTATTAATTTTCGTATAGTTGTACCAAAGAGTAGCCCTGCCTTCGGTTGTATCCGGTTTAGGTGGGTGCTTTTTAAAGTGAATACCCTCCACCCATCTTCCTTCTCTATATGACTTTATCTGACGAGGGGTCATATACATCTTCGCTACAAGCCCTTTTTCCATTACCCATTCATCTTCACGAGTAATATCTGCCATATAAATCACCTCAAGGCCGGGTAACTATAAAACGTTCCCCGGCTTCATGTTGATTCTCTTAAATCAGTAAACCATTAACTGTGCTTTGAGTTACTCAGCTCTTTGGGATAGGCCATATCTGCCATTCTCCCGGAGGGAGTTCATCAGTCACATCGTGTGAAGCCCACGCAAGAAACTTTTCTTTACTGATTGTGGGGTAATGACGCCCTGCATGAACACTAGGGCCATCATATTGCACGGTAGTAGAACCGATGCGCACGATCTGGCGGTCGTTTGCATATGATGTGAACTGTCCTGCAGGCCGTGGTTTCTTAGCTCTATAGCAACGACCTATCTTTAGTTCATTGATGTTTAGTTCTTTATTTACGGTCTTTATGTTTGTTGTATTTTTCATGGCTCATTATTTCCCAACAATTACCATTATCTTTAGACAGGAGTCGCCATTTTCTGCCGACTCGCAAGCTCATATTTCCGCACTTAATACGACAGGCTTTTAATTCTCCTGAAGCGTACTGATTAAGAATTGATGAAGCCTTTTTATTTACCTCGGCAGGTATACGCATTGAGTTTGTTACCATTAGTCACCTTTAACGACTGTGATTAAAGTAGCCAGGCCTTGCAGGGAGCGTTTTACGGAATGCAGAACCTGCAGAGCGCAATGCTTGTTTTTTATTTTCCTTCTCATTACATATCTGGCAGAAATATAACTCTCTGCGATATGCCCCTCTCCCTGACGGGCGATAATGGAGTTCTTTACGTGTGAAGGTTCCGCCGCAGCCGTAGCAGCGGTGTTTAGATTCTTCCATCATATTTCCTTGTCTGCATATGATGCAGATATATTTAGAGTGTGTTTATACCTGCCAGTTAAGGCATTAATAAAATAAATATTAATTTTTTTGAATTAGTGGTTGATAATGTCAGTGTTTATTTTCGACATCCCTAATAGCAAATCGCCATCTACTACGATTAAATCGCCGTACATATCGTAATTAAAAACAACATCGTCAATGTTAAGCATTGAAAGCGGGTTAACGTGACCGTTTAACATTCCATCTTCTGTTTGCTTCGCCGATTCAAAGATGCCTTTCATGGAAAGGATGGCCTGTTCCCACATAGAGCGGTCACCAATAGCCTGAGCTATAACCAATTTGTTCTGTGCAGCTAATAACTGAGTGTTAACCATTGAATACCCCCGCGACATGTAGAATTTTCGCAATCACTGCCGACCATAAAACCGTCATGGAAAGCAGTACATAAATCAGTGAACGGATACCGTTTTTGCTCATGATTTACCTACGCGATGTATTCGATAATTTCAGCGCCATCCAGGTCCCAGTAACCACCATGCCCAAGACCACGATTGAACCCGAATGCGCAAAGATGATAATCCAGGTCAGCGCAGACTGGCGGATCGATGTCCACGTCGTCGAGGTCACACTCCACTACTGCGCCAGACGGTAGCCGCAAGACGACTTTCGGACGGACGGCGCGAAGATGGAAGCGATGCGCTTCATCCCAACCTATCGCCTCGATGGCGGCATAACGCCACTCGTCTGCCATATCGGTTGCTACTTCAGCGCTAGCACAATTGTGGAACGGGAAATATTTAATTTCGGTATTACCGTTAAGAACTACAGCCATACATGCTGACATGATTTAACCCCCAGTTCTCTATCATGATATTAATCTGAACAGGCTTTGAAATGTGGTGCCGGGTGCCTCCCGGTGACGCCAGCCAGTTAACAACTGGAGCCGGTAGCTTCTTTTCCACCCCACTCTAGGAAACGAGTGATACTGCTTTAACTGATCCGCGTGCGCATAGCCGCATTCACCACATTACAAAGCCTGTTGATTCTTAGCCTTGAGGCGGCCAACCGAACGTTTAACCTATCGCACCGTTGTGTCGATGTACTTATGGTGAGCTACAGGCTAAATAAAATCAACCAAAAGATAAGTCAAAGGCTAAAAAAATACCGCCAATCGGCGGCATTCTTTTGAAATTGAAGTGAATTTATTTTTCTCTGGTAGTCGGATCTACGTTGTCAGAGTAAAAATCTTTGAGTTTTTGTAGCCGCATCTGGAATGCAGCCAGCATGTTGCGCCTCTCGATAGGCGGCAATTCGCGGAAAACTTCAATAAGTGCAATTTCGTCTTCGGTGTATGTCCCGCCGAGTTCCTCTGCTCCTGTAAGTATCCATGAGAGCGAGGTTTTAGCGGCCTTGGCTAGTTTGGCTGCTGACTCCTTGCTAATGGTTTCCCTCTTAAACCAGTTGGTTACAGAGGTAGGACTAACTCCCGCAATCCTCGCCATTTCTGTGCGAGACCAATGATTCAGTTTCATCAACTCATCAAGTCTTGCGGCAAGCGTGCTTTGTGGCTTTGCGCCTGATTCATGCTGGGTTTCTGTCTTCATAGCAACAATTGTAAGCCACTGGCTAAAACAATAATAATTTCTTGTTGTTGATTTTTTTTAGCCATTAGCTCAATATAATTGCACAATGGCTAAAACGAGAGGTTCACATGTCAGGTCTTGATAAGGCAATTACAGCTGCAGGTGGCAAACGTCGGCTTGCACTTGCCTTGAACATTAAACCGTCGTCGCTGAGTCGATGGATCCATAAGTACCAGGGGCAAGTTCCACCAAAGCGCGTAATTCAGGTTTACGAGGCAACTGGAATTACTCCGCATGAGTTGCGTCCTGATCTTCACCCAAACCCAACCAGTGGCCTTCCAGAGAATGATACGGCTACAGCACAGAAGGAGTCTGATTGATGGAAATCAAACACGAGCACGTTGAAATGGTTCTGCTGGCCTGGGCTGCAGAAGTTGGTCAAGCGTTCGCGGCAAATGCTATCGCTGAGGAATATGTACGTATTGGCGGTAATCAGCTGCGCCTGGTACCGGGGAAAACCTGGAGTAACCAGCAGAACATTTTCCACCGCTGGCTGAAAGGTGAGACAGAGCTGCAGCGCGAGAAAATCCGTTTACTGCTTCCGGCAATCCTGCGCGTTCTCCCGCGTGAAATCCGTCACCGCTTGAGCATCTACGACACGATTGAGCGCCGGGCGCTGCTTGCGGCTCAGCACGCTATTGGAACGGCTATTGATGCGCACGATGACGCGATCGAGGCCGTATACAGCAAAGCGTATCAACCAGGCGCTGTTGAAGTACCGAAATACCACTGATTCCGGAGGTGACTATGTGTAACCAGTCTGCTGCTGAATTGATTGCTCGCCTAAAACGAGCCTATCCGGCGTATACGCCGTCTGAAGGTGATAGCGCTTGTAATGGTATCCCTAAAGCCGGATCGCGCTTCCAGCACAGGCACAAGGGACACATGGTGACGGTAATCACTGCGACAGAGAAAGATGTTTCCTACCGGAAAGCCTGCGGTGCTGTTGGTTGGGTGGGATTACGCGAGTTTTTACGGCTACACAATGAGGTTTTGGTATGAGCAATCAGGTCTTTGAAATTGTTCAGGCCATGTCAGGGCAAGGGAACTGCATCACGATCCCTGGCCCATATCTGGACTTCTTTGCAGGGGACAGGCAGCAACATTTGCTGGCGGCAATTCTCAATCAGCTGGTGTTCTGGTCGGGTAAATCAAGCCTGCCAAACGGCTGGTTTTACAAAGAGCATGCAGCACTTGCAAAAGAAGTTCGGGTTATCGAAGGGGATGTGGTCAGACGGGCCATTTACAAAATCACTGAGCAATATTTGCCCGGTGTTATTCAGGAAGAACTTCGGCAGGTGAACGGTACCCCGAAGAAGCATTACCGCATCGACCAGGAAGAACTGATGCTCAAGATATTCCCGACAATTCTGGATTCGGCACAAGTGCCGAATGGAAGCAAAGTATTGAAAGTAATGGATTCGGCAAAAGCGCCGAATGGAAACGGCACAAACGCCGAATGCATTCGGCATAAACGCCAAATCCAGGAAACGGCACAAACGCCGAATGGAAACGGCATAAGCGCCGAATCCTATCTCTATACAGATCTTAAAAATACAGATCTTAAAACAGATCTTAAAAACCAAGGGGGGAAGGCTTCCCCTGTGGATAACTCGACTAAGTCGAATCAGGAAATTGAGATTCAGGACGCCACCGAAGACAGCAATCTTGCTACCGATGAAGACTTCGATCTCGCGATGTGGTTCTGGTCAACCATCATCGAAATGTACGAACGAGCGGCTGAATTCGACGGCACTCTGGCGAGACCAAGAGAACCAAATTTTGTTGGCTGGGCGAATGAAGTACGTCTGATACGCCAGGAGCACGGCTGCACCTACGAACAAATCCGCACGATGATTGAGCGCATTCAACGTGATCGGTTCTGGTGCCCAAAAATCCAATCCTTGCCAATGCTGCGTAGCAAATGGCAGGAGCTGGTGCTGAAGCTGTGTTCAGGAAACCTGGCGACAGGTAACGCTTTCGGTATGGGTGGTGGTCTGGATACACATATCCCGAAAGGGTTCCGGGGTTAAAGGGGTTATTCATGAAAACGACGAAATCTCAAAAAACACAATATCGCGGTGAAATCACGATGCTTGAGTTCCTCAAAGTTAACCCCGGCTTGACCGCCAGGGAGATCGCTAAAGTGCTGGACCGCAGCATGTGCTCCGTAAGCGGTCAACTTCGCCAACTGCATAGCGCAGGCCGCATCACCCAGGATGGTATCCGTGACGGTGTCGCTACCTGGAGCATCAACGATATGCCGTTTGGATGCGCCAACCAGCTTCGAATGATGTTCGACAACCTGCTGAAAGAATGCCGCGCGACGGCCTGATGAACCTGAAAAAGAGAATAAATCTGATGGAAAAAATCACTGACGTTTTAAACGAGCTGGGAAAAGTGACCTGTCGTGACCTGGCGAAGTATTTCGACCTTTCAGCCCCTGAAATGCTGGCGCGTCTGCTGGTGCTGGAGAAAGAGGGCAAAGCTCAAAACCTGAATGGTTACTGGATGACTGGCGGTACTAAAGAACCTGCTCAGCTGAGCCACAACCTCACCGAACTGGATATGAAGCTGCTGCACTCGGTCCCGGTAGGCGTCTGGTTTGAGTGGCAGTCATTGGTCGGCACCGTTGATCGCCCTCACTACCGCTGCGGTCGCCTTGTTGAAGCCGGTTTTCTGAATTTAAAGGTTACTAACCCTGATTGCCCGTATCACAGCACGCAGTTCCTGAAGCTTCGGGAGGTTTCACGATGACATCAGAGACCTTACCAAATTGCCCGGTCTGCGGAGAAGGGAGACCGCGACAGATAGGACAGCATCGGGCCATTTATACAGCTCACATGCACCTTGAATGCACTAAGTGCCATTACCGCATCACAAGAGCCTATATGGCTGGCTCAGAAAGAAAGGCGCGGGAAGAACTAAGCAAAGAGTGGATTGCTCAGGCAGAAAAGAAAAATAGCGAGAAGACAAATGGCTAAAAACTCAATAGACGCATACGGCGCGAGCGGGAAAACCAACGTACTTAACTTTGAGCCCGAAAACTTGTACCTGGTCACCGATAAGACGCACCCGCTTTACGACGAGCGGATCCATCTGCCAATCAATGAGCCGATGGTACTGAACATCATGGACCAGGGCGTTCTTGAGCCGATCATCGTCTGGAAAGACCCGGAGACAGGGCGCTCCTGTGTTGTCGATGGTCGCCAGCGTGTGCGTCACACCATCGAGGCGAACAAGCGTTTAGCGAAAGAAGGTAAACCTTTGCTGATGGTTCCGGCAGTCACTAAACGTGGCTCTGCCGTTCGTATGGCACAGGCGATGGTAAGCGCTAACGAAATCCGCCAGGCAGATACGCCGCTGGGCCGCGCTAAAAAAATGGCTGATGCGCTGGAACGTGGGCACGACGAGGACGATTTATCGCTGATGTTTGGCGTGAGTGTACAGACCGTACGCGCAACGCTTTCACTGCTGGACGCCACCCAGGCTGTAAAGGATGCCGTTGAGTCCGGAACGGTCACCGTTACCCAGGCTCGTCAGCTCGCATCACTGGAACCAGAAGCCCAGCGCGAGAAGGTGAAAGAGATTGAAACGGCAACCGCGGGTACCTCTGGTCATGAAAAAGCCCGTCGGCAGCGTCAGGTTCTGGGTGAAGCAAAGCCACGCCTGAAAACCCGTAAAGAAATTAACAAAGCCCTGGAATCTGCTGAGGGTGAGTATGCCAGCGCTCTCCGTTGGGTGCTGGGGGAGGAAACATTATGAGTAAAGTAGGCGATCATTTCTTTGAGTTCCCTGCATCACGTGGAACTCAGGGTGGTTCAATTGTCCTGATGCTGACTGTTCCTGCTCGGACACTAACGCGAGTCCTTGCCAGTGATAATTATGGGGACACTCTTGAACGCTCACAGCGAGAACTGAACCCAGCCCGGGCGAAAAAGTTTTATCAGTATCTCGTTGAAGCATACGAAAACAAAGAGCCATTTATCATTCCACCGCTGGTAGGTAACTGCGACTCGTATGTTGAATTCGAAGAGTTCGGAAACACGAATGTCGGAGTGGCCCGTTTCCCGATGGATGCAGAAATTAAATTGTTTGATGGTCAGCATCGCGCAGCCGGTATTGCGGAGTATTGCCGCACCATTGATGAACCGATCCATGTGCCGATGATGCTTACTCTCCAGTTGCCACTGAAGACGCGGCAGCAGTTTTTCTCGGACATTAACAACAATGTTTCGAAGCCATCTGCGGCTATCAACATGGCCTATAACGGGCGCGATAAGAACGCGCAGGAGATGGTTAATTTTATCAGCTCACACGATGTCTTTTCTGAAGTCACCGATTTTGAGCATAACGTCGTTCCCGCTAAAAGCGATAAGTGGGTGAGTTTTAAAGCCCTTAGTGATGCTACTGCGAAATTCTCTGGTTCCTGCTCCCAAGACGATCTGGAGGGTTTGTGGAATGCGTGGCTGATGTTAACCGGGTTAGATGATATTCGCCGGGGTACGAACCAGTCTGAGTACAAACGCGAGTATATCCAGTTCCACGCAGTGATGATTAATGCCTTCGGCTATGCAGTGCAGAGACTAAGCGAAGGTCGGGGAGTTCGCGGTGTCACTCTGATGATTGAAGACCTGGTAATGAATACCGGCATTGCTGATCGCGAAGATTTTTTCCTCATTTCATCATGGGATGGTATTTGCGCCAGCTGCGAGAAAACCAGGCCAACGGTTATCGCTAATGTCTCAGCTCAGAAAGCAGCGGCTTTGCGGCTGATGGATGCCATCGTGAACCAGAACCTGTCTGGGACAAAGGGTAAGGATGCCAACCATGACTGATATCACCCGACTGTTAGCCAGCCTCAAGCGTCGTTCAGCCCACGCAAAAGAGTTTGGCCACGATGTTCTGTTTGTAAAGATTGAAGACATTGATGCGCTGGTAGAGGAACTGGAGAAGGCGCAGAGTGCCAATAACTCAGCTCCAGCAATATTGCGCCAACTTGCCGAAGAGAAACAGAAACGCGGCGAAGTGGCGGCAGCTACTGCATTTAACTACGCAGCTTCAGCACTGCAAAAGGAGTTGTCGAAATGACCAGTAAATTAACCAAAAAAGAATTGGCCTGGTTCGATGAAGTTAACGCAGTGCTGGCGCGCTGCCCCTCGCCGAAAAAATTTGGCTTCTACACCATCGGCGATCCTAACGTGATGGTGTACGACAAGCGTAAAGAGAAAGAGATTGAGCGCAAGCTTGATGCGCGGTCATCTTCCGATTGGTGCGTAGCTGTACGAGATGCGGACGCTGAAATCGACGCCAACATTTATTTTCCTTCAGCTGTGTTGAGTACGGCAGGATAAGGAGCCAACCAATGACCAAATCAACCATAACCAGAGAGCGCATTCAGCGAATTATCAGAGCAACTGATAGCGAAGCATATGACGAGGAAGAAATCAGAGAGTGGTTAAGTTCTGATGAAATCATGGAGTTGTCCCGCATGGCGCTGGCCGCAATGGACAGCGAGCCGGTGGCGTATATGTACCGCGACAATCTTCATTCGGTCGCCAGATTTAGTCTGGAATCGAAAATTGGCAACTGGTCTCCAGAAGATATTAACGAGTATGAAATTAGCGAGACTCCGCTCTATCGCCACCCACAGCCTGCGTCTGAACGTGAACAGGTGCGCAGCGAGCACGCCGAGTGGTCACAGGCTACATTCGGCAATGTTGGCCCGGTTGGCCCACTGAAGCACCTTAGCAAAGAAGCGCTGGAAGCCGCTGAACAGCCTGGCGACCTGTCGGAGTGGGCTGATATGCAGTTCCTGCTATGGGACTCCCAGCGCCGGGCTGGTATCACTGATGATCAGATTACCCAAGCGATGATCGATAAGCTGGCTGTGAACAAACAACGTGAATGGCCGGAGCCGAAAGACGGAGAGCCGCGGTTGCATATCAAAGCGCAGCCAGCGCCGGTAGTGCCGGATGGTTACGTGATGGTGCCGAGGGAGCCTACAGCAGAAATGCAGTCAGCTGGAGCCGGTGCTATCAGAATCGAAACTACTGCGCTTAATAAGCTATGGACTGGAAATGCTGTGTTCCGAGCCATGCTCGCAGCCGCCCCGCAGGAGGTGAAACCATAAAACGCAAACACGCTATTTGTTATCAACAAATCTTAGGTTTGTATTTATGCGAATGATAACCAGAAAGAAACCCGCCTTTACGGAGCTTTAT
Source organism: Klebsiella sp. 141240 (assembly GCF_050600805.1). Taxonomy (NCBI): domain Bacteria; kingdom Pseudomonadati; phylum Pseudomonadota; class Gammaproteobacteria; order Enterobacterales; family Enterobacteriaceae; genus Klebsiella; species Klebsiella sp. 141240. The sequence goes on along the minus strand of NZ_JAQIRK010000026.1, from coordinate 29,537 downwards.
CAGACAGGCGTTCTGACCCGCATCGCGGCTGTTAAAAGCCCTGATGGAGGCGGCTGGCGGTTGTTTGGCTTATGGATGGGAAAGGATATTGCTGTTTTCGTAGAGGCCGCTCGTGGAGGTGTCCGGGAGTGGTCCGGCCTGGACTATCTCGCTAACTTCTGTGCGAGCTGTGGCATTAGCTTGTGGGAGATACACAACAAGGTCGCAGAAAAGCCACCACAGTGATATAAAATCCCCTCAACCTGAGAGGGGATTATTATGTCTGAGTATCAGGAAATGTCGGAGGAGCTTTATAGCGAAGCATGCCGGATAGTGGGGCAATGTTGCCTTGCGCTTGCCAACAATGGCTCTGAAACCCACCGTGACCAGCTTGTACATCAACTGAAGCGTCTTTACTGGCTTTATATGCAAGAGACCAACGAATCAAATCTGGCGATGCTGCTTGCCATTGAGCAATTAGCCACCAGTGAAGACTGGAAAAAACCATACATTGGCGATTAACCACAGCGAAAGGTTGACTAAAACCTCACACAGAATTACTGTTTAAATATACAGTATTTTCGTGTGAGGTTTTATTATGGGATTTCCGTCACCCGCAAAAGACTATGTAGAGCAAACACTTACAATCAACAGGCTTTGCCAGATTGATGCTAATTGCCGCGTGCTGGAGACGAGTTCGGGTTATGCCGTTATCGATGTTTCCCGCCGACCAAAGCAGGGCGATCACGTGCTCGTTTCTTTCTGCGGGATAATTCAGTTTGGCATCGTTCGCGGTCGCGCGCTAATTACTTCCGATGGTGAAGCGATCGAAGGTGACGCCCTGGACGATGTAGAGGTGAAGGGGGTTCTGACGTTCCTGATTAACCGCGCAACTTACGTTGACGAAGACCCTAACCCCGTTATCTAACCCCAGACCCGCTACGGCGGGTTTTGTTTTATGTGTCCAAAACATCAAGTTAAACATGCACATGGCATTAGCAAAAAGTGCCTTTAAGGGCTTGACCATTTAACTCTTCAGGTATACTGTTTATTTATACAGTATTTGCATGAGGTATTCATTATGAAAATAGAACTCACAATTGCTAAGGACAAAAAACTCCCTGATGGTGCGGTGCCAGCCCTTGAGAAAGAGCTGCTGCGTCGATTATCCCAGTCGTATGATGACTGTAAGCTCACAATCAGACGTACAAGTAACGATGGGCTGAGCGTTCTGGGCGGTGCTGACGGCGATAAAAAACGTGTAGAGCAAATCCTGCAAGAGACGTGGGAAAGCGCTGACGATTGGTTTTACTGAGAATTGGTTATTGGTAGCGTGCATTCCCTCTGATGCCACTGCCGGATTTGTGCGTCTGAATGTCGCTCTGGGGGTAATGTGACGAGTGTTAATTGGAGTTCGGGAAGAGTTACCACTGATGAAAAAATATATTCATAGGGTGGCATCTCATGAACGAAGAAGAATTATTAGAGGCGATCCGCATACCTGGTAGTTACGTGCTGGATAGTCTTCCAGGTGGCGTTTATGTTCTCACTCCAATGGAGTCAGGAGAAATAAAGAACACCGAAGCCTCTCACGAGGAATGCAAAAGCTACTTTCTGAAAGATAGAAGCTGATTTATAATAATCACCTCGGCTGAACACCGAACCTATCGCGCCATCACTGGAGAAAAGTGATGACGCAAAAAAGTAGTAATGCCAATTCACACCGCACGTCAAAGCGCGGTGTCTCTGCTTGTGCTGGTGGTATGGCATGAGCAAATCCAAAACCAAATCAGAAAAGCTACACCTTAGCCGTGTGGCTGCATTGGGCTGTGTTGTTTGCCGTAATTTAGGTTATGGCGAATCGCCTGCTGAAATTCATCATTGCAGTTCCGGTACTGGGTTATCTGTTCGTGCAGATAATTTCCACGTTATCCCTTTATGCCATGCACATCACCGCACTGGCGGCTATGGCGTGGCTGTTCATGCCGGGCGCAAATCATGGGAACAAAATTTCGGGACAGAGGGTGAACTGCTTAAACAGGTTCTTGGTGAACTTGGGGAGGGGGCATGAGTTATCAACTTATTTATGCCGATCCGCCGTGGGACTATAAAAACAAGGTGAGTAACGGCTCAGCCAGCGATCACTATCCAACAATGAAATTAGAAGACATTAAGCGTATTCCGGTCTGGGAAGTCGCCGCAAAAGATGCCGTGCTTGCTATGTGGTACACGGGAACGCACACCGAGGAGGCAATAGAACTTGCTCAAGCCTGGGGATTCCGCGTGCGTACCATGAAAGGTTTCACCTGGGTGAAATTGAATCAGTACGCTGAACGCCGATTTAATATGGCGCTTGAATCTGGTGAGCTGGTGGACTTCAGCGATCTGCTTGCCATGCTCAACAACGAAACCCGAATGAACGGAGGAAATTACACCCGCGCCAATACAGAGGATCTACTGATTGCTACGCGCGGTATTGGTCTTGAGCGCGTCAATGCTTCCATTAAGCAGGTTGTATACACGTGCCTTGGCGAGCACAGCGAAAAACCGTGGGAAGTCCGTCACCGGCTGGAGTTGCTTTACGGCGACGTTCGGCGCGTCGAATTGTTTGCTCGTGAATCCTGGCCTGGCTGGGATCGTTGGGGCAATCAGTGCAACAACTCATTCGAAATTATTCCGGGACGTATTTTAAACAATGAGGTGAAGGGATGACTCCGCGCCAACAACGTAATCATATTTCTGCCATTCAAAAAGCGGCATCAGCACCGCATAAGCGTTGGCTGGGAAGATCCCTGCTACTTACTTCCGTTCAGTCTGGATGGATTAAATCACTTTTAACTGTCTGGGGAGAGTGTGTCGGCGGTAAAACACGCGCAGAGTATCGCCTTCAGAACTGCAATCAATTCTGGGGGAAACTGAAGGAAGATGGATGGGATGAAAGTCAGCTAACGCGCATAACCGAGGCGCTGAAGCAGGCGAGAGAAGAGGGCTTTATCGGCCCTCAGGCAATGGGAAGGGCGCGAGCAATACTATGGCCTACCACGTTAAGCGACATGATAGAGGAAGCCGAACGACATGATGATGCCGACTGCATAGAGCAAGCCGTACTCAGGACATTTGAATTAGAGGATCCGGTCTACGTCATAGGTATGAATTATTACACCACCCGTAAAAAAATATCTGATTTGGCGCGTGAACTGCAGCATGCAGCGCCCTGGCTAACTCCGCCAATGGCGAGGGAGCGTGTTAAATGGTGCCTTCAGATATTCCAGGCGAAAACGTTCATTGCAGTACGCCAGAGCCTGAAATCTGAGTAAGTTTATCGGGAACTGTTTTTAGCAATTCGTGCTATTTATTCCCCCGGTCGTTGATAACTACTCAGAATCTCAGATAATTCGCTCATGCTTGGCAGAGCTGCGCCACGATGGCAGCGCCGATAAGCAACTAAAAATGAAACCTGAAACCCTGCGCAAGCGGGGTTTTTTGTATCTGAAAATCACTTTCTGAAGGTCGCCGATTGGCGGCCTTTTTCATTTCAGGCTCACGGGAATCATCATCGATACGGCTCGTTGTTAAATCAGCCCGATGGGCCTGACCCTTTCAAGTACACACAGCACCCGCAAACTACGCGAGGTGAGAGACTATGAAAATGAACGATTCCGGGAACATCTTCACGCAATTCTTTGCGTGGGTAGGGACCTTTGCCGCAGCGCTGGGCTTTACCACCCAGGACGTTGTTTACATGTTCTTTGGTGCTGTCGGCTTACTTATATCCCTTGCGTCATACATTAACGGGCGAGTAGATGCACGACGAAAGCGCCGGGAGGATGAAAAGCGTACTCAGATGGTCAATGACTACCTGAAGGGCGTCAGTGACAAACCTCACCATGAACGCCCAGCGGCGGCAAGCGTAGTTGTTGAGGCATTACAAAAGGCGGGAGAGTGATGAATCAATCCTTGCGAAAATATGTATTGTCTGCGGTCGGTGGTGGAGCGATTGCCATAGCCTCTGCGCTTATCACTGGCCCTACGGGTAACGATGGTCTTGAGGGCGTGCGGTATCAGCCTTATCAGGACGTGGTCGGCGTCTGGACTGTCTGCTATGGACACACAGGCAAAGACATCATGCTGGGTAAGACTTACACGAAATCAGAGTGTGATGCTCTTCTGGATAAAGACCTCAACGCCGTCGCCCGTCAGATTAACCCGTACATCAAAAAGCCAATCCCTGAAACGATGCGTGGGGCGCTTTACTCGTTCGCTTATAATGTTGGTGCTGGCAGCTTCCAGACTTCAACGCTGCTGCGCAAAATCAACCAGGGCGATTCGAAAGGTGCCTGTGAGCAGCTACGAGTCTGGATTTATGCGGGGAAAAAGGTCTGGAAGGGATTGGTAACTCGGCGCGAGATTGAGCGTGAAGTGTGTTTGTGGGGCCAAAAATGAGTCGTATCACAGCCATTATAAGCGCAGTGATTATCTGCCTTATCGTCAGCCTTGGATGGTTGGCGAACCACTACTACACCAACGCAACCGAATTCAAACGGCAGCGTGATGAAAAGGTTAAGGCGCTGGAACTGGCGAACGCCACCATCACCGATATGCGGACCCGGCAGCGAGACGTTGCCGCATTGGATGCTAAATACACGAAGGAGTTAGCAGTTGCGAAAAGCCAGCTTGAAGATCTGCAGCGTTGCGTTAGCTCTGGCAAGTGTGGGTTGCGTCTCAACGCCACCTGTCCAAAAAACGGAGCGACCACCTCCGGCAGCGTGGGCGATGCTTCCGGCCCCAGACTTACAGACTCCGCTCAACGGGATTATTTCACCCTCAGAGAGCGGATTGTCACCATCACCGGGCAAGTGAACTATTTGCAGGGCTACATTCGAACACAGTGTTTGAAGTAGAGCATTACAGAGACCATTTATCAGAGTGGTCTCGATAATGCTTTTTGAAAGAGGAGCGTTCTGTATGGCATCGATAAAACACTCTTCTGATGCCGACGGACAATCAAAATATTATGTCCACTGGAAGGATGAGAGAACCGGGAATGGGCGTCGCCGTATTTTTAAAGGTATTGATGATGCGGCTCATCTCTTTTGGGAAAAACAGAGTATTGAGCTGGATTGCAGAACCGCCAACTGGAAAGGTATAGACCGCTCCTGGACCCTTCGGAAATTAATCCTTTTTTATCTGGGGTATCAGGTTAGTAAGCTGGAAAAAAACATTATCCGGCTTTCGTCTTATACAAAGTGCCGTCACGATCTTCTCGCGATTGAAGGACCGATACTCGATAAAAATGTTCTCCATATCAGCCATCTGGATATAACAGAATTTGTTCGTCCAGGCTGTCATCGCTGGATCCGCTCGGCGTTCTTTCTCCTGGAAGAAAAGCGGCTCATCAGGTTTAACCCTGTTGAGCGTCCTGTGCGGCGGCACCGCAGGCCCATAACGATCCCCTCAAAGGAAACGGTACGCGAGTTACTCAATACGGCACCGAACCGGGAACGCATTGCATGCTGGCTCGGGATTTGTGGTCTGCGTCTCGGTGAGGCTCTCGCGGTAACCTACGAGGATGTTTCTCCGGAGATAATTCAGATCCGGCGGCATATCGTAAATGGGGTAATTCGCGAAGGGTTAAAACGTGGCGTAGAACGACAGGTGAGAATGCCAAAAGAGCTTCTCTCTCTTCTGGATAGAGAGTTATTTGGAACGTCTCAGCCGCTGGTATCCAATAGCTTTACGGGATCGCCACTGTCCATTAACTACGGTACACAGGGAATACTCCAGAAAACGCTGTCAGCACATGGCATTAAACGGTTCCATCATCTGCGGCATTTTGCGGTATCGCGACTGGCTGCCAGGGGCGTTGATATCACGCATGTATCCCGTCTTATCGGGCATGTGAATATCAAGACCACTATCGATGTTTACGGGCACCTGTTCTGTGCGCCGGTAGATATGGATCTGGACTGAGTTATTCACATAATGGAAATAGTAGGGTGATCCACTATCTCCCCATTCTGTGCGGCCTGAGAGCGTTAAATCGCAGTTTTCACGAAAAATGGATAACTCCGCATTTTTTGACGTTTTTAATTCCGCACTTAAACCCAGCAGGCTTGCGGTCCCGGAGCAGATTTTTTCTCAGAATTATTCCGCACGTAAAATGCGGAAAAATAATTTTGAACAAAATATAAACAGCAATCGATTTCAGGTAAGCGTATGGCCCGCAAAAATAGCTTTAAGAAGGCCTACGTCGGTATCGTTATTGATATGGCTCTGGCCCGTAACAAGATCTCAAACCGTATGGTTGCCCAGAGACTGGAAATTGACGAGGCGACTATCCGCAATTGGCGCAAGGAACATGCCGACTTTAATCGTGCCTTTACCGAGGCGCGCGAAGTTCTGATGGAAAAGATAAACAACGTTGCAGGTAAAAGCCTGGACGTTCGCAAACGAAAGATTGTTAGCCGGGGACCTAAGGGGCTGACAACAACCATTGAAGATGTTCTTCCCACACATAACGATATTGCTGTTTTCTCGAAGTCGCTCGGCCTTGGTACCAGCGTCTACAGCGACGAAGAACGCCAGCGTGATGTGCTGCGCGAGGTGATGAAACATAAAGTGGCTGGGAAATATACTGCGCTTGAAGCCGCTCAGTTACTTGAGGCTGAAGGCATAAAGGTACCGGCTACTCTGTTATTGGAACTGGAAAACCCCAAAAAAATCGAAATCTCTGGTCCTGGTGGCAGTGCTATCAAAACCGAGACGACAAACCTCACCCCGCAGGAAGCAGCAGAGCTCTACAAAAAGCTCATGGGCTAAAAGTCATGGAAATGGGCGTTTTAATTGAAAATTTCCCTATGCACTTTTTGACCCTGTTTATGCACGTTTTATTCACGCACTTTTTCCCACTTATCCGGGTGAAATAAGCCTTTGGCGGACATTTCATCATGGGAGGGATCTGGCGGGTGCGGGTAACAGTCATTATGTTAAATCGGAGCGTTTTTTAGGAAATTATCTATGCCGCTGCCTTTCCCCTTTGATTTCAAAAATCCTGACTACAACATGGTTTTTGAGTGGAGGATGGAGCGCCTGCAGCGCATCAGACAAAACCCTGCAGCGCTCCCTGCACTCAAACAGTTTTATCGTGATGATCCGGCCCAGTTCATTATCGACTGGGGGATGACGACCGACCCTCGAAACCTCGACTACGGTCTGCCTGCCACTATCCCATTTCTGTTGTTCCCCCGTCAGGAGGAGTGGATTAACTGGATAATGGACAGGCGCAGCAAACTTGAGCATGGCCTGACGGAAAAGAGCCGCGAGATGGGGCTGAGCTGGACGTCAATCGGGCTGGCCTGTTCGCTATGCCTCTTCAACAAAGAAATGGTTATTGGTTTCGGTTCCCGTAAAGAGGAATACGTAGATAGCACTGGTGACCCTAAAGCGCTGTTCTGGAAGGCTCGCAAGTTTGTTGAGCTGTTGCCTGTTGAATTCCGTGGTGACTGGAGCGAGAAAAAGCATGCGCCCTATATGCGCGTGGAGTTCCCGACGACAGGAGCCGTTATCAAAGGTGAGGCTGGCGATAACATCGGACGTGGTGACCGAACCACTCTCTATTTCGTGGATGAAGCGGCGTTCCTGCAGCGCCCACTGCTGATAGATGCCGCATTATCTCAAACGACGCGCTGCCGTATCGATCTCTCATCTGTTAACGGTATGAATAACCCGTTTGCTCAGAAACGGCATAGCGGCAAAATCCCGGTATTCACATTCCACTGGCGCAGCGATCCGCGTAAGGATGACGAGTGGTACCGGAAAGAGTGCGAGAAAATTGATAACCCGGTCATCGTTGCTCAAGAGCTAGACCTCAACTATCAGGCATCAGCCGAAGGTATCCTGATTCCTTCTGAATGGGTTCAGGCTGCTGTAGATGCTCATATCAAGCTGGGTATTGAGCCCAGTGGTCAACGCCTCGGCGCGATGGATATTGCGGACGAGGGCAAGGATAAAAACGGATTCTCAGCTCGTTACGGTTTCCTCCTGCAGGACGTCAAAGAATGGTCAGGCGAAGGTAGCGACATTTACGCTTCAGTGGTGAAGGTCTTTGGCTATTGTGATGATTTTGGGCTTGATGAATTCCGGTTTGATGAGGATGGTCTGGGGGCAGGTGCTCGCGGCGATGCTCGTGTCATTAACGAACTTCGTTCTGGTGAACGCCTGCCACAAATCACCGCAACGCCTTTCCGTGGTAGCGGTAGTGTTTTCGATCCGGAAGATGAAGCCGTTCCCGGCGACAACGGAAAGCCTGCCCGTCTGAATAAGGACTTCTTTGCTAACGCAAAGGCCCAGAGCTGGTGGCATCTTCGTAAGTTATTCCGCAATACCTACCGCGCACTGCAGGGTATGGAGTATGACCCTGATGAGATCATTTCCATCAGTAGCAAGATAGAAAACAAGGACCGTCTCCTCATGGAGCTTTCACAGCCTACCTGGTCAAAGAATGCCGTCGGCAAAATCCTTGTAGATAAACAGCCGGATGGAACGAAATCACCTAACCTCGCCGACTCAGTGATGATCAACTATGCGCCTATGAATACGGCGATGGATATCTGGGCGAAACTCGGAGCATAACCATGGCGAAGAAAACGGGACGAGTCGCCACGGCGGATTCGTACGATAACTTTATTGCACGTGTTGGCATGCAGCAGCCAAACCAGCACGCTGCATCGACATACCGGGCGAACTATACCAGCCGTAACCGCCTTCTCATTGAGTGGGCTTACCGTTCCTCCTGGATCATTGGTGCCGCTGTCGATTCAAAAGCGGACGATATGACCAAAAAGGGCGTTCGCATCACCAGTGAGATTGACCCGAAACGTCGTGGCATTCTGGAATCACGTTTTGATGAACTTCAGTTGTGGGATTGCATCAACGAAACACTGAAATGGTCACGACTATATGGCGGGGCTGTAGCGCTAATTCTGATTGAAGGGCAAGCACCGCTGACGCCACTGATGCTGGATAAGGTTGGTAAAGGCAGTTTTAAGGGCCTTGCTGTTCTTGACCGCTGGATGATTAACCCGCAGCTTACCAGGCGCATTAAAGCGCTTGGGCCTAACCTCGGTAAGCCTGAATTCTATGACATCGTGACGACAGCACAGGGGCTTCCTGCGTGGACTGTTCACCATAGTCGCCTGATTCGCATGGATGGCGTGAAACTGCCTTACCAGCAGAAAATCACTGAGAACGAGTGGGGCATGTCTGTTGTTGAACGTATTTTCGACCGCCTGACCTCATACGACAGTACCAGCGTTGGCGCTGCTCAGTTGGCCTACAAGGCGCATCTACGTACGGCGAAAATTAAGAAGCTGCGTGAGATTATCGCCATGGGCGGTAAACCATTTGAAGCGCTGGTTAAGCAAATGGAATTGGTTCGCCAGTACCAGACAAATGAGGGGATGTCGCTTTTTGATGCCGATGACACCTTTGAAACCCACTCCTATTCTTTTGCTGGTCTGTCAGATCTGCTTAGTGAATTTAAAGAGGATATCGCCGGTGCTGTGGGGATCCCGTTGGTCCGCTTGTTCCGCCAATCGCCGAAGGGTTTTTCAACCGGTGATGCTGACTTGGCGAATTACTACGATGACGTGGGAACTCTGCAGGAGCGAGATTTACGGCCTCACATCCGCCTGTTATTCGATGTACTGCATCGCTCAGAGTTTGGCGAACCGTTGCCGGAAGATTTCACGTTTGAGTTTAATCCCCTGTGGCAGATGAGCGACCTTGATCGCTCCACGGTGGCGACGAACACAACCTCCGCGCTGGCTACTGCTGTGCGTGACCTGGGGATGTCTCCCGCCGCTGCCTTGACCGACCTTCGAGAAATGTCGGATGTGACTGGCGTAGGCGCGTCAATTTCAGATGAGGACATAGACAATGCGAAGTCCCAGTGGGAGGAGGATGAATCTGAAACCAGCCCTCCGCCGACGTTCGGAGATCCAATACCGAAAGAGCCTACTGGCGATAGCAAACCAGATAGGGGAAATCGTAGCGGGATCTTACGATGGCTCACAGGCAAGCGCTGATAGAACAGCCAGCACGCTATTTGATTATTCAGTATTACTGGATAACTGGGCGGAAATGGTCGCCAGGAAAATGTTCCTGCAGGTTGAGCGTGAAGAGTGGCAACAGTGGCGATCGGTATCAGAGGAAATTGGCGCTGGCTTGCGTGATGTAGTAGGCAATACACCAGTAGGCCAGGTAGCGCAGGATATTGTGTATCGGCAAGTTCAGCTGATGAAATCGCTCCCCCTTGAGTCCGCTGACCGGGTGAGAGACATCCAGTCACGGGCAATTAAAGCCATGGTGAGAGGCGAACGACCAGAGCAGTTCTATGAGATGATCATGCAGACTGGAGGCGTTGCAGCCAGCAGGGCAAAGATGATTGCTCGTACTGAAATTGGCAGAGCTACCGGAGCATTGACGCAAGCGAGAGCTCTGGCTGTCGGTTCTGAGGGGTACTGGTGGAGGATTAAAGGGGCTGGCACCCGACCATCACACCGAAAAATGAAAGATAAATTTGTTCGCTGGGATAATCCTCCAACTCTAGACGGAATGACCGGACACGCCGGATGCCTTCCGAACTGCGAATGCTGGTCAGAAGTGCAGATCCCTGAGCCGAGAAAATGATATGGAAAAATGTAAGATACACGGGGTATTTTTACGACCGCCGATAGGATGCTGGAAGTGCTTTAATTCTATTCGCCAGGAAACGCCAAAAACTTTCTCCCCGGCAAAAGGTCCCAAAATCCCGCCATTGAGAAAATAGCGGAAAACGGCGTTTATCCTAACTGTTCAGCCTGAAACCAAATAGTGATTAAATGTTACGAAAATTTTGTATTCAAAAAAGCTGAATTTTCGGCTGGAAAACTGCTGGTTATGAGGCTCTAACAGGACATTTTAATCCAGTCCATTTTTGGCGGTGCGGGTAAGAACCATTATGTTAAATAGCCGCCAATTTTGAACAATTATCCCATTCGACCGGGCCGCTGCTGAGCGGCCTTTTCTATGCCCGCCATTCAGCAGGTAACCCATGAAATATTTCTTTAAAACCCGACTGGGGAACACCCGTTTCCAGCTCGCTGATGGTTCTGTGCTGTTCAAGGATGTGCCTATTGGGCGCACTGGCGAGCAGGAGTACGACAAAACCGAGAGGCCAGAACTAACCCCGGACGTGTGGGGAAAAATCATTGTCCGCCGAACGCCAGAAGAAGTTTTCAGCGAACGCGCGATGGCCTCGTTTGAAGGGATGGCGGTAACGATAGGCCATCCACGCGATTTTAATGGCGACATCATTTTTGTTTCCCCTGAAAACTGGCGGCAACTGGCACACGGACACATCCAGAACGTCAGGCGCGGTGAGGGGGATAAATCAGACCTGCTACTTGCTGATGTCATTGTTAAAAGTCCTGAAGCACTTCAGGCGATTGATGATGGCGATGATGAGGTGAGCTGCGGTTATGACGCAGATTACGAACAAATTTCACCCGGCCTCGCAAATCAATCTGCGATAACCGGTAACCATCTGGCCCTCGTCCCTAATGGGCGGGCTGGTTTCCGTTGCAAAATAGGGGATGCTATGCCTAGCACTACTAAACACTGGTTTACCCGGCTTCTTAAGGCCCGCAAAACCAACGATGCCGCCGAAATGGCGAGCTTGATTGATAACCCGCCAGATAGCGTGACTGGGGATGATGATGTTTCAACGTCTGTCACTCCTGGTGGTGTGGTTATTAACTTATCACCACAAAACCCAATGCCAGCGCCAACACTGCCGGGAACAGGTGACGCCGAGGAAGACATCCCGGAATGGGGTAAAGCGCTGATCGCAGCCGTAGCCAAGCTAACTCCTGCAGCCTCCGCTACTGGCGATGAGGAGGACGAGGAGGAGAAAAAAGAAGAGGAAGGCGCTATTACTGGTGACGCCGCTTATCGTGCTGATCTGATTCAACCGGGTATCCAGTTACCGTCGAAGGCAAAACCTACCGCCTTCAAGCGCTCAGTGCTGTCAACTGCCGATCAGGCGATGGTGCGCTCTATCGTCGGTGATGCTGATATCACCAAACTGAAAAAAGCCACTGTAGATATGGCATTTAACGCTGTTTCTGAACTGGCAAAAAACCGCAACACAGCGGCTAAAACTGTAGATAGTTTCCGCACGATGACTACCAACACCACAAAATCTATTGCGGATATCAATAAAGCCGCGAAAGAAATCTGGGCTAAACGAGGCTAAACCATGTCTAACACCATTCTTTACCGGATGCCTGCGGGCATTGCCGGGGGTATTTCTCGCCCGCAGGATTTAACCGTTGAACCGCATATTCTTGATGCGTCAAAACCGTTTCCGGCATATGGGCTGGGCGGAAAGATTGTTGGAGGGAAGTTCGTTCCTATTGAAGCAGGCGATCCCGTTGCGGTGATGGCAGGTATTTTTGTTCGTCCTTATCCGACGGCTTCTCAGCCCGATAAGATCCGCCAGGTTGGTACCGGCTATAACTTCGCTGGTGACAATCTGAAACGCGGATATGTCACCGTCAATATTGGCGGGGATGCTTCTTCTGTTGCACTCAATGCCCCGGTATTTATGCGAGTTGGCACCCCGACAGCTTCAAGCCCGCTTGGTGCCTTCCTCGCCGCTGCCGATGATGCAAACACCGTTCAGATCACCAACGCCTATTTCAATGGTCCCGGCGATGCCGATGGCAATATTGAACTGGCATATAACATTTAAGGGAGCATGAAAAATGCCAATGACCTTTGACCAGGCAACAATCGACAGCACTGGTGCTTTTCTTGTTCACGAGCTGGAGCGATTAGACCAGACGCTGAACCTCCCGCTGACGTCCCAGACGTGGAGCCGTGATATCGAATTGCGTGAAGATGTTTCTATCGCTGATGAAATGAGCTCTTTCACGAATACTACGTTCGCAGCTGCAGGAACACCGAACGCAAACGGTAAGAACTGGATCAACCAACTTGCTACTGCGATCGCTGGTGTGAACGTGGATATCACTAAAACCGGCTTTCCTCTGGAACTGTGGGGGATGGAGCTCGGTTGGACTGTAGTTGAACTTGCGGCGGCGGCGCAGGTTGGACGTCCTATCGATACCCAGAAATACGACGGTATGCAACTGAAGTGGAACATGGATACCGATGAGCAGGTTTATATCGGTGACGCCGCAAAAGGTGCTAAAGGTCTGCTGAACCTGTCGCAGGTAACACCGACGAACGCCGCTAAAGCGTGGTCGGGATCTACCCCGGATGAGATCCGCGCCAGTATCAACCAGGTATTGAGCAATGCGTGGGTTCGTTCTGCATATTCGAAAGTACCTGAAGATTTGCTGGTACCACCAGAACAGTATTCCTTCCTGGCGAGCACCATCGTTTCCAGCGCTGGCAACCAGTCTCTGCTGACCTACCTTGAAACCAACACGATTGCATTTCACCAGAACGGTAAGCCGCTGAGCATTCGTCCTGTTAAGTGGGCTATCGGTCGCGGTGTGGCAAATAAAGACCGCATGGTTGCATACACGAACGATAAAAAGTTTGTGCGCTTCCCAATGGTTCCTCTGCAGAGCGTACCGATCCAGTATCGCGGCATTTATCAGCTCGTAACCTACTACGGCAAGCTGGGTGCGGTTGAGCCGGTTTACCCGGAAACCCTGAACTACATGGATGGCATTTAATCCAGGCATAGCCCCTTAACAGGGGCTTTTTTCTAAGGAATCCCGATGAAGAAAATCTATGTATTGACCGCGTTTAATTTCAACGACGGCGACAAAATCACGCCATTCGCTGCAGGTTTTCATGATGTCGATGATGCTGTTGCAGAGCATTGGTTTGTGAAAGCGCATTGCTCACCCGATGGTGAAGCGCCTGCACAGGTAGACGATCCGCGTATCGCCGAGCTTGAAGCACAGGTGGCGGAAAAGAATACCCGAATCGCCGAGCTTGAAGAGCAACTCACAGAGGCTAAAGCCAATGGCAAAAAACAAAAGCCTGCCGACGCCTGAGAAATTCCGGACCGACTTTCCACAATTCTCTGATGAAAATAAATACCCGACACCGATGATTCAGGCCAGATTGAGTCTGGCGGATGTCCTCATGAGTGAGGCGCGGTTTGGTGAAGATATTTTCCCCTACGTAGTAGAGCTGTTTGTCGCCCATTACATGGCGTTATACGCGGCTGATATGCGGAGCGTTGCTGTTGGCGCTTCAGGTGGGGCGAATAGTGGCGTTCAGACATCTAAATCAGTGGACAAGGTCTCTGTGGGCTATGACGCCAGCATGACGCTTAACCCGGATGCAGGTTTCTGGAATAACACGCGCTATGGCTCAGAGTTTTGGGAATACCTCATGATCTTCGGTGCCGGGGCTATTCAGTTAGGTACGCCGTAATGAAATCCGGATTAACGATTACCACAGATAACGCTGAGTCTGTTCTGGAGTCTCTACGCCAGCTTTCAGGTATGGATGTGCTGGTGGGTATCCCGGATGGCCCAAAGCGCGAAGATGCCCCGCTGACGAACGCAGAGCTGGGTTATCTGCAATCGACAGGGGCAACCATTGAAATTGACGGTGCGGTAGTGACGCTACCGCCCAGACCTTTTCTGGATATGGGGATTGAAGACTCCTTACCCAGAACAACGGCACACCTGAAGGCCGCAGCAGAGGCAACCATGGAAGGCAAAACGGATGCAGCCATGCGGGAGCTCGAAAGCGCCGGACAGATTGCCCGTGATGCTTCTAAAGCGGTGATCGGTTCTGGCGATCGCCTTACTCCTCTTTCTGATAAGACGATTGCTAACCGCAGGGCAGCAAAGCCGCCGATCCCTGGTGATAAGCCGCTTTATGCTCGTGGGTTCCTGCTGCGTTCGATTACGTATGTCGTGAGGAAAAAATAATGCCGCTTCTCGATGTTACCGATGTGCTGCTGGATCCGGACTTTATGGATACCTCACTGGTTTGTCATCGGCAGGTACAAACGGTCGATGAAGATAATTACCCGACCAACACCGCTCAGGTTATCCCGTTCTCTGGTGTGGTGACGGTTGATCGTTCTCTGGAAGCCAAACGAATGGCGGCGGGACAGAATATCAACGGAGCAATTCTCATCGTGACGCAATTCCGGCTCACGCAGGGGATGCCAGCCAGTGATTCAACACCTGAACTAGACGCCGATATCGTGACGTACAGCGGTCGTAATTACCGTGTGACGTTTGTCGATCCATATACCAGATACGGTGCCGGGTTCGTTCAGGCGCATTGCGAATTGCTGGAATTTAACGGAGGTATTCCCGTTGAGTAATGACAGCACAGAGCCCGGATACCTTACACCCGTTGGCAGTGAGCCGGATTACGACGAAGAGCTGGAACGACAGCTAAGTCGCTGGGTGAGAGGTATTACGGGGATGCCTGCAAAAATGGTTTTCCCGCGCTTTACGGATCCCCAGCAAAAGATACCGCCGAACGGCGAAACGTGGTGCGGTTTTAACTTCTCCACGGTCTCGCGGGATGGCATGCCAGCAAATATCCAGGTTAGCGAAGATCAGAGCGAGCAATGGACATGGGAAGGTGTTCAGGTTCTGCTTTGTTTCTACGGCCCTGGTGGTTCTACGATGGCTACGCGCTTCCGTGACGGAATATTCATTGAGCAAAACTCAGATACGTTTCGACGAATCTCAGGTTTGTCGCTGGTGGATGCCGGAGATATACGAAACCTCCCCGAATTAATCAATAACCAGTGGGTGCGCCGGTACGACGTGACCGTGTCCCTTTCCCGCAAAAACACCCGTACTTACAACGTTAAATCTATCGTTGGCCCTAACGTCACGATAGTTACCGGAGATTAAAATGGAAAAAGGGCTTCCCCTTAACCGTATCACTAACGTGACGGTGACGCTTTCCGCACGGGCCGCGCAGGGGCGCAATTTTGGCTCGATGCTTATCCTGGGTGATTCAACCGTCATCCCGATCGCCGAACGCCTCCGGGCATACTCATCGCCTGATGATATTGGTGATGATTTCGGAGTGGACAGCGAAGAGTATAAAGCCGCTGTTATCTGGTTCTCTCAGCAGCCACAACCCACACTGGTATATGTCGGACGCTGGGTGAAAACGCTTGCTGATGGTGAAGCCGGCACGGCTGAATCTCTGCTTGAAGCGGTTAACGCGCTGATGGACTACAACGCCTGGTACGGTCTGCATCTGGCAGTACCAGAAGCGGATTATCCGGATGACGCCACTATCATAACCGTTTCCGCTGCGATTGAAGCGTCTACCGTTTCCCGTATCTTTGGCATTACCACTGATGAAGCGATAATCCTGGATGCGGCGACAACTACGGATCTGGCCTCAAAACTGAAAGCCGCGAAATACAGCCGGACGTTTATTCAGTATTCGACCAGTAGCCGCTATGCCGCGCTGTCTGCCTTTGCGCGTGCATTCACGGTTGATTTCACTGGCAGTAACACGACGATCACCCTGAAATTTAAACAGGAGCCTGGCATCACCTACGAAACGCTGGGAACGTCGCAAGCCAATAACCTGGAAGCGAAGAACTGTAACGTTTACGTCTACTACGAGAACGATACAGCGATTCTTGAGCAGGGCGTCATGAGCAATGGTGACTTCTTCGACGAACGTCACGGCCTCGACTGGCTACAGAATGCGGTACAGACTGCCGACTTCAACACGCTCTATACCAGTACAACCAAAATCCCTCAGACCGACGCCGGGACCACTACCCGTATTGCGAACATTGAGCTGGTGCTCGACAAAGCAGTGCAGAACGGCCTGTTTGCGCCGGGCAAATGGACGGGTGGCCCGATGGGGCAGCTCAACACTGGCGACATGCTGACGAAAGGCTATTACACCTGGGCGGAAAACGTTGATGACCAGTTACAGGTCGATCGTGAAGCGCGTAAGGGTGTGCCGATTCAGGTTG
The DNA here is from genome assembly GCF_050600805.1 of Klebsiella sp. 141240. Lineage (NCBI taxonomy): Bacteria > Pseudomonadati > Pseudomonadota > Gammaproteobacteria > Enterobacterales > Enterobacteriaceae > Klebsiella > Klebsiella sp. 141240. The sequence goes on along the minus strand of NZ_JAQIRK010000026.1, from coordinate 12,550 downwards.
CCGGGAAACTGGCTGGTGCTGTCCATTACGGCAGCGTGGCAATCACAGTGGTTCGCTAAGGAGAGTCCTGATGTCTGCTTATTCGTTTCTTGATATCTCGGCTTCCCTGGCTGGTCCTACGGGAGCTATTGAACTCGGTGCTGGCTCTGCGAACTCCGAAGAGGGGATCGTGGTTGCGATGACCGAGGCAAAAAACACCATGACCATCGGCGCAGATGGTGAGGGTATGCACAGCCTTCACGGCGGTAAGAGCGGCACGATTACCGTTACGTTGCTGAAAACTTCCCCGGTCAATAAAAAGCTTTCGCTGATGTACAACGCGCAAAGCCAGTCCTCTTCCACCTGGGGGAATAACGTCATTGTGGTTCGTAACAAAGCAAGTGGTGATATCGCCACGGCACGCGGTGTGGCCTTCCAGAAACAACCAGACTGGAACAACCCTAAAGTCGCCGGAACGGTCGCATGGGTATTTGACTGCATCAAAATTGATGAACTGCTTGGGGAGTTTTAACCGATGGAATGCACGATTAAAGGCGTGAATTACCGCGCCAACAAGTTGGGCGTATTTGAACAGCTGAAGGTATCCCGCAAATTATTACCGATCCTCGCTGGCCTGATGGCTGACTTCTCCAGTATCAAGGCGATGCTACCCGCAACCACCAAACTGGACAGCGGCAATCTGGATAAGCTGGAGCCAGTTTTTAACACGCTTCTACCGCGTATCGCTGACGAACTGTCAAAACTCACCGAAGAAGACACGAACGCCATCATCCATCCCTGTCTCGCTATGGTGGTGCGTGAAAACGGCAAACAATGGGCGCCAGTCTTCCGCAGCGGTGAGCTGATGTTTGATGACATCGATCTGTTCAGCATGCTGCAACTGGTGGCGCGGGTGGTCGCCGATAGCCTGGGAAATTTTTTGCCAGAACTCCCAGACAACGCGACGCCCACCCCGAAAGCGGACTGACGCTGGATTCTTTGCCTGGTGGTGAAGACTATCTGATGCGCCCGGTGGATGCCGGGTACATCCCTTACTCTGCGCTCAAAGATGGTTCGGTAGACCTGGCGGATATCGCCAGAATGAATGACTGGCTGGATCTGAAGGCTGACAACGAGTACCGGATCGCAAGATGGAGAGAGGCGAATGAACGCTGAGACGATTAAAGATTTTCTCGTGTCGCTCGGCTTCAAAGTCGATGAAAGCGGCGAGCGGAAATTTAATGCAGTGCTGGCGGGGGTTACTTCTAACGCCATTAAAACCGGGTTCGCCGTTGAAGCGGCGGCACTCTCTGTTGTCGCCTTTACGGCAAAAATAGCCCAGGCATCTGACAAGCTGTACTGGGCCTCCCAGCGCACTGGCGCGACGGTGCAGGGGCTTAAACAGGTTAGTTATGCCATTTCGCAGGTTGGCGGCAGCGCTGACTCGGCGATGAGTTCGCTGGAGAGCCTTTCACGGTTTATCAGAACCAATCCCGGTGCGGAGGGCTTCCTTAACCGCCTGGGTGTGCAAACACGCGACGCCAGCGGCAATATGCGCGATATGGCGAGCATCTTCACCGGGGTAGGCCAGAAGCTTAGCAGCATGCCGTATTACCGGGCTAACCAGTACGCCAGCATGCTGGGTATTGATGAAAACACCCTGATGGCAATGCGGCGCGGTGTCGGCGGGTTCTCCGGCGAATATTCCGCTATGGCGAAAGCGATCGGCTTTAATGCTGATCAGGCCGCGGTAAGTTCTAACCGGTTCATGACTTCGCTCCGGTCGTTCGGCGAAATGGCAGGGATGGCGCGGGATAAAATCGGCGCTAACCTGGCTGGTGGCCTCGCTGGTTCACTGGATAAATTACGCCGTCAAATTCTCGACAACTTCCCGAAAATTGAGCAGACGCTGACCGAGGCTATCAAGGGGGTATTGTGGCTGGGTGACCTTATTGCCCGGTTATTCTCCCGGCTGATGGAAGGGACTTCTGATCTGCTGGACTGGTGGAAATCACTGGATAAGCAGACGCGGGAACTGATCACGCTGTTTGGCGCATTAACGGTAGCGCTGCGGATCCTTAACAGCACGTTCTGGATGTCTCCTATAGGGCTTGTTACTGCGTTCGCTGCCAGTATCGCTCTGCTATGGGAAGACTATAAAACCTGGAAAGAAGGCGGCAAAAGCCTGATTGACTGGGGGAAATGGAAGCCGGAAGTAGACGCCGCTCTGAAGATGGTTAAAGACCTCCGACAGACCGTCGTCGATTTGGGTAAGGCACTGGCAAAACTTCTGAATATTGACCCTAAATCCTGGTCTCTGAAGTGGGACTTCAGCAACTTCATCAGCCAGATGGGCGAATTCAGTAAGATGCTGAGCATGATTGGTGACCTGCTGAGCGCTATCAAAGATGGTCGCTGGTCAGATGCTGCCAGTATTGGTAAGCAACTACTGAGCCAGGGCAACAATAACCCGGATGCTCTGCCAGGTATATCTGATAGCGCCAATGGCGCAGCTGACTGGATTAAGGATAAGTTTGGTTTTGACCCTCGCAGCGTCGGACGGTTTTTCCGTGGTGAAGGTAACACGCTTGCTGACCGCAACAACAACCCTGGAAATATTCGCCCGGTAGGTGGTAACGGCTTCCGTTCTTTTGGCTCCGCGCTGGAAGGATGGCAGGCGATGAAAAACCAGTTGATGCGCTATTTCACCGGGAAAACGACGGGGCGGATGCTGCAAACCGTCCAGGATATCGTAAGTACCTGGGCTCCTGCTGGTGATAACAACGATCCGCAGCTTTACGCCAAACAGGTAGCTGGCTGGATGGGCGTTTCCCCTGATGCCGTATTGAATCTGAATAACCCTAATACGATGGCTTCCCTGATGCAGTCTATGGCCCGTAAAGAGGGGTACGCCAACTGGCAAAGCCCTTTAGCGTATCAGGCGGCAGGCGCATCAATTCAGCAAAACAACACCTATAACATTCACGGCGGTAGCGCTATGGAAGTTGCTCAGGAGGTCGGACGCCGCCAGATTGATGCAAATGCCAGGGTAATGCGCAAAAACCAGAGCGGGGTAGGTTGATGGATATCCTTTCTACGCTGTTTCAGCAGCAGTCCCGGCGTATCGGTCTTATTGTTCCCAGTGTAGTGGTATCTGAAAAGCACAGTGACACGCTGGAAATTACTGAACACCCCGTCGAAACGGGGGCTCCTGTTTCAGATCATGCCTATAAACGGCCCTCAGAGGTCGTGATGGAAGTGGGGTTTGCTGGTGGTGGTTCTCTGCTGGATTTCATTGATACGTCCTCTCAGGGCTTAACGCTTGGCCTGAGCCCTAAAGAAACCTATCAGCAAATACTCGACCTGCAGACCAGCCGGATCCCTTTCGATGTTGTCACAGGGAAGCGGCTATACAGCAACATGCTGATAAGGGCGATTGAGGTCACAACTGACCGTACATCAGAAAACGTACTGATGGCGGTTTTAACGCTTCGCGAAGTGATCATCACCCAGACTCAACAGATAGCGGTAGCCGATAAAGCCGATATGAAAGAGGGGGCCAATACGTCAGCTGTTATCAACTCCGGCACAAAAGCGGCAAAGCCTCAGAACGAATCCTTGCTTAGCTCTGGCTGGCAGGGACTCAAATCAATTATTGGAGGCGGCTGATGCAGGTATACGAAATCCCCCTCACTGCTGATAACCAGCAATTCAGTACCATTCTGGCGGGTGTTACGTACCAGATAAGTATCACCTGGCGTGATCCTTGCTGGGTTCTGGATATCTCCAATAGCAGCGGTAACCAGGTGGTTAAAGGTATCCCCCTTGTGACTGGCGCTGACTTGCTGGCTCAGTATTCCTATCTCGGATTCGGTTTCAAACTCGCCGTGGTTTGCGACGATGCGAACCAGGATTACCCAACCCAAACCGATCTCGGTACCGCCAGCCACTTACTGGCAATAACGGAGTAATTATGTCTCAAAACTGGATGCGTCATTTCGAACTGCAGCTACTGGACGAAAACGGGAAGGGAATAGACCTGGGTGACTTCAAAGTTACTTTCACAATCGACTGGTTCAACATCAGCAGCGCCACCCGAACCGGGACGTTTAAGGTTTATAACCTGTCTGCGGATACGGTGAACCGGATCACCGGTAGTGAATTTGCCACTATTCGCGTAATCGCTGGTTATGATGGTATTGCCGCCGATGTTGACGCCAGCGACGTAGGCCGCGTTCGTGAGGTCGATGCTTCTCAGGTGGGGCAGTCTGATGGTCGTAACTGGGGATTGCTGTTTACAGGCGATATTCGGTACACCATCACGGGAAAAGATAACCCGGTTGATTCGTTCGTACTGATTCAGGCCGCAGATACCGACCTGGCTTTTACCTCTTCCATCACAGTGCAAACACTGGCGGCAGGATATACCGTTGCCGATATGAACCGCGCTTTGATGAAGGACTTCGAGGCGAAGGGCGCGACTGAGGGCGTCACCCCGCCAATGCCTGCTACCGTCTTCCCACGCGGGCGCGTGCTGTTTGGTATGACGCGAGACCTGATGGATAACGTCGCAAGGCAATGCGGCGCAACCTGGCAATTCGTTGATGGTCAGCGCCAGATGGTGGCAAAAAATGAGTATGTGCACGAAGCTATTGTGTTGAACAGCGCAACCGGGCTAATCGGCATGCCTCAGCAAACGATCGGCAGCGGGGTGAACGTACGCGCGCTGATTAACCCGAACATTCGCGTTAATGGCCTGATTGAGCTGGATCAGGCGTCTGTCTACCGTACCGCGCTGGCGAATAATGATATCGCTATGGCTGGTGGTCGCATAACCGACCAGGACAATAACGGGAATATATCCATAACCGGAACTACCTCACAGCCAGCCAGCATTGCTACAGACGGCGTTTATATTGTGCGCGGCATTATGTACACTGGCGACACAAGGGGCCAGGCGTGGTACATGGATATGATGTGTGAGGCGCGTGGTGCGGCGGATGTCCGTTCGGCGTCGTCTTTACAGCGGGAAGGGTAAGAATGAAAAAATTGATGGTTATCATATTCTGTTTTCTTCCTGGGTTAGCATTTTCTGCAAATCCTGGTGGCATCACGTTGCAGTGTGGTAGTTATAAATTAGAGCTGGTTCCTGATTCATTATTCAGAATTAATGGTGAGACAGTGACCTCCCAGAAGATTAAAACTCTTGGTAACGGCAACGGAATGAAAGCCGAGATGGGGCTTATGCCTGCCAGAGATGGTAACAACTACGGTTTCGAGTACGTCCGCAGACCTGGTACTGAAAAGCGATTTCTAAACGTCCAGCTCCTTCAGAACAGCATGGATGCTCCGAAGATTATCGGATCTTTCCCTTGCGTTAAGGTGAAATAAATATGGAATTTTTCGCAATTATTATCTTCTTTCTGGCAATAGCCATTATTACTAGATGGAATAATTACAAGAAGATAAAAAAGCGAAAAGAAGAAGATAATTTTCTACAAAGCATTGATTATTCTTACCGCCGACCAGAGGTAAAATCGAAACCCCGAAATGGGAGCAGAAGGAGCAAGGAGGAAATGCTCGCCGATGGAAATGCATATCAGAAATTGATGGGTGATGATTTTAGGAAGACGGCGAAAGCTACGCAGATTCAGGCTGAAAGGGTTGGATCTAAAAGATACGTCTGGCGAGGTTCTGATTGCTGTCCATCTTGTGATAGGCAGGATGGTAAAACATATTCCTGGTCCAGACCACCAAAAACCGGTCACCCTGGGGAAGGGAAGTTATGCCCCAATGGTTATTGTCGTTGTTGGGCTGAAGTTATAGTCCCCTCTCCAAAAAGATAAATTACGCAAACCCGCTGAGGCGGGTTTTTTCATATCTGGAGTTTATGAATGCCTTCTTCTAACCAAACCCGTAGCGGATCCCTTGATGAAACTTTCGAGTCAGAACGGAAAGTTTTAAAGGAGCAAATCCGCGTCGCGCTACCTGGCATTATTCAGTCATTTGACCCCGATTCAGTAACCGCAGTTGTGCAGCCGGCGATCCGCTATGTAGAGCGTGATAACGATGGCGCAACTGAAACACAGGATTACCCACTACTTACTGACGTCCCGGTAATTTTCCCTCGTGGGGGCGGCTGTACGCTGACATTCCCAGTCAAAGAGGGTGATGAATGCCTGGTGATATTTGGTGACCGCTGTATCGATTTCTGGTGGCAAAGCGGCGGTATTCAGGAGCCGGTAGACGACAGGATGCACGATTTATCTGATGCGTTCTGCATGGTCGGCCCACAATCACAGGCAAAGAAAATCAGTGGCATCAGTAGCAGCGCGGTAGAACTCCGTAGTGATGATGGCGGTACGAAGCTGAGCCTTAATCCTTCGAGTGGTGAAATCAACGGTACCGCGCCGGGTGGTTTTAATCTGAATGGCCTGAAAATCCTCCCGGATGGTCGCCTGCAGCTGGTGGATGGTTCCATTGTCGATAAGCACACGCACGGCGGCGTTGAATCTGGTGGGAGTAATACAGCTCCACTAGGGGGATAGCATGCGCTACCGTCGCGAAGATGATGACGGGGATTACACATTTGGTCAGGGTGATGATACCTGGCTGGTTAACTCTCCGGAGGCCGTCGCGCAGGCCATTAAAACGCGCTTCCTGCTCTGGTACGGCGAATGGTTCCTTGATACGACAGAAGGAACACCCTGGATACAATCCGTCCTCGGAAAGCACAAACCAGAAACCTATAACCTCGCTATTCGTAAACGCATTCTTGAAACGCGCGGGGTGAAATCCATCACCGACTTTAATACTACCGTTGACAGCCGCACACGGCGTGTAACGTTCACAGCAACGGTGGAAACCATCTACGGGACAACGACAGTAACCTCGGAGGCGTAATGGCTCTGGACCTTGAATCACTCGGCTTATCGGCAACGGTAACCGCTGAGGGGATAAGTGCGCCTGACTATCAAACCATCCTGTCTACTGTGACGGGATATTTTCAGCAGATTTACGGCAGTGATGCTTATATCGATCCGGATAGTAAAGATGGTCAGCTAATCGCGCTGGTGGCGCTGGCAATCCATGACGCCAATAACACCGCTATTCAGGTATATAACAGTTTCTCGCCATCAACCGGGATCGGCGTGGGGCTGTCCAGCAACGTAAAAATTAACGGGATAGAACGCCGTGAGGCGACGAATTCAACGGTTGACCTGTTATTAACCGGTACTGCAGGGACCTCAATCACCAACGGCTCAGTGAAGGATGCAAACGGGGTTGTCTGGAATCTACCTCCAACCGTATCAATCGGTATTGATGGGACGATTGTCGCGACCGCCACATGCGCAAACTCCGGCGCTGTCGCAGCACTGGCGGGAACGGTGAACAAAATCAATACGCCTACTAGGGGCTGGTCATCGGCAAATAACCCGCTGGCGGCTACTGTCGGCACTGCTGCAGAAAAAGATTCAGAACTTCGCATCAGGCAGTCGCAGAGCGTCGCCTTGCCGTCTCTCACACCATTTGAAGCGGTAGACGGTGCAATAGCGAATATTAAGGGCGTCACTCGTCACAAGCTGTATGAGAACGATCAGGACGTACCTGATGCTAATGGTCTTCCTCCACACTCGATAGCCGCCATTGTCGAAGGCGGTGACGCTACAGAGATTGCAAACACAATTCGTGGAGTAAAGGACCAGGGAACGACGCCATACGGCAGCACGATAATTTCTGTAGCGGACAAATACGGCAGTCCTCACCCGGTCGGATTCTCTCGCCCGGTTGATGTGCCTATTTTTGTGAGCATTACGATCGAACCTCTGACGGGGTATACCTCACAGGTAGGGAATGAAATAAAAGCTGCTGTAGCGGCATATATCAACTCCCTGGCGATAGGGGCGAACGTCGTAATAAGTCGTGTCTATTCTCCGGCGAATCTGGGTGTGGTCAGTGGTGGTAACTCTCGGTATTACGACATCACAGAGCTTCTGATCGGGACCTCTACTGATTCGGTGGCTGCTGCTAACGTCGTGATTGCTTACGACCATTCCGCCTCCTGCAGTATTGAGAATATTCATCTGGAAGTGACGCTATGAGCAAATACACTGACCGGATATCAAACTATCACGCCGGAAAACCGAAATTCTTTGCTCATGTGGATCTTTCCACGCGGCCCCTTATTGATATCTCACAGACGATGACAGGAATGATATCGGCCTTTGATATTGATACGGCAGTTGGTAAGCAACTGGATATTCTTGGCGAGTGGATAGGGCGAAAACGCAGGGTGAGTACGCCAATCTCAGGCGTGTATTTCTCCTGGGATACTGAAAAGCTCGGATGGGATCAGGGTGTATGGCAGGGACCATTTGACCCGGATGATGGCTTTCTTGACCTGAGCGATGAAGTTTATCGCCTGGTACTGAAGGTCAAAATCGCTATTAACCACTGGAACGGTCAGAACGACACATTACCGGACATCCTCGACAGCGCTCTTGCTGGTTCCGGGCTCCGCATAGCAATTGTTGATAATCAGGATATGTCTATATCTATCTGGATATTGCCAGATTACTCAATTGTGCTAAATGAGATTGACCGCCTGATATTCGATAGCGCTGTTAACAAAGGGCCATTTGTCGTAATTCCTGAAGGTTATGTTCCATCACGATACGATTTAAATCCGATTGATCAGGTTAACTCTGAGTTGTGGTGGGCTATTCAGAATGGATACCTCACTGTAAAGGCCGCAGGCGTAAAAGTAAAAGAAATGCAAATGCCGTCTGAAGGTGGTTATACCTTCTTTGGATTTGATGTTGATAACGAATATATATCCGGTTTCGATTCCGGAGCATGGGGAGTAGATATTTAAATGGCGACTAATGATTTTATACCTTTTGCAACGGGTAATAATGCAAACGTTACTTCTCAAGCTGACTGGGTAGCATTACCAGCGGTATCGAGCGGTTTCGTTTCAGGCAAAGCATCGTCTGCTCAGGTTAATAAGGCACTGAGACAAGGAACCTTCGTTACCTCTGCCTTAGCTAAATTTATCTCAAATGCTTTAAATGCTGACGTCAAAGATAATGGCGATTTAGCGGGATTTGTTGATCAATTGACGCAGTCTGTTTCAGGCCGACTTATCAACGTTCAGGTATTCAAATCTTCTGGTACTTATGTTCCTACGCGTGGCGCACGGAAAATTTTGATTCGTTTATGGGGTGGCGGTGGCGGTGGTGGTAGTTCCGTGGCGTCTTCAACGAGCGCAGGCTCCGGTTCATCCGGTGGTTCTGGTGGAGTGTATGGGGAAGCGTTCATTGATGTTACTGGCAACCTCCCTGTAACGGTCGGCGCTGGTGGTGCTGGTGGTACCTCAAACGGTTACGGTCAGAACGGCGGTGAATCCTCCGTTGGAACTACCGTAAGGGTTAGCGGAGGGAATTACGGGAAAAGCGCTACAACTGGGAATCCGGCAGATGGGGCTAACGGCGCAACCACTTCGACCGGTTGTCTATGGACTGTACCATCAAGCCCAAGCGCAGCCTCCTATCCTATCGGCGGGTTAAGTTCAGCATTTTTCGGTACTGGCGGATCGGGGTCGTTTGGTTCTTCCTTGTCCGCAATATCAGTAGCTGTTGGATTCTCAGGTCAGTTTCCTGGTGGTGGCGGTGGTGGAGCTGGCTCATACACGAGTACAGGGGGTTCCTATCAGAATGGCGGTAAAGGTGCCGATGGCCTGGTTATTATTGAGGAATATGCTTAATGATTTATGCACTAATCAAAGATGCGATCGTTCAAAATGTCGTAGTTTGCGACACTGATAATTCGGCTAAACAACTGTTTGCTGATTTTACTGTTATTAATATAGATGGCCTCGATGTGGGGATTGGGTGGGGTTATGAGGGAGATTCTTTCATTGCACCGCCTCCGCCTGAAACGCCACCTGAAGAAATTGCAGCAGGGCGACTTAATACCGCGCAAGCTGAATATGACCGCGCAACAGATGAAATCAATAAACGTAATGAACAAATTGATGATTCAGATTATGAAGGAACATCAGAGGATGCCGTAAAGGCCGAATTAGCCGAATGGACACAGTATCGAAAAGAGTTGCGCTCATATATTAAAAATAACGATGGCACAGTTAATTTGCCTTCTTCTCCAGAAAAATAATCGGGTGAAATAATATGTCTCAATACAATACGGGTAACCCTGTCCCGTCTTCAGACATGCGCGATGCCTGGGATAATAACGAAACAGTAGATATTTTTGTTAGCGGTAATCAATTAACCGTAACCACACGTGCAGGTATTGAGCGTGATTCTTTAGCAGGTATTCAAAAGAAAGCAGAAGACCAACGGGAACAAATTGCTGTAGATGGTGCAGCAGTTGTAGAAGATACGCGCCAGAACCTGATCCCGCTTAGCCGTCAGTACATGACACTAGCAGACGCACAGGCAGATATTGCAAATATACCCGATGGTTCTACCACGTATTACCGTAGCCCAGATGATAGCGCACTGGCTATCGAGGTTATCAACAGTGGAGGAACACTAGCACCTACCGGGCGTAGGATGCCTTCACAGGCATTCGTTACAGGTATCGATCAATTCACCGCAGAGCTTTCTGCACAAATCGCTTCTCTTCAGCTAAAAACAGCAATGCTGTCACAATACAGCTCAGATGAGTGGCAATGGATTTTAACCGGGTTACAGGGGCCATCGGCAACAGCGCTTGCACTGGATAACGATTTCGGGCTATGGCTCGCAGGTCTTAAATCATCATTGCAGGATTATGTAGAGCAGCTAATCCCCAAACAACAGGCAAATCTTTATCAGGGATTACAACATGTCATTGTGGCTCAAAACGGCGTTGATGGTCTTCTGACTATTAATGACAATGGTGATATACGTATTGTCGGCACTGATGATGTTCTTCAGGACAGACTTAACGCGCTATGTTCCACTAACTTTTCCCGCACCATTATTGGCTTCCAGCATGTCGTTTTTGCAGCCGATTTAAAAACCGCCATTTTTGCAATAGATGATGATGGTGGGGTCCATATTCCCGGTATCGATGGCCCGTTACAGGACAATCTTGGCGAATCACTGGCGTCCATCAAAACCGTGGGCGGTGTACCAGCAGCAGCATGGCGCGGAGAGGTGGTCTGGTCAGAACGTCCCGTACTGACTACGCAAAAACTGACGCCTTCCGGTTTCGTTTTCAGTTATCTACCTGGCGGAGAGGCAGTATCTGGTTCCGGGGTGATGTATGTACCGTCAATACGTGAAATGCCGCTTGATGCACCTGAAATTCAGGGGGGCGGTTCAAGTGGACAGTCTCTGAACATGGAAGCGGATCATGTCGGACAGAATATTGTTAATCGTAATCCCATTTATCGCGGGCGGTTACTGGCCGGGATGAACGGACGGCCTGAAGGTAAAAATATACAGGCGGTGAATGAGGATGACGTATCCACATTGAACGATATGAATTATCCATCATACCGGCAGGGTAATATTTTACCTATGTACGATGTCCTGATGGATAAGGGGGTAGGAAATACAATATTTATTCATGCGCCTTTTGCAGCAGGTGGTCGTTCATTTAAACAAATCAGCAAAGGGACAATCCCGTATCAGAACGGGCAGAAATTTGTGCAGATGGGTAAAGATGCCGCTGATGGTGTTGGTAAGCCGTATACATTCCGGTTTCTGACGTTTGAGCACGGTGAAACAGACTCCGATAATGGCGACAATCTTTTACCTGGTGATTACCTTACCAAAGCAAACACCTATTTCTCCGGTCTCCAGTCTGATTTCAAGGCTATTTCCGGACAGACGACTGATTTCGCTGTCATCATCGGTCAGGTGGGAAGCCGATTTTATACAAGGTCACAGCCAGTGGATGAAGCCGGTAATGCCCAGGGTGACCCGGTAATCGTTCAGCCTTACTCTATCCCCGCGGTGGATCAGCTGACTTATGTCCGTCAGAATCCGAATACGGCAATCATGTACGGGCCAAAATACCCGCTTAACTGGCTATATAGCGACGGGTCACTCAGCCACATCAATGCAAAAGGCAAGGTGTTACAGGGTGAATATACCGCGCAGGCAATCTACTGGCATCTGTACGATACGGAAAAGAAAGGAACATGGACGGGATGTAAAGTCAGGGATATTACATTAACAGGAAACCTTTTAGAGCTTGCCTGTGATGTTCCCTTTCCGCCACTGATCATCGATACAGATTTTATTGCCAACTGCCCGAACTACGGGATAAGCCTGGAGAAAAACTCAGCCACGGTACAGGCTGTTTCTGTTATCAATGGGAACACAATTCGCGTTGAACTGAACCAGCCTCCCGCACCTGATGACGTCCTGTTAATCGGATTTACCAATACCACACCACATACCAATGGAAATCTGTATCCGCTGACCTGCTTCAGGGATTCTTCACAGATCGTGTCACGCTGGGTGACGCTCAATGGCGCACCTTTCCCTCTGTATAACTGGTTATGTCTGGATCGTCTTCCCCTCACTGGAGAAATATAATGGTTGCTGCAATT
>NZ_JAQIRK010000025.1:0-41605 GCF_050600805.1 Klebsiella sp. 141240 | reverse complement strand
CAGCAGCTGTTCGGTGAGGTCGAGCCAGGTCTGCAGGGTGTGCGCCGGGCTGGTGGTGTAGCTGAGGGTGCCCTGGGCGTGGGCGCCGTGGCGGCAGACCGCCTGCAGGGCGGCCTGCATGTTGCGCGGGTCGTTCATGGCATCGAAGACGCGGAACACGTCCATGCCGTTTTTGACGGCGCGCTCCACAAAGCGCTCCACCACGTCGTCGGCGTAGTGGCGGTAGCCGAGCAGGTTCTGGCCGCGCAGCAGCATCTGCAGCGGGGTTTTCGGCATCGCTTTTTTCAGCTCGCGCAGGCGGACCCACGGGTCCTCGCCGAGGAAGCGGATGCAGGCGTCAAAGGTGGCGCCGCCCCAGCATTCCAGCGAGCGGTAGCCGACGTCGTCGAGCGCGGCCGCAACGGGCAGCATATCGTCGAGACGCAGACGGGTGGCGAACAGGGACTGGTGGGCGTCGCGCAGGACGACATCGGTAATGGCAACGGTCATGAATTCCTCCGTGAATTAAGGATTAAGGCGGCGATGGTGGTGAATGGCGGCGACAATCGCCGGTTTTAAACGGGCGAAGTCGTCGGCGGGCGCGACGGCCGCGGGCGCCGCTTTGGGCGCGGCAGGCGGCTCAGGGAACAGACGGGTAACGGCGACGGACATCCCCCGGATGGCGAAAATGAGCAGCAGCAGGAACAGCAGCACGAAGCCCATGCCAAGAAACATCAGGGTGAAGCCTTCGCCTAACAGCGCAGCATCAGTCATAAAATAGCCTTTGGAGGGGCGCAATAATGGCGTAATAAACAGCCGCGATAGCCGAGTGGATTTCCCCAGACCACATAGTCAGAAGCCTCTTTATCGCGGAAATTAATTTTCGCCACTACTGCGCAATATATTTAACCGGGAGTTATTTAATAAAACTTACGTGCTGACAGATTTCATCAGCGACAATCTCTTTGCGCTGATTAAATATCACTTTATTCTGCTCAAACAGGTTATTCCCGTGGGTATCGATCGACACAATCAGTGGACCGAACTCTTTCACCCGGCAAACCCATAAGGTTTCCGGCATCCCCAAATCACGCCACTGGGCATCTTCAATTTCTTCTACACAGACCGCGGCGACCACCGCGCAGCCGGCCGGGAAGACGCAGTGGAGCGCTTTATGTTCGGCGCAGCCCTCTTCGGTCCCCTTACCCATGCCGCCTTTGCCGACAATTAATTTCACACCGGTCTTAGCAATAAATTCTTTTTCAAATTTCTCCATGCGCATACTGGTGGTTGGCCCAACAGAAACCATTTCAAATTTATCTTCTGTACCTTTAATCGGCCGCACAATGGGCCCGGCATGTAATATCGCGCCGCCGGCAACGTTGACCGGTAATTCACGTCCGCCTTCAATCAAACGACGATGGGCAACATCACGACAGGTAACAATATGACCATTGAGATAAATAATATCGCCCGCTTTAATATCAGCTAAATCTTCATCTTTAATTGGCGTAGTCAGTATTTTTTTAGTCATCAGAAAGCCACTCCTGTGTGAGACGTAATGGTGTAATTCAAATCTTTATCGAAAACGATATGTCCTTTGCGGTGCGACCAGCAGCCAACGTTGACCGCCACGCCGATGGTGGAAGGATGGCGCGCGGTATTTTCGATATTGACGCCCATCACCGAGGTGTTACCGGACATTCCCTGCGGGCCAAGGCCGATTTTATTAATGCCGTCTTCGAGCATTTTCTCCAGCGATGCGGCGCGTTCATTCTCATTGTGCGACCCCACCGGGCGCATCAGCGCTTTCTTCGACAGTAGCGCCGCGGTTTCAACGGAAGTCGCGACGCCAACGCCAACCAGCAGCGGCGGACAGGCGTTCAGGCCATAACTGGTCATGACATCCAGCACGAAACGAGTTACGCCTTCGTATCCAGCGCCCGGCATTAGCACCATCGCTTTACCCGGCAGCGAGCAGCCGCCGCCGGCCATATAGGTGTAAATACTGCACTGGTCAGAATCAGGGACAATCTCCCAGAATACCGTCGGCGTACCTTTACCCACGTTTTTACCGGTGTTGTATTCGTCAAAGGTCTCTACGCTGTTGTGGCGCAGCGGAGAATCCACGGTGGCTTTAATCACCGATTCGCGCAGCAGCGCTTCCAGCTCGCCAATCAGCGGGAAGTTGGCGCCGCACTCAACCAAAAACTGAATCACGCCGGTGTCCTGGCAAGACGGACGATCCAGCTCTTTCGCCAGACGCTGGTTTTCAATCATGGTGGTAAAGATGACGTCCGCCAGATGGCTGGTCTCTTTTTTATGCAACTCTTTCAGTTTTGCAGTGACGTCATCAGGCAATACTTTGCCGGTATATCCCACGAATTTGGCCATAATATCGGTCATTCGGGATATCTGTTCGCTTTTGCTCATAAAGGCTCCTTAGTCAGAACAGCGTCCGTAAATTACGGGTGAAAAGGGAAAAGAATTGGCAGCAGTACGAGGCTGACAATGGTAGAAACGAGAATCAGAGGAAGGCCGGATTTGGCGTAATCGACAAACTTATAGCCGCCGGCCGATAGCACCATCATGTTGGCGGGCATGCCGATCGGCGTCGCGTAGGCGCAGGAGCTGCCGATAACGGTCGCCATCAAAACCGCTTTCGGATCGGCGCCCATACCGGCCGCGATCGACAAACTCACCGGTACCAGTAGCGCGACGGTGGCGGTATTGGACATAAAGTTGGTCATGATGACGGACAGCGCAAAGACCACCGCCATCAACATGAACGGGGAAGAGTTCTGGCCCAGCATGCCGATGACATGATCGGCAACCAGCTTCCCAGCACCGGTCATTTCCAGCGCTTTTGCCAGCGCCAGCGTGCCGCCAAAAATGAAAATAGTCTGTGAATCAATCGCTTTATAGGCCTGCTTTTCCGTCAGCACGCCGGTAAACACCAGAACTAACGCACCGATACAGCCTGCCACCGTCAGGCTAATGCCGGTCTGTTTCTCAAAAATCATGCCGAGGATCGTGGCGATCAGCACCACCAGAGACAGGATCTGTTTCCAGCGCGGAACGTGGCTGTAATCTCGCTGTTCGCCGACGCTACCGACTTCACCGCCATTCGCGGTAGCAGGCAGGAATTTATAGCCGATAGTCAGGAAATAGAGGATGCCGCAGAGCAGCATCGGTAAACCCACCTTCGCATACTCAAAGAAGCCAAACCCGCTACCGATATTCTGCAACGCCGATTGCGCGATCAGGTTGCCGGGCGCGCCAATCAGCGACAGGTTACCGCCGAGCGCGGCGGCAAATACCAGCGGCATCAGTAAACGAGAGCGGGCAAAACCCGATTTCGCCGCCACGCCAATCACTACCGGGATCAGTACCGCCGCCGTACCGGTGTTGGAAAGAAAACCCGACATCACGCCGACAACCACCATGATGGTGAAAATCAGCTGTTTTTCGGTTTTGGCGAAGTGAGTGATCACCCCACCAACTTTATTGGCCATCCCGGTTTCAAATAACGCCCCGCCGACGATGAACATGGCGACAAAAAGAATGACGTTGGAGTCGATAAAACCGGCAAAAGCTTGTTTTAGATCCAACACGCCGGTGAGCACTAACGCCACGCAGACCACCATGGAAGTCACTGCCAAAGGCACCTTCTCCCAGACGAACATGACGATAGCGAACACCAGCAAACATAAGGTGATGGTAATCGGTTCCATATTTATAATTATCCCTATCAATGATATATGATATTGTATCCAATATTGACGAGGGAGAAATTATGCCCATGCAAAAAGTAAGTCAATGCGTTTTTACACAAAGATCGCGCAGTGCGATCTGCATCAAGATCCTCTGCAGATCGTCACAAGAGATGATTAATAGCGTTGATGAATGCGACTAAAACCAGCAGGCTTTAGCGCTATACAGAGGTTTCGGGAAGGTATCGCGTGAGCATATTTTCCATTGAGCGAATAATATGCTCGCGCATGCGCTGACGCGCCAGCTCTTCATTATGCTGTTCAAGTGCCTGTAAAATCTCTTTATGTTCCTGTATCGAGATAGCCGCATACTCCGCTTCGGTGACCTTGTGCCCCATCGACAGTCCGTTCCACATGTTGCAGAGCAGCATCTTCATTTTTTCGTTGCCCGCGGCGTTCCAGATCTCCATATGGAAAGCCTGATTCAGGTCGGAATATTCAGTGAAGTTATTATCGGCCAGCGCTTTTTCTGCTGAGTAGTGTACCTGGGCAATGCGCGAAATATCCGTGCCGGGACGAGATGCCTTCGCCACCGCCTCACTTTCCAGCAGCGCGCGAATTTCATAATGCTCGCGAATCGTCTGCTCGTTGATCCCTAACACCACCGCCCCTTTATTGGGGCGAACTTTAATCAGGCCATCGGCGGCTAAAATCTGAAACGCTTCGCGCACCGGCATGCTGGAAACCCCAACCATGCGGGCAATGCCTTCGAGAGTTATCTCCTGCCCTTCCACTAAATCCCGCGAAAGAATCGCTTTGCGTAATACCGCCGCGACCTGCTCTTTCGCCGAAAGAAGCTTAATTTTCCCTAATTTAGGCTTCTGCACTTTCCCAATCCTTCATATGTTGACGCATAATTTCCGCAAGCATGAGGAAATAACGCTGTGTTGCCTGAGCAATATTCCCCGCATCGCCGCGGCTAATGGCTCCAGCCAGTTCATGTAGTATCAGTGCCGATTCCTGGCTATCGTCTTTCAGATACAGAATGACATAAGAGATATAACCATCCAAAAATTGCTGATATGCCTTCGCCAGATAACGGTTATCAAGATAGGAAATCAGTAACTGATGAAAATCCAGTTCGCGAGTTTTGTCGCCAGGCTGCGCCAGGGCCTGCGCGCGCCCGAGCAGCAATTCCCCCTGGTTTGCCGGCACGAGAGTGAACAATTCGGCAGCCATCACCGCGATCACGCGAAAAATATGGCTAACATCATCGGGCACCAGCTTTGATACCTGCATATGACGGTTAGGCAAGCGCACCAGAAACCCCTCTTGTTCAAGAGACTGCAACGCTTCTCTAACCGGCATACGTGAAAGCCCTAGCTGCTCGGCAATACTCTCCTGCGCCAGCTCATCTCCCGCTTTCATCGCTCCGGAAAGAATTTGATAGCGAATAATTTGCGTAATGTGGTCCCTGGTCTGCTTTCTGTCGATCTTTTTCACAACGTCCTCATTGCTTGGGGCTTAAGACGCGGGGGATTTTAGCAGATTTAGCCGCCAGGCGGCGCATTCGCCAGGGAGATGAGGTGATAAAAAAGCCGGAACGACGGTTCCGGCTTTTCTGCTAACGAGACGTTACTTGTTGACGAAATCTTCGCCGAGGGCGATATCTTTCTTCAGCGTATCCAGCATGCCTTCCAGCGCCTGTTGTTCAAAAGCGCTGAGTTTACCGATGGACTGGCGCTCTTCCACGCCATTTTTGCCCAACAGCAGCGGCTGCGAGAAGAAACGGGCATACTGGCCGTCGCCTTCGACGTAGGCACATTCAACCACGCCTTTTTCACCCTGCATGGCACGCACCAGTGAGAGCCCGAAACGCGCAGCGGCCTGGCCCATAGAGAGTGTTGCCGACCCGCCGCCCGCTTTCGCTTCCACGACTTCCGTCCCGGCGTTTTGAATACGTTTAGTGAGATCCGCGACTTCCTGCTCGCTAAAGCTGACGCCAGAAATCTGCGACAATAAAGGCAGGATAGTGACGCCAGAGTGGCCGCCAATGACCGGAACTTCAACCTCGGTGGCCGACTTGCCTTTGAGCTCGGCGACAAAAGTATTAGAACGAATGATATCGAGAGTGGTAACGCCAAACAGTTTGTTTTTATCGTACACGCCGGCTTTTTTCAGCACTTCGGCGGCGATAGCGACGGTGGTATTTACCGGGTTGGTGATAATACCGATGCAGGCCTGCGGACAGGTTTTCGCAATCTGCTGCACCAGGTTTTTAACGATACCGGCATTAACATTAAATAAGTCGGAGCGATCCATGCCGGGCTTACGCGCGACGCCGGCGGAAATCAGCACCACATCAGCGCCTTCCAGCGCCGGGGTGGCATCTTCACCGGAGAAACCTTTGATTTTTACATCTGTGGGAATATGACTTAGATCTACCGCCACGCCCGGCGTAACCGGAGCGATGTCGTACAACGAGAGCTCTGAACCTGAAGGCAGTTGGGTCTTAAGTAGTAGGGCAAGCGCCTGGCCGATTCCACCAGCGGCGCCGAGGACTGCAACTTTCATCCTAAACTCCTTATTATGGTTAATTTACACCCTAAATAATTCGAGTTGCAGGAAGGCGGCAAGAGAGTGAATCCCCAGGAGCTTACTGAAGTAAGTGACTGGGGTGAACGATTGCAGCCAACGCCCATGCAGCTCGAAGTATGACGGGTATAGTCTTTCGTTATTCCGTCGCCTGGACCTTAATTCACAAGATGAACAATTACAATAATTATGGCTGAAGAATGCGGGGTACGCGCAATGATGCAGCAAATTCGCATTTTTCTTCCTGAGACTGGCCATCCAGCAAAGCCGTAGTACCGGACCGACTATTGGTTACAATACACCCAGCTCGCTCGGCAAAACAATATCAATTTCATAACATTTATTTCACTTTTACAGCAATTTACCCGCTGTGATGCAGGCATGTTCCTCATCAGGGTTATTTGCTAAAATATGCGCCTTTCATAACATTATTTACGCTATTCCTTTGCGGATTATTTGCATAAAAATGCACTTGTATGCATAATGATGTTGTTTTTACCACCATAATCTGGGTGACTTATGCGTAGTTCGGCAAAACAAGAAGAACTGGTTAAAGCGTTTAAATCGCTGCTTAAAGAAGAAAAATTCAGCTCGCAAGGCGAAATCGTTCAGGCGCTGCAGGAAGAAGGTTTCGAGAACATCAACCAATCGAAAGTTTCCCGCATGCTGACAAAGTTTGGCGCCGTTCGCACGCGTAACGCCAAAATGGAAATGGTCTACTGTTTGCCTGCCGAACTCGGCGTGCCGACGACCTCCAGCCCGCTGAAAAACCTGGTGCTGGACATCGATTATAACGATGCAGTGGTAGTGATCCACACCAGCCCCGGCGCGGCGCAGCTGATCGCACGCCTGCTGGATTCCTTAGGCAAAGCCGAAGGTATTCTGGGTAGTATCGCGGGTGATGACACTATCTTTACCACCCCTGCCCGCGGTTTTTCCGTTAAAGATCTCTACGACGCGATTCTGGTCCTGTTCGAACAGGAACTCTAAGCGCTCCCCCTCTGGTTCCTGCCAGAGGGTTCTTCCCCGCAAAATGCTATCCCCCAAACCTTCAAATAAAGCAGCATTTTTTTAACATTTAGTGTGGTTTTCCACCTCTATACATTCCTTTACCGAATGATAACGGCTAAAGCGCACAAAAGATCAAAGCGCAATATCTATTTGATTTAAATATAAATAATCATGATATTCACCCCGTGAATGACATTTCTAATTCTTATACGTTATAAAAACGACATTTCTTGGAAATTATTTACACTGAAAACAATTAGCATGGTATTAATATTTTTGGTGATTAGTGTATACTTGATTTTGTGATG
The DNA here is from genome assembly GCF_050600805.1 of Klebsiella sp. 141240. Taxonomy (NCBI): domain Bacteria; kingdom Pseudomonadati; phylum Pseudomonadota; class Gammaproteobacteria; order Enterobacterales; family Enterobacteriaceae; genus Klebsiella; species Klebsiella sp. 141240. Next base: position 33,999 of record NZ_JAQIRK010000025.1, on the reverse strand, counting down.
AGGGTCACGAAACAAAGCCCCCTAATAATAAAATTCGACGAGGTGAACATCATGAAAATCAAAACCACTGTAGCCGCACTCAGCATGCTATCCGTACTGTCCTTTGGCGCTTTCGCCGCTGATTCAATCAACAGCACTCAAGCGGAAAGCCGCCAGTCACTGGGCACCGTATCTATCGGCGCGGTAGGTTCTTCCCCGATGGATATGCATGAAATGCTGAACAAAAAAGCACAAGAAGAAGGTGCTTCTTCTTATCGCATTATCGAAGCTCGCACCGGCGACCATTGGCACGCCACTGCTGAACTTTATAAATAAGCTTTAACGATTGTCGGTCATTAACTGAAACAGTATCTCTTCAGCGGCCTGGGTTCATATGAAATCTCCCGCCGCTGCACAAATGGTTGGAGTAAAGATTATGAAAAGCGCAATTATCATCGCATCCCTGGGTCTGGCATCTGTTCTCTCTTTCGGCGCAAGCGCAGCCGTACAGCAAGTGAACGCCGATCAAGCACAAAACCTGCAACCAATGGGCACTATCTCTGTATCGCAAGTAGGTAGCGCGCCAATGGATATGCGCCAGGAACTGGCGGCTAAAGCCGAGAAAGAAGGCGCCAGCAGCTACCGCATTATTGAAGCTCGTACCGGCGACAGCTGGCACGCGACTGCTGAGTTGTACAAATAAACCCTCGTCGTCTTATCCGACGACTTGCCCCCGCCTGCCGGGGGCTTTTTTATGCCCAACGGGCATTAAAACGTAGTAGCCCTTCCAGCTCCTCTTCCGCTTCATCGAACAGCAAAATTAACGCGCCAAAGCGACGACGCTGTTTTTCATCCAGATGGACAAATTCAATCTCCAGCGGGAACGGTAAGCGCCCTCCCGTCACCGCGCTCCACAGCGCGTCAAGGTTATCCACCTGCTTATCCGGTAGCGCGAAGGCGCGGGAAAACTCACGATAGAAATCCTGTTGCTCAGCTATTTCATCAAAATCAAAGGTATAAATAGTCATTGCCCGCCGCCCCTTCCGCTCTGTCCCTCTACACCAAATAAGTATAGCGATAAAAAAACCGACGCCGGGGCGTCGGTTCGCAGGTTAGCTATTGGTGAGCACGTGTTGATATTTTTTCAGCATATCCACCAGCCGTCGCACCGGCTCAGTAACCTGGGGCGACGCCTGCCAGTGAAGGAGTTTTTCCTGATAAACATCAAGCTCTTCCAGCAGACGGGTAAAGTAACGGCGGCGCTTATCGTCGCTACCGGCGGAGATAACGTGATCGGCGGTTCGCCGCAGCTGGCGGTGGAAGGCCGACAGATCCTCGTTTACCGGCACCGGGGCATCGCGTAGACGCTGGTGCGCGATAATCAGCGTCAGCGCCAGCCGGAAGCGGGCGATATCGCCGGGAAACTTATTCAGCAGTAAAAACAGCTGTTGATACAGCGCCGGCAAATGGTTCTCTTTACGCCGGGCGCTATTCGTGGTGAGCGAAGAGACCGCCGCCGAGACGAACTGGTTCAATAACACCCGTCCGGTGCGGGCCTGCGAGTTATCACGCACTAACAGAATCACCATCAGCGCGAGGAAACAGCCGACAATCTGCCCCAGAGCGCTATCGAGGAACTGGCTAAACTGGAACTGCATCGGGTTATCCAGCACCAAAATGTTGATGGTGCTCGCTAAAGCCCCCAGCGATCCCAACCGCCGCTTTTGTACCTCAATGCCGATAAAGAACGCCATCGCGGCAAGGCTGATACACAATAGCAGCATACTCTGCTGCGTCGCAGGCATGACGACAAGGAAGAACAGCGCGCCGAGCGGTAAAGCGGCAAGGGTGCCATAGAGGAAGTCTAAGGCCACCATTCGCGGGTTAGGCAGGCGCATCGCCAGCGCGGTCACCACGGCAATCATAACCATCGCCCCGCTACCGGATGTCCAGCCTGTCCATAGCCAAAACAGAGTGCCGAGAATACAGGAAATAGAGGTTCGCCAAAAGTTAACCATCGCGTGGTGACGCTCGGCGGACTCAACCTTCACCACCGTTTCGCCGCGTAAAACTTCATCTTCAATACGGCTAATTTTGGTATTGCCGACCACGCCGCGCTTGAGCAGCAGATAGCGCGTCGCCGCGCCGACCCAGCTATAAATAGTGACCGGCGTATTGTGTTCACCTTTCCAGGTCAGGAAGCGGCGCATACGCTTAAGCTGTTGATGCACATCCTGTACCGTTTCTACGGGCTCGGCAAACAGCTCGCGGTAGTCGTCAGTCACCATCTCCGGACGTGAGTTCTGGATCAGATAGGTTTCGCAGGCCTGAGTAATCAGCGTCAGCGATAGCGTGTTGATCGCCTTTAGCCGCTGGTTTACCTTCGACCAGCGCGAAGATTCCATGATCAGATTGCCGCGCATCCCTTCCAGCCCGGCAGTACGGCGCACCAGCGCTCCCCAGGCTTTGTCCACCACCTCGCTATCGCCATGGGCGACACAAAGCTGCATCAGGCGATACTGATCCAGCAGCAGGTTATCCAGTTCAAGGTCGATCTCTTTTTTGATGGAACGCGGGGAAAATAGCAGGTCAGCGACGATGGCGCTGACGATCCCGATGACGATTTCGCTACAGCGCTCGACGGCAAACTGCGGCGCCAGCATCGGGTCGGTATGAATGGTGATGATGATAATCAACGCCGTATAACCCGCCAGCCCCCAGGCGTAGGAGTTTTCCACCTTCACCAGCGAGGAGATCCAGGTGCAGAAACCGGCCCAGAGACAGCAGACCAGCATCATCAATAGCGGCGCGCGGATCATGAGGATAATGATCGCCAGCGCGGCAATACAGCCGATAAACGTCCCGGCAATACGCAACATTCCACGGTAACGAATCGCCCCGGAATAGGGTTCACCGCCGGCGGCAAATGCCGGACCGGCGGTCACGATAGCCGCGGTCAGTACGGCCCAGCGCGGGGTCTCAAGCTGAAAATGAAAGCCGACAAACAGCGCCAGCACCACCGCGCATGCAAGCTTAATGGCAAAGCGGAGATGCCGGGGAGCAATGGTATAGGTCCCCATGGCGATTAACCAAACTCACGCAAGCGCATGGCGACTTTCTGGAAGAAGTTGGCCTGGCTGGCGTCGCGATCTTCTTTACCGGTAATGACAACGGTCGCGGTGGTGCCCGACGGCCAGAGGTTGCCCTGCTGCTGGTCAAGACGGATACGTACCGGCACGCGCTGCGCCAGACGTACCCATTCAAGGTTGGAGTCAACGGAAGCCATGCCTTTCGCATCGCTGCTGCTGCTGGCGTTAGTCACGCCCGCGGCAACGCTGTCAACGGTACCTTTTATCACCTTACTACTGCCGAGCGGAGTGATTTCGGCACGATAGCCCGGACGCACGCCTTCCAGTTTGGTCTCTTCCAGATAGGCCATCACGTAGAAGGTATTTTGTTTCACCAAAGCGACCGCGGTCGAACCGCGGGTAATGAATTCGCCGGAGTAGACGTTCAGGTTGGTCACCCCGCCATCGGCTGGCGCACGAATCACCGTACGTTCAAGATCCAGTTTGGCTAAATCGCGGCTGGCCACCGCTTTCGCCAGCTGATGCTCAACGGTTTGCAGCACGTTGTTGGCCTGGTCAATCTCTTCGCGCGACATGGCCTGCACGCCGAGCCTGTTACGGCGCCCGGCTTCAACGCGTTTTTCCTGAGCCAGCGTCTGGTAATAGGAGACGTCGGCTTCCGCCTCCGCCAGCGCTTTTTGGTAACGAGGTTGGTCAATAACGAACAATACCTGGTCTTTCTTAACCAGTTGGTTATCCTTGACATTCACCTGCGAAATAAGCCCCGACACGTCCGGCGCGATGGCGACGATATCGGCGCTAAAGCGCGCATCGCGCGTCCACGGCGACGCGGTGTAGTACACCCATGCGCGAAAAATAGCGATAAACGCCAGAATAACCAGTATCACAGTGATGGCAGTACGCAGGATATTTCTTGTTAGTGTTTTCACATCGACCTCAAACGAACAAGCGCGATATCAGATAAAACAGACAGCAATACAGCGCAGTATTAAACAGTGCAGGGTGCCAGACAAAATCATAAATACCGGTCGGAACCAGCAAACGGTGCACCAGCCAGAAGATGGCTAGCGACAATAGCAGCTCAAAGAAGATCGGCGGAAACGATAGGCCGAAAATCACTATGACAGGAAACAGACTCATGATGACCTTGATAAGAAGCGTACAGGTGGTAGCGTGATGCGTTTATTATGTAGCTAACTATATATTAACGTAACAATTGCAGCCTTATCTATAATATGTGATCTAAATCACTTTTAAGCCAGAGTGAATAATGGAACGACTAAAACGTATGTCGGTGTTCGCCAAAGTGGTTGAGCTGGGCTCTTTCACCGCCGCCGCACGCCAGCTCCAGATGAGCGTTTCATCCATCAGCCAGACCGTTGCTAAACTGGAAGACGAGCTACAGGTAAAGCTGCTCAACCGCAGCACCCGCAGCCTGGGCTTAACAGAAGCGGGTAAAATTTATTACCAGGGCTGCCGAAGAATGCTCTTTGAAGCGCAGGACGTCCATGAACAGCTGTATGCCTTCAACAATACCCCTATCGGCACGCTGCGCATCGGTAGCTCTTCAACTATGGCACAGAATGTGCTGGCGCGCATAACCGCCGAAATGCTCAAAGAATATCCGGGTTTATCGATTAATCTGGTGACCGGCATCCCCGCCCCGGACCTGATTGCCGACGGCCTCGACGTGGTGATACGCGTCGGCGCGTTGCAGGATTCCAGCCTCTTCTCGCGGCGGCTGGGCTCGATGCCAATGGTGCTCTGCGCGGCGAAAAGCTATCTCCAGCACGCGGGATGCCCGGAAAAACCGGCGGATCTCGCCAGCCATTCGTGGCTGGAATATAGCGTACGGCCAGATAATGAGTTCGAAATTATCGCCCCGGAGGGGATCTCAACACGCCTGATCCCACAAGGACGCTTCGTCACCAACGACCCGATGACGCTGATCCGCTGGCTGACTGCCGGCGTTGGCGTGGCCTACGTTCCGCTGATGTGGGCGATCGACGAGATCAATCGCGGCGAACTGGAGATCCTGCTGCCGAGCTATCAATCGGATCCGCGGCCGGTCTATGCGCTGTATACCGAAAAAGACAAACTGCCGCTGAAGGTGCAGGTGTGTATTAACTATCTGACGGATTATTTCGTCGAAGTGGCGAAGATTTATCAGGGAATGCACGGGCGCGGGATGACCCGTTAATTGACTTCCCGGCAGCGGCTTCGCGCCGCCGGGACCAGCCGTTATCAGGCGGTGCCGCCAACGGTAAGGTTGTCGACTTTCAGCGTCGGCTGGCCGACGCCGACCGGTACGCTCTGCCCTTCTTTACCGCACACGCCAACGCCGCTATCCAGCTTCAGGTCGTTACCGACCATAGAAATCTGCTGCATCGCTTCGATACCGGAACCGATTAGCGTCGCGCCTTTGACTGCTTTAGTCACTTTGCCTTTTTCAATCAGATAGGCTTCCGAGGTCGAGAAGACAAATTTACCGGAGGTAATATCCACCTGGCCGCCGCCGAAGTTCGGCGCATAGATACCGTAATCGACCGATTCGATAATCTCCTGCGGCGTCGACTTACCGGCCAGCATATAGGTGTTGGTCATCCGCGGCATCGGCAGATGCGCATAGGATTCGCGGCGACCATTACCGGTCGGCGCAACGCCCATTAAGCGCGCGTTGAGCTTATCCTGCATATAACCTTTCAGGACGCCGTTTTCGATAAGCACGTTGTATTGACCCGGCGTACCTTCGTCATCAATCGCGACCGAACCACGGCGATCGGCCATGGTGCCGTCATCCACGACGGTGCACAGTTCAGAGGCGACTAATTCGCCCATGTGACCGCTGAAGACCGAGGTGCCGCGACGGTTAAAGTCACCTTCCAGGCCGTGGCCGACGGCTTCATGCAGCAGCACGCCAGGCCAGCCCGCGCCAAGCACCACCGGCAGCATTCCGGCTGGCGCGGCAACCGCGGACAGATTGACTAATGCCATACGTACCGCTTCACGCGCCCAGACATCCGCCCGTACGTCGCCATCCAGCGGCGCGAGGAAATAATCATAGCCAAACCGTCCGCCGCCACCGCTGGCGCCGCGCTCGCGTTTGCCGTCTTCTTCCACCAGCACGCTCACGGAGAGACGAACCAGCGGACGAACATCAGCGGCCAGCGTTCCGTCCGTTGCCGCCACCAGGATAAGCTCGTAGACGCCGCTCAGGCTGGCGGAAACTTCCTGCACGCGCTTATCGGCAGCACGCGCCACCTTATCAACGCGGCGCAGGATATCCAGTTTCTCTTCGCGGCTCATGCTCTGCAGCGGATCGACGCTGGTATAGAGAGAGCTATATTCCACCGCGCCGAGCGTCTGCACTTTGCCGTCGCCATGGTCGCGGACGATAGTACGCGCCGCCTGGGCACTCTGCTCAAGCGCCAGTTTGCTGATTTGGTCCGCATAGGCAAAACCGGTTTTTTCGCCGCTTACCGCCCGGACGCCTACGCCCTGGTCAATATTGTACGACCCATCTTTGATGATGCTGTCTTCCAGAACCCAGGATTCGTGATAGCTCGACTGAAAATAAAGATCGCCGTAATCGAGACGGCGCTCAGCCAGTTGGCCAAGAATGGCAAACAGGTCCTGATGGTTCAGGCCATTTGCCGACAGTAATTGTTCACTTACCAGGTTCAAACTCATCGTTACGCTACTCGTTTGTTGCCGCCTGACACAGGGAAATGCCATGCGGCGAAAAAGATGACGGGGAGAAAATACTCTCTATTGAGAGTGCGATAATTCCCCGTACTCGTCAAATCATTGCTTTTTGTTGCTGCGCGCCTGGCGCAGCACTTCATTGATTTCCGGCTGATCGATTGGACCCGTAATGCGATAGCGCAGAATCGATACTTTGTTCCACAGCGGCCCAAGCACCTTGCTGGCGGCAAACACCGCCGCGCCGACAATCGGGTTGACGGCGAATGCCGCCGCTACGCCCACGGTTGCCGAAATTTCCGGCGCCACCACCGCTTGTAAATCTAAACGACGGCGCACCAGATCGACCGAACCTTTCATCGCGATGTCGGCTTCAAGCCCATCCACCAGCGTATCATCCGTATTCAGCACGCCGTCTTTAATCCACGCCGTACTGCGAATTGAATCGAACCAGAACCCTTCCTGGAAGGTGTCGCTGAAATCGAAGCGTAGCTTACGCAGCAGCGCATCAACGCTCAATAGCCTTAACAGCTGACCGGCATGACCAGTGCTCAGGTCAGTAAACTCGCCTTTGCCGAGGCGGCTTTTGAGGATCCCGTTCAGCGAAGCGACATCAGGCTGCCATGGCGGCGCGCGCCAGTGCAGATCGTAATCGACATCAAACGACGACCCTTTCACCGGCGTCGAAACACCGAAGAAGTTCACGAAGTCGTCCGTTTTATTACCGTGCAGCTTGCCTTTCAACGAGGTACGCACGCCGCCGGGCGCATTCACCCAGACGCCATCGGTAGTGAGGCGGCCAAAGCCGGTATCCACCAGGCCATTGCTGAGGGTTAGCGTATCGCCCTTGATATTGAAGTCACCGTCGATTCGCCCATACTTTTGCCCCCACAGCCAGCACTCTTTACAGCGCAGCTGTAAATCAGGCCAGCCGCGGAAATCCAGACGCGTATCAGCCAGCGGGCCGCTCTCTTTTTTCACCGTGCCGTTGTTATCGCTGGAAGGGTTGTAATAGAGATAGCGAATGGCCGCCAGCCAGGGCGCGTTCTTATGCATCGTCAACGTGGCGTTGATTTCACGCCCCTGCGCCTCCACCTTCGAGCCGCTACCGTCAGGCTGGGAAACCAGACTGACGTTATTCCAGTTCTGTCCGGCGAAGGCCAGCGACGGTGTACGAAGCGTCACGCGCTCCGGGAAGGCCATATTACTGCTCACTTCGTTGACGGCCCCCCGCTGGAACAACGCCAGCCATTGCGCGCCATCCATCGCCGGCATGTTCAGCTCGACGCCTGATGCTTCAGGCAGCGAAGGAATCGCTTTGCTGTCGGAGGTCAAAATCGCCCGGTCGAGCGTCAGCTTATTATTCAGCAGCCAGCGACTATTGACGTGGTTCTTGCTGCCGATATTGCCGGTCAGATCGAAGCTGTTTAAGCCGCCGGTCACGTTGATTTTCACCGGCAACGGTTCGCCCGCCGATTTATTCACCGGCGCAGGTAAGTGACTACTCACATTTCTCAGATCGCCGTTGATATCGACTTTGTAGCTCGCGCTACCGCGATACGGTAACTCAATGGCCACTTTGCCATCCCAGGGGACGCTGCCGCTGAGTTCATCGTTGACCGCTTTCGGCAGCAGGCCGGTACGCGTCGGCTGCCAATTAGCGTTCATGCCGACGTCAACGAGGAAGGCTTTCGCCCCTTCCGTGGTGGTGAAATTGAGGTTCAGCGGTTGATTAAACCAGGTCGCGCTTAGCGGCCCGCTTTTTAAATCTCCATTCTCAAAGCTGAACTGACCATTGAGATTCTTCAGCGTCGCGTCAATCGGCTTGATAAACAGATCGTTATTTTTCAGCCGCACATCGCCTTTGGCGGTGGTCATCTCGCCATCGAGCGGGATAGCAAGATGTAAGCGAGCGCTCACATTACCATCAAGCTGTAGTTCATCCAGCGCCGAGCCGAGCGTGTCCTTCAGCGGGGTCTGTTTGAAATAAGGGCCAACCTCTTTGCCTGGACCGTTAACATCGGCATCGATAAACAGTTTTTCATGGGAATAGTCAGGGATCACCGCGTCAAGGTTGCTGGCGGTGACGTTGCCCAGCATCGCTTTATCCGCCTTCATCCACAGGCCGTTATTGACGAAGTTAAGGTTGATATCTAATCCGGTCAGCGCCGGCCAGTCCGGCTGGAAGGCGAAGGTCGCGTTCTTCAGCGGTACCGAGACCTGGAATTGGCCTTCGTTATGCTCATAAGGGAACAGATGCGGGTTGCCGCCGTAAACCAGGGTAGCGTTGCTGGCCTGCCCGCCCTTAATTGCGCCGCTCAGGTAATCCACCAGCGCTTTGCCCATCAGGTTTTCCGGGAAATAACGCCACGCCTGGCCGCCGTCGTTAGTGCTGATGCCCGCCAGGATGCCTAACCACGGCTCATCGCCTTCCGGCTGCAGATAGCGGAAGCCGCCGCGCGCGCGAACGCCGGTTGCCTGCACGTCGATATCGCGGCCATCCAGCATAAAGCCCTTGCTGTTCTTCTCCCAGCTTAGAGTCGCATCGCCCTGGGCTATCTCCAGCGGCGCGCGAAAGACCGTTTCATAAGGCATTTTCGCCTGGGTCATATGCGCGCGCAGTTCGCCGTTTTCCACGCTGCCGCTCAGGCTGCCGGAAAAGTGCTCGGCCCCCGGCAACAGCTTCCACTGCTTCCAAGCCAGATCGCTCCAGTCCGCCTGGAAACGGGTCTTCTCCGTTGCCTGCAGCGGGATATCTAACGCCAACAGGTTAATTTTTCCGCTCGGCTGGGTGGTTCGCCAGACTTCGCCGAAGCTCGGCGCCAGCTTATCGGCCATCGGTTGCAGACCGGTCAGGCCGCCAAGATCGAGATTGCTGGCGCGGATGCGCAGTTCATCGCTGCGCTGATTGTTATTACCACCCACTTCCTGCGCCGGGATCCACGCCATCGCCAGCGCGCCGCGCGGCCAGGCCTTGCCGTCTATCGAGATCCGCGTGTCGGGGATATGAAATGCCCAGCTTTGATTTTCGCGCGTGATATGCGCCGTCAGGTTATCCACCGACAGCTTATGCAGATGTTTATCACCCTGCCAGCTGGCGCCGCCTTTTTTCAGCCATACATCACCGCTGGCGACATCGCCTTTATCGATAGTCATCCAGCCTTCGAGACTAAAGCGCGCGCTCTGCAGGGCGATGTTGTCCTGCATCCAGCGTCCGAGCCAGGGTTTAACGTCGATGTCGTCGGCCTGTAACCAGAGGCGCCCCTTGTTGAGCAGGCCGTTCTCGTCACGTAAATCCATCCGCACCTGCATGACGCCGTGCTGGCCGGTGAGACTCGAAAGGCTCAGTTGCCCCTCGGCGCGGTGGCGGTTTTTACCGTTAAGCCAGGTCAGCTGTGGGATCGCCAGTTCAGCACGCTGACCGGAAATCGTCAGGAAGCTCAAATGGCTATCACGGAGAATAAAGTGGTCAAACTGACGCAGGAACAGATCGCTGATGCGATCGGTCTTCAGACTTGCGCCGTCGTCGTTAGTCTGGATGGGCGTATTGGTGTGAATTTGCAGCTGCCAAAAGGTCAGGTCGCGGAACTGCCAGCGCATATGTAGCAGGCTTTGCCAGACGTCGAGCGCAAGGGTAACCCGTTTGATCGTCATTTCGCCACCGTCTTTCAAGGTGGCTTTAATATCGCGAACGTCCAGCGTCGGGCCGAAGTTTTCCCAGTTGGCGTTGATCTGCGAGGCATCAACCGCGACCCCGGATACCGCGGTAATTTTCTCCAGCAGTTGGGGACGCCAGTTATTTAGCTGCGGCAATGCCAGACGCAGGCCGCTCACCAGCAGCGCAACAATCACCACCACGGTTGCCACGGTGAGCAGTAATATCCCGGGCCATCGCCTCAACGCATCTCTCCTTGTCAGCCTGTTACGCTTTATCCTTCAGCCCGCCTGTTTACCCGCCCCCGACGCCATCGGGAGCGACAGGCTGAATGATTACATCATTACCACATCGAACTGCTCTTGATTATAGAGCGGCTCAATTTGTACTTTGACCTGCTTGCCGACAAAGATTTCAACTTCCGCCAGCGCGTGGGACTCTTCCCCTTTCAGAGCTTCCGCGACGGCAGGTGAAGCATAGACCAGGAAGCGGTCTGAGTCATACGCATGATGCACGCGGACTATTTCGCGCATGATCTCATAACAGACCGTTTCGACCGACTTTACCGTACCGCGCCCATGACAGGTAGGACACTCGTTACACAGCACATGTTCCACGCTTTCGCGGGTGCGTTTACGGGTCATCTCGACCAGCCCCAGCTGCGAGAAGCCGTTAATGCTGGTTTTCACCCGGTCTTTACTCAGCGCCTGCTCCAGGGAATGCAGTACCCGACGACGATGATCTTCATTATTCATATCGATAAAATCAATGATGATAATGCCGCCCAGGTTACGCAAGCGCAGCTGGCGCGCGATAGCCTGCGTGGCTTCAATATTGGTATTGAAGATAGTGTCGTCGAGATTGCGGTGGCCAACAAACGCCCCGGTATTGATATCGATGGTGGTCATCGCTTCGGTCTGATCGATGATCAGATAGCCGCCTGACTTCAGCTCGACTTTACGCTCCAGCGCGCGCTGGATTTCGTTCTCAACGTCAAAGAGATCGAAAATCGGCTGGCGGCCGCTGTAATGTTCCAGCTTGCTGGTCATTTCCGGGATGTATTCCGCGGTGAACTCCAGCAGCGCCTCGTAGGTCAGGCGCGAATCCACGCGAATGCGGTCAAGCTGAGCATCGGCGAAATCGCGCAGCACGCGCTGGGCCAGCGCCAGCTCGCCGTACATCTGATAGCGGGTCTGGTTACGCTTTTTGCGTTCCATCACTTTGGTCCAGACGCGCTTGAGGTAGGCCGCATCCGCCGCCATCTCTTGCTCATGCACGCCTTCCGCCGCGGTGCGAATAATAAACCCGCCCTGCTCGTCGCAATATTCGGTGACCACGCTTTTCAGACGTTCGCGCTCGGCCTCGCTTTCAATTCTCTGCGATACGCCGACGTGCGAAGCGCCCGGCATAAACACTAAATAGCGGGAAGGTATGGTGATGTCGGTGGTCAGACGCGCGCCTTTGGTACCCAGCGGGTCTTTCACCACCTGCACCATCAGGTCCTGGCCCTGACGCACTAGTTCGGAAATATCGCGAACGGTAAACTGCTTTTGCTCTTCACCCGCCACGCACTCGGTGTGCGGCATGATATCGGAAGCATGCAGGAAGGCGGCCTTATCCAGGCCAATATCTACAAAAGCCGCCTGCATTCCAGGCAACACACGACTGACACGACCTTTGTAGATATTGCCTACGATTCCGCGCCGCGCTTCTCTCTCAATATGAATTTCCTGCAGGATCCCGCCATCGATATACGCGACGCGCGTCTCGGATGGCGTTACGTTAACTAATAATTCAGCCGTCATCTTTATCCCTTTTCTTCACGCAGTGAGTTAAAGTTACTCAGCAACTCATACGTTTCCACCAGCGGTAAGCCGACTACGGCGTGATAGCTGCCATTTATCTTCCTGACAAAACAACCACCCAACCCTTGAATACCGTATGCGCCTGCTTTATCTAAAGGTTCGCCGCTGGCTACGTAGGTAGCGATATCCTGCTCGGAGAGCAGACGGAAGGTCACTTCCGTCACCACCAGGCAATCCAGCGTTTGCTGCTTATCCGCCAACGCCACCGCGGTCATCACCTGGTGGGTTTTTCCGGAAAGCATGCGAAGCATTTCTGCGGCGTGCCCGGCGTCGCGCGGCTTTTCCAGCACTTCGCCGTTAAGAATGACAATCGTATCCGCCCCCAACACCGGCAGATCGCGCGGCGCCATAGCAACGCCAGCCAGCGCTTTTTCACGCGCCAGACGCGCAACGTAATGCGCAGCGCTCTCCTGCGGGTCGCGCCGTTCCTCAATACCCGGAACCAGGCGTTCGAAAGAGAGACCAAGCTGAGTTAACAGTTCCTGCCGACGCGGGGAACCAGAAGCCAGATACAGAGTTGTCATATCAACCTTTATTGAACCGCAAATTGCTGACGCACTTTACGCATTAGCAGGAATAGCCACGGCCAGAGCACACCGTTTACTACACTACTCCAGAACACTTCCGGACGGAAAGAGACGTTGATCACTAAAAACTCTGCCCAGAAAACAATGATATCAACGGCAAGAGACAACAGCATGACCACCAGCGCCTGTTGCCAGAGCGCCAGATTACGGAACAGCTGATATTTTAAAGCGACCAGATAGGCAACAATACTTAACGACAGCGCGCGTACGCCGAGGGTCGAACCGCTGATGAGGTCGAGAATCGCCCCCATCACAAATCCGGTACCGACGTTAACCCGGTGCGGCAGCGCGAGGATCCAGTACAACAGAATCAACAACACCCAGTTTGGCCGGAAGACGGTGATGTCCTGCGGCCAGGGCATAATCTGCAGCAATAGCGCAATAAGAAACGAGAGCCAGATAACCCAGCGTCCCTGGCTACGATAACTTGCCACTATTGCCCCCCTGCTGGCAGAGGTTGCGCGGACGGCGGCGGCGTCAGGCCTGTCGCCGGCGCCGGCATCTGCGGCCCCATCGCATCAGGCGCAGGCAGCACCTGCGGCATCATTTGCATCAGGCGCTCATTGGCAACGCGGTGCACCTCTTCCGGAGTCATCGGGTTAGCGCCGTTGCGATCGGCGCCCCACAGCAGCAGCAGATAGCGCAAACGCTGCAGTCCGGCGGTCGGACGGGCCTGGATCACCGTGTATGCACGCTGAGTATCCAGACGTACCGAGGAGACTACCCCAACCGGATACCCTTCCGGGAAGCGTCCGCCGAGCCCGGAGGTCACCAGCACATCGCCGACGCGAATATCAGTATTCGCCGGCAGATGTTCAAGCTGTAAATCATCAGTGCAGCCGTTACCGGCAGCAATGACGCGGATATCGTTACGCAGCACCTGGATCGGCAAGGCATGGGTCGCATCGCAAATGAGCAGCACGCGGCTGGTCATTTTCGCTACCGCCACCACCTGGCCGACAACGCCCTTGTCGCTAATGACCGGTTGGCCTTCATAAACGCCATTGACGCTGCCCTTGTCGATAACGACCTGATCGCTGTAGGGATCGTTAACCGTCGAGATAACCTGGGTCACCATCTTCTGCTCATCCTGACGCAGCGGCGAGCCTAACAGCTCACGTAGACGGGCGTTTTCTTGTTTGTATTGACCCAGCATCAGCAGATCGCTGTTTTTCAACAGCAGTTCCTGACGCAGCGCGCGGTTTTCGAGTTCGAGCTGATCGCGGGTCGCCAGCGATTGCGATACGCTGTCGAGCAGTTCCCGGGGACCATTTGAGATAAAGTAGAAAGGACTGACGGCTGTATCCATGTACGTTCGAATCTGGCTGAACGTACCCAGGCGGCTGTCGGCGATAATGACGCCAAGCGCCACCAAAACCGCCAGAATAAGGCGAATCTGTAGCGACGGGCCACGGCTAAAAATTGGCTTCATAGGCTATGCGTATTCTCGTGTCAGTAAAGACCAGAGGCAGCCCTTAAGCTGCCCCAGACCTTCAGGCTGACTACTCTTCGCTGAACAAGTCGCCGCCGTGCATATCGATCATTTCCAGCGCCTTACCGCCGCCACGAGCGACGCAGGTCAGTGGATCTTCTGCAACTACGACAGGGATCCCTGTCTCTTCCATTAACAGACGGTCAAGGTTACGCAGCAGCGCGCCGCCGCCGGTCAGGACCATACCGCGCTCGGAGATATCGGATGCCAGCTCCGGCGGGCACTGTTCCAGCGCGACCATAACGGCGCTGACGATGCCGGTCAGCGGCTCCTGCAGCGCTTCGAGGATTTCGTTGGAATTGAGGGTGAAGCCGCGTGGAACGCCTTCAGCCAGGTTACGGCCGCGCACTTCGATTTCGCGTACTTCATCACCCGGGTAAGCGGAACCGATTTCGTGTTTGATACGCTCAGCGGTTGCTTCGCCGATCAGGGAACCGTAGTTACGGCGCACGTAATTGATCACGGCTTCGTCGAAACGGTCGCCGCCGATACGTACGGAAGAAGAGTAGACCACGCCGTTCAGGGAGATAACTGCGACTTCGGTAGTACCGCCGCCGATATCAACAACCATAGAACCGGTCGCTTCAGAAACCGGCAAGCCTGCGCCGATCGCGGCCGCCATCGGCTCTTCGATCAGGAAGACTTCACGAGCGCCAGCGCCCTGCGCGGATTCGCGGATAGCACGACGCTCAACCTGGGTCGCGCCAACCGGCACGCACACCAGCACGCGTGGGCTCGGACGCATAAAGCTGTTGCTATGCACCTGTTTAATAAAGTGTTGCAGCATCTTTTCAGTCACGAAGAAGTCGGCGATAACGCCGTCTTTCATCGGGCGAATCGCCGCGATATTGCCCGGCGTACGGCCCAGCATCTGCTTCGCTTCATGACCTACAGCGGCAACGCTTTTCGGCGAACCGGCACGATCCTGACGAATGGCCACAACGGAAGGCTCATTCAATACGATGCCTTGTCCTTTTACATAAATAAGGGTATTCGCGGTACCCAGGTCAATGGACAGGTCATTGGAAAACATGCCACGAAATTTTTTTAACATACTAAGGGATAATCCTGAAAGCTGGGGCGGAAAACAAAATCCGCTTACTTTACCAACCACACGCAGCAGCGACAAGGCGCAAAAATCATCTGCTACGGTGAAAATTAGTGCAGTTCATTTCCTTTGTTACAAACATTTACGAAGTCCCTTCGGCGCTGAATAAATCAGCTGCGCTCCGTGCTCTGTTTGTACCTGTCAAAGGTCAGTCTTGCGTAAGTTGCGACATTCCGGCGGGTAGACAAGCACACCCCCTTTACTATGGCGCGCGTTATTCTACGTGAAATCACGCCAAACGGCAGATCAAACAGAGTATCTTTGCGAATATTTTTTCACATTTGTGTCAAGTGGCTGTGAGGCGGCAAAAAATTCCCCCTGACCGCCGGTCACGCCGCATTGCGACAGCACCTGCCACTCGCTGCGACTGCGGACTCCCGTCGCAAAAACCTGTACCGGCATCCCTTTACAGGCCTCCACCAGACTTTGAACCAGTAACTGGTTCTCGCTGCGTTTTTCAATATTGCGCGATAGCCCTTGATGCAGCTTGATCACTTCTACGTCCAGCTGCTTGATCCAACTGGTGCCAACCAGCGTCAACCCGGCCTGAACCACGGCGACGCGAATGCCCAGCGCGTTTATCAACCGCATTACCGGGTGTAAACGGCCGATATATTGACAAACATCCGCCTCTGCAAGTTCAAAAATAATCCGCCGACGTTGCGATTTTTCGCACTGCATCATGGTATCGCGCAGCCAGCGCTGGAAACGCGGGCGAATCAGCGACTCCACGGTCACCTGTAGCGCCAGCGTTTGATCCGGCCAATAACTTAATAACGGCAGCAAACGCGTAATCTGTAGGCGATCGTACTCTTCCGCTAAGCCGAACTGCTGCACCATCGGCATATACTCGGCGGCAATCACCTCTTCTTTACCGTCATAGATGCGGCACATGAGCTCGCGGTGATGTACCCGCCCATCGCGCATGACCGCCGGTTTCTGATACAAGCGCGGGCCGCCGCGGCTGAGCATCTGCTCGATAAGCGTTCGCCAGCGCACGTTGCCACGCCCCTTCTCCGGCAGCGAATCATCGTAAACCGCCCAGCTATTACTTCCCTGCAGCACGGCGTTGCGGGTGGCGGCTTCAGCATGTTCCATCACCTGAGAGGTGGACTGGCCGCTGCGGAACGCGCAGATGCCGATATGCATCGTGTCGTCTTTATCCAGCACCCGCGTTGACGGCAGCGCATCCATCGCCTTCAGCAACTGCCCGGCAATACTATCAGCCTCTTTTAAAGTGCGATGCGGCAATAAGACGGCGAAGTCGCTACGGTGATAGCGCGCCAGTAGCGAGCCGGGATAGCGCATAATAAAAGTAGACAGCAAATTAATTAGCGTGAAGTAATGTTCTTCCGCCGCCGCCCGTCCCCAGTTATCGCGCAGCAGATCAAACTCCGGCAGGCGAATCATCATCACGATACCGTGCGCCCCCACCTTTTCCTGATCGTCCAGCAGCGTCGCCAGTTGATTATCAAAGAACAGGCGGTTATTAAGGCCGGTTTTAGAATCCTGGGCGGCGTAGGAGCGAATCAGGGTATCCATGCGGCTGCGCTGATCGCTGGCAAACTGCAGTTCCGAGAGCAGCATATCCAGCGCGCTGCTGGTACTGGCCGGCCATTCATGAACCGAACCGCGCACCTGCGGCCCGCGCTCGCCGCTGAGAATGCGCCGCGCGCGCAGCTCCAGTAGTTCTTGCCCCGCCAGCTGACGGCGGATCCAGCGAATCGAAAAGAAGATAATCAACACCATGAAGCCGATGGCGAAGGAGAGCGGCGCGGTGACGTGAAGCGAACGGAAGTAATTGACCATCGGGTCCATGTAGACCAGACGAATCGAAATTCCGGGATGTTTGAGCGAGGGTACCGTCATTTCACGATACTGGTTGTTACTGCCCAGCGGACGGTAACTGTCGCCGCGGGTATGGCTGTAAAGCGATTTGCCGTTGAGCAGAAAATCAATATGTTCGACTTCTACCGGCGTGAGCAGCTCGTCCATTTGCGGTTCGAGCTTCTCAAAAGAGGTGGTCACCAGGCGGCTATCCAACATCGTCGCCACCGCCTGCACGCGATTCTCAACTTTAATCTGAATGCCGTTGTAAAAGCTCAGCGACGCGCCGATAAGCGTGACAAAAATCGTCAGGCTGGTGAGCAGCGTAACAAATGCTGAGAATTTCGTCGTTAATCGCATCCCTGTGTTAACTCCGCGTGTGAATAACTACCCGATGGGCATTCGGGCCCCTTTTAAGACTTTTACTTAAGTAAGTACTAACTTTCTGAAGCGACGCATACTACCAAAGCTGGCGTATCTGGCAATTTATTGCGTTACATCCACGTAATAATGCCGTTAGCGAGTATAGTCTGCAGAATAATTTTTCCAATCTTCAAACCGCGAGGAACCACATATGCAGGCTTTAATCTTAGAACAGCAGGATGGCAAAACCCTTTCCTCGGTGCAAAACATCGATGCCAACCTGCTGCCGCCAGGCGATGTGACTGTCGATATTCACTGGTCGAGCCTCAATTATAAAGATGCCCTGGCCATTACCGGCAAAGGAAAAATTATCCGCAACTTTCCGATGATTCCTGGTATCGATTTTGCCGGTACCGTCCATGCCAGCGAAGATCCGCGTTTTCACGTTGGCCAACAGGTGTTACTCACCGGTTGGGGCGTGGGAGAAAACCATTGGGGCGGCCTGGCCGAGCGCGCCCGTGTCAAAGGCGAATGGCTGGTGGCCATGCCTGAAGGTCTCGACGGACGCAAAGCGATGGCCATCGGTACCGCAGGCTTTACCGCCATGCTATGCGTGATGGCGCTGGAAGACGCCGGGGTGCGACCGCAGGATGGCGAGATCGTCGTAACAGGCGCCAGCGGCGGCGTCGGCAGCACAGCAGTCGCTCTGCTGCATCACCTGGGTTATCAGGTGGCGGCGGTGTCCGGTCGCGAAAGTACCCATGACTATCTGAGAAGCCTCGGCGCGCAGCGTATTCTGGGCCGCGACGAGTTCGCTGAGAGCCGTCCGCTGGAAAAACAAATCTGGGCGGGCGCTATCGATACCGTCGGCGATAACGTGCTGGCTAAGGTGCTGGCGCAGATGAATTACGGCGGCTGCGTCGCGGCCTGCGGCCTGGCGGGCGGTTTCGCGCTGCCGACCACCGTGATGCCGTTTATCCTGCGCAATGTACGCCTGCAGGGCGTCGATTCGGTAATGACTCCGCCTGCGCGCCGCGCAGAAGCCTGGCGCCGGCTGGTGCGCGATCTGCCGGAGTCTTTTTACGCGCAAAGCGCGACCGAAATCAGTCTGGCGGATGCCCCGGCCTTTGCCGACAAAATCATGAACAACCAGATCCAGGGACGTACGCTGGTCAAAATCGGCTAATCTGCAATTTTTCGTGACATATTCGCGATCGCGCTCCGCCTCCGTCATGCTTAGAAAAAAGTATGACGGAGGACGCCATGAAAACCAGAAAACTGACGGAAGCCGACGTAACGGCGGAATCGGTATTTAACCTGCAGCGCCGCCAGGTGCTGAAAATGCTCGGTATCGGCGCGACGGCGATGTCGCTCTCAACGAAGGCCCACGCCGACCTGCTCGATTGGTTTAAAGGCCATGACCGCCCGCCGGCGCCCGCCGGAAAGGCGCTGACCTTCGATAAACCCGCAGCATGGCAAAATAAGCTCGCCCTCACCCCGGAAGATAAAGTCGCCGGCTACAATAACTTTTATGAATTCGGCCTCGATAAAGCCGATCCGGCCGCTAACGCAGGCAGCCTGCGCACTGACCCCTGGACGCTTACCATCGGCGGCGAAGTCGCCAAACCCCTGACGCTCGATCACGACGACCTGACCCATCGTTTTCCGCTGGAAGAGCGTATTTATCGTATGCGCTGCGTAGAGGCCTGGTCGATGGTCGTGCCGTGGGTCGGCTTCCCGCTGCATAAACTGCTCGCGCTGGTGGAGCCCACCAGCAACGCCCGCTACGTCGCTTTCA
Source organism: Klebsiella sp. 141240 (assembly GCF_050600805.1). NCBI lineage: Bacteria > Pseudomonadati > Pseudomonadota > Gammaproteobacteria > Enterobacterales > Enterobacteriaceae > Klebsiella > Klebsiella sp. 141240. Next base: position 14,534 of record NZ_JAQIRK010000025.1, on the reverse strand, counting down.
AAACGCTGTATGCGCCGGAACAAATGCCGGGACAAAAAGATCGCTTCATCGGCGGCGGCCTGGCCTATCCCTATGTCGAAGGGTTGCGCCTTGATGAAGCGATGCACCCGCTCACGCTGATGAGCGTTGGCGTCTATGGGAAAGCGCTGCCGCCGCAAAACGGCGCGCCCATCCGCCTGACCGTGCCGTGGAAGTATGGATTTAAAGGGATTAAATCTATCGTAAGCATTGAATTAACCCGCGAGCGGCCGCCGACCACCTGGAATCTGGCGGCGCCGGATGAATACGGTTTCTATGCCAATGTGAACCCGCACGTCGATCATCCGCGCTGGTCGCAGGCCAGCGAGCGGTTTATCGGCGCCGGTGGCGTACTCGATGTAAAACGCCAGCCGACGTTGCTGTTTAATGGCTATGCCGAGGAAGTCGCGTCGCTGTATCGAGGGCTTAACTTACGGGAGAATTTCTAGTGCGCCTGAGCGTTAAACAGATAGGCTGGCTGAAAGTTGTGCTGCATTTAGCCGGTTTTTTACCGCTGGTCTGGCTGTTCTGGGCCGGACATCAGGGCTATTTCAGCGCCGATCCGGCAAAGGATATCCAGCATTTTACCGGACGGATGGCGCTGAAGTTTTTGCTTGCCACCTTGCTTATTACGCCGCTGGCGCGTTACGCTAAACAGCCATTATTGATACGCACCCGCCGGTTATTAGGGTTATGGTGCTTTGCCTGGGCCACGTTGCACCTCACCAGTTATACGTTGCTGGAGCTAGGCATTAACAATCTGGCGCTGCTCGGTTCCGAGATAATCAACCGTCCGTATCTCACGCTTGGTTTAATCAGTTGGCTGGTTTTACTGGCGCTGGCGGCGACGTCAACCCAGTACATGCAACGAAAATTAGGCCGACGTTGGCAAACATTGCACAACTTCGTCTATCTGGTGGCGATCCTCGCCCCTATTCATTATCTGTGGTCGGTGAAGATTTTATCGCCGCAGCCGCTGATTTATGCCGGACTGGCAATAGTACTTTTAGCCAGCCGCTACAAGAAGTTTCGCCAGTGGTGGCGCTAATCTCCGGATATGTGCAGTTCCCCGCAGAACGTTTATCAACCGCGACTCTTTTTACGATAGCGGTTGATAATCTTCCCTGATAAGACCAGTATTTAGCTGCCAATTGCTACGAAATCGTTATAATGTGCGACTTTGGTTTTCCTGAAGGGGTTTTCGAACCCTGAAAAGGTGACAAGCGCGTATCGAAGGTATATTTTGTTTTTTACCCGAGGTTAGCAGGAGATAGCTGCACAATGGCTGACAAGTTTCGCATTTTGCTTTTGAACGGACCAAACCTTAATATGCTCGGCAGCCGTGAACCCGAGAAGTACGGTTCGCTAACGCTGGCAGAAATTGTTAACCGTTTAACCGCAGAAGCGGAAGCGCTAAACGTGACGCTCGACCACCTGCAATCCAATGCGGAGTTCGCGCTCATCGACCGAATTCATCAGGCTAAAGACTCTGTGGACTATATCCTGATCAATCCGGCCGCGTTTACGCATACCAGCGTGGCCATCCGCGACGCGCTGCTTGCCGTGAGTATCCCGTTTATCGAGATCCACCTGAGCAACGTGCATGCGCGCGAGCCGTTCCGTCACCACTCGTATCTGTCTGATGTCGCCTCGGGCGTAATCTGCGGATTAGGTGCGGACGGCTATTCATACGCTTTACAGACGGCGGTCAAACGCCTGTCACAAACACACTAAACAAAGAGTACGGAACCCACTCATGGATATTCGTAAGATTAAAAAACTGATCGAGCTGGTTGAAGAATCAGGCATCTCCGAACTGGAAATTTCTGAAGGCGAAGAGTCTGTACGCATCAGCCGTGCAGCGCCTGCTGCTAGCTATCCGGTAATGCAGCAAGCCTATGCTGCGCCAATCGCCCAGCCTCAGGCGCCAGCCGCCGCAGCGCCGGCAGCAGCACCTGCCGCTGAAGCGAAAGCGGAAATCAGTGGTCACATCGTACGTTCCCCGATGGTCGGTACTTTCTACCGCACCCCGAGCCCGGACGCGAAAGCCTTTGTGGAAGTCGGTCAGAAAGTTAACGTGGGCGACACCCTGTGCATCGTAGAAGCGATGAAAATGATGAACCAGATCGAAGCCGACAAAGCCGGCGTGGTTAAAGCCATTCTGATCGAAAGCGGCCAACCTGTAGAATTCGACGAGCCGCTGGTTGTCATCGAGTAACGAGGCGAACATGCTGGATAAAATTGTCATCGCTAACCGTGGCGAGATCGCACTGCGCATCCTGCGTGCCTGTAAAGAACTGGGCATCAAGACCGTTGCTGTGCACTCCACCGCGGATCGCGATTTAAAACACGTATTATTAGCGGATGAGACGGTCTGCATCGGCCCGGCTCCGTCCGTAAAAAGCTATCTGAACATCCCGGCTATCATCAGTGCGGCGGAAATCACCGGCGCGGTAGCGATTCACCCGGGTTACGGTTTCCTCTCCGAGAACGCTAACTTTGCCGAGCAGGTTGAACGTTCCGGTTTCATCTTCATCGGCCCGAAAGCCGACACCATCCGCCTGATGGGCGACAAAGTGTCCGCTATCACCGCGATGAAGAAAGCTGGCGTCCCGACTGTTCCAGGTTCTGATGGCCCGCTGGGCGACGACATGGACGCTAACCGCGCGCATGCCAAACGTATCGGCTATCCGGTTATCATCAAAGCCTCCGGCGGCGGCGGCGGTCGCGGCATGCGCGTCGTGCGCAGCGACGCTGAACTGGCGCAATCCATCTCCATGACCAAAGCGGAAGCGAAAGCGGCTTTCAACAACGACATGGTCTATATGGAGAAGTACCTGGAAAATCCTCGTCACATCGAGATTCAGGTGCTGGCGGACGGCCAGGGCAACGCTATCTATCTGGCGGAACGCGACTGCTCCATGCAGCGTCGTCACCAGAAAGTCGTCGAAGAAGCGCCGGCGCCGGGCATTACCCCGGAACTGCGTCGCTACATCGGCGAACGTTGCGCGAAAGCCTGTGTGGATATCGGCTACCGCGGAGCGGGTACTTTTGAGTTCCTGTTCGAAAACGGCGAGTTCTACTTCATTGAGATGAACACCCGTATCCAGGTAGAACACCCGGTTACCGAAATGATCACCGGCGTTGACCTGATCAAAGAACAGCTGCGCATCGCGGCGGGTCAGCCGCTGTCTATCAAGCAAGAAGAAGTGCAGGTTCGCGGCCATGCGGTAGAATGCCGTATCAACGCCGAAGACCCGAACACCTTCCTGCCGAGCCCGGGTAAAATTACCCGCTTCCACGCGCCGGGCGGTTTTGGCGTGCGCTGGGAGTCTCATATCTACGCCGGTTACACCGTACCGCCGTACTATGACTCAATGATCGGCAAACTGATCTGCTACGGCGAAAGCCGTGATGTGGCGATTGCCCGCATGAAGAATGCGCTGCAGGAACTGATCATCGATGGCATCAAAACCAACGTAGAGCTGCAGATGCGCATTATGAGCGACGAGAACTTCCAGCATGGTGGCACCAATATCCACTATCTGGAGAAAAAACTCGGACTGCAGGAAAAATAATCCTGTACTCGCTGCAAAAGGCCGGATAATCCGGCCTTTTTTCTTTTTCTCTCCCCTCGACTTTTCCATGCGGTACAATCCCCGCTTTCTTCATCCTCAAGGGACAAAAAATGGACAAAAGATTTGTTCAGGCCCATAAAGAAGCGCGCTGGGCGCTGTGGCTGACCCTTCTCTATCTTGCCGCCTGGCTGGCTGCGGCCTATTTACCGGGCGTCGGTATCGGCTTTACCGGCCTGCCGCACTGGTTCGAACTGGCCTGCCTGCTGGTGCCGCTGCTGTTCATCCTGCTGTGCTGGGCGATGGTGCGCTTTATCTTCCGTGATATCTCTCTGGAGGATAACGATGCAGCTTGAGATTATCGTGGTGCTGATCGCTTATCTGTTTGTGGTCTTCGGGCTGTCTCTTTACGCGATGCGTAAACGCAGTACCGGGAACTTCCTTAGCGAGTACTTCCTCGGCAGCCGATCGATGGGCGGTTTTGTATTAGCCATGACCCTCACCGCTACCTATATTAGCGCCAGCTCGTTTATCGGCGGCCCCGGCGCCGCGTACAAATATGGGCTGGGCTGGGTACTGCTGGCGATGATCCAGGTACCGACGATCTGGCTTTCTCTCGGGATCCTCGGCAAGAAGTTCGCGATCCTGGCGCGCCGCTACAACGCCATTACCCTTAACGATATGTTGCAGGCGCGCTACCAAAGCCGCGCGGTGGTATGGATTGCCAGCGTCAGTCTGCTGGTGGCCTTTGTTGGGGCCATCGCGGTGCAGTTTATCGGCGGCGCGCGCCTGCTGGAAACCGCCGCCGGGATCAAGTACGAAACCGGACTACTGATATTTGGCATCACGATCGCGCTCTATACCGCGTTCGGCGGCTTCCGCGCCAGCGTACTCAACGATACGATGCAGGGGATGGTGATGTTGATCGGAACGATCGTCCTGCTGGTTGGCGTCGTCCATGCCGCCGGCGGCCTGCATCAGGCGGTAGACACGCTCCAGCAAATCGATCCGCAGCTGGTATCGCCCCACGGCGCGGATGATATCCTCACGCCAACCTTTATGACCTCGTTCTGGGTGCTGGTCTGTTTCGGCGTCATCGGCTTGCCGCATACCGCCGTACGCTGTATCTCTTATAAAGACAGCAAGGCCGTACACCGCGGGATCGTTATTGGCACTATCGTAGTAGCGATACTGATGTTCGGTATGCATCTCGCCGGCGCTCTTGGCCGCGCCGTCCTGCCGGGCCTCACCGTGCCCGATCAGGTGATCCCGACGTTAATGGTTCAGGTGCTGCCGCCGTGGGCCGCTGGGCTGTTTTTAGCGGCGCCGATGGCCGCGATTATGTCTAACGTTAACGCCCATTTACTGCAGGCATCGGCTACGATCATTAAAGATCTATGGCTCAGCGCTCAGCCGACGAAAAAGCGTAATGAGCAGAAGCTGAAGCGGATCTCAACGATCGCCACTTTAGTGCTGGGCATACTCATGATGCTGGCCGCCTGGCGGCCGCCGGAAATGATTATCTGGCTTAATCTGCTGGCCTTTGGCGGCCTGGAAGCGGTGTTCTTATGGCCGCTGGTATTGGGCCTTTACTGGGAGCGGGCAAATGCTGCCGGCGCGCTCAGCGCGATGTTAGTCGGGGGTGTGCTGTATGCCGTGCTCGCGACGTTTAATATTCAGTACCTGGGCTTCCATCCTATCGTGCCCTCGCTGCTGCTAAGTTTGTTGGCTTTTGTCGTCGGGAACCGTTTCGGCCAGCCCGTACCGCCAGCCCCTATTATGACTACTGATAAATAAAGAGTTTTGCCATGCCTTGGATCCAACTAAAACTGAATACGACCGGCGCTCACGCGGAAGAACTGAGCGACGCGCTGATGGAGGCCGGCGCGGTCTCGATTACCTTCCAGGACACCCACGACACGCCGGTGTTCGAGCCGCTGCCGGGTGAAACCCGTTTATGGGGAGATACCGACGTTATCGGCCTGTTCGATGCGGAAAGCGACATGAACGAAGCGGTTGCTATCCTTGAGCAGCATCCGCTGCTCGGCGCCGGCTTCGCGCATAAAATTGAGCAACTGGAAGATAAAGACTGGGAACGTGAGTGGATGGATAACTTCCACCCGATGCGTTTTGGCGAACGACTGTGGATTTGCCCGAGCTGGCGCGATGTTCCTGATGAGAATGCGGTCAACGTGATGCTTGATCCTGGACTGGCCTTTGGTACCGGCACTCACCCGACGACCGCGATGTGTCTGCAGTGGCTTGACGGCCTCGATCTGCAGGGCAAAACGGTTATCGATTTTGGCTGCGGTTCCGGCATCCTGGCCATCGCCGCGCTGAAGCTCGGCGCCGCCAAAGCTATCGGTATTGATATCGATCCGCAGGCCATTCAGGCCAGTCGTGATAATGCCCAGCGCAACGGCGTCTCCGAACGTCTTGAACTTTATCTGCCGCAGGATCAGCCAGAAGCCATGAAAGCCGATGTGGTGGTCGCAAACATCCTGGCGGGCCCATTGCGTGAGCTGGCCCCGTTAATCAGCGTGCTGCCGGTTACAGGCGGCCTGCTGGGCCTTTCCGGAATCCTGGCAAGCCAGGCGGAAAGCGTCTGCGAAGCCTACGCTCCGCTCTTCACCCTTGACCCGGTGGTGGAGAAAGAGGAGTGGTGCCGGATTACCGGCCGGAAAAATTAAGTGAGACTGCGGCCTACGGGCCGCATTTTTGTTTCCAGTAACCGTCGAATATTGCCAGGAAATGAGAGCCGGATCGCATTACGATGCCCTTTTTTGGCTACAAAAACAGCGTTTTATCCCGTCTCGTATCGCCTTCATCTCAGAAAAATCGAGAAGTTTTGTGATTTTATAATTGGACACAAATTATCCCGTTGTTAATAACGTAATGATTAATATGGTAATTTATTCACGGCTATTACGTTACTCCTGGATTCATTGATCTGTAACAGAGGATTGGTCAAAGTTTGGCCTTTCATCTCGCGCAAAAAATGCGTAATATACGCCGCCTTGCAGTCACAGTATGGTCATTTCTTAACTCATGCGCATCGGACACCACCAGCTCAGAAATCGCCTGATCGCAGCACCTATGGCTGGCATCACTGACAGACCATTCAGGACGCTGTGTTACGAGATGGGAGCAGGTTTAACCGTCTCCGAGATGATGTCCTCCAACCCGCAGGTATGGGAGAGCGACAAGTCCCGGTTACGGATGGTGCACATTGATGAGCCCGGTATTCGTACCGTGCAAATCGCCGGTAGCGTACCGGAAGAGATGGCCGCGGCCGCCCGTATTAACGTGGAAAGCGGCGCCCAGATTATTGATATCAATATGGGGTGCCCGGCTAAAAAGGTGAATCGTAAGCTCGCTGGTTCAGCCCTCTTGCAGTATCCCGATCAGGTGAAGTCAATCCTGACCGCGGTCGTCAAGGCAGTGGACGTTCCGGTGACTCTCAAGATTCGCACCGGTTGGGAACCGGAACACCGTAACTGTGTAGAGATTGCCCAACTGGCTGAAGAATGTGGCATTCAGGCTCTGACTATTCACGGACGCACTCGCGCCTGCTTGTTTAACGGAGAAGCTGAATACGACAGTATTCGGGCAGTTAAGCAGAAAGTTTCCATTCCGATTATCGCGAATGGCGACATTACTGACCCGCTTAAAGCCAGAGCCGTGCTCGACTACACGGGGGCTGACGCTCTCATGATAGGCCGTGCGGCTCAGGGAAGACCCTGGATCTTTCGGGAAATCCAGCATTATCTGGACACTGGGGAGTTGCTGCCCCCCCTGCCGTTGGCAGAGGTTAAGCGCTTGCTTTGCGCGCACGTTCGGGAACTGCATGACTTTTACGGTCAGGCAAAAGGGTACCGAATCGCGCGTAAACACGTCTCCTGGTATCTCCAGGAGCATGCTCCAAATGACCAGTTTCGGCGCACATTCAACGCCATTGAGGATGCCAGCGAACAGCTGGAGGCGTTGGAGGCATACTTCGAAAATTTTGCGTAATAGAAATAAAGAGCTGACAGAACTATGTTCGAACAACGCGTAAATTCTGACGTACTGACCGTTTCTACCGTTAACTCTCAGGATCAGGTAACTCAAAAGCCCCTGCGTGACTCGGTTAAACAGGCACTGAAGAACTATTTTGCTCAACTGAATGGTCAGGATGTTAATGATCTGTATGAGCTGGTATTGGCTGAAGTTGAACAGCCACTGTTGGACATGGTGATGCAATACACCCGTGGTAATCAGACCCGCGCTGCCCTGATGATGGGTATCAACCGCGGTACTCTGCGTAAGAAACTGAAAAAATACGGCATGAACTGATATTAATCAGTGAATTGCTGGATTAAAAAGGCGCTCTTCGGCATGGGGAAGCGCCTTTTTTTATGGCCTGAGTTTTTATACTGAATTACTGCCCCACGGCAGCCATCGGCCACCCGCTGTGGTCAGGTTGCTGCAACGATAACGCCGACATAATATTGTCTACCAACACGGGCGCCTGCTGATAGAGATTGAATTGTTCAGGATCCATTAACCAGTTTTTAATAATTCCTGTAAAAGCCCCGTGTAATATAATCAACGTAATTTCGATATTTGTTTCCGCTGGTAATAGTCTGTTTCTGACACAGCATTGTAGTACGTCACGGACTATCGCGTAATTAAAGCCAATTCGCTTGCGAATTTCCGTTTCCGGTAACATATCGCTGGCGAACTCACATTTATGATAAAGAATCTGTAATAGTGCCTGCTGCCGGGGATTCTCAGCGATATATTGCAATCCGGTAATAAATTTTTTACGTAACCCGGTTAACGGATTTTGGTTATCCAGTTCCCACTGCTGATGAGGCAGTAACTCTCTGAGCGGCGGTTGCTGCTGCCACATCTCATTAAACAATTCAGCCTTGCTGGAAAAATGCCAGTACACCGCCCCACGCGTGACGCCAGCGGCGTCGGCGATATCAGTGAGAGTGGTATTGGTGACGCCGCGCTGTGCGAACTGCTGAATAGCGGACTCAATCAGGAGTTGACGCGTTCTTAATGCGTCCTCTTTGGTTTTTCTGGCCATAACCTTTTCCCACTCGCAACCTAACGGTGAATACAGAATTGACTGATACATCTGTCAATTTAGCATTCCAAAGAAAATATTATTTAGCAAAAATGCAGATGCGAATATTTAATTGCGAGGAAATATAATACACACGACAAATATAAATACAAAACACATTCACGGGAGAAATATTAAAGAGAAGCGAACTAAACCAACTGCCTGTTTTTTGTTTTTGCGTGCCTTGTTCATTGCTCAAAAATAACTATTTCTTACATCCACCGGTGTTTATTTGTAGGATAACGAACCGCTTTAATATTCATTATTTCTTCGCAGATTCGCCGCCCTATCCGGCCCGTAATCTATAAGGAACAGCAATGACGAGTCATGCCAGAGTTTCTCTTTTATCCAGCTTAATTATCTCCGCCTTGTTGCTTACCGGTTGTGATAATTCAGGCGATCAACAGGCACAGCCACAAGCGCCTCAGGTTAGCGTGCATGTGGTGCACAGCGAACCGCTTTCTGTGACTACCGAACTACCGGGGCGAACTTCTGCTTTTCGCGTCGCTGAAGTTCGCCCCCAGGTCAGCGGCATTATCCTGAAACGCAACTTTGTCGAGGGCAGCGATATCAAGGCCGGTGAATCGCTCTATCAAATCGACCCTGCCACCTATCAGGCGGCCTGGAATAGCGCCAAAGGCGACGAGGCGAAAGCCGAAGCCGCGGCGGCTATCGCCCATCTGACGGTGAAACGCTATGTCCCTCTGCTTGGAACTCAGTATATCAGTCAGCAGGAATACGATCAGGCCGTCGCGACCGCGCGTCAGGCCGATGCCGACGTCGTGGCGGCTAAAGCCGCGGTCGAAAGCGCCCGTATCAACCTGGCGTACACCAAAGTGACTTCGCCCATCGACGGGCGGATTGGTAAATCCACCGTGACCGAAGGCGCGCTGGTGACCAACGGCCAGGCGGACGCCATGGCGACGGTGCAGCAGCTCGATCCGATCTATGTCGACGTAACCGAGTCCAGCAACGATTTTATGCGCCTGAAACAGGAAAGCCTGCAGCGCGGTGATGACAGTAAAAGTGTGCAGCTGATTATGGAAAATGGCCAACCCTATTCCCTGAAGGGATCGCTGCAATTTTCTGACGTGACCGTCGATGAAAGCACCGGGTCCATCACCCTACGCGCGGTATTCCCTAATCCGCAACACACTCTACTGCCGGGCATGTTTGTCCGCGCCCGTATCGATGAAGGCGTCAATCCGCAGGCGATTCTGGTACCGCAGCAGGGTGTTACCCGCACGCCACGCGGCGATGCCACGGTGATGATCGTCAATGCGCAGAACCAGGTAGAAAACCGTGAAGTCACCGCCGCACAGGCGATCGGCGATAAATGGTTAATCACCGGCGGTCTGCAAAACGGCGACAAAGTCATCGTCAGTGGATTACAGAAGGTTCGCCCGGGCATCACCGTGAAGACGACGGAAGATACCGCTGCCCCTGCCGCACAATAAGGTATGAATCGCTATGTCTAAGTTCTTTATTCATCGACCGGTGTTTGCGTGGGTGCTGGCAATCATCATGATGATTGCCGGTGGCCTTGCCATCATGCAGCTTCCTATCGCGCAATATCCCACGATCGCGCCGCCCGCGGTAGCCATCTCGGCAACCTATCCTGGCGCGGATGCGCAAACCGTGCAGGATACCGTTACCCAGGTTATCGAACAGAATATGAATGGTATCGATAATCTGATGTACATGTCCTCTACCAGTGATTCATCCGGTAGCGTGACCATCACGCTCACTTTCGAATCCGGCACCGATCCGGATATCGCGCAGGTACAGGTACAGAACAAACTGCAGCTGGCGACGCCGCTACTGCCGCAGGAAGTACAACAGCAAGGTATTAGCGTTGAGAAATCCAGCAGCAGCTTCCTGCTGGTTGCCGGTTTTATCTCTGATAACCCAAACACTACCCAGGATGATATTTCCGACTACGTTGCCTCTAACATCAAGGACCCTATTAGCCGCCTTAACGGCGTGGGCGATGTGCAATTGTTCGGCGCGCAATATGCCATGCGTATCTGGCTTGACGGCAACTTGCTGAATAAATATAACCTCACGCCGGTCGATGTTATCAACCAACTGAAGGTGCAAAACGATCAGATTGCCGCCGGGCAGCTTGGCGGTACGCCATCGGTTAAAGGTCAACAGCTCAACGCCTCGATCATTGCCCAGACTCGCCTGAAAGATCCGGAGGAGTTCGGTAAAGTCACCCTGCGGGTTAACGCCGATGGTTCCGTGGTTCGCCTGAAGGATGTCGCGCGTATTGAACTGGGCGGCGAGAACTATAACGTTGTCGCCCGTATTAACGGCAAACCCGCCTCTGGCTTGGGGATTAAACTGGCGACCGGCGCCAATGCGTTAGATACCGCTACGGCGATTAAAGCGAAACTTGCCGAGCTGCAGCCCTTCTTCCCGCAAGGGATGAAAGTTGTTTACCCCTACGACACCACGCCGTTCGTTAAAATCTCCATTCACGAAGTGGTTAAAACGCTGTTTGAAGCCATTATCCTCGTCTTCCTCGTGATGTATCTATTCCTGCAGAACATCCGTGCAACGCTTATCCCGACGATTGCCGTGCCGGTGGTTTTGTTGGGCACCTTTGCGGTACTGGCGATGTTCGGCTACTCCATCAACACGCTAACCATGTTCGGCATGGTGCTGGCGATAGGGCTACTGGTCGACGATGCCATCGTGGTGGTGGAGAACGTCGAGCGCGTGATGGTTGAGGAGAAGCTTTCCCCCGTTGAAGCCACCGAGAAATCAATGGAGCAGATCCAGGGGGCGCTGGTTGGTATCGCCATGGTGCTCTCGGCGGTATTCGTCCCGATGGCCTTCTTTGGCGGCTCAACCGGGGCGATTTATCGTCAGTTCTCCATCACTATCGTTTCCGCGATGGCGCTGTCTGTACTGGTCGCGCTGGTACTGACCCCGGCGCTGTGCGCAACCATGTTAAAGCCAGCATCCGCAGACCATCATGGCAAAAAGGGGTTCTTCGGCTGGTTTAACGCCAGGTTTGACCAAAGCGTTAACCACTACACCAACAGCGTAAGCGGGATCCTGCGCGGCACCGGGCGCTATCTGGTTATCTATCTGCTGATTGTTATCGGCATGGCCGTACTGTTTGTCCGCCTGCCGACATCATTCTTACCTGATGAAGACCAGGGCGTGTTCCTGACCATGATCCAACTGCCCGCAGGCGCCACCCAGGAGCGTACGCAGAAGGTGCTTGATTCCGTCACTGACTACTATCTGCAGAAAGAGAAAGCTAACGTTGAAAGCGTGTTCACCGTTAACGGCTTTAGCTTCAGCGGACAGGGCCAAAACTCCGGTATGGCCTTCGTTAGCCTGAAACCGTGGGAAGCACGCAGCGGTACGGAAAACGGTGTCGAAGCCATTATCAAACGCGCCACTGCCGCCTTTGGCCAGATTAAAGATGCGATGGTCTTCCCGTTCAACATGCCGGCCATCATCGAATTAGGTACCGCGACTGGTTTCGACTTCGAACTGATTGACCAGGGCGGTTTAGGACACACACAGTTGACCCAGGCCCGAAACCAGCTTCTGGGGATGGTAAAACAACATCCGGCTCAACTGGTACGTGTTCGCCCTAATGGCCTTGAGGATACGCCGCAGTTTAAACTCGACGTCGATCAAGAGAAAGCGCAGGCGCTGGGCGTTTCACTATCCGACATTAACGAAACGATCTCGGCAGCGCTTGGCGGCTACTATGTGAATGACTTTATCGACCGCGGCCGCGTGAAAAAGGTCTACGTTCAAGCCGATGCCAGCTTCCGTATGCTGCCGGGTGATATCAATAATATGTATGTCCGCAGTTCTAACGGTGAAATGGTACCGTTCTCTGCATTCGTCACCTCACGTTGGGTATATGGTTCTCCGCGCCTTGAGCGTTACAACGGCCTGCCTTCGATGGAGATCCTCGGTGAGGCGGCTCCGGGCAAGAGTACCGGGGAAGCGATGGCGCTGATGGAGCAACTGGCCAGTAAACTACCTACGGGTATTGGCTATGACTGGACCGGCATGTCCTATCAGGAGCGTCTCTCAGGCAACCAGGCGCCAGCGCTATATGCTATTTCGCTGATAGTCGTCTTCCTCTGCCTGGCTGCACTCTATGAAAGCTGGTCTATTCCATTCTCAGTTATGCTGGTTGTGCCATTAGGGGTTATCGGCGCATTATTAGCAGCTTCGCTTAGAGGATTGAATAATGACGTTTATTTCCAGGTCGGCCTGTTAACCACTATTGGTTTATCTGCGAAGAACGCTATTCTTATTGTCGAGTTCGCTAAAGATCTTATGGATAAAGAAGGCAAAGGCATTATTGAGGCGACCCTGGAAGCATCCCGTATGCGTCTGCGCCCTATATTAATGACTTCATTAGCCTTTATTCTCGGGGTCATGCCATTAGTGATTAGCCATGGAGCTGGTAGCGGCGCGCAAAACGCTGTAGGTACCGGTGTGATGGGCGGTATGCTTACCGCAACGCTGCTGGCCATCTTCTTCGTGCCGGTGTTCTTTGTGGTCGTAAGGCGTCGCTTTACCCGCCACGCAGAATAATCGAATATAATTATCAAGGCGCCACGCGGCGCCTTTTTTATTTCTATCAGAACAACAAGTTAGTAGAAATATTAATTTTTTATCTTCGACTAACGCCTTGAAATATCCCCCTCTGCATATTTTCTTCATTATTTCTCATTTCTCTTCACGATATTTACACTGCTCATAATTTGAGATTATTTCCCCTTCCAGGCCTGGGTCATTGCGATGGTAAAATAAGCTATTCCGTTATGTGTTGACATCGTTGACAGCAAACGGTTATTTAGAGGTAATACCATGAAAAAATTAATATTAGTGACATTGTTAGCAACGTTGCTTGCTGGCTGTGCCCATGATTCCCCGTGCGTGCCTGTCTATGACTCGCAGGGCCGACTGGTGCATACCAACACCTGTGTAAAAGGCACAACACAGGATAACTGGGAAACAGCTGGCGCGATCGCCGGTGGTGCCGCAGTGGTTGCCGGTCTCACGTTAGGTATCGTGGCGCTTACTCGTTAACGATTCCTCGCCATAATGCTCAGCCGGAAGGTATCCCTGTCGGCTTATTCCCCAGAAAGGCAAAAGGCCCAGTCACACGACTGGGCCTTTCATTTATATTGATATGGTCGCTTTCCCCGGGGGCGGCGCGAGGCGCCTTTCTCGGGCTACGATTTTTGTAGCCCCGGTAAGCGCAGCGCCACCGGGGAGATAGACGCCACACAGCAAAAAAACCTGCACCTTCCGGTACGGGGTTCTTCTTGTTTGATGCCTGGCAGTTTATGGCGGGCGTCCTGCCCGCCACCCTCCGGGCCGTTGCTGCGCAACGTTCAAATCCGCTCCCGGCGGATTTGTCCCTACTCCGGAGAGCGCTCATCGACAAACAACAGATAAAACAAAAGGCCCAGTCTTTCGACTGAGCCTTTTGTTTTATTTGATGCCTGGCAATTCCCTACTCTCACATGGGGAGACCCCACACTACCATCGGCGCTACGGCGTTTCACTTCTGAGTTCGGCATGGGGTCAGGTGGGACCACCGCGCTCTCGTCGCCAGGCAAATTCTTTACAAGTGCCGAACTTTAACCTAAAAAGTGGTGCTGATACCCAGAGTCGAACTGGGGACCTCACCCTTACCAAGGGTGCGCTCTACCAACTGAGCCATATCAGCACGCTAAATTTGATGCCTGGCAGTTCCCTACTCTCACATGGGGAGACCCCACACTACCATCGGCGCTACGGCGTTTCACTTCTGAGTTCGGCATGGGGTC
>NZ_JAQIRK010000024.1:0-47337 GCF_050600805.1 Klebsiella sp. 141240 | reverse complement strand
AGTGACCATAAGCTCTCCTGAATCAGGAGAGCAGATTACCCCCTGGATCTGATTTCAGGCGTTGGGTGTGGATCACTATTGCACCGTTCGTGACAATCAGGAAGATCGATACGCAATGCGGCAACTCTTTCGGAAGGATGAAGATGGTCAAAGGTTAACTTCTCTGAAATGCTGCGATCCCTGTCCAGAAAGACGGCCACACATAAATCATTAACCTTTACGAACAGATCAGCTGTGCCTCCGAACATACTGCCGCTTCCACTAACCTCATTCAGTGAAACCGGCCCACCATCGTCGCCAGCGAGAAGATTTGGGAAACCAAGAACCTGGTGCTCGTTGATGACTTCAATAATCTTTCCCCGGATGGCTTCCATCAGACCATCACAGTCACCGGCTACAGCTGTACTGTGTGAGAAATGCCAAAGCTTGACCTCCCCCTGCTTTGCTAACAGATCAGTTTTGCAAGCGGGGCAGATGCAGTTACAGTCAATACCCCGGCTGACCTCTGTAATATCTAAAAAGAGTCCTGATTCTCGCTGGAGTCCAAATGGAATACCAAATGTATAACTCTTACGCATGGCTGCACCCCGTTTTTGATAATGATTCAAACTATATCCGAAATAACGGAGGAGGATTTCTGTAAAACGTATTAAAAGAAATGATTTTTCCGTCTTCCAGATTAATGTTTGACAAAAATCAAATGAGAGCCTTACAAATATTGAGAGAGAAGTTTAGGTAAAGTAACTTTTATCACTTCTAATAAAATGAAGGAGAATATCGGATGTATTTAGCAGTGGGCTTGGCTTATGATTAAAGTTTTTCTCCGAACTTAATAAACAACTTTAAAAGACAGGCTATTACAATGCCTTTAGCCCCGAAAGGGGCATAAACTATTTTCAAATCCAGGCACAGTCTTTTTGTTGTGCCAATATTAATAATTACTCGCGAACAAAGGTCCACACACTCGCAGGAACTTTGTCATATAACTTTTTCATTGTCAGTTCGGCTTTACGATGATCATAAGCACCAGAAATTTCAAGAGAGGCGACACCCGAGTTTTTTTCACATAACCTTTCAAATACTTTTTCGAGCGTTTCGAACGAACTACACTTACGGAATTTCATTAAATAAGACTGCTTTGTGTCAGACATAATCAACCTTCTTTAGACAGGCCTCAACTGGCCAGGGATAATCTTAATATCATTTTTCACTTAAGCCTAACGATTTCACAACCTTTTTCGTTGTTTCCACCCTGTTCATAACCAGGTACATGAGTGCTAAAATGACCTGTAATTAAAACCAGTGTATCCCGGTGAGCAGGATGAAGAATCAATCAGTGATCAGACAGTTTTCGGAAAGCGAATTGCATCAGCAGCTGGAAACGTTCGGCAACCATGATAAACAGCTTTCACGCTTGATCCGTTACTTTTCCCATCTGAGATACAACACTGCTAAAACCTATCTGCACTGGCTACGAGTATGGAACGAATGGTATCTGGCGAATGCCCGGTTGCATACAGACTGGCCAGTAAGTTCGCTCCCCGTGTCTGAGGACGCTCTGCTTGCGTTTATGGGGCATCTTGAAGGCAAATTGTCACGAAGCAGCATAAACAGCTGTCTTCAGGCCTTAAATAGTATCCATAAAAAAGGGCTTAACCTGCCCGGGATTATTACGTCTGAAGCATGGTACATGCTGGAAGCCTTAAAACAATCGGAAGCCCGGAAGCGAAAGACGACTAAACAGGCAACTCCCTTTCTTATTGGCGATCTCAAGGCTCTGATAAAGTTACGCAGTACTACAAACTCAGTTCGTAAACTTCGTGACCTGTGCCTGATCTGGACAGGCTTTGAAACACTGCTCCGTTCATCCGAAATTCGACGTATACGTCTGAAAGATCTGTCTCTGGATAGTATGACCGGTGAATTTAACCTGACGGTATACCGTACAAAAACGAACATTAGTACACTTCTTACCTACCGGCTGACACGTCAGTTAACTAACTGCCTCTTGAGATTGATGAACCTCGTGAAAATGGATCAGCACAGTCATCCGGATGAATTCCTTTTCCAGGCCGTAAATTTCCATGATACAGGCTATATGCCACCCGGCTGGAAGCTTCGGAGTAAGGGGAATGAGCTATCTGAACTTCTTAAAAGGCATAACCTACCCTATCGTGCTAAGCAAAGTCTTCTGAACGATGAAGATGAAGAAGACACTGTGGACGATGCCGGTATGCTCAGCAAAAATTCCCTTTTACGAGCATTTAAAGAGATGTGGAATGAGCTTTATCCAAATGAGACTAAAACTCGTTACTGGACAGGGCACAGCGTTCGTGTAGGCGGAGCGATACAGCTAAATATTGAAGGTTACTCGCTACCACAGATTATGGAAATGGGGAACTGGTCGAATGAAGAAATGGTTATGCGCTACATTCGTAATATTGAAGCTGGTAAAAAAGCAATGATCAAGCTTATGCGAAATGCCTTTGATGAATAGCGCCCTCACGGGCGCATAACTTTATTTTTTCTTGAACGGGTTAAGTCTGGTGAGATTAGAGAGTGCCCCTCCCGGAGGCAAAATTCCCGTTCTTTTATATTTGTACACGCCATTTAATTTCATTGTCTGGATTCCAAGATTAATAAGCGTGACAAGTTTAAGGGTATACAGAAGTGTAAATTGTGGAGCAACCTGAATAAAAACCAATAACAAGCCTGCACACATTACACGTAGCCATGCCGCGTACTCCATGCTCAGCGGACGCTTGAAATAGAATCTTTCGAGCAAATCAACTGTCTTATTACTGATCCACGCCGCCGCCACGGAGAGTAACAACACGATGCACACCATAATGCCCAGTTCCATTTTCACTCCCTTCTCTTTTAGTCTCTTTAAGTTGAGGCTTAGCCACAGTAGTTTTGTTTTTTGCTTTTTTCTTAGGTTTGGTATGATGAAACAGAAAACAATCCACCATTACCCAACCATTTTTATATCGAGCCACCAGCATCTTCTGGCTGGGGTAATGAGCATGAAACAGCATTTTCACGTCCATGGTGCCCATCAACGACTGTTTGCGCTTTAGCTCATCCTCAGCCATCTGAAATTCTTGTAAGAATTCTGAAGACAGACGCTGACGCAGGATTCTTATGGCACTGGAGTTTTCATCATTCTTTGCCAGATGCCCGAAGCGTACTAGTGCCTTGTGGGTTATCTGGATGGGTCCCAGATGAGAGCTGAGCTGTTCGTACTGCCAGAAGTAGGTCAAATCCACCTTAACCCAGCTGATGCTGTCCAGCAGAGCCTCGTTCATGATGGTTCCGGACATTGGTACCATTGTCAGCCTGGCCAGACGCATATGTATGTAGTCCGTAAGCAACCTCAGCGACTCAGGAACGTTTTTATTGAGCAGGAGATGCTGAAGCACCGGGGTTGCGGTCTGCCAACACAGATTGCGCCCGTCAGGCAGGAAAGCAAACTTTTGATCGTCAGGCGCAGAGTTCGAAGCGTTTTCCTTACGAAGCAAAAAATAATGGCCGCACAGCAGCTCTGCTCTTACCTGGTCCTCGTCAGGGTCATGTCGGGCTTTACTTAGATCAACGGTAAGCACAACGCGGTTAATCGCATCAGCGTGATATTTTTTTACCCAGACACAGACACGATAGAGACGCTCATCGATTTTCTGGCTGGCTGTGGAAATCCATTGCATTGTTGTTCCTTAATTTTCGGGGCTGACAATGAAAATGCCCAGCTCAGCCCCCGGCACGAGTTCTGTATATTTCAGGCTCAGCTTCCGTTGGTTGGACGGGCCCTGGCTGTTTTCAGGAGCCCAGTCAGAGAGCGTTTTTAATTGAGGTATGTTGCCTGCTGCGAAAATGGGCAAGGATGCTTTTACTACTGAATAATCAGTCTCAGCATATTTATTCCCGTTTCGTTCCTGCCCTTCAGGCCTAAATGCAAAAATGTGAGCAATCGGAACAGGGAAAGAGTTAGTTCGACAAAGGCGATAAGATTCGCCCTGCTTCAGTGGGTGAAATTCAAGACGGTGTAAAGCCTTATCGATATTAGACACGACATTCAAATTGGTAGTTGCTACATTTTTTACTTCTGAGGCTCTCCTGCGCTCCAACAAACTCACAAGTTGCTCTGCTGTTTTAACTTCCTGGTTTCGGTTTAGCCGCCATGAAAAAGTAACTTTTTTAAGCTGGGACTTGATGAAAAGGACATTTCTTGTTGAGTGCATAGCGACAAGGCCCGGGAGCTTCTTGTGCACTTTATCAAAACGGACATTCTTTTTATTATCGATACGCCTCATTGCCGCAGCAAAATCATTTTTTGCTTCATTTATAGATGTGATCAAGCTTTCGAGAAGATCTGCTCTTTCTGGGACAATGATAAGACCCGGGTATTTAGTGGTCACTTTGGTGGAATCATGACTTAATGACTCTATGTCATCCACACAGATGTCAGTAAGTGCCTGAATAATTTCCTCAACCGAAGCATCGTCTTTAACACTAACCCTGATGGGTTTAACCTGCTTCAGTCGCTCTTCTGTTCGAGATACGGTGGAGACAGTCATCAGGTTTGCCATCAGCGGGGGGGTGTTCGAAAGAAAACACTTAAGCGAGTCGATACGTTCCAGAATCTGGTCACGAAAATAGGGCAAATCGTCATAACTCATACGTTTCTCCAGGCTCATGTTATTTCAAATCAATTTTGCTGCCCTGGCTGACCTTGCAGAACATAAATGTCATGTAAACCTCTAAAGAAGTCATTTTGAAACAGCTTTCACAGCATGCGATTTATGTTCGATAGGGCTCATGAACAAAGGATGATAATGGAGACGCCATGGATAGTGGATAGTCTTACCCACCTGGGTGATCCGATTGAGGCGAAAACGACCATTTATACAGTCAACTGACCAAAGCCCGGGAGAAACTAACCTCTTCCAGCGGTAAAAAGAGAAACCTGCAACACAGAGGTCATGCTCCAGGAAATGTTGAGTTTCGACGACGCGAACTTTTATCAAAAACCCCAGCATTGGCGAAAACCAGATCAACAACCATGTTGGCGGCAGGATGACTTTGTTCAGGAGATGATCTGTCATAAGCAAGGCAGATAACATCAGAAAACTGATAGTCAACCACAGGGCCATCCAACCGGCCCATACGCGGCTCTGACAGGGTTTCCATTCGAGAAGAAAAAGTTTTTTATGCATTCTGCCCCGCCTAATTTTAATGTATTGCCGAAGTATGCTGCATCATGATGGTGGTGCGGGGAAAGATTTCAAACTTCCACAATTCTGAAGCCGTGTTCCAACCATGAAAGATCCCGTCTCCACAGCGAGTGTTAAAAGCAAGAATTTCATCCCTGACCTGGTAAGCGAGCACTTCTGGCATATCAATAAATTCAGGTAAGGAAAGAAGAATCCCATGGATAACTTCTCCGGTTAACTTACTCATAACCTCTTCCTCAGACAGGGCAGCGTCCGGGAACAAACACGACGGAAGTGAAAAACAACATAGGTCAAGACCAAGAGCAGCCCTTCCTGCGTCGTAGCCTTCTTCATTAACGACAAAACGAAAGAATTTTTCAGCCTCACCCAGTAATGTTGACGGTCCTTCAGACGGAACTTCAATACCACTGAAGACTTTATCGGTCCAGTTGGTAAATGGACTGGTGAAAACCCAACAAATTAAGGATAACGCCAGCTCTTCCTTAAACATACGTTCAGTGCCGGTTGTTCTGGAAAGTTGCTTTTGAGTACTCATGTTTTACCTGTTGCATGAAATTATTGATGTTATATAAACA
This sequence comes from Klebsiella sp. 141240, assembly GCF_050600805.1. Classification (NCBI taxonomy): domain Bacteria; kingdom Pseudomonadati; phylum Pseudomonadota; class Gammaproteobacteria; order Enterobacterales; family Enterobacteriaceae; genus Klebsiella; species Klebsiella sp. 141240. Next base: position 41,531 of record NZ_JAQIRK010000024.1, on the reverse strand, counting down.
CAACCGGCATTTTATCTAATAGGTTTGAAAACACTAAAAATCGCAAATGCTGGTACCTTTCTGTTTTAAGAGATTTTCAAGGTAAAGTGAGGCGAGATCAATTGGCTGGTTCTCTTCAAGACAGGCTCGCACAAGATCTTCAATAGAGACCGAATCAACCCCCCTTCCCTGTAAAATTTCTTTAGCAGATGCCAGCGTTTTATGAACGCTTCGACTTAGTTGTAATCTGACTTGTGTGCGGGTATCAAAAAGACAATCTTCTGTGACACTTTGTGAAACGGTTCTACTCATTGAAAAATCACTCCATTTCTGGGATCGAATGAAAATTAACAGCTATAGATGTATCAGGTTTCCCATTTTCTACGATACTCAACCACGTACGCGCTGAGATTTGTTGTTCACAGACGAGTATGTAACCTGTTCCCTGTTGATGATGTAGCTCAAGAGCTTTTAGGATAGGCCCTGAATGAGGTCCGAGAGCATCACGCGTGTGAATAAGCGTTTGCTCTGGCAATACGTTGCTAAGCATAGACAGCAGAACATTACGCTCATCCTCATTATCCGACAAAACAAGAATTATACGAAAACCCGTTTTTATACGAAATCTGATCTCTGAAACTAACTTTCTTAATCTTAATTTATATATGACCAGGCGGAATCGAGTCATCAGTAAAGAAACCACTGTGAAGATAACGATTACTGCGCCATATTTTGACCTGTAGAACCACCAGTTAAGGCCTCCAGCAACTATCAGGATTAACATTAAAATTAAACTCCCATAGAAAAAAAGTGCTGGGTAGCGAGTTGTCTTTCCTTCAATTAGTGCTGAGGCAAATATCAAAATGGATATTCCGTAAATTACCCAGTCAAAAATACTTTCTCCAATCATTCTTTAGTGAACATCCTTAAAAGTGGAAATGTAGGTTTATGGGTTTATGCATTTTCCTGATGGCCTTGACAACCAAGGATTTCACAGAAATTGTCACAGTGTGAAGCTGTAACAAAGCGCTCTCCACGTTCGAATCGCTCAACCAAATCCTTTCTTACTTCACTTCCAGGTTTCTGGAAGATGTACTCAAGCTGGAGATCCTCGGCCGTAGAAAGTAGTCGTTCTATGCTGAAATCAACATGGTAAAAGCAAAACTGATTATCAACCGGGGGAAAGTTGCTTTTGGTACTGTTCTCGTTTTTGGATTTTAGTTCATTCATGAGCTCTCCTTGGTTGAGAACAGTATACAAATCTCTTTAGGGATTTTTTTTCGTTAATAGCACTTTTTTGAGTTTAAAGAGTATGTTCATACCAGAGCATTAGAGGCTACGAAAAGGATAATGGAATTAGAAAGATAGATTTTAAGTGGTGATGTAAGGTGGGATAGGTAGAAGAGGAGTAGACGCTTGTAAGCGAGGCAAAAAAAAGGCACGGAAACCGTGCCATAAGAGTATGTGAGAAAAAATCAAAATCAGGGAAAGAATCAAGCAGCTTGTGAAACTGAATCTCCAACTGCAAGATTTAAATTTCTTAGGTTATCGAAAACTTCAGATACTAAGTCATTACGGTCGTGGATTTTAATCCGCCCACCGGTTAACTCTGAAACATAAACGGTATGGCAGAGGTCAGTAACCACTTCGCCGTATTCATCAACGACTTCCAAAGATGCAATCATCGGAATATAAGAAGCCGCAGCATAGCTCTCATAAATACTTATTATGGAGTCATTGTTGCGTCGAGAAATTACCCTACCAGAAGGTAAAGCCTCATCTTCCATATAGCAATCAGATAGGTCCTCACAGAAGTCATTTTCTTTAAGTGAAATATTAAGGGTCAATTCACTGTTGATAGAGCGTGAATAAGAATATTCACTCAGTTTATAGCAAGCCAAACTAATATCACTAAAAGTTTCATAAGCTTTATAGAGGCTCGATGTTATAGACTCAGATACAAATGTTATTAGTCCAATAAAATGAGTATCCCAGAACTGTTGCAAAGCAAAACGGGCAATCATAACCTGACCATCAACCTGCATCAGTCTGTTATATTCATCCCGGTCATAACCTTTCGACTGAGAAACATCATTAGACATGCTAAGAACTTCACTACAAACATCATCATATTCAAAACGACTAGTTGCAAAGTGTTTTCCTGAAATTTCAAGGTACTGACCAGAGACTGCGTCAAACACCTCAAGAAAGTAACAGAGTCGCGATTTTAAAGATTCTCTGTTTAAAGCTTCTATTTCATTCTCAGAGATACTATCGACATATAAATCAACAGCATTCTTGAGTTCAATAGCTTTGATATTACAGGTAAAAGAAAGCTCGTCACTTTGACAATGGCAAACACTTAATACTATATCCGCCTCATCAAAATCTATGCCAAGATAACTCAGAACTGCTCGGACATAGTTTTTATCATCAGATGAATGTGTCATATACACTACCTCGAATTTGAGAGGAAGTGCCCCAGAAGGGAAGCGACTTCCCCACTGGGTTAGATAAAAATTTGGTTAAGCTAAAAGAAGATGCCAGCGACAGATTTTACATTGTCATAGACAAGTGTCTTCAGCCAACCAAAGTTACTTTTTTGGACTGAAGCAAAAGGATCATTGAGACGCGTTACGAAAATCGTCAAAAGCTTCAGTTATTAGTAATGTGCGATCAGTTACTCTGTATCGGTCATTACTTTCGAGAGATACGTAAGTTGAATGCGAAGAATCACAGACAACACGCCCTCTTTTATTGATCAATCTTACTTCCATCATCACCGGCACATTGATAATTGAAGCAACATCGGTATAGAGGGATATGAGGGCATCATTGTCACAATATAACGCCCCGTTCCCATCAAATGTATCGTTAAACTTAATATATATATCTGGCATATTTGCCGGATAATCATCAGTATTGAAATCAATGCATAACTTTAAGTCATCATTAATACGGCGATTAATCTTATGCTGCCCTACACGTACAAAGCCATGTTCAACAGCTTTGATAATCCTTAAAGTTTCATTAAGACAATCTGTAATTCTTTTCTCGACAAATGAGATAAAGTCACCAAAGTCGGAATGAAAAAACTGTTTAAGTGCAAATTTCGCAACTAACACTTTCCCATCCACCTTCATTTTATCGAGATAAAGATTTCTTATAGCATCAGTAGAAGAATTAGCTTTAGATAACTCTTCACAGTCATTAATAATCATTGAAACAATATCAATAACTTTAACTGGGCTTAAAGTATTACTATATCCGCGAATATCAAACGTAAAAAATCCGAAATTCTTAAATACTCCAAGAAAATAAATTATTTTTTGTTTCAAAAGAATAGAATCGGAGTAAGATGCGTTGTGCTTTATTAGCTCAGATATGTAGAGATCCAACATACAATTTAAATTATCGATATCTACATCGTAATCAAAGGTTACTTTGTCGAACGAAGTATCAGATAATTGAACGGTTATATCGTCAGCGGAAACATTAAGGCCTAAATTTTGATAAAGAAAGGCACTAACAAATTCCACGTGGTCAGATTCTTTAAACATTTACACTACCTCATGACTAAAAAGGAAGTGCTTCCCACCGGGAAGCAGGTTCCCGGATGGGTTAGATTAATTATAAAAGAGTTCTTCAGAAGGTACATGCATTTCTGGTTTGAACTGTTTTAAGGAGTTGTTTATAGCTTTTCGATATAACCCTGAAGAGTGTGGCTTAAACATTTGATATTCCGTAACGAGCAGAGGAGACGTAAAGCATCCTAAGTTCACTAGTGAAATACTTGATGTTTCTTCACAAACATCTAATTCAGCGTATATCCGCCTCTTCATTACCCTGCCTGCTAAATAGCGACGAACATGATTTATAAACTTGTCCGCATCTGATATAGAATTAACTATATAATCAGATGTGACTATCTGATTAGATACAGTTTCAGGTATAGCTTCGGCTATTATTTTTACGTTCATTTCATAATCAACACTATGGAAGCAAGCAAGAATTTGTGGCTTCGCGCTTTCTAAAATCTTTTCAAGAACAGAAAAAATCAGAGAGAACTCGTTTAAAATTCGCTTTTGTATAAGTCCATGTAGATGTTTTATGAAAGGAGAACCGTGTTCAACAAGGCCTAGTATAAGATCCTTAGAGGCCAAATCTGAGCGGTAATAAACGTATTCTAGATTATCCCGGTTAAATCCTTTGAAAAGCAAATCAGGCTGCTCTGAGACCAGTCGTAAATGAGTTGAAGCTATAGAAACTTCAAAACGAAAGTTCGCGAGATTTACAGGACCTGCTTTTAATGTAGCCGCTTCGGAAAAATAAATGAAAAGAGGATGCAAATCATCGTTACCACTGTAAAGATGGTCTGCACCCTTAAGATATTTCACCAAATGAGGTAGAAAAGATATTACTGGAATATCAGCCACAAATCGAATATGCCGAAATGGTTTTGAATCCAAATATATATTTTCCACTACAGCGCCAACAAAACCCATTTTAACAAGAATAGATTCAACTAACTTTTGTATAGCATTCATTTCAATACCCTCTTAATAGAGGGATTTCTCCCATAGGGAGAAATCCCTATGGGAGAAAATAATTTTAATTAATAATTATAGCGAAGCGCATGTTCTTTTTCACTAAGATGGTTTTCATATTCCGACTTACCAGAACTTAAACACTCTTTGAAAAAGACCTTTGAAAAATTCTTCAAGTCACTTCGGTTATTAATTTCTTTGTCAGACATCAACTTAGCTGAGTGTGAGGTATCAACAGGCCCCAACCATCATTCATATTTAATATAAACACAATTGGTTTGTGTATGTCCATTTAGAAATCGTTTTGCATTTCTAAGTATTTTTCTACAACCGTTAAGGTCTGAAAGTAAGATATCTGGAGCAATGAGCTCTTCCAGAATATGACCAGGTAAGCCTTTCCTAAAAAGCTCAACATCGTAACTACAATACCAGTCACGATAATTAAAAGCTTTAATAAGTCTTTCAGGTGTATCCAAAGATATCTTATTCAGGATTTTTAATGCAAAGCATACAGCATCTTTTAACAACTCGTGCACCTCAACATTGATAAATGAGAAAAACGAGCTTAATTCTTTCTCTAAGGAATTATACAACTTACCGTAAATATCCTGAGAAAAAAGATACTGCAATCTTTCTTTATTATAAGTGCAATTCGAAATTGAATAGACTTCTCCTCTTTCGATTTTGCACCCTTCCCTTAAAACTATAGGAAACCTCAAATGGTTAACAAAGAAAGAATGATTCTTTCTTTGCTTCAGAGCATCTAATTGAAATTTCGTAATTTCCTCCAGATTTGCATCTTCAAAACCTGGAAAGGGAATATCACAGAAACAAGAACTATATGCTTTTGCTGATTCATACATAAACTCCAGTGAAACATCAGCATCAAAAGACATACCAGAGAACATGCCCTGCCCATTGTCTAAAAATGTAATGTTTTTAACCTGTATTTTTTTATGTTGAACAACCAAAAAGGCATTAATGATTTTTTCGATAATTTTCATGTGATCCTCTCTCAATAAAAAAAGGGATCACTCCCATATGGGGTGTGATCCCCACATGGGTATAATTTAATTAAAAATCTGTAAGACCTAAATCTTTATTTCTACCACAAACTGTAGAAGATATAAGACGTTTTACTCGCTTTCGAGCACTTCGGCCTGACGTATCTTTCAAGTACATCGGTAATGACAATGATGAAATTTGATTACTTCGCTTATGATGGCAGACTATATAGCCCTGCCTCCACCCCGAACGCACAAACTCACGGATGCGGTTAATATATGCCGAAGCTTGAGATTTTGTACTTATCGATTCAGAACACTTTAAGTTCTGTTCGATAGAGTAAAGCTCAGCCGCCATGAATTTCACCTCATACAGCTCATCGCCATAACTTATAGTTTTCAACAGCTCTTCCTTTTCCCGAATGAAAAATACTTGCTGCATTCCAAGGATCAGGTCATAGGCCTCTCGAAAGAGGTCGATAAGCTTATTACGAACATAAATCATAAACTCCTCAAAGTGCTGAAGCCAGAAATAAGCCGCATTACTTATTTGTGAATTGTGAGAACAAACAAGCCCTTTAGCAAGCTCGACCTCTTCCTCCCGAAAAGTAAAGTTACTTTTCTTAAACCGACTTTGTTCAAAAATGCTTTGATGCATTTCTATCCATACAGAAACAAAACCGAGGGATTCAAATTCTTCGTTTAACAAATGTAAACTTTCGAAGATTTTCTGAATTTCGATCCCGATGTCATATGACAGTGGACATTCTTTTATAGAATAAACATAACCGGGTAGGAAGTGAGATAAATGCTCAGTTCGCAAATATAAACTGAATTTAAGTTCTGTCAGTGGTTGTTTCAAAGATAACTTAGATGATTCGCTTATATTTACTGGTTCAACGCCATTTCTAATCAAAATAGCTTTTACCAGGTCCGTAGCTAACTTCATACAGCCTCCATTCGTTATTGAGGCCTCCCTGATGCAGGTTGGCCATCAGGGAAAATATGTAAATCAATTAGCAATCAATCAGACCGTTGCCATGACATTGTCAATGTATCTGACAAGGGATGGGCGGTCGTCCTGTAAGGCAAAACGGCGAAGGTCATCAAGATTATACGCAGGAAGATAATCAGCGTAACCTCGAATACGAAGGTCCTCAACCACAACTTTTATATACTCAAATCGTCCAAGATTCCCTTTTAATGGGGGTTTTCCTGGACTAGACAGCATATCGTCTGCTTGCTCCCATGTGATTTCTTTAGCTTCACCACTATGTAGATCAAGATGGACATATATGAATGACTTATAATCTCCACGGCAACGAAGATAATATTTCGGATAGAAATATTTGTCACAACGCAAAAAACACGTTCCTGAAGGACGAACTACGTACAACAGGTTTCTGTCATTTTCTAATATGCTATGTTTCAAAATCGTTATATCTATCTCATTATCATGCAGCAAATAGCATGACGATGGTTCATTGACGATGCGCGATTTTATAACAGCAGCAAATTTATTAAAAACTTCGTTAATTTGAAAATTCATTAAAATGCTCTCCGATGTAAAACGACGAGCATCACCATAACGGTAATACTCCCGTTATGGGTTTTAATAGTTTATGGAATAACCATGTCATACAACCGACCATAGCCAGTAGTACCGCACATTTATTTAACTGAGCAAGCATCTCAGCCGTGAAAAGACCTTAAAGGCAGGTAATTATCACGAAGGAAAGCGGTTATCTTATCAATACAATTTTAAAATATAATATTGATAAGATAACCCCCCCCGCAAAAAGCGGGGGAGTTATCGTTGTTACAGCTGATTAAGACATTCAGGAGCCCAGTGAATCGGGAATCCATCCTGCCCTGTTAACTGGAGAACATCGTTCCAGTCGATACCCTTTTTCCCATCAGGAATATCTTGTGCTGGTTCGAAGACTTCAATTGTCAGCTTTGATGCGGGATATCGTTTAGCCAAAAACTCAACCATGCGGCTTTGAAGTCGCTGAGCAGCTTCAATACCGGCACGAGTGCCTTGTGAGTTAGCAATATCCTTATCCGCCCAGATATAAAAGTTTATAGATTTTACATCCGGCGGAGGCAGTAAAAAATCAGGAACAGTAACGTTTTCAAGGCACCATGCGGAGCTGGCTGCCCAGCATGGTGTTGAAGTCGCTTCTACAACAGAAAGCGCGTTCTCGATCCCTTCAGCCACTCCCAGTGTCCAGGTCGAACTACCTGAATCATAGTGAGGGTCAAACAACTGAATTGAGCCACCTGTCATATCGGCAGGAGGCTTCATCATCAGCTTTGGATTTTCTACAGGTGCCTTATCACCATTTTTGTCTACGTATGTTCTATGAATAGTCAGAGGCCGACCTCGGGTGTCACGATAGATCGCAATCATTCCCGGATAGATAATCGATTTCTGCTTATCTTTATCCCAATAGTAGATCCGGTTATTAAAGCCTAAATCCTTTGGTAAGTGACTCAGTAAGCGGGAGATCCCACGATTACGGAGGTACAAAGCAACAGGAGTATTAGGCTTGATTTCACCGGTATAGTGATACATCACATCAAGTTTTCGCATTCGCTTTGCCACTTCCTCTCGGTCAAGAGTTTCTGTGGCACGAACTGCTGATTTATAGCGTCGTTCATTTTCAATGTCGGCGTCAGTTAACGGAGCATGCAGATCCATCCCGAAAAAATCTGAGAGAATCTTTTTGCAAGTCTGCGTTTTACTTAATTCATAATATTTCGCCAGAACATCAATTCCGTCGCAAAACTCATTTACCGGAAAGTCATTATGGATCGCACATCCGGTATAAAGGTCTTTTTGTCGGAAACGAAACTTCGATTTCCCTGCGCCAGTAAACGGGCAAGGAACCTGGCTCGGGGCTTTTGCACAAGCGTCTTTGAAAGCAGGTATTCTTTCGAATATATACTTCCAGCCAGACACTTCAGCAATTCGAGCATGAACGAGTTTAATAAAGTGTTCAGATACTTCCTGTGGATTACGACGAAGAGCCGGGGATGCATAAGTCATGATGATCTCTCTTATCTGGCATTGTGAGTTTCTCAATGCCTTCTGCGGTGCAGAAGACAGGGAGAAACCCACAACGCAGAATTTAAGAAAGAGGGCCCGGGGGCCCTCAACATTTATGCTTCAGTCGTGAAGCCATTATTCTCAAGACGCTGTATGTAGTTATCTACAAGTAACGCAGCCTGCTGGCTATTACCCTCCGCTATAGTGACTTCGCGGAAGATTCTTTCCTGAGGGCTATCATTGCTTATAACTTCACCAACACGTCCGAAAATACGGACTTTATGCATCGCACCGACTTTTTCATGTTCTACACGGTAAGTTTTTATCTGAGTCATATTTTGCTCCTTATTCCTTCATGGAGCAAAAAGACCCACCGGGGCCTTTTGCCCCGATTGGGTAGAGTTTATTAAGAAAGTATTTGATGAACTAGCTTACTGACTTCAATAGACAATAAAGAAGTATCATCAACTGTTACGAAAGTGTCCGTTTCAAAACCAATTATTTCATCAGTCTTAATACCAACACCAACGATTTCTATTCCATTACATTTAGCCTTTTCCATAACTTCGCCGATAGTAAATTCCGATTTATTCGGATAACCATCAGTTATAAGAAAAATTATTTTCCTATCGAATTGGCTGTCAAGTAACAGATCAACAGCTGCCATTAAAGCCGATCCCGTAGGGGTATAATAACCCTTACATCCAAGAGTGAATTTCGATAGAGATTCCTCAACGCTTTGATCAAACGTTTTGATAATCTCAAATTCACTTTCCTTGAAGGGAAAGACTATATTGGAGACATGCATTTTTGACAAACTTTCAGCGGCCATCGATAAAGCAAGATCTGACTTAATGGCATGAATATATCTTTCATCATTAGCCATTGACGCTGAAATATCACGAACTAATACGAGGCCAACATGCCCTCTATTTTTAGATTCGCTTTGAGCTCTGAAGACATCACGAACTCCCATTGGTGACAGAATTAATCGATTTCCATCGAAGGTAATTCCACGCTCATGAGTTTTGTTTCGGCCACGCATTTTAACCTGCTGTAAAACAGACAAGTCGCTACCGATTGAATGACTCAGAGACAAAGCCTCATTGTAAACATTCAAATCGATAAGGAGATCAGGGATATCCCATTCAGAAGCACCGAATTCGGCTTTCACGTCATCGGATACTTTTGATGCAATACCTTCAATCTCTTTAGCCAAAGCATCGTGATAATCTTCGCTATCCTCATCACTGCCAAGAAAGGCATCCAACAAATCTGCCAGTATCTCCCATTGAGCCGATGAAAAGTTACTTTCATCTTCAACGTTAGTCGAACTGGCTTCATCTGATTCACTCTCGGAAGGGTTAATCGCATCAGTATCGTCTTCAATAATGTTATCACCTGTGGGATTGCCACCGGTGGGTTCATTATTTCCCTCGTTATCTTCAGCAAGTTCTGAAGGCTCAGAACATCCCTCTTGAGCAAGATCAGAGTTATCGGAAGTATCTGCCTGACCTTCACTATCGTCCTCAGAATCATCCTCACGACTATCAGTCGACTCAAGCGATTTATCTTCTGATTCGGTATCGGTCTCGGTCTCGGTCTCGGATTCATCATATGCCTCCTGCTCCTCCTGCTCTGTCTGCTGCTGTTGTTCCCTTGCCTCATCCCGCAGTCTCTCTAAAAGAGCCAGGGTCTTACGAGCAAGGGATTCACAGCCCTGAGTATTTTCACAACCAAGAGCATCATGAAAAATTTCCTCAACATCAGAAATTACTGGAGAAAGTATCTTTTGGGCATAGTCAAAAAACGGATCGAGTGTTTCTTTGTGACCTGCCTGCTGAAGGACTTTTACTCGCAATGAGTTAAGCAGATACCACTCAATAAATAGGACAGGATTTTCCGGACGAGAAGATATATCAGGAGTCATCCTTCCGGCTTTAACCATCAGTGCGTAAGTGGCTGCAAGCCGCCGCTTTGCATCCGGATAATCGTTACCAACCTTCTCTTCCATCTGTACATCATCGAACAGATTTATAAGCCCGGTAAGACGTTTTGCCCTGCTATAAGCTTTACGTTTCTCAGCGAGGCTCTCAAACTCTGCATTCATTCCGTCATCGAAGCGTGTAAACCCTTCAGATGACTTGAGAACACTATTAAAGGCGTCACTGTAAACCTCGCTGTCGGTATAGCGACCATGACCAGCTTCATGACAGGTAAAACCTTCAATCAGACTGACAAAGTCATCATCGCTATAATCGCCGTTTGGTAAAACACAAACTTTATTTACAGGATCAAAATACGGTCCTTTGGTATTGTCGTCTATTACAACTCTTACATCGCCTAAGCCGCTAATGACTTTTGCTATATTCTGTAAACGCTTAATATGGCGCGGTGATGATTTAAGATCTAATTTCATAGAATACCTCTTTATAAAAAAGGGGTACTCACCCAGATGGTGAAGTACCCATCTGGGGTTTTTAATAAAGCAAACAGTTACCAGCCTTTGAGCTCGATATCAAAACCATTTTCAACATTGTCTTCCTGTTGCGAAACTGATTTCTCAGGTTCAGCTACAGGATCAGTGTTTGAAAACGTGCTGTTATTTATATCGTTCTCTACGACAGGTTCAACCTGGAACACATTTGTTGAATCTAAAATAGCTTCAATACCTGTGTTCTGTAGCGCGTTCGGTTCTGTTTGTGAGCTTTGATTAAATGATCTGGTAATAGATTCCAACCAGTCAGTAACCTTTTGCTCTCCTGAAATAATACGCTTTAACATTGAAGCATCACTCATGAAATAAAACCACTGCTGTAACACCGCAACGTCGCGAGGTTCAGAAATGGCACCTTTAGGTAAATTATTCATTATGTGTTTTATAGCTTCTGCAAGTACTGCCGCCTCTTTATGTATAAACATGAAGCTAATGATCTTATTTTGCATTTGCTTCAGTCGGTCAATAGTACTTGAGCGCAAATTGTTATTTTTGCTAATTTTTTCATAAACCTTCATTGCTTCTTCTGCCAGATCTGTTATCAATTGTTCCTGATAGTAGTCCTGGGTTTCATCACCTTCAACGCTAATAGGCGTAAAAGGAATAAAGTGAGCAATATTAAATCTAAAGGATTTTATGAAATCATCTTTAGTTAATTTCAACTGATCAATCAAAGAAGACATTCTTGGGCTTCTATTTTTTTCAGCCTCAATATGCATCTCATAATTGTCTACAACGTTTTGAATACCTGCCTGAAACTCTCGTTCAATCTCTTGGGCCCCTTCCAGAAACTCTTCCATACTGGATACTGGTAAAATCCACATATTGCTATAGCGGATGCACAAGCGTGAGCAAAGAGTTGATATTCTGCTGGTAATCGTACTTTTGAAGCTAAGGGCTTTTATGTCAATCCAGCGTACTTCGCTTTTAGATACGCTTTTTTGATCCGTAATATCATCTCCATCATAAGACAAATCGATTTTATCGGTTCGACGCGATCCTTGACAGCCACTTATTTCAATTTTTGTTATAACTGCACCTTCCAGTAAATCTGGATATGATTTTGCAAAATTCTCAGAGATTTGTTTTGCAGATACTTTGTTAAGCATTGAAGTATTTAAAGTCATGGGTTTCTCCAAAAAAAAGGGGAAACCCTCCCCAACGGGAAAGATTTCCCGATAGGGTTGATATTAAAGCTACTCTGGTGAAATTAAAAGAATACCGGGAAACTCAGCAACAACATCATCATTGCCCATTGCTCCCTGATACATATAACCTTTTAATTCCATTTGTTTAATCAGACCTTCCATATTTATTTTACCATCATGATAAAACAATAAAGAATAGTCGTTATTCAGTTGCATAAGTCCAGTAAAATTAGTTCCGTTTTTTGCTATAGCAATGGTAGCAGCACCATCCGTACTTAAAAACGCACTAAATTCAAGATGGGATAACTCTGAGATACAAATATCAGAGGTTTCATAACAAATCCCATCTAACTCGACTTTTTTGCTGTGAAATACTCCAGCGATTTATCCTTGTCTTCGCCAAGAGAAAGATCTATAGCTTGAAGAACAAGATCGACCACATGTAAAGGTAAAGCAGAAGCAAAAGCTATTTTGAAAGTGTCAAGAAGACTAAAGGTTTTTAACGTCATCGACGTGCCAACCCAAGCTACTAATTGACGAATATCCATCACACTGTCTTCTGTACCAGAGTCATTTACTGCAATCGCTACTCTTACGAACTTCTCAATGACCTGAAAAGGCAAAGAGCTATATCGTTTAGTAAGCACATTGGTTAAAGCAACTTTGTCGGGCTTCTCCATTTCAACTATCAAGAACCGCTTTATAAAAGCTGCATCTTGACGTTGAGAAGAAACGAACCGGCGAGCGCCTCCACTCATGTTTGTGTTTGCAGTACCAATAAATCGCGTGTAGCCATTAGCAGTTATAACCTCACCACCATTAGCACTGAGTGACCAGGGCTTACGTTCAATGGGCATGTGAAGTTTTGCTGCCGTATCAGGATCGATTTTGTCCACTTCATCCAGAAGAATGAGGTGACCATTACGAAATCCCGTTACCAAATCGCTGTGTACAAAACCTGTATTACCACCATTAAGACTGCGCTCACCTTCAAGCTCATCAACTCGAATATTGCTGTTGATCTGCTTAATTGTCAGCGGCCAATTCATCATGTGGCTAATGTACATTACCATTTCAGTCTTGCCAGAACCGGACTCACCTTTAAGACACACACTTAAATCTATATCCGGACTGATAAGCAGTTTAACCACTTGTTCAAGTATTCGGGGATTTGGTATGTAGTCTTTGTTCAGCGGAGCTCGATACGAGGTTTTAGTTTTGAAAACAGGCACAGCCATCTTTGGATCCATTTCTGGAATACCAAAAAGGTCCTTTGCTAGAACTAAAAGATACTCACCTTTATCCACATAATGTTTTAACTTTATAACATCCGGGGAAAGAAGAGCTTCTAATTTTTCATAAGCATCAGAAGATGTTTCATTTAACTTCATAGCGGCATTAGACATTTTTAACTCCGGTAAAATGCAAACACCGCCCTCTGGCAGATGTTTGCCAGTGGCATTTTATTTGAGATTCATTTGGCAAATAGTTGCCATCAGTTTCCTGATTTGAGGCACATTATAACCAAGATGATTTCCCACTATTTCAAAAGCTTCAGACATGATCCATTCAAAATGATTTTCGAATATTGGATTGATTTCTAACTTGCCAAAAGCGTTTCGTTTAGTTAACAGATCACATGAAACAAGCTCGTCAAACAACTCTAATGAGGATTTAAAAGCTTTTATGTAAACATCCATAATTTCCCTGTCAGTCCATTTAACAGCCAGTTTTTTTTCTGACATTAAATAATCCTGATCAAAGAAGATGTCCCAGCCCATATCGTCATTGCAATCATGCAAAATGATTTCATCATCATTCCTGCATTCAGCTAATTTCGTGTTTTCACTAATCGAACGATGCGAATGATAATAGAGCCATGATTTTAATTCCGCTCTAAATTCACATGCATCAAGTCCATGAGATAAACAAGTGTATTCAAATGATTTTGACATATACCACCGTGTTTCAGCTTCTAAAAGTGGATTCACTGTGATATTACCATTGTCATCTTTGAAGAATAACTTTCTCCTCAACACTAGTTCTTTAATGATTTCCAAAGACTCTTCCATAGCGGATAGAAAAACAACATACACATCCTCAGGGGTCCATTCTATTACCAGACCACCCAAATCTGGGTTATATTCTTCAACCGTATATAGATAATCTGTTTCTGTTGCAAAATTAATTGTATGCAAAATCTGATTTTTAAGTAATTTGGATTTTTCATAAAGGTGATTTTCACGCCTTTCAGAATCATAATTTATCTCAGAAATGTTACTTTCTTCTGATTTAAAGTTTAATCCGGACGTGTAAGCATCATTTAAATGCTCTTTGGGTGAATCAACTATTTGCGTTATTTCATCTTCATCTATATCGAGTATAGAAAAAAAACTAAGTTGATTACTACTTATTGCAGTAGCCCTAAATTTTTGTTTCATGGGGACTCCAAAAGGAGAAATCCCATGAAGGGATTTCTCCCCTTTAGGGTGGGTTTAATGTCAGATCTGATTAAAGCTACTTTGTCCAAAACCTTTTAGAGGTTTAGGTATGTGAGCCAACTTACTTGTTGCTACCACTCTCATGTAGTCAAGAGGATGTTCTCTCCCTTCAATCATAATAGTATCGACAACAATATAACCGGAGACCATCAACTCATCACCCTGATTTATACCAGTGAAACAGGTTGAATACATTTCAGGCGACACCTTGATTTGAACTGAAAATTCTCTCTCAGTGATTTCACCATCAACTTCTGTCTTCATCCTATTTTTGAGCTTTATTAACAAACCTATACTCTGGTCAGTCATTTTTTTCTCCACAGCACTGATAACTATCCCGGACACTTTTACTTCATTGATATATTCAAGATATGACATTTTCCGCTCCTCGATTTGTTCAAAGAGAAGCCCCGTTAGGGTTCCCCCTTAACAGGATTAAATAAATTTATTAGTTACATACATGAACGTGCAGACTACCAAACAGGCAATTCCGGCAATATGTAACCAATTTCTTGTTGGTTTAGTTGGTGCAATCGCTAAAGAGTTCTCCAACTTCTCTGTTACAAGACGTCGATTCTCTGCTTTAGCCGCATCATCTAAATATTGAGTTTCACGCTTAGCGAGAGTCTCAATTTTCGATTTTATTGCATGGTCCCATCCTTTAGTTTCAAAAACGCTTAACTCACTAAAGGTGTGCGTCATGAGATCTTCTGGGAAACCCAGTTTTTTCATTAACGGACGAATGGTATCATACATTTTTTCTACATTTTCGTAGTGGGCCTTTACTGCGACATCAAAACGCTTACGTAAAGTTAATTTTTCACGTTTGCAAATGATGTCCGAAACCCAATTTATTAACTGCTCATTTTTGAGTTCACTGGCTTTTTCAAGTGAGTAATCCAGATTATCCACGTCAAGAAATGAATTTAATCCGTATTTTTCAAACTCCTCAACAAGATATTTATCCAGTTCAGTTAAGCTTTTAAAAAGTGGTACATCTGGGGAAGCTTTAAGAAGCTTATAAGCTCCTTCGAAATCAATTTTCTTGACCACGAGCTCCACAACATCCACATGATAATAGCTTGAATAAGCAGAAAGCTTTTCGGCCAACAAAGACACAGGCTTAAGAGACTTAAGTTCAATGATATTTGGGCCGTCCTCATTCAAAATAACAATCAGTTCATTATCACGTTCTGTATATTTCATCAGAACTTCTAAGAGCTGTTTGTTTAGCGCCTTATCCATCTCTGGAATAATTTCACTAAAGGTTTGATGAAGGGCTTTACTGCGAGCTTTATTTTTAGACATTTGGGGTCACCTATATATAGTAAGAAGGAAGAAACAATTTTTTGTTTCAACACGAAGGCAAAGCCTGTCATTCATCTCCCGTAAGCTATGAACCGCCTGATTTATACTATCTGGCATTAGAAGTACGCAACAAAAATAGCTCCAGGAGGAGCTAAATTAGTTACGGTTTGGTAAATTCAGATTGCCTTTTTCAGGCATGGGAAGTGCACCAGCGACAAAGGTGACATTTTGCCGGTGGTGTCTTACAGCTTGTTTAAGCTGGCCGCTTTTCACGGCTAAATCAACGCTTAACGCGAAAGTAACTTTAAGCAAAGTTACTCAAATTTGGGAGCTGATATTTAAGCTCATTGTTTTTATACTATAGCTTTAAGCATAAGTAAATGCCCATATCGAATTATTCTGTATAAACTGGAGAAATTCGAATATTAGCTGCTTCTTTTATCTTTTCTTCACTGCATTCTCTTAAAAAGAAAGAAGGGTCACCATACCACATTACAAAAAGTTGCTTTTCTGCACGCGTAAATCCAACATAAAGCAAACGTCTTTCTTCTTCTATTGCCTCCTCCCCAACTGATCTTTTACTTGGTATCTGATCCGCATTACAACTCATTATTATTACTTTATTCCACTCAAGACCCTTTGAACCATGCAAGGTTGATAGGACTACTTTCTCTGGGCTGTATTCCTCGTCCTTCTTCCTAGGGCCTAATGACATTGCAGCAGCACGATTGATCATATTCATCCAACCAGTCTTTTCTGCCCACTGTTTACAAGTGTCTAAAGCAATTTTTGTTAAGGTTGCTGTACCTTTATTACTCCTCATCTTGATTGACGACGATTCCATCCATTTCGTAAGGTTGGCGAAACGTTTTGCTATCTCAACTTTATCAGTACTTTCCTGGGTAAAGCGCACGAAGTTTGAATGTAATGTTTTTGTTTCGAGAGAACTGTCCTCCGGGATGGCAAGGTCGCCAAAAGTAACTTTTCTTCCTCTCATACTCAATGCCACTTCATCCAAAACTGATTCCTGTTCTCCAAACAATGCCAATACTCTCTTCATTAAGCGAGGATCATTTGATTGTCGGAAAAAGGCCATAAGGCTTAACACATCGCTTGTTTCTTTTTCATCCCAGAATGATTTACCTCCGTAACGAATTACTGGCTGTTCGATCAAACTTTCTAGCTCATCCAAGTGAGCATTATTGCGGCTTAGAATTGCCCATCCATGTGGATCCTGATTTATAAGGCTTAAAATACCCTGTATCTGTTCCTCCATATCTACATATGAACGAAAAGTGACCTTTCCTCCTCCCTTTTTTGCCGAGCGTAACTCTTTGGCATAACGGTAAACATTCTTTCCTATCAGTGCTCCGGCCACCTCTAAAATTTCAGGTTCACACCTAAAGCATGTGTTTAAGTAAAATATGTTAGGTCTGAAGTGTTTTTCAAACTGTTGAAATATTTTGACTCCTCCTGAGGATCTGAAGGAGTAGATGGCCTGATCATCGTCTCCAACTATACTCGTATAGACTCCAGCTCTTGTATGCAATGCTATCCATGAGAATTGTATAGAGTCAGTATCCTGAACTTCGTCTACTATCAAATGTGTCAAATCTAACGTGCGCATTTTTCCCGAATGCATTTGACCGACAACAAATTTTGAAAGAGCATTGAGGTCCGCCACATGGTCTTTCTGGCATAACGCCTGATAGGTATTAAATAAATGGATCTGTTGTCTGTTATGCCGAACTGAAATCACATCCGTATCCATTTCTCTGCCGATAGCATCAATAACGAATTCAGCTTCAGCAAACTTCATCGTTACACCGGATTCTTTCAAAGCCCGGTGAATGACAGATCTCTGTGCTGGCCCTATCAACATCTTTCCCGGCCAGCGAATCATGTCCAGTTGCTTCTTAACGAGTCCGTGAAAAGTATCCACCAGCACCCGGTCAAGATCCTTCTTGCTCAATCGCTTTTGTAACTTTGCTGCAAGTGCGTTTGTTGCAGCGCGAGTAAAGGTCACCATCCCGATTCTTGCATATGGATACTTTTTGAGAATCGATATAACCGCTTCTATCATGGTGAATGATTTGCCTGATCCAGGCGCTGCTATCACCATATTGTTTGCGCTAGCATTCTCGATAACAGGTCTTTGCTCTTCTGTTGGCTTACCCATTTCAACCTCATTACTTCGTTTTAATAATTATACATTTTTATAAAAGCGCTTTTCTTGTGTACTGCTGGTTCTACTGGAAATCACTTTTTTTCCTTTTTTATGCAATCAGGTTGTTTGTGAAACGCGTGACTATGGAATAATGGTTCCATCTCCAAAAGACATTACAAAAAGGGCTTTAAATGAAACTTTTACGTTTAGTATCTCTGGTCTCTTCTGTCGTCATTGGTTTTTCCCTATCGGGTTGTGCCGGTGACACCGGCACTACGCCAGGCACCGCTCTGAATGCGTACAGTCACGGCCAGTACTGGCATGCTAAAGCAAATGATTCTGTCGCCAAGAATGCCTATTCGTTTGCTGGTTTCGACGTTAATTTTAAGGAGCAAGAGGTTACTCCTGGAGGGGATGCCGACAACTTTCTTTCTAAGTATCTCATCAATAGTTCGATGGGCTACGTAACAGGCGGTCTAAAAGGTTTTGGGATCATGAGCCTCGGCTCTTTGTACAGTTCTTCTGACGCCGAATACATCCAGGTCAATCAATACCTAGTGTTCGTCCCCAATCCAAAAAAATTGCCTTACAATGATGAAAGTTTGGTACGTGAAGGAGCTAAGTATGTTTTTGAGCATACAAAAGCAACTCAGGCCTCATTTGGATACAACCCTGAAAAACAGAAAGCAGCTCTGGCCACATGTAAAATTGATATGGCAGTCGTCAATAAATGGAGTACCTGTGATCTGCCCTCTAAGCCTGATGCTGATGTTTTCCCTACAGATTCAATGTACAGCTTTCAGGCGATTCGCCCCGCAACAGGAACCGAAATTCCTCAGCTAAACCTTCCCGCTGGTGATTACGCTGTAATTCGTTATGTGTTCATCCCATTTAAAGGAAACGAAACAAGCGCTGATTTTTCGGGTATCATTTTCCGTTCTGATAGCCCAAATACAACAACTCCAGGGGGTGTTGCAGCCTCCATCAACGGAAAAGATTATTACCTCTTTACCGGTGAATACGGTAAAAAAGGCTTCCCAGAAAAAACATTGAAAGCCAAGTAATTAAAAAAGGGGCCTAACGGCCCCTTCTTCAATATTTCGGCAACTGCTTGCCCGTAACCGGATCCAGCGTAGTTGAACCTACCTCACATATGGCCGGTCGAGGTAAATAGCTACAATCTACATTTTCCTCTTTTATAGCCTGAGCATTTTCTTGTCTGGCCTTTATCATATTTTCTTCACCGCCCATTGCTTCCTTGGTACGTTCTGATGGAAGTTGATAGTTCTCATTCTGGAATGGTAAGTTTTCCACAATTGATTCTTCGGAGAATTTTGAATATTGATCAGGAACTTCTCCTACCTGAACTGCATCATTAATCCACTCCGTCAGATCAATTTTATCGAAATCCAGTTGCTGTATTTGCTTTATTGATAGCCCCACGCAATTAGAGGCGACAGGGTCTATTCCTAATTGCGGATAAGCTTGTTGCATAATAACGCGTGACAACATGGAATTATAACAGCACATGTCTGTTGCTTTTTTAACGCATTTCTTTGTGAAACCAACATTCAGATATTTGACGCATCGTTCCGTATCTAATGTAAAACAGGATTTTTGATTCTTATGAATAGAAGCTTCCATCTCTTTCTGGTCGCATGCTACCAACATTTCTAAAAGCATTTTAGTGACCTGATAGGCTGTATAAATCCAACCGATCACGTTTAATGCAAGCATAAAGTTTTGAACCGCAGCCGAGAAGACAACCTCTCCTCCGGTAGTAGCAACGTTCTTAAAGACAAAGTCTCGAACTGTATCTGGTAGCAATTCGTAGGCTTTCTTCATTGCCATCTGCTTAAGCTGACCTATACCGAAGCTGGACATTGTTTCCTGTGCCAACTGGCCAGCACCTCCTGCCCCTCCAGAAGTTGCGGAAGACCCAACTGCCCTGCTTAGATTACCAGCGACGTTTTCATATACGCTCGTTAAGGAGCTCGTGACATTGTTCCACATTTGCCCTACTGTTTTACCAGCTGATGCAGTCCACTCACCGACCGCATTGGACATAGAAGCCCATGTACCTGTATCACCGCCGGTCCATTTTATTAGCTGAGCATTAACTCTGGTCCAGTTAGTGTTTCTGATCATAGATCCGGCAAGCATGATACCTTCAAGTGCTCCTGCGGTTCCCTGCGGTGCTTCGCAGCAGTCCGTCTTTGCCAGGCCATTTACAAAGCCTACTGAACGACCACACCATTCAGGTTTTCCTTCAAAGACAGAACAGGAATTGGCATCGTTAGGGTCTTCGCATTTGGCTTCGCCCTGCATGTACTGAACCATGTTTGAATAAGCCGCAACTTTTCCAAAATCGTTGTTCTCTTCCTTTGGCCCAGTTTCGCATGTTCCTCCAGAACATGGGATCATGCCAACACAGGCATTTGTAGAAGATTCAACCTCACGAACTACATCCTTACCTCTGTCACAGGTGTATTTCTGTTCATACATGTAGCAGCTGTTAGTGCCCTCATCGAACCAACCCTCTGCACATGTTTGTTTATCGAGTACACATGCTGCATCATTTTTATAAGAACTACATGCATCAGGCATACTCTTAATTTCTTCGTAGTTGTAACAGAGGTCCTTTCCATTAGCGTCTTTCATAATTTTCCCACTAGCGTCATAAGAGCAAATCTTGTCTTTAGCCAATGGATCACAAAAATAGCCTTCAAGGTTAGTCTTCCAGGTAAGAAAGCCTTTATCGCCTTCATACAGCGGCTTTGCCATAGAAAGCACGCTTTCCGGAAGCCGCTTCGTGCCAACATCCATATCTTTAAACCGATCGAAACGGCAGAATGTATTTGGTGTTTGTACAGCATCGTAACAACCAGCTGGTTCCTGGACGTGCTTATCTTCGAGCTTCATATTTTCAAACGTCAGCTCAACCTCAAAGTACCCTTCACCTCCCCCACCAACCCAGACTCTGGATGCCATTGTCACTTCACGATCAGGTTCTTCATAAACTGATTTTCTGACCTTTTCAGTTACATCGTATACTTTGTCGAGTTTCCACGATTTTTTTAACTCCCAAGATCCCTTTGGAGCCGGATAGTCACTTTCTCGATATGCACCATCTATGTGAGCAAAAATCTGCGTGCCATCAAGTGTTACCCGCATGTGGTCATCCCACTCCGCGTTAACAATCTTTGCTGAGGCCAATTTTGCATCCGGATGGAATTTTAATGTCAGTTCGTTATTAAATACCCCGTCACTCCAGTAGTTGTCATCACGGCGACCAAACCATATACGCACACAATTATCGCCGCACATCGACATGTCTCCGTTTCCGCCTGAAATGTATACAGGAACAGAGAAGTCACGAGTTATCGTGCAGCTGCTGAAGTTATCTTGCTTAGGCGAGTTACAGTAGAACTCTTTGTAATCAGGATAGTGTGTGGTTACTGTTTTTTTGGAGGTCTCAACATTACAGTTCTGAAGCCAGTTTCCAGTACCAGCAACAGCATTGGTTATCTCATTTCTCCCCGCAGTAAACATGGGATCGTTAGGCTTTACAGACGATGCCGGGTTGTCCTTGTTAGCATTTACGAGGGTGCGGTAGGCAACGCCATCATAACTTTGAGCATCAAATAACTGGCTTTTCCGATTCTTTATATCGTTAACAAAGCCATCCTCATCCCCATAACGATCTGCGGCGTTGAACTTTATATCGCTGTGCTTTTGCTCTGAGCTGAAAATCTCTCCCGTATTTGTTTTGGTTCCAGGAGTAGTATTGGGATTACTGCTTATACCAATGTTGCCATTAGCATCACGAGAGAGCAGCTTTGCCCCTTCCTTGGTGTAGTTTGAATTGATTGTCCCTCCAGACATACTCGGCAGTTGTACGGCGCTACCAATAGACTTTCCATCGGATGCGGCATTTTTCATGACACTTTCATTAGAGTTCCCTGCCCCATACTTCCCGAGATTAAGATTAGCGGATTCGGCTTTACCCACGTATTTCTCGGTGATCTTCCCACTGACATTCTCGCCTGAATCCGCGTTCTTGTATTTCTCCACAATGTCCTGAGCACTGGTGGTTGCATTGCGATTTGCGTTAGGATTTGCAAGGTTAAAATTATTTTCGAGCTGGTCAAATATAGCGTCAGCAGCGTAAACACGTGGTGTCATTACCATGTTTATGAGTGTGACATAAAAAGCCCAACTCATAGTATTGGCAACCATTGATGCAATAATCGCTGAGGTGATTGTTTTTCTAAGTTTCACTTATTTTCTCCTTAGAAATCAAACGCCCGGAACGTAGCGAACACAACAGTCATTGTAACGCCACAACATATAGACATAATTATCGTTGCCTATTTTTTTGCGCCCACCTTTAAGGGTTGACCAGTCGTGTACCGAATCACCAAGACGATGACAGCAATCCGGTCCCTTCGCCTCAGGAGTAGGGAAAAGCATTGAAAGCCGATACTGGGAACGTGGTGTAAAGTATTCCCACGTTTTCTCACACATTGCGTCTGCTCCCATCGTTCGCATCAGCATGCCTTGGCGATGTAGTTTTGTCAGAAGACGCTGGGTAATCAGTGAACTCGTCCTTACAGCGTCATCATTTGCGTAAATGTGGCCGGTTAATGGGTAAAGGTTGCCATCGCATCCGGCACAAAAGTATGCAGCGAGATTATCCTTTCCTGCTGTTACTGCTACACAGTCAGCAGCGCACACCATTGAGGCAATTGGGTTTGCAAAAACTACTGCCTCGGGATTCAGGACGAGTGTAAGCAGATCACTTTCCCACATAGGGTCCACTTCGCTTATATAGGTCAGGCTGGCATCTATATAGGGTTCAGCAGTGCACTCGCCAATAATCAGTAATTTGAGCATTGTCATGATTGGGAACTCCCAAAGATGAACATCGTAAAATCCGGCTTCAGTTGCTGTCATTGGCTGATTAGTGTTGCTTTTACCAATATCAAACTGCGATTTTTGAAGCATCGTGCCTTCAAGAAAGGGGCTGCACCAGGGGCTCTTTACAACTTCTACAATCTTCACCGGCTGAAAGAAGCTCAATTGCCAACCTATTTCCGGTACGCCGTTCTGATCTGTGCAGTAGCAACCCGGACGTGAAGGTGCAGCGCCTTCTGGAGCAGCCCCTATGCCCATTATCCTCATGGGAAAAATGCAGCTCCAACAGATATTCTTAATCAAGCCCTGCCACACTCCAGCTGACTGACACATAGCCCCAGGGACTCCAGCATCTGCTGCCATAGCCATACCAGGTATAGAAAGCGAAAGCATAACTGCTACAATGAACTCTAAAAGTAACTTTTTGAATTTTTTCACCATCATGCTCACTTGGATGTAATAAATGTTGCAACACTTTCGATATAGTCGACGGCTTTGGTAAAATAACTTCTCATCTGGTCCGGATAATTTAGCGTCAGCCATGTTGCAAAGAGAGCGCCTATAATAAATCCGAGTTTCATATTATTTTTCCTCTGAAAGATTTGGGGCTCCGATTCCACGGACTTCTGCCTCGCTAAACAGGGTGATCCGGAATTTATCTTGGTCAGTAGTTATAAGCGCAGGTGTATTTTTAATCTGAAAGCGTGAGATAATCTGTTCGTTTACTTTAAACACCTTACCGTTAAATTTTTCACGTAAATCATTTAGGTGATCCCATCCATTATCTTTTTGGATACGGGTAAACATTGGCATTACTTTTCCACTACCCAGACGTTGTCGATACTGCTGCTCAGCCCATACCAGCTGGCCCGGATTGAGTGGATCGAAAATTATCATCGTCAGGTTTTGAGGAAATCTCGAAAGTGGATTAATCAACTCACCGGCGGAAGCTATTACACGGCCCTGCTTATCTTTTACGTCCTGAGTGACCCTCACTGTAGGGTCAATTAAAAATTCTTTGTGTTCCTGGGCAGGAGGGAGATCGACCATCCATTGATTTTTCCAGGTGTCCGCAACGGCCCTTTTTTTTGCACCTTCCCAGTCATATTTTTGTGCGCGTTCTTCCAGTTCTTTAATGATGCTCTTTTCTTCAACGGGATAAATCGTACCAGCAACAGGAAAAATGTCCTGATCGGGTTTTTTAGCAAGTTCTCGCTGAAAAAACTCAACGTTGAAGGACCCTACCATTTTTGCAAAACGAGCTTGCTCCCGAGAAATAATTGTCGGTACTTGAGTTACTTGATACTGACTGAAGCTATCAGGATCAATTGTAATCAAAGGAGATTCAAATTTTCCTTTGACAATCATTTGGTTTATTGCTGCCTGTGTCTCTGGTAGCCGAGTAGTTCCTTTCTTTAGACCATTGAAAACTACACGAGCTTTATGCTCTGAGGCCGTACGTAAAAGGTCTTCCAGTACATAATCCGGTAAGCTAAATGAAGCAAAGATCGTTATACCATTTTCAGTTGATAGTGCTTCTTCACGTGTGCTATCCATTTTTCTTTCGAAGTCAGCAGCTGTGATGCCCGAGGAACCAAACAATTTTTCGATATTTTTAGATTGTCCTCGCATGACTTCCGGCTTATTTTCCACAGCTTTCAGAGCCGCTTCATTAAGGCTGGCGTTTTCCTGAATTTCATCACGTCTTCTAATTATATCGTTGACAGCATCAGAGTTATTACTTTGGGCCCTTATAGCCTGGGTATGGTCTATAACTGCTTGAACACTATCCGCATTCATACCGGGCACGTAACCACGGTTTGTTTGCCTGCTCAGGTCCTGGTTTTTTTTGAGTGCTTCAGCTTGCGCAATGTACTTCTGCACATCTGGTGAATTTAGCGTAGCATCAAGGCTAAGAGCCCCATCTGGCTGCTGTGCACCTTTAGCCTGAGCGCCAAGCCCTTTTGCTTGCTGAGCGATTAGGTCAGCATCATGTTGATACTCAGTGCTTGCATTTGTATTACTTAAAACTGCACATAACGCAAGTCCAGGAAGTATTGGTAAATATTTTTTATTTACATTAAAAGATCGCATATGTTTTCCCAATTACTGAATTCAGCTTTACTGTTCCCCAAAAACGGGAATCCCATGAGTGATCGGTTTGCCCAATTAGGAAAACTTCGCCTTCAGGAATTATCAATTCTTTTTCAATCAAAATGGACGGAATACTGTATTTCTTTGAAATACGACGTGCATTAGCTTCAAAAAATTTGTCCCCGTTATAAACCCCATCCATTGTTACTTTGAGTTTGTCACCGCCCACACCGGCAACAATTTTTATGACTCGTTCATTTTCTGGGATAAAACGAACCGATTTCGGCATGTTGAAAGCTATGAGTTCACCAGTTTTAATAGTTTTATCCGAATGATCAATCATATAAAAATCAGCAGGCAGGCACCCATTCAATAAACCGTATCCAAATGTATAACGGGTGAAAAAGACACACATAACGAGAATCAGCAATAAAATATTAATGGGGACATACCAATCCAGTATAAGCAGCCCTCTCTTTTTAGGTATGTAGTCGCTCATATTTTTCTCACTGGCACTGAAGAATATTTTTACTAAGTAGATACACCTCTATCCAAGTAACTATTATCCATGTTTTTCAACGCTCGGAAGTCTGCAAACTAACCTAATATTCACCTATAAGGATGTTAATTTCTCAGCATGTAGACGCAGCCTTGTTAGCGGCCATGAAAGATACCTTTGTAGCAAAGTTACTTTCCGGTATTAATTTTTCAAAGGTCCAATTGTTGGGCATAAAAAAGCCGGGACAAAATGTCCCGGCTTTATATTTAAAAATTTATTACTCACTGCTTGGTATTGATACAGTGTATTCAGACTTACTTGCCTCTTCAGCCGGTCCGAAAACTGTCACGTGCTGCGTTGCAAAGTCTCCACTATCATCATAAGCAATTACTTTTATGTCCTGCTTACCACGGTTAAGGTTTTTAGAAAGTGTAGCCGTACTACCGAAAACGTTCCTTAATTCGCCGTTGATGAACCATTCATATCTAACCATTTTTCCATCAGTATCATCACATTTATTGGTAAAGCTCCAGCTTAGGTTGGTTTCCGTGTAGCTCAATGTACAATTAGGCACTGCGTTTTTAACGACATCAAACTCAACAGATGCTGAACCTCTCTGTCCAAGTTTACTAACAACATCAATTGTGATCTCGTATTTCTTTTCTTTTAAACCCGAAATCAGTTGAGCCCAATAATTTTTGCCGCTGGGTATTACCTCACCGTTCACCTTGTATGTGACCGTATCTATCGAGTCCGCCGAATGAGATAGCTTGATGTTTGACCTTAAGGTTACATCGAGTGGAGCTCTCATATATTTGTTAGAGAACTTGGGTGTCATCTCAACGTTCATTGGCGTTTGTTCATCGACAACAAAGGTATTTTCGATACGCTGTTCATTGTTGCGGTTATCTTTGAAAACAACCATCAATGTATATTTGCCAGGATTTTCAATTGTAAATTCTTTGGTGTCACCTTCATCTTTAGTGATTACCAGATTCTCTTTGTCGTAAATCCATTCTCGGGAATAAGTAACACCAGGATAGTCTCCATCCTTAATACCGCTCAACGCAACGCGTAGGGTGGTCGGTGCCATGTCGTATTTAAGTTTGGAGCTTATTTTCATTTCGGGGAATTTATAAACCCACGATTTGACAGAAACTCTACGGGTAGAAACCGTATTCTCCTTATTGTCCGCTAACCATGCACTGTATTCAAAAGCAGCATATCCCTGTTTATCCAACATTTGCTCAGTAAGGGTAACAGACAGTGTAGAGCCTTTAAATGTCTGGCCATCCGGTGTTTTCCATTCTTCAACTACGTTATTACCATTCTGGTACTTACTGTTAGGGTTCGTGAACTTACCTTCCAAAGTAACTTTTTGACCAACCTCTACCTTAGAAACCCCCGTTACCGAGACAGAAAGGCGCTTGGGTTTTGCGGCTGCCAACCGAGCAGACGTTTCCTTCCATGAAGACTCCTCTGCCAGTTCATCGGAATCAAGGTAACGCATCCGGGCATAAATCGTAGACGGTAGGGTATCAGCTGAAGCCACAGTGTAAGTTGTATCTCCCTGCACCCAGTTGACTTTATCCTCTGACCAGAGAACCTCAGCGGTGCCTGCTGGTATAGGCTCATCGTTATCAAGCAGGGTTACAGGTACATCTGAGCCCTGAAGAATGTCTGTCACATCTATACTGAGCTTAGGCTGCTTGTAGGTAACTACCGTTAAGGCATCTGTGTAGGAAACCTTAGATGTGAATTTATTGGTCATTTTTGCCCTATAAAGCCACTTTCCTACTTCTGTCTTTTTGATACTTACACTTCTCTTTCCGGTCATGTCGGAAAGCATATTCCAGGTTTGACCATTATCAGAGGACTGCTGCCATTCGGTGGGGGCAAGTGCGTCAGAGTTAGCAGTACTGGCAGATTTGAAGCTTACCAGAGTACTAAGTGGGATCCTTCCGATAATAAGGCTTTTCGACAGGTTACCCTCCAGTTCCTCACCTTTATAGATTCGAATGCCTACAGCACTGGTCTCACGTTTCATTTCAAAATCAGAGAATGGCGATCTGACCTTAGCCACACCAACCAGACGCATATTACCCAGATCCATATTTTCAATTTTAATCTTGGTTTCGACAATGCCCGCATCATTGACCGGCAATGCTTCAGTCAGCGCAGTTCTTTCGTATGTAGTTTTATAACGGCCTGTTTCTGGATCTTTGCCGTATACACTTTTTTGCGAGTATATCGTGACGTCCCATTCTCCCATTGTTTTACGGTCAAATGCACTTTTACGTGTGGAGTTGTTATAACGCCCCACTGTTACCTTTAAGGGCACTTCAAGAGATGTGGCTGTTTTTCTGTCATCCACTTCCATCGATGCTCGAATATTGAAATCAGGCACCGTATATACGTTGAGTGTGTCTGTAGTTCTTAATTCTGGATCCTTTGAGTATTCTACAGCTATGTCAAAGACGTTCTTTGTCCACAATGGTGCAGCAGCAACCTTAACCCTTTGTACAAAGGTCGTTGCATCGTTGTTTGAGGAACGATTTTTAAATGACGTTTTGACAGCCTCAGAGCCGTTTTGAGAGACGATCATCGTAACGTCAGCTGGTACCACCTTCGCTAATATTCGAGCGGCCTCCCCCCCGGTCGTATAAGCCAGAGCAGTGTTCGGATTGATGCCAGCTATGACTTTATTCTTTTTGTAAGAGATGATCGGGTTGTATGGTAATTGTGTGGTCAGAGTACGGCGATTCCTTGCGGATACCGCTTTAGAGCCCTTCCCGTTAATCATATAGACTTGATAGTCGAGCAGATTCTCACCTGTTTTATTAAAGAATCCAGTTAGACCCGGGGTACGTCCTTTAAAATAGAACTCCAACCCATCAGGGACATTGTTCCACTGAGGGTAGCATGCTGTAACATCTGATTTTTCCCCATACCAGGCGAGGTAAGCATTCGCATTTTCCTCTGTGGTAAACAGAGTGCATTTATCACCAGCTGTTTGACTAAGCAGGTCCGTATACTGACGTACACGCGAGTAAAGAGTTACGTTTTTTTCCAGATTCTTGAGAGTGAATCCAGTAGGTTGATAAGTGAAAACGGTACTGAAATTAACGTTTTTTCCATAAAGGTTTTCAGCCACCACAGTAATCTCGTGATCCGAATTAACTGCTAAATCGTCTCCAACCGGCAGGTAGTAAATACCTCTATAATTTGTAGGTGTTAACGAAACTACTTTGTTGTCTATTGTTACTGATTTTATGTCAGCAACCCCAGCCTGCCCCTGGAAAGCTGCAACGATAATCTCGTTCAGGAAGTATACGGGTGCTCGTTTAGTTAATACCTGCCCATCTTTGAGAACCATAAGCGTTGGGTTATCAGACAGCATCAGTTTGCTTTCAGGCTCAGTGTACGTAGAAGAGTTTTTGCTCGTATTTTCTACTGTAAAAGTCGCTGCGTAGGACCCGTTTATAAGATCCGTTAAGTCGAAGATATAGAGGTACTCATCACCGACTTTTTGAGGTCCACTTACCGGCTGTAAAGTTCTACGTAAAGGGGTTGCCCAGGACTGTTTGAAATCAATCTCAGTGCCATCATCTAAAGTCACTTTAGTCGTCGGTTTAAACACGCCATCCGGAGTCATAGTGAGCGACATAGCTGTTGGGAGCCACCATTCACCTTCTGTTTCTTGCTGGGGTACCTTAACGGCCACAGCAACGGTTTTGGCTCCGGTATAGATGTCCTGGCCACCTACTTTGATTGTTTTAGCCTCATCGGTAAAATTCCAAAGTGTATGGTCTACTACAGGAGGCCGATAATCCCAGTTAACAACAAGCTTTTTGGATTCAGGAGGTGCGAAATAATTATTCTTAGAGTTTGCTGTAATTGTGATATCACGTGAACCCAAAAGTTCATCTGTATCACTGGCCTTAATGCTTCCAACTTCAATGGTACAGGAAGTTCCGCCAATAGGAACTTCACAGGCGGAGCCTGAACCTATTGAGATGTATTGAATATAATTGCGGGGCTCAACAGAAACAGCGATATCTTTGATCGCTTCATCCTTTAAATACGATTTGAAAGAAAAGCCGTCATAGACTAATCCGTTCAGGGATGATTTAAGACCGGTGATAGTAGGTTTTACCGGTGCCACACTTTTGATTGAATATTCACCTTTTACTATTTCAACTTTTTTCCGTTCAGAACCAGAGAAGTAAGAAATCTTGTAAGGTAGTTTTAAATCACCGGTGGTGTTGGGAACGCCTGAAAGAGTGAAACCGTTAGAAGTAAATCCCAAGGTATTGGGTAACCACTCAAAAAAACAAACGAGGTTATCAACAGAGGAAGTCGCTCGATCATCAACCGTTACATTACAGGCTGTGCCTGCACCTGAGGCAGTGATAGTGTTAGAATTAACGTATGCAACAAAGTCGCCCGGCCCCGGGTCAAAGGATACGGCTGGCAAATCAGCCTGTAGCTTTCCTGAAATCATAATCGCTTCGGCATAGACCGCTTTAATCGGAGCAATTAAAGAAAACAACAGGGCTAAACCTAAACCTGATTTTCTCATGACGAATACCTGTTTTTCTGAGCAAAATTAAACTCACTTTACGATGAAAAACAGAAATATCCGTTCGTATAACATTTAAAAAAACCTGTATTTTTCCATGTATTCCGTATGTTAATACGCTATTTTGAATTCTTGGCTTCAGATAAGCGAAGCGCGGTAATTATAGACTCGGAGCTTACCCAAGGCGTTTTTTGAGCAAGATATCCAAGTATGTAGAGGCCAATTTTAACGCAGTCCATTTGTGAGACGGGGACCATGTGCATGAAGGGTTTTAAGCCGTCTTTATCGACTGGAACTATCCCTGCTGATAACAACAAACCGCCCCTCTCGTTTGGGGTAACGCTTATATTTTTGTATACGACGTGGCCATGATGTGAGGTTTTCCTCTTATCAATTTTTAAAGTATGCATGATTCTAAGAAATACAGATGCCATCTGCATAACTTCATTCGTCGACAATTTTAGAAGTACAGAACGGTTTGAGCCCCAGTCATAATCTTTTTTGGCGTTCCTCGGAGCGGCGTGCAATGTAAGATAATAATTATCAATCTCATTTGAAAAAGGTGAAGGTTTTGATGAGCTAACATCTTCATTGTTCATCTCAATGACAAGTGCTGCATCCTGACCAAAAGCTTTTACATTATGGTTTTTAAGAGAGAAGTCTGAAGTTGCCATATAAAAAGTCACTTTTGATAAAACCACATACCACCTAATGATTCATCATCGGCAAGATGCTTGAAATTTGAGAGTGTATATCCTGTTTTGGTTTCAGAAATCACCATGCTGTAAGATGCCGTATGTACAAGGCGAGAATTGTTTAGATCAAGATCATCACAAAAACCAGGGCTTTTGACGGGGTCAGCCTTTTCAACAAAAGTTACTTTTGAAGCGATGCCGTTGATCACGATTTTCTCGTTATCAGCAATTTTAATGTTTAAAGAAGGCGAGCTTTTATCACATGGCAGGAAGAGTGATGTCTTTTTAAATGTGTTTCCAGTGAAGTCCAAAAGGTCAGGTTTAACCGGAACATTGTTTAGGATTTTATAAACTCCAGCAAATGCACATATCACAACAAAACCAGATAAAACATATCTAATCTTAGACTTCATCCCCCAGTTCCTCTCCTAAAAGTTTTAACGCACTTACGCACATAAGCCTCAACTGATACAGTAAGTTATCAGCGGTTATTCCACCAACGAAGGTAACTGTACGTCGTATTGATGCTCCGCCAGGCTCGCACTGGATATGGCCGATACCAGAATCACGGAGGAAGTCATTTTCTGCACTTACAAGGTCTGACTCTACAGGTGGAATGATAACTTCAATGAGTATTGTATCAACTGGGGCCCACTCCCAATCGAACTTAAGAGAGGAAATTGGGGATATAGAAACAAGAAGCTCATCAATATTAAAAATTACGGGTTTTATTCCCATAACCTCAGACTGAATGAAGTGGCTTTCTACCATAACTACCGGAAACTCTGAAATAGTCAGAACTCCGATTAACTGGTCTCGGCGTAAACCATGTATTAGTGAGTTGCGAGATAGCATTCGATCAGCCTTTATTATAATAATCAAACATTTGGGACAAGGACAAAAGGGATTACAGAAACGAAGATTCTACATGAACATCGTTGTCAGTGACCTTAGGTCCATCGGGTATAAGGGTATCAAAAAATCCTTACATAACCATTAAAGCACAGAGACTTTATAAGTAAAATAATAATTAAGTACCAGATTTATTAAGATAATTCTTAGGGAAGGTGCGAACAAGTTCCTGATATGAGATCATCATATTCATCCGGAGCGCATCCCAGAGGGACATCATGAGCCATCAACTCACCTTCGCCGATAGTGAATTCAGCACTAAGCGCCGTCAGACCCGAAAAGAGATTTTCCTCTCCCGCATGGAGCAGATTCTGCCATGGCAGAATATGACCGCTGTCATCGAGCCGTTTTATCCCAAGGCGGGCAATGGCCGACGGCCCTATCCGCTGGAGACCATGCTGCGTATTCACTGCATGCAGCATTGGTACAACCTGAGCGACGGTGCCATGGAAGATGCCCTGTACGAAATCGCCTCCATGCGCCTGTTTGCCCGATTATCCCTGGATAGCGCCCTGCCGGATCGCACCACCATCATGAATTTCCGCCACCTGCTCGAGCAGCATCAACTGGCCCGTCAATTGTTCAAGACCATCAATCGCTGGCTGGCCGAAGCAGGCGTCATGATGACCCAAGGCACTTTGGTGGATGCCACCATCATTGAGGCACCCAGCTCTACCAAGAACAAAGAGCAGCAACGCGATCCGGAGATGCATCAGACCAAGAAAGGCAATCAGTGGCACTTTGGCATGAAGGCCCACATTGGTGTCGATGCCAAGAGTGGCCTGACCCACAGCCTGGTCACCACCGCGGCCAACGAGCATGACCTCAATCAGCTGGGTAATCTGCTTCATGGAGAGGAGCAATTTGTCTCAGCCGATGCCGGCTACCAAGGAGCGCCACAGCGCGAGGAGCTGGCCGAGGTGGATGTGGACTGGCTGATCGCCGAGCGTCCCGGCAAGGTAAAAACCTTGAAGCAGCATCCGCGCAAGAACAAAACGGCCATCAACATCGAATACATGAAAGCCAGCATCCGTGCCAGGGTGGAGCACCCGTTTCGCATCATCAAGCGGCAGTTCGGCTTCGTGAAAGCCAGATACAAAGGGCTGCTGAAAAACGATAACCAACTGGCGATGTTATTCACCCTGGCCAACCTGTTTCGGGTGGACCAAATGATACGTCAGTGGGAGAGATCTCAGTAAAAACCGGAAATAACGCCAGAAATGGTGGAAAAAATAGCCTAAATAGGCTGATTCGATGTGTTTGCGGGAAAAAAATCGGCCCAGATCCGCGAAATTTTAATCAGCGAGTCAGCTTGGGAAGAAATGACCTGCTTATTCGCACCTTCCCTTTTACTTTCGAAATCTGTTCTAATTGCCCAGTAATACTTGCAACATCAAGAGTAGTACCACCAAGATCAATTACCAAACTTGATTCAAATGAAGCAATATCCTCAATTTCATCTGCCCGGGTCACAGCTGGTAAAGATTCAGGGAAAACAGTCACAGACAAAACGTTGAAAGAATAGCGTTTACCGTCAAGATAACGCTCAACTGGTTTCATCAGGTTATCTTTTTTTCTCTGAATATTTTCAATATTCGTTTCCCCTAAAGCAGTATAGAACTGGCTAAGAGGTAAAGTAACAAAGAGGTGAACATCCTGAGGAACTAAACCAGAAGCATGAAGTGCATGGTGAACATTTAACCGGCTAATTTCATCGTATTGGTGAGATACATCAGTCGATTCCAGTGAGTTACTAGATTCGCTGTGATGCGAAAACCTTTCCAGCCCATCAATAAGATAGTTAAAAGGATTGAGACCCTCATGGCGAACACGGAAATCTGGAACAAAACTATTTTGTGTGAGCAAGGGAACTAATTCGTTTCTTTCATTAAGACAAACCAGTTTTGCAGCTTTACTTCCATCATCGACAACGATTTTTAAAGCTTCAGTGATATCCTGCAATGATTGTGAAACAGGACTTTCAGATTTTAATAGTTCAGCCATAAAAACTCTCTTTTATTAATAGGACCATATTAGATATTAACTTTATACATTAATGGTGACCTATTATCAACATCAACACTATTAAAAAAATACGTAACTCTATGTTATTTCAGCATCCTTCCATTTTAAATACATTACCGTTAAATATCCTGTATTCATGAAGTAAACATGTTTATAAAGGAGCCAATTATAATCAGAAAGTTACTTTGCATCCTAAGTATGAACTGTTTGAGAGCCAGGACTGGAGCCTTTACCAGTAAGTAACAAAGGTCCTTAGGCTTAGAATCCAAAATGACGCCTTTATGTAAAAAAATCATAGCTCGAAATACCGTATCATCGATGTAAACATACGTAGAGGAATTTATGGCAGCTGAGCACGTCCAAACTATAGACCTTACAAACTTCTCGGGAAGGATTTTCTTTCTGGCAGATCCTCATGGACATTACTCTGCGCTGTGCAACTTGATTCAATCAGTTACAAAGCCAGAAGAAGAGATAGTAATTTTCTCTACTGGAAATTTGTTTGACTATGGGCCGGAACCCATAGAGTTGATGAAGGCGATAAACAGTGGCTTTTTCGATGGACGTTTTGTGAGGCATTTCTCAGCTGCCGGAGCCGGAGAAGAAATGTTAAAAAAATTGTTACCATTAAACAAAGACCGGAGAACATTTTACCCCAGCACATACCTCAATGAGAGATGGTGTGTAATGGGCGGAAAGTGGCATAAAGCTGTAAATCGTTACTATTTAGAGGAAGAGGTAAAAAAACTTCTTAATACCCAGCTTGGTACGATGATGCAGATTTTACTCAAAGGCGATATAAAAATTGGGGTTTGCCCTTCTGATTACGCCCCTATCCGCACATCATTCACTGATACTTATAATGCGCTTCAAGCATTCAACTATGCCAATGTGAATATTTTTCAGAGCCAGTTTCTATTCGGTATGGACCATGCCGTAATACCAATGATGATAAATGACGTCAACCTTATGGTCCTAGGTAGGAATCCTGTAAACAGCATTCGAAAAGCCCATGGTCGTACTCAAAACAATCTTCCAGTACTGATCGGTAATTGTTTACATATAAATACTGGATCACTCTATATGTCAAAATTAGAAGACCAGGTAATAGTTGCTCCGGGTATACCGCCAACTGACTCACCAGCACTTACATTAGTAGAAATAATCATGAAGAACAATCCAGTTTTATTGTGTCATCAGCTAATACAAACAACAAACAAGTTTTATTCACTTAAAACCTATCCTTTAGAACTCGATTCGATTGAAAACAACATTGAGGTAACAAGATGAAGATAAAATGGAAGATTATCTCAATTTCAACATTACTTTTGCATCTTCACGCAGCAGCTGCACCACATCAAGAGAAAGAGCAAAGAAAAGATGCTTTTTCTTCTGCCGCTCAGAAAAGTGATTCACTTATATCTGCTAAAGCGGAGCTTATAAACGGAAGGTGGTTTATAAATGGTAAATATAGGCCTGTTCTAAAGACCAGCATGACCAAAACCAATTTCTTAGAAATCATGAATGTTTCAAATAAAGAATCACTTTTTATGGTGATACCGAAACTTGAGTATAATATCATTGCCAAAAATAAAATCTTACTAAATGAAAAAATTGCATTAAGCGAAGGCACATCCGGAAAAAGCATTGTTTGGGTCGAGCCTAAATCAAGTATAACTATATCGTTTATAAATGACCTTGCTAATACGCCCCTTCAGGCTATCGTTTCGATCACAAGAAACAACAAAGATGTAATTGCCATCTTTGGACCGGATCAGGATAAAGGGTTTACTCTTCCCGGAAAGACATCTAATGATCAAGTGTCCGTTCCTGACGATTCTGATCTAAATATAAAAAAACTTAACATACCTCAAAGTGTTGGTAATTCAGTAACCATCAATCCTAAAGAGAAGAATTACCTCTTAGTTGGACAAGTAAAATATAAAATCTTATCTCTTCCGAAATATCAACATTTAGAATTTTCTGAACCGGTTTATATTGAGAAAAGAAAAGATATCCTCGGTGGTTATGGTTATTGGACGAAAGAAACAATTCTCTACCCCGGTGAATCATTATCTTTTATAACCAGCGCCAAAAACAATCTAAGGAAGCGGGATGATTAAAGTTATCACACTTTTATTGTTTGCATTACTGACTGGTTGTCAGTCAGTAGAAAGTAAAATCGAAGAACTCCCGACAGTTGGTTTTGACCCTATTCTATACAATAAAAGTGAGGCCTTTACTGACGGAAAAGTTACTTTACGTGTCGAAAGTTCAGGAACTGATGTTTGGCTTGTCGCCAAGAATGGAACCAGAAGTTTTATTGAGCTTTCAGGCCTAACGCTAGGTGGTAGTCGTTGTGCTTACAATGCCCGTAGTAAGCAACTTTTGCCCCCAGGCAGCGTAAGCACATTCGTAGTTCCTACGGTTGGAATGCTTGGACTTTGCTTCAACAATGAAGATCAACTTATGTTTATTAACCGTGCTTTTAGCAGAATCTCTCCCAAAGCAAAAGGAAAAGATTCTCTTTCTCTTTTATTTTCTGTTAGTTACGATTTTCCCGGAAAAGCGGACCTAATTAATAACCACGATTTTCAAGAGTTATATCTTTTATTTTTGAATGAGGATAATCTATGAAAAAAACATTAATTGTTATTTTATTATGTTTTTGTCACTCAGTTTTAGCATATCCATACCGTATCTATACTGTCCCGGAAGGGGCATTAGTAAAAAACATACTAACTAATGAATATCTAGGAAAAACCCCTGTGGTTGTGGACGTGAGCAATACCGAAGCTGGTTCTACTTTTGGGATTTCTTTATTTAGACATGAAAATGTTGCTATAAAGATTTTTACAGTAATGCCTTCAGCAGAAAATAATTTTGCTGTTTCTGGACCTGACGTTGCAACTATGTCATTGCCGGGCAAAGCACCTTTAAACGTAGTAAATGATGGGAATGGCGCTTCTGTTCATATAGAACTAAGACCTTATATGTCTGAACCTGCGCACACCCCATATTAATATAACAAGAAATTAAAAATATAAATCATATGAACTGCATCATAAAGATGCAGTTCAATATTTATTCTGATACTTTTAATTTTTCTTTTATGAACTCCTCTAGCTCCTTAATAAAACCCGCACTTATCCTATTGAATTCAATGCGAATTTTTCTTCCAGTATTGTTTTTACTGATTCTTGCATACTTATCTTTGTTATCAAAAGTAATAAGATCACTTGTTTCCCATTTTGTGGAATAAGATTTTTCACAAACACTTTCCACAGCTTGTGTGATTTTCTCCATTACAACTTTTTGGGCAACTTGGAGATCTCCAATGTCTAAATCTTTTGTTTCCTCTTTAACATTATCTATTACTTCATCTAAAGGAAATAGATTTTTTTGCACATATTTCTGTAAACGAGACAAGCGACTATAATAGGAGTTCGGTATTCCTTCATAATCCGGGAATAAAGAGATCAATGTTTCGTCAATACGGGCCGCCTGGATTCTTTTGGCTACCGATACATGACTAATCCCAAGATATGCTGCGAGTTCTTCATTAGTAGAAAATCCCTTTTCTTCCATTTTCTTGATAAATTGAAACCCAACTTCTCTATATGAAAATTTTCGAGATGTTTGTGCTGCGGATATAATTGAATTTATATCATCTTCGGTTAGTTCATCCGGTAGTACCCACAGGGGGAGATCCTTTTCTGCCTTTATACAGCAGAAACGTCTGCGACTTCCTTCTATTAATAAATAAACCCCATCTCTTTTTACAGCGATCCCTTCGGTATCGACCCCTCTTTCTTCAATCTGCTTAAGAATATCTCTAACAGAATAATCTGTAAGGGCTTCTTGATTTCGTGGGTTTGCTGGATGGACTAAGGTCTCCTTCTCCACTCTCTGGGCTGGAACAATCACATGTTCCGCTTCAAGTCTTCGGCCCTTATGAAGAGTGAATAACTTTTTTATGCGAGGTGCTGTTTTCAAACCCGCAAGACCTGAACGGTGACCGACTTCTGTCCGCTTTGGTGCGTTTAAATATCGAGATTTATCATTCCCGATATGTTGCTCATCGCTCATGCGTTAACTCCTTGCTTAGCTGAAAAACTTTTTATTTCATTTATAAATTGTTGATATACCTGTAATACAGATTCTTCTGCGACATCAAGTTGCTTTGCGGAACAAAGTTCCTCTGATTTTTTGATATCAAGCACTGTACGCCCTTTGGAAGCAGCTGCCTTAAATGCTTCAGAATTTTTTATGTTAGCGGACATCAAAAGGTCCTGAACAGTTCTGATTAATTTATCCAAAACTATTCTTTCATATGGACTTTTGTCATCAACATTGACAGCAAGAACTTTGAACCATTTTAAATTATCGCCCTTACTTGGTGATTGTTTAAACCTTTCACTTATTGTAAGCATGAAGTCTGTAGTAGAGGCGTAATCATATTCACGTGGTGACACTGCGACAAGAATCCCATCGGCCGCTTCGTCAGCAGCCCAGATCAAAGGTGAATCTTCAGGTGGAGTGTCTATAATAATCAAATCATAGTTCTGCTTCAGTACCGGTAAGATAACTTCCTTGAAACGTAGTAACAAAGACGTTCGTTCTTCTCTAGAACATTGCCAGTATTTATCTTTAAAACGAGCATCTGTCGGAAATGCCGTTATCACGTCCAAGTTTGGCAGATGCGTTGAAAAAGGCATATTAGTGATGATTTCTTCTTCAGAGAATCCTGAATCTAAATATTTTTTATACTCAGAATTTTCTTCATAAATTCCAAGGATTGCATCAATTGCTGTAAGGAAGACATCATCTTCTGAGACACTTTGAATCATGCTGCTTCCAATCGAACCTTGTGGGTCCCATTCGATCATTAATACACGTGCATTCAGTTGTAGATCTAAAGCAGCTGCTACTGCTAAAGCTACAGATGTAGTGCTTTTCCCTGTACCGCCTTTATGATTCTGAGTAACAATAGCTCTGCTAAAGTAATGATCGCGGTACTTGGGATAACCCAGGGCATCCATTATTTTTTGAACATCCCAGCGGGTGTAAAGATGATTTTTGTTTTGATAAATAGGTGCACCAACAAGTTCTTTTTCTTCTAAGTCCGAAAGTATTTTATTGAACGTTACTCGTGACTTCCCAAAAAAATCAGAGAGATTTTTTTTATTTAAACAGTGGTTGTAGATCAGTCTATCAACACCATCAACACTATCATCAGAAACAGATACTCTTGATGAAGCCATCAGAGATTCCTTAAGAGAAATCTGCTCGCTTTTCATGCGCTGACCAACGAGGGCGATCTTTTCAAGTAAATTCATGGTTATGACCTTTTTGCACTGAAAACCGACTTTTACGCATATATGTAAACTTTACGCATAATGCGTCCATTTCATTGTTATACGTACAATTCTATCCTTTGTTTCAATCCTAAGCTAATGTTTGTTTACTTTTTTATGATTTTTTGTGAGCTTAACTTGCAGATGAGAGCTCAGACTCTCTAGTCCATACCTAATGCTCATTCTTTTTAAACCACGATTCTTGTCGACTTCTCTACGCTTTGACGTTATGAGCTCCATTAATGAATCTTCACGCCTACCCTATTTCTTGCTTAGACCCTAAAATCTATCTCACCGGTGTGCTGATTTACGTTTCCTAACTGTGAATCGTTGTCGTCAGTCCAGTCTAAAGATATGAGGTGTTAATCTCTTGAGTAGGCCCACTACGAATTATGGGAGCAGAGTTAGCAACCTAGCCCAGAACTGAAACCCAACTTCAGGAGGCAACCCCAGTGTGGCGATTAAGGGGGTTAAATCTGCCAGCGGCTGACAGTGTCCTAGCTGCTGCTCAGTCACACCACGCCCTGATTAAATCTCCTGCCCGGTATTGTAAGGACCGAAAAAAGCCCGTGCATTTGTGTCGGCAGACCGGCATGAAGGAATATGACGTTAATCTGTATCAGCAGGCACTTTTCGCATGATGGGAGCAAGTGATAGCAACCCCGCCCAGAACGGAAGGCCAGCATCAGGACAAAACCCAAGTTTGGCGATTAAGGGGGTTAAATTTGCAAGCGGATGACAGTGCCCCAGCTGCTGCTCAGTCACACCACGCCCTGAGTAAATCTCTCGCCAGGTCTTGTTATGACCGAAAATAGCCCAAGCACTGGTGTCGGCAGACCGGCATACAGGAATATGACGTTAATCTGTATCAGCAGATACATTTCGCATTATGGGAGCAAGAGATAGCAACCCAGCCCAGAACTGAAGGCCAGCATGAGGACAGAACACCAGTTTGGCGATTAAGGGAGTTAAATATGCAAGCTGCTGATAGTGCCCCAGCTCCTGCTCAGTAACACCACGCCCTGATAAAATCTCCTGCCCGGTAATGTAATGACCGAAAAAAGGCCGTGCACTGGTGTCGGCAGACCGGCACGCAGGAAAATGACGTTAATCTGTATCAACAGACACATTTCGCATTAGGGGAGCAAGTGATAGCCACCCAGCCCAGAACTGAAGGCCAGCATCAGGACAGTACCCCAGTTTGGCGATTAAGGGGGTTAAATCCGCCAGTGGCTGTAAGTGCCCGAGCGGTGTATAAGAAATATTTCCCGAAGGACAATCTTTCGCTCGTACGATGAATAAAGTGTTCAACCCGGGAGCGGGGATCACTTAACCTGCTTAGCCTAAATCTTACGTCATTCTCTAAACGGAGTTTAAGCTTAATGGTCCTTAGAAAGTTAAAAGGACTACCCATAATGACGTCTTGAGATGGCGAATAAAGGGTTTTAATCTGCCAGCGGCTGACAGTGCCCCAGCTTCTGCTCAGTCACACCACGCCTGATTAAATCTCCCGCCAGGTCTTATTATGACCGAAAATAGTCCCCGTGCACTAGAGTCGTAAGACCGGCATACAGGAATGAGGCTTAAATCTTTATCAGGTTGCAAGGTTCGCATCATGGGAGCAAGGGCCTTGAACTGTAGGTTAACATCAGAAAATCCCAGATTGGCGATTAAGGGGGTTAAATCTGACAGAGACTGAAAGTGCCTTCAGATGCTGCTCAGGTATATTACAACCTGAAAAAATCAAGCGTCTGTTCATGCGAATATCGAAAAAAGCTATGCACCAGTTTCGGCAGACCGGCATGGAGTAATGAGACGTTAATCTGTATCAGCTGGCGCATTTCGTATCATGGGAGCAAGTGTTAGCAACCCTGCCCAGGACGGAAGGACACTATCAGGACTGATCCCAGTTTGGAGATTAAGGGGGTTAAATCTGCCAGTGGCTGACAGAGCCTTCTGATGCTGCTCAGACATACTATGCAAAGATAAAATCACCCGTCCGTCCTTGTGATTATCGGAAAAAGCCATGCACCGGAGTCGGCAGATCGGTATGCAGTAATGTGACTTTAATCTGTATCAGCAGGCGCAATGGGAGCAAGTGTTAGCAACCGAGCCCAGGACGGAAGGACACTATCAGGACTGAACCCCAGTGTGGCGATTAAGGGGGTTAAATCTGCAAGCGGATAACAGTGCCCCAGCTGCTGCTCAGTCACACCACGCCCTGATTAAATCTCTCGCCAGGTCTTG
>NZ_JAQIRK010000023.1:0-50238 GCF_050600805.1 Klebsiella sp. 141240 | reverse complement strand
AACCGCAGCATTATGCTCTCCAGCATCGTGCGCATTATCAACACCCTGTCGCTGTTCGGCTTCGCGGTGGTCATGCCGATGATGTTCGTCGATGAGCTTGGCTTCACCACTTCCGAATGGCTGCAGGTGTGGGCGGCGTTCTTCTTCACCACCATCTTCTCCAACGTCTTCTGGGGGATTGTGGCGGAGAAAATGGGCTGGATGAAAGTGGTGCGCTGGTTCGGCTGCATCGGCATGGCGCTGTCGAGCCTGGCGTTTTACTACCTGCCGCAGCACTTCGGCCATAACTTCGCCATGGCGCTGGTGCCGGCGATTGCGCTGGGGATTTTCGTCGCGGCGTTTGTGCCGATGGCGGCGGTATTCCCGGCGCTGGAGCCAAAACATAAAGGGGCGGCGATTTCGGTTTATAACCTGTCGGCCGGGCTGTCGAACTTCCTCGCGCCGGCGATTGCGGTGGTGCTGCTGCCGCACTTCAGCACCATCGGCGTGGTGGTGGCTTATACCGCGCTCTATCTGCTGGCGTTTTGTCTGTGCCCGTTTATTCGCGTCGATCAGCCGGGCTTTGCCCGTAAGGCAAGCGGCGTCAGGGAAGGGGTAGAATATTCATAACGTTGTCAGGGCGGGTATATCCCGCCCTGATGTTTTAACGCAGTAGCATACAGTCCGGCGGCAGACGGCAGCGTAGCGCCTCGCCGAGGATTTCCATCCGGAAAGATTTGCCGCTCAGCGGTTCGCCATCAAGGTTGAAGGTCATTTCATGGGCGGCGGTGACTTCAAACCACGGCGATACGCCGTCGATCAGGTTTGGCGAATTATCGGGATTAGCGAGAGTACTGAACAATGCCGGTAACAGCTCTTCGCCGGTAAAAATACGCAGATGCAGTAGCCCGTCGTTAATTAATGCTTCAGGGCACAGTTGCTGACCGCCGCCGGCCTGACGGCCATTGCCGATGCCGATAACCAGCGCATCGCCCTGCCAGTGAAAGTTCTCGCCGCGAATTTCGCAGCGGTCCGGCTTCAGGGTATCCATGCGCGTCAGGCCATGAATCAGATAGGAGACGCCACCGAGCGCGGCTTTTAGTTTTTCCGGCGTTTCGGTGGTGATGCGGGTACCAAAGCCGCCAGTGGCCATATTGATAAACCCGGCCTCGTTGTTAACGCGTACCACATCAATAGGGACATCGCGACCGGCTATCGCCAGCTTCAGCGCGCTGGCTAAATCCTGCGGGATGCCGACGCTGGTGGCGAAATCATTGGCTGTGCCGAGGGGGAGTATTCCCAGCGCCATATTGCTGCCGCGCTGGACCAGCGCGGTGGCGACTTCATTAATTGTGCCATCGCCGCCGCCGGCAATTACCGTCGCCACCTTGAGCGTTTCGGCTTCCTCGACAAAACGAATCGCATCGCCTTTCTCCCAGGTCACGCGGACGTGTATCTCGATACCTTCTTCGCGCAGGAGATTAACGGCTTCGCGCAGTTGGGGTTCATTTGCGCCTTTACCGTTGAGAATTAATAAGCTGGCTGGAAATTGGGTCATCCTTTATCGCCTCATTCTTAGTCGTCATCCTCAGTGTATCGCATGAATGGCGTCATGGAATAAGAAAGTCGGGAAAATGGGATGCATAAAAAATAAGCCCGCGTAAGGGAGATTACGCAGGCTAAGGAGGTGGTTCCTGGTACAGCTAGCATTTATGGGTTATGTTTTTCAGCGAAATGGATGATACCTGCTTCGAACGTAACGGTATGTGATCCGATTCTAATATCCATACATAGTGAAAAAATAACGCCAATAAACTAATTTTTATGCGGATTGCGCGTCGACTCGCCGTTGAAATTACGCATCAGCAAACCATACTCCAGCGCCATATCCTCCGGCAGCGGCAGCCAGACGATATAACCGTCTCCCGGCGCGACCGGCATTGCTTCGCCTTTGGCGTTCTCCATATGTTCGAGCGTAAAGTTGACGTTGCCTTGCGGAGTCATGACCTCCAGGCTGTCGCCGACCGAGAACTTATTTTTCACCGCCACTTCGGCCAAATTACCGTTACGCTTGCCGGTGAATTCGCCGACAAACTGCTGGCGTTCGGAAACCGAATAGCCGTATTCATAATTCTGATAGTCGTCGTGGGTGTGGCGACGCAGGAAGCCTTCGGTATAGCCGCGGTGGGCCAGACCTTCCAGCGTCTCCAGCAGGCTGGTGTCGAACGGTTTACCGGCGGCGGCGTCGTCAATCGCTTTACGGTACACCTGGGCGGTGCGCGCGCAGTAGTAGAAGGATTTGGTGCGGCCTTCAATTTTCAGCGAGTGCACGCCCATCTGGGTCAGGCGCTCCACGTGGGCGATTGCGCGGAGATCTTTAGAGTTCATGATGTAGGTG
The DNA here is from genome assembly GCF_050600805.1 of Klebsiella sp. 141240. Classification (NCBI taxonomy): domain Bacteria; kingdom Pseudomonadati; phylum Pseudomonadota; class Gammaproteobacteria; order Enterobacterales; family Enterobacteriaceae; genus Klebsiella; species Klebsiella sp. 141240. The sequence goes on along the minus strand of NZ_JAQIRK010000023.1, from coordinate 47,861 downwards.
CCGTGTTCGTCTTCGAAGGCGGTCATGTACTCGCCCGGACGTTTGGCTTCCTCAATCATAAATACCTGGTCGGTTGGCGCGCCGATACCGAGAGTGGGTTCAACGTTCTGCACCGGGATAGGCTCATGCTTGTGGACAATATTACCCACATCATCTTCTTTGCCTTCCTGGACGTTGTACTCCCAGCGGCAGGCGTTGGTGCAGGTACCCTGGTTAGGGTCACGTTTGTTGATATAGCCGGAGAGCAGGCAGCGGCCGGAGTAGGCCATGCACAGCGCGCCATGGACGAAAATCTCGATTTCCATTTCCGGCACCTGGCTGCGAATTTCGGCGATCTCGTCCAGCGACAGCTCGCGGGACAGGATCACGCGGGTTAGTCCCATTTGCTGCCAGAATTTCACCGTCGCCCAGTTGACGGCGTTAGCCTGTACCGAAAGGTGTATCGGCATATCAGGGAAGTTTTCGCGCACCAGCATGATTAAACCAGGATCGGACATAATCAGCGCGTCCGGGCCCATCTCCACTACCGGTTTGAGATCGCGAATGAACGTTTTCAACTTGGCGTTATGCGGCGCGATGTTAACCACTACGTAGAATTTTTTCCCCAGCTCGTGGGCCTCATTGATGCCGAGCTGCAGGTTTTCGTGGTTAAATTCATTGTTGCGCACGCGCAGTGAGTAACGCGGCTGGCCGGCGTAGACCGCATCGGCGCCATAAGCGAAAGCGTAACGCATATTTTTCAGCGTTCCCGCCGGGGAAAGGAGTTCCGGTTTAAACATGATGTTCTCGTTCTGATGACAGGTCAGACTCGCCGCACCAGGTACGGCGATTCGGGGGAGTGTCCCCACATTAAGGGCGGGCATTGTAGCGCCGTGGAAAGAGGGAGTAAACCTTTGCGCCTCTCTGCGCTAAGAGGCGCGGTGATCAAGCCATTCGACAGGCGTCGGCTTCCCAGCGATAGCCGACGCCGTAGACGGCGCGAATAAACGACTGCTCGGCATCCAGCGATTCCAGCTTACGGCGCAGGTTTTTAATATGGCTATCTATGGTGCGGTCGGTCACCACGCGATAATCGTCGTACAGATGATTGAGCAGTTGTTCGCGGGAGAAGACTTTACCCGGCTCCTGCGACAGCGTTTTTAATAGCCGAAACTCGGCGGGAGTCAGGTCCAGCAATTTTTCGCGCCACGAGGCCTGGAAGCGGCTCTCATCAACGATAAGCGGGCTTTGCGCATCCAGCGCCTGCAGAACGCGCTGTGGCTTGCAGCGACGCAGGATCGTTTTCACGCGAGCCACGACTTCACGCGGACTATACGGTTTGCAGATATAGTCGTCGGCGCCGATCTCCAACCCTAGCAGGCGATCGATCTCCTCGATTTTGGCGGTGACCATCACGATTGGCACATCGGAAAAACGGCGGATCTCACGGCACAGGGTCAGGCCGTCGGTGCCGGGCAGCATTAAATCCAGCAGGATTAAATGCGGGGGCGTCTGGCGGACATAGGGCAGTACCCGATCGCCATGCGCAATGAGCGTTGGCGCGTAGCTCGCGGCCTGCAAATAGTCGATCAACAACTGACCGAGCTTAGGCTCGTCTTCCACGATTAAAATACGCGGCGTGTTTTCATCAATGGGTAATTCGCTCATACGTCCCTCGATAAATCCTGTTCCAGAGGTAATTCTACTTTAATGCTAACCCCGCCAAAAGGCGAATGGCTGGCGTTCAGGCTGCCGCCGTGGGCCGCGACAATGTTCATACAGATTGCCAGCCCAAGGCCGGATCCACCGCTGGCGCGGTTACGCGAACCTTCGGTGCGGTAAAAACGCTCGCACAGCCGCCCCAGTTGCTCGTCGCTAACGCCGGGGCCGCTATCGGCGAAATCGAGTATTAATCTGCGGCCGTTTTGTTTGGCGCTAATCAGCAGGCGTCCGCCGTGGTCGGTATAGCGCAGGCTGTTTTCCAGCAGGTTATTGAACAACTGCATCAGCCGATCGCGATCGCCGAACACGACAGCGTTATCCGGCAGCGAGACGCCGATGGTCAACCCGCGGCTGGCGAAACGTTCGCGGAACGCCCCTGCGGCGACCTCCAGCAGCGCAATTAAATCCACCGACTCTTTCTGGTAGGCTAACGCGCCTTCATCGGACATCGACAACTGATGCAGATCGTCCACCAGCTTGGTGAGCGTGCCGACTTCCGCCTGCAGCGAAGAGATCGAATCCGGGGTGAATTTTCGCACTCCGTCCTGAATGGCCTCCAGTTCGCCGCGCAGGACCGCTAACGGCGTGCGGAGTTCATGCGAAATATCGGCCATTAAATCGCGGCGCATCTGTTGGTTACGCTCAAGCGTACTGGCAAGCTGGTTGAAATCCTGCGCCAGACGACCCAGTTCATCCCCGCCGGTGACCGTGACGCGGGTAGAGAAATCGCCCGCCGCCAGCTTATGGGTGCCTTCCACCAGCCGTTTGACCGGTGCCAGCAGCCCGCGGGCCAGCGGGAAAGTAGCCAGCGCGGCGAGGATGGTGGCGAGGGCGACGATCAGCCAACTGGTGCGTTTTTGCTGGCGGTCGAAATTGATATCCGTGTTGCGCGTGAGCCGCTCGACCGGCGAGGCGATCACCGCCCCAACGGTCACGCCGTCGACGACAATGTTGCGCCGGGTGCCGTCCTGCGGTACCGGCGCCCGCGGGCCTACCAGCACGCGCCCTTGTTGATCGACAACCCAAAATTGCGTGCGCCAGCCGTGCGGCGGCATATCGGGCCGCGGGCCAGGCCCGGGCATTGGCCCTGGCTCGCCATGCGGGCCCGGACCACCCGGTGGACGTTCGTCGTTATCGCGCTCGAAGGTGCGCAGTAACTGGAAGATAAACCGATCGTTATTGCGCAAAAACTTCCAGTCGCCGTGCTGCTCGTACTGTTCACTGAGCGCATCGCCGAGCATCGTTAATCGCTGTTCATTACCGCGTTTTATATAGTCGATAAAGCCGCGCTCAAAGCTGATGCGCACCGCCCAGTGCATGCTAATCAGCAGCACGATACAGGTGGCGAAAATAGCCAGGAACAGCTTACCGGTGATACCCGGGCGCCAAAGTTTCACGATTCACTCCTTTTGCGTCGGCGGATGACGGTGTTGCTGCCGACATCGTTCGGTACACGGGAAAAGATAAGTGCCGGGAGGGCGATAATCACCGCCATGCTCAGATAGGTGTAGAGGAAAACCTGATGAACGGCTGGCGCATCGGCGCTGATATGCTGCTGGCCGTACATACCCAGCAAAAGCCCGGCGATGGTCACGCCGATACTCATCGAGAGCTGCATAACCATTGAGAGCAGGCTGTTGCCGCTGCTGGCCAACTCATCAGGCAGGTCTTTTAGCGTCAGGGTATTCATTGATGAAAAACGGCTGGAGTTAATCATACCCTGCAGAAACAGCACCAGCGGCAGCAGCCAGTACCAGCCGGCCAGAGCGACGGCCATGAACAATAAACTCACCAGCGCCAGGCCGAGGGTTGCGAAAACCAGTACGCGGCGATAGCCAAAGCGGTTTACTACCTGCACCACGATGCGTTTCATCCCCATGCTGCCCAGCACCATCGGGATCATCATCAGCCCGGCGTGGAACGGCGAGAAGCCGAGGCCAATTTGCAGGAATACCGGAGTCATAAACGGTAACATCCCGCTACCGATACGCCCGGCAAAGCTGCCGCCAAGACCGAGCGAGAAGGTTTTATTGCGAAACAGATTGAGGCTGAACAATGCGTTAACGTTGCCGCGGGCGTGCCACAAATAAAAAATTATGGCCATCAGGCCACCGGCGACCAGCGCGGCGAGCAGCAGCGGCGAGATACCGAGCCCTTTTTTACCGTCGAGCGCCAGCGTCAGGGTGGCCATTCCCACCGCCAGCAGAATAAAACCAAGGATATCAAAGCGCCGGGTCTGCAGGGTGTAGTTCGGCATCAGGCATAATGTGGCGATAGCGCCGATGATGCCAACCGGGATGTTGATCAAGAAAATCCAGTGCCAGGAAGCATATTCGACCAGTACCCCGCCAAGCGCCGGGCCGAGCAGGGGGCCAACCTGGCCGGGCAGGGTGACGAAGGTCATCGCCGCCATATACTGATCGCGCGGAACGATTTTCATCACCGTTAGCCGCCCGACCGGTACCATCATCGCGCCGCCGACGCCTTGCAGCACGCGGGACATCACCAACTGATCGAGGGTGGTTGCCTGGGCGCAGAACAGCGAGCCGACGGTAAACAACACAATGGCGCTGAAAAAAATATTGCGCACGCCAACCCGGTCCGCCAGCCAGCCGCTGGCCGGTAGCATGACTGCCACCGTTAGCACATACGAGACCACCACCATATGCATGTGCAGCGGGCTCTCCCCAAGGCTTTTGGCCATCGAGGGGAGGGCGGTGTTGACGATGGTGGTATCCAGCGACTGCATAAAGAAGCCGAAGGCCACAATCCATAACTGCCAGCGTACGCTGGCGGGCAGATCTGTCATCTTATTCGCTTACCGGTTGAGCAGACTTGCGCGTAAAACGCAGCCGCAGACGATCAAAGAACAAATAGACCGCCGGGGTAGTGTACAGCGTCAGCAGCTGGCTCATGACCAGACCGCCGACGATGGTGATCCCCAACGGCTGCCGCAGTTCTGAACCATCCCCGCCCGACAGCACCAGCGGTAGCGCGCCGAACAGCGCCGCCAGGGTGGTCATCATGATCGGGCGAAAACGTAGCAGGCAGGCCTGGAAGATGGCTTCTTCAGGCGGCAAATTGCCGTTGCGCTGCGCTTCGAGGGCGAAATCGACCATCATGATGGCGTTTTTCTTCACGATGCCAATTAATAGCATGATCCCTATCAGGGCGATTAGGCTGAATGGGGCACCGAACAACTCCAGCGCCAGCAGCGCGCCAACCCCCGCTGACGGCAGGGTTGAGAGAATGGTTAACGGATGCACGTAGCTTTCGTAGAGGATCCCCAGCACGATATACACCGTAGCGATGGCGGCGATAATCAGGATCACCTGTGAGTTCATCGTCTGCTGGAATACCTGCGCGGTGCCGGCAAAGGATCCACGGACGCTCGACGGCACGCCAAGCTGGGTCATCGCCCGGTCAATGGCGTCGCTGGCTTCCGACAGCGATTTGCCGGTCGGCAGGTTGAAGGAGATGGTCGAGGCGGCCGATAGCCCCTGGTGGTTGACCGAAAGCGGCGCGTTCGCCGGTTGCCACTTGGCGAAATACGACAGCGGAATGGGTTTCCCGTCTTTACTGATGACAAACATATGCTCCAGCGCGCTAACGTCCTGGGTATAAAGCGGATCGACTTCCATTACCACTTTGTACTGGTTGAGCGGCTGGTAGATGGTCGAGATTTGCCGTTGGCCGAAAGCGTTGTTTAACAGGCTGTTGGCATCCTGCACGCTGACGCCCAGGCGTGACATGGTGTCGCGGTCGTAGACCAGATCCATCTCCGCGCCGTTATCCTGTTGGTCCGAGTTAACGTCGGCCAGTTCCGGCAGCGCCGCCAGCGCCTTGCGGATTTTTGGCTCCCATTCGCGCAGCGCCGACAGATCGTCCGATAACAGGGTGTACTGGTAGCTGGCGTTCGACTGACGCCCGCCAACGCGGATATCCTGCACCGCCATCAGGAACAGATTCGCGCCGGGCTCTTTCGCCAGCTTTTTCCGCAGCCGGTCGATGATTTGCTGCGCCGTTTCGTGGCGCTGGTCGCGCGGTTTCAGGGTGATAAACATCATACCGCTATTCACCCGCGAGCCGCCGGTAAAGCCGGTCACGTTATCGACAGCCGGATCCTCGCGGATGATCTTCATAAAGTCCTGCAGTTTGCCGCGCATCGCCTGGAAGGAAATACTCTGATCCGCCTGAATGCCGCCCATCAGCACCCCGGTGTCCTGCTCCGGGAAGAAGGTTTTCGGAATGGCGATATACAGCCACACGCTGAGCGCCATCGTACCGAGCAGTACCAGGCCAGTCAGGCGACTATGCTTCAGCACCCATTTTAACGATTTGCCATAGCCACCCTGAATAGTGACCAGCAGACGGCCAAAGCCGCGATTCCGCGTTGGTTCATGAGGTTTGCCGCTTTTCAGCAGCCAGCCGCACATCATTGGCGTCAGCGTGAGCGACACGGCGAGCGAAATACCGATCGCTACCGATAGCGTGACGGCGAACTCGCGCAACAGGCGCCCCGGCAGGCCACCCATCAGCAGCAGCGGTAAGAACACCGCCACCAGCGACAGGCTCATCGACAGCACGGTAAAGCCGACTTCACGGCTGCCTTGTAACGCGGCCTGCAGCGGCTTCATTCCCGCCTCAAGATGGCGGGAAATATTCTCCAGCACCACGATGGCGTCATCGACAACGAAACCGGTGGCGATGGTCAGCGCCATTAGCGACAGATTATTGAGGCTGAAACCGCATAAATACATGGCGGCGAAGGTACCAATTAAGGACACCGGTACGGCGACGGCCGGGATAAGCGTTGCGCGCCCGGAGCGCAAAAACAGGAAGACCACCAGAATCACCAGCGCGACCGAGATCACCAGCGTTTGTTCGACCTCTTCCAGCGAAGCGCGGATAGTGGGCGAACGATCCTGGGCGATTTGCAAATCAATGGCGGCCGGGATAGTACGCTGTAGCTCAGGAAGGCGGGCGCGGATGCTGTCGACCGTCTGAATAATGTTGGCTTCCGGCAGCTTGCGAATCATTAACAGGATCGCTGGTTTGGCGTTGGTCATCCCGGCGTTACGCACATCCTGCACTGAATCCGTCACTTTTGCCACGTCGCCAAGGCGTACCGCCGCGCCGTTGTTGTAGTGGACGATCACCGGCAAATATTCCGCCGCGGTTTTCAGTTCATCATTGGTCTGCACCTGCCAGCGATGGGTTTCATCTTCCAGAGCGCCCTGCGGGCGACGCACGTTGGCGTTATCAATGGCGCTGCGCACGGCATCCAGTGAGACGCCCTGGTTAAATAGCGCCTGCGGGTTAAGATCGACGCGCACCGCCGGCAGTGAGCTGCCGCCGACGTCGACATCGCCGACGCCGTCAATCTGCGCGATGGTTTGCGCCAGCTGGGTTGACGCGAAATCGTACAACTCGCCCTGCGAATAGGTATCCGAGGTGAGCGTCAGGATCATGATCGGCGCATCGGACGGGTTAGCTTTGCGATACGTGGGGCGGCTGGGCATCCCGCTCGGCAGCAGGCTTTGCGCGGCATTAATCGCCGCCTGCACGTCGCGGGCGGCGCCGTTAATATCGCGATCGAAATTAAACTCCATGATGATGCGGGTACTGCCAAGCGAGCTCGACGAGGTCATTTCATTGACCCCGGCAATGCGCCCCAGCGAGCGCTCCAGCGGTGTGGCTACCGACGAGGCCATGGTTTCGGGCGAGGCGCCGGGCAGCGAGGCGCTAATCATGATCACCGGGAAATCCACCTGCGGCAGCGGCGCGACCGGCAGCAGGCGGAATCCGAGGATCCCACACAGGGTAATCGCCAGCGAGATAAGAATCGTCGCCACCGGACGATAAATGAAGAGAGCGAAAAACTTCACTTACGCCTCCTCTTCACGGCGCGGGAAGCGGCTCTTCATATACAGCGATAGCCGATCGAACAGCAGATAAATCACCGGCGTGGTGAATAACGTCAGTACCTGGCTGAGCATCAGGCCGCCAACCATGCCAATCCCCAATGGGCGACGCAGCTCGGCGCCGACGCCGGTACTAAGCATCAACGGTAGCGCGCCAAGCAGGGCGGCGAGGGTGGTCATCAGGATTGGCCGGAAACGCAGCAGGCAGGCCTGGTAAATGGCTTCGCGCGGCGGCATCCCCTGCTCGCGCTCGGCGGCGAGGGCAAAGTCGATCATCATGATGGCGTTTTTCTTCACGATACCAATCAGCAGAATGATGCCGATGATGGCAATCACGTCCAGCTCGCTACCGGCCAGCCATAGCGCCAGCAGCGCCCCGACGCCGGCGGTCGGCAGGGTCGAAAGAATGGTGATGGGATGAATGAAGCTTTCGTACAGCACGCCGAGGACGATATACATGGCGACGACCGCCGCGACGACCAGCCAGACGGTGCTACCGAGCGCCGACTGGAACGCGAGGGAACTGCCCTGGAACTGGGTGCGGATGTCGCTTGGGAAATCCAGCGACTGCTCGGCTGACAAAATAGCCTCTACCGCTTCGCCGAGGGAGTAGTTATCCGGCACGTTGAATGAAATGGTGGTTACCGGGAACTGATCGAGATGGTTCACCGACAGCGGGGTAAAGCGTTGCTCGATGCTGGCGATGGATTTCAGCGGCACGATGCCGCCGTCGCTGCTGGTGAGGCGGATATTATCCAGCGCCGCCAGCCCCGGCGTCGCCTGGGTGTCGTGCTCCAGTACCACGCGATATTGGTTGGCCTGGGTATAAATTGTCGAGATCAGCCGTTGGCCAAAGGCGTTATACAGCGCGTTATCGACATCCGCCATGGAAATACCCAGCCGGCTGGCGCTATCGCGATCGACATTAATATAAGCCGCGAGCCCTTTATCCTGCCAGTCGCTGCTGACGTCGGCAAGCTGGGGTAAGGATTGCAGGCGCGACAGCAATTGCGGCACCCAGTTGCTCAGCGCATCAAGCGAGTTAGCCTGCAGGGTAAACTGATACTGAGTTCGGCTGACGGTGGTATCGATAGTCAGATCCTGCGTTGGCTGGAGATAGAGCTCAATACCAGGGACGCTTGCCACCGATTGCTGTAGACGACTGATGACCGTTTGCACGCGATCGTCGCGTTCATCCAGTGGTTTAAGGTTAATCTGCAGACGCGCGCTGTTCAGCGCCGGATTGGTGCCATCAACGCCGACGAACGACGTCAGGCTTTCAACCGCCGGATCTTTCAGAATCAGATCGGATACCTGCTGCTGGCGTTGCGCCATACTGGCGAACGACACCGACTGCGGGGCCTGTAAGGTGCCCTGAATAATGCCGTTATCCTGGATTGGGAAGAAACCTTTCGGGATAAAGACCCACAGCAGAATCGATAACGCCAGGGTGCTTAACGCTACGCTCAACGTTAGCCATGGGTGGTTCAGTACCCGGCTTAGCCAGCGGCCATAGACGGCAATAACCCGCTCGAAGAAACGCTCGCTGGCCCGCGAAAAGCGGTTTTGTTTGCGCAGCGATTCGTGGCTTAACATCCGCGCGCACATCATCGGCGTCAGGGTCAGCGAGACCACCGCTGAAATCAGAATCGCCACCGCGAGGGTAATGGCGAATTCGCGGAACAATCGCCCAACGATATCACCCATAAACAGCAGCGGGATCAGTACGGCAATCAGCGAGAAGGTTAATGAAATAATCGTGAAGCCGATTTCCCCCGCGCCTTTCAGCGCGGCGGCGAGCGGTTTTTCACCTTTTTCGATATAGCGGGAGATGTTTTCAATGACCACGATAGCGTCATCGACCACGAAACCAGTGGCGATGGTCAATGCCATTAGCGTCAGGTTGTTAATCGAAAAATCGAGGAACACCATGACCGCGAAGGTGCCGACCAGCGACAGCGGCACGGCGACGCCGGGGATGATTGTTGCCGGGACATTGCGTAAGAAGAGATAAATGATCATCACCACCAGCGCGATGGCCAGCAGCAATTCGAACTGGGTATCGCTGACCGACGCGCGAATATTGGTGGTGCGGTCAGAAAGCACCTGGACCTTAACGGATTTAGGCAGGCTCTCGGTCAGTTGCGGTAGCATCTGGCGGATGCTGTCGGCGGTGGCGATGATGTTCGCTCCCGGCTGGCGCTGGACGTTCATTACGATCGCCCGCTGCTTATTGGCCCACGCCCCAAGCCAGGCGTTCTCGGCGCCCTGTTCGATGGTCGCGACATCGCCAAGACGGATCGGCGCGCCGTTCTGATAGGCGATAATCAGCCGACGGTAATCTTCTGCCGACTGCATCTGATCGTTGGCGGAAAGGGTGACCGCGCGGGCCGGGCCGTCAAGACTACCTTTCGCTGAATTCACGTTGGCGCTGGTAATAGCGGTACGCACGGTTTCGCTGGTCAAACCTAACGCGGCGATCGCCTGGGCATTGAGCTTAACGCGTACAGCAGGACGCTGGCCGCCGGCAAGCGTCACCAGACCGACGCCGGAAACCTGAGAAATCTTCTGCGCCACCCGAGTTTCCACCATATCTTCGACCTGCGTCATCGGCATCGCGCTGGAGGTGACGGCCAGGGTCATGATCGGCGGATCCGCCGGGTTCACTTTGCTGTAAACCGGCGGGTTGGGTAAATCAGACGGCAGCAGATTGGTCGCGGCGTTGATGGCCGCCTGCACTTCCTGTTCGGCGACATCCAGCGCCAGGGTCAGCTGGAACTGCAGGGTGATGACCGACGCGCCGCCCGAACTTTGCGAGGACATCTGCTTAAGGCCGGACATCTGGCCAAACTGGCGTTCCAGCGGCGCGGTAATCGATGACGTCACCACATCCGGGCTGGCGCCGGGGTAGAGTGTCACCACCTGAATGGTCGGGTAGTCAACTTCCGGCAGCGCGGAGACCGGCAGGAAGCGATAGCCGATGATCCCGGCCAGCAGAATGGCGACCATCAATAGCGTTGTCGCCACCGGACGCATAATAAACAGCCGGGAAGGGCCGCCCGTACTGCTCGGGGGTAAGACTTGCATCAGGCGCCCGCTCCGTTTTTACCACTCTGGCGGGCGGCAGGTTGTTCCGGCGCGGCGCTGTGAGCTTCGACGACTTCGACCTTAGCGCCTTCCGTCAGGCGATCGATACCATCGGTTACCACCCGGTCGCCCGCTGACAGCCCGGCGTTAATCACCACTTTTTGGCTATCCTGAATACCCGGCGTGACCGTATGTTTGCTGACTTTATTCTCACTGTTCAGCACCCATACGAAGTGCCCCTCATTGCCCATTTGTAGCGCGGCGGTGGGGATTACGACCGCATCCTGCTCGGTATCCACCAGCATTCTGGCGTTGACGAACTGATTCGGGAACAATGCGTCATCGAGGTTATTAAAGCGGGCCTTAAGCTTAATAGTGCCGGTGGTGGCATCGATTTGGTTATCGAGGCTCAGCAGGCTGCCTGTGCTGATCTTCTGTTTATTGGTTCGGTCCCAGGCCTCGACGGCCAGCGTTTTACCAGCTTTCTGCGCCTGTACCACGGTGGCGATATCGCTCTCCGGCAGGGTAAAGACCAAATCGATAGGGTGAGTTTGCGTGAGAACGACAATGCCGGTGGTGTCGCCACTGGAAATTTGGTTGCCGATATCGACCTGCTTCAGGCCCACGCGCCCGTCAATCGGCGCGGTGATGCGGGTCCAGTCCAGCTGCAGTTGCGCACTGGCGACGGCGGCCTGATCGGCTTTAACCGTACCGGCGGATTCGACCACCAGCGACTGCTGGGTATCCAGCTCCTGACGGGAGATAAGGTTGGTTTTGACCAGTTGTTGATAGCGGGCGAGATCGCGGCGCGCGTTTGCGAGGGTGGCGTTATCTTTGGCAAGCTGCCCCTGCGCCTGGGCCAGCGCCACCTTGAACTGGCTGGGATCGATTTGCGCCAGCAGATCGCCGGCTTTGACCTGCTGACCTTCCTGGAAATGAATACTCAGTAACTGGCCGTCAACCCGACTGCGCACTGTCACGGTATTCGCCGCGGTGATGGTCCCAAGACCAGTAAGGTAGCGGGGGACGGCTTCGCTGGTGGCGGTTGCCGCCTGCACCGGGGCCAGCGTTGCCCCAAAACGCCCGTGACGCGCCCCGGCAGGCGCTTTTGCTCCTTGCTGACTTGCGCCAGCGGCACCTGCGGTTGTCTCTTCGGAACGATCGTGCCAGAACCAATAGGCGGCTCCCGCCACCAAAATTACCGTCAGGACTATTCCCCAACGAAGTGTGTTACTGCTTTTCATTGTTTTGCTATCTCATCCTGAAGCTTTCGCTGAATGATACTAGTTTAGTAACGGAACGCCCCGCAAAAATGGAGGAATTATGAAAAGCGCGTATGGAAAGGTCTGAATTGGCGGGCTTTCACGAGGAGGCTCGCAAAGCCGAACGCTGAAAAGAAATGTGTCAGACGCGGCATGGTAACGTCAGCTTGATTTAGCGGAGGTTAAATACAGGAAAGCCCCTCCTGAGGAAGGGGCCTTAAATAAGGAAAGGGTTATGATGAATCTGGTCATCATACTGATAGTGCTGTTACTGATAAGTTTCCCGACTTACTAACAGTGTATCAGGGGGAGGAGAAATCCTCCCTTACCCTTCATCCTGCAAATTAGGACGAAAAAGCGGCAAAGTCAACTCAGGTTACCGAATGGCGCTCGCGTTTCAGGCGAAAACCACCTGCGCCCAGCGGGCAAGCCCGGCGGTCACGGAACCAAAATCATCGCCGCCGGCGATCGGTATCCCCGGCAGCTGCGCGGCCAGCGCCTTCTTAATTAACGGCGATCGTGCGCTACCGCCGGTGAGATAGATAACGTCCGGGGTTTCTTGACTGCTTTCCAGCGCTAACTTTACCTGCTCCATAATGCGAGCCAGTGGTTGATTGAGCGCCTCTTCCAGCCCCTGCTGGCTGATAGCGGTCGCCAGCTCATCGCTGATAAACGGCAGTTCGGCATTGAAATCCGGCTGAGCGGAAAGGGCGATTTTGCTCTCTTCCGCGCTGCGCACCAGGCGATAGCTCAGACGCTGTCGCCAGACTTTAAGCAGCAGTGCGACCTTGTCGGCATCGCGAGCGTCGCGCAGCAGGTCATTAAGCATACGACCGTTGGCGGCGCTGTAAAAATCGCTCTGCGCCGGGACGTCGTTAATCGCCACCGCATTCCACCAGGGCAGTACCGGCAGCGCGATGCCTTTTTCCGTTTCGCCGCCCATGCCGAGTAACGGCATCAAGCATTTGAAGGCCAGGGCGATATCGAGATCGTTACCGCCGATACGGCAGCCGCTGTGGCCGAGCAGGCTATCCTGACGTTCGGCTTTCTGCCGCCACTGTGGCCCCATCAACAGCAGCGAGCAGTCGGTGGTACCGCCGCCGATGTCGACGACCAGCACGCGTTTTTCGTCGTCGAGCGTGGCTTCAAAATCTAACCCCGCTGCAACGGGTTCAAACTGAAACACGACATCGTTGAAGCCAGCGCGTTTCGCTGCCCGCTCAAGGATTCCTTGGGCTTGCGCGTTAGCGTCATCGCCGCCAAGACCCTGAAAGTTAATCGGTCGACCAATGACCGCCTGGGTAATCTGCTCGCTAAGCTGAGACTGCGCCTGCTGTTTAATATGCAGCATCATCGCGCAGACCAGATCTTCAAATAAAGCGACCTGCTGGGGTTTAAGACCATTAGCGCCAAGAAACGACTTTGGCGACTTAACGAAGTAGACCTCTTCCGGATCGTCAACGTATTGATGCAGAGAGGCGAGTCCGAACTGAACGCTGTTGCTGAGGACTTCGATATCTTCATCACGGTTATAATTAATGGCGCGTCGTAGCAGCGCCTGGTTTTCCGCGCCGTCGGCCGGGACATTGTGATGGCGGTATAGCCATTCGCTGACCGCTTCGCGCGTCGGGGCGCAAAGCATCGACGGCAGCAATGGGCTACCGTTTTCCAGCGTTAAAAGCCGTGGGCTGCCACCCTGCATAACGGCGACCGAACAGTTGGCGGTACCATAGTCAAAACCAATAAACATAACCGGAAAAATCCCCATGCCAGTGAAGAAGGGGGGCGACTTTAGCGGATTGCCGCCATGCCGACAACTGGAATTTAAAAGCAAGGCGCATCTGGCGCAGAGCATCTATGCTTGTTGCGATTAATAAGGAGAGTGCATGACATTATTACCCTGGCAACCCCCCTATGACTGGCAATGGATGTTCGCGTTTCTCAGCGCGCGTGCGGTGGCGGGAATTGAAACCTTCCATGAAGATGAATATACCCGCAGCTTTAGTATCGATGGACATCGTGGATTGATCTCGGTTAAAGCGGATGAATGCGGCCAGGGTTTCCGGGTGACGCTCTCTCGCGGACTATTACCGGTAGCAGACCAGTGCCTGTCGCGCGTAACGCAACTGTTGGATTTGGCCTGCGACCCGCAGGAGGTTTCGCAAACCTTAGGCAAACTGGCGCAGCCGCGACCAGGACTTCGCTTGCCGGGGGCGCTGGATGCGTTCGAACAGGCGGTGCGTGCGGTGCTGGGTCAACTGGTGAGTGTAGCGATGGCAGCGAAGCTGACGGCAAAAGTGGCCGCGGTCTATGGAGAAGCGTTAAGTGAAGCGCCAGGCTATGTTGTCTTCCCTGAGCCACAGAAACTGGCGCAAGCCGACCCTTTGGCGCTCAAGGCGTTGGGTATGCCGCTTCGCCGCGCGGAGGCATTGATTCACCTTGGCAAAGCGGCATTGAGCGGTGAATTACCGCTATCGGCGCCTGCTGATATTGCAACCGGTATGAAGCAGTTGCAGAGCCTGCCTGGCATTGGTCGTTGGACGGCAAATTACTACGCGCTGCGCGGTTGGCAGGCAAAAGATATTTTTCTGCCCGATGACTATCTGATTAAACAGCGTTTTCCTGGAATGACGCCTGCGCGTATTGCCCGCTATGCCAGCCGCTGGCAACCCTGGCGCTCCTATGCTTTATTGCATATCTGGTACACCGAAGGCTGGGCGCCGGACGAGGAATAGGCGTACAGGGCGCATATCACTGGTATCGCCGCCCTGAAATCCCTATAATTGCCGCGTTTGACGGTCAACCGTCACCCTCCATCTACATCCAGGTTAATCAGGTCGCAAAAATTTATGACTGATACGTCTCATCAGTGCGTCATTGTAGGCATCGCCGGCGCATCGGCTTCGGGCAAAAGCCTTATCGCCAGCACACTTTATCGTGAATTACGTGAACAAGTTGGCGATGAGCATATTGGCGTTATTCCAGAAGACAGCTATTACAAAGATCAAAGCCATCTGTCGATGGAAGAGCGTGTAAAAACCAACTATGACCATCCAAGCTCAATGGATCATAGCTTGCTGTTCCAGCATTTACAGACGCTGAAAAGCGGCCAGCCAATTGAATTACCCGTGTATAGCTACGTTGAACATACGCGTATGCCGGAAACTATTCATATTCAACCGAAGAAAGTGATCATTCTGGAGGGGATCCTGCTGTTGACGGATGCCAGACTGCGCAATGAATTAAACTTCTCTATTTTCGTCGATACCCCGCTGGATATCTGTCTGATGCGCCGCATCAAGCGTGATGTTAACGAGCGTGGCCGTTCCATGGACTCGGTGATGGCGCAGTATCAGAAGACGGTGCGGCCAATGTTCCTGCAATTTATTGAACCTTCCAAGCAATATGCTGACATTATTGTCCCGCGCGGCGGTAAAAACCGTATTGCCATCGATATTCTGAAGGCCAAAATCAGTCAGTTCTTTGAATAACACGTACTAATTGTGTAACGTGCAAAGAGAATCCCAATTGCCCTTATTCCCGGAAAGCGTAAGGGCTAGATGCCTTAAAGGAGAAAGCTCATGCGTCTGTGTGACCGAGATATAGAAGCCTGGTTGGATGAAGGGCGCCTGGCAATCAGCCCACGTCCGCCGGTGGATCGAATTAACGGTGCGACCGTTGACGTTCGCTTAGGCAATAAATTCCGTACTTTCCGCGGTCATACGGCGCCATTTATTGACCTGAGCGGCCCGAAGGCGGAAGTGAGCGCGGCGCTGGACCGGGTCATGAGCGAAGAGATCGTATTGCCGGAAGGCGAGGCTTTCTATCTTCATCCTGGAGAATTAGCGCTGGCAGTGACTTATGAGTCTGTAACGCTTCCGGCAGACCTCGTCGGCTGGCTTGATGGCCGTTCGTCGCTGGCGCGTCTCGGACTCATGGTTCACGTCACTGCGCACCGTATTGATCCAGGCTGGTCTGGCTGCATCGTGCTGGAATTCTATAATTCCGGCAAGCTGCCGTTGGCGTTGCGCCCGGGAATGCCCATTGGCGCGCTGAGCTTTGAGCCGCTTTCGGGCCCGGCGGAGCGGCCATATAACCGCCGTGAAGATGCCAAATATCGCGACCAGCAGGGCGCGGTAGCGAGTCGAATCGACAAGGATTGATAAAGTTAGCGGCTTATCGAGGATGCCATGAGACGAATTCTGACCACGCTGATGATCTTGTTGACCGTCATTGTCGCGGGGCTCGCTGCGCTGGTGCTGTTGGTCAACCCTAATGACTTCCGCAACTATATGGTGCAGGAAGTGGCGGAGCGTAGCGGTTATCAGCTGAAGCTTGATGGACCGCTGCGTTGGCATGTCTGGCCGCAGCTGAGTATTCTCTCCGGCCGTATGGCGCTGACGGCGCCAGGCGCTTCCGAACCGGTGGTGCGTGCCGATAACATGCGGTTGGATGTTGCGCTGATGCCGCTACTTTCTCATCAGCTGCAGGTGAAGCAGGTGATGCTGAAAGGCGCGGTCATTCAGCTGACCGCCAAAACGGAAGCGGTGCGTGACCAGAACGCGCCGGTGGTGCCGCATGACAATACGTTGCCGCAGGCGCCGCAAGATCGCGGATGGTCATACGATGTCCGTAAACTGCAGGTGGCCGATAGTGTCCTGTTCTTCCAGCATGAAAATGGCGAACAGGTCACCGTGCGCGATATACGCTTACAAATGGAGCAGGATGACAACCATCTGGCGACGGTTGATTTCTCCGGCAGGGTCAATCGCGATCAACGTGACTTAGCGTTGTCCTTTACAGCCCAGGTTCAGGGCGGCGATTATCCTCACTCTCTGAAAGCGGATTTTTCGCAGCTCAACTGGCAGGTACGTGGTGCGGAGTTGCCGCCGGACGGCCTGAGCGGGCAAGGAAGTTTGCAAGCCAGCTGGATTGAAGAGGCGAAAAAACTCAATTTCGACAATCTCAATCTCACTGCTAATGGCAGCGCAATTACCGGTAGCGGTAGCGTTGTGCTGGGGGATAAACCTGACTGGCTGCTAAATCTGAAGGCAACCACACTGAATCTGGATAGTTTGCTTGCGCAAAGCGCGGCGGCTAATGAAGGCAATGCCGATCAGCGTGGACAAAGCCAGCCGAGACAGTTGCGCCCTGTGATTGCCGATAGCGATATCCAGCAGGATTATCATAGTCTGCTTGGCTTTAACGGCCAGCTGGCGATTTCGGCGGACCAGGTGCAGTGGCGTGGTATGCGATTCAGCCAGGTGAAGAGTGATATCACTAACCAGCAGGGGCTGCTGACGGTGAAACAACTGCAGGGTAGTCTGGGGGAAGGGCGTCTCTCGTTACCTGGGGTGCTGGATGTCAGAGGCAACACTTCGCATGCTGCTTTCCAACCGCAACTGGATAATGTAGAAATCGGTACCATCTTGCAGGCGTTTAACTACCCGATTAGCCTGACGGGGAAATTATCCCTGAATGGGGATTTCTCCGGGCCGCGCATTGATG
The DNA here is from genome assembly GCF_050600805.1 of Klebsiella sp. 141240. Lineage (NCBI taxonomy): Bacteria > Pseudomonadati > Pseudomonadota > Gammaproteobacteria > Enterobacterales > Enterobacteriaceae > Klebsiella > Klebsiella sp. 141240. Next base: position 30,379 of record NZ_JAQIRK010000023.1, on the reverse strand, counting down.
CAGATGACTTCCGTCGCAACTGGCGCGGACAGGCGCAGCTGCAAATGAAGGATACGCGTACCGAAGGGCTCAACTTCCAGCAGCTAGTACAGCAGGCTGTAGCGAGGAGCACCAATGTTCAGGCGCAGGAAAACTTCGATAACGCGACTCAGCTTGACGCACTAAGCAGTGATTTAACCCTGAACAATGGTCAGATAACGCTTAACGACTTGCAGGGACAGTCGGCCATGATGGCGTTGAATGGACAAGGCAATCTGAATCTGATCGCAGAGGATTGCGACATGCATTTCAACGTGCGGGTGTTAGGTGGCTGGAAAGGCGAAAGCAAGCTTATTGATCGCCTCAAGCAGACGGCAATTCCGCTGCGCATTTATGGTAAGTGGCAGTCGTTAAGCTATAGCCTGCAGGTAGATCAGATCCTGCGCAAGCAGTTGCAGGATGAAGCGAGACAGCGTTTGAATGAGTGGGCGGAACGCAATAGTAATAGCCAGAACGGCAAAGACGTGAAGAAACTACTCGATAAGCTGTAATCATCAGCCGCCGCGAGTTGCTCGCGGCGGCTGAGCCCTCAACTTCATTCACACTTCATAATCTAATTCATCTTCTACTTCAACCGGCGGGATAATCTGTACTTTCTGTACCCTATGGCTTTCAACTTCCAGTGTACGCAGGGTATAACCGCCGATTTTCACTTCCTCGCCAGCGGCAGGAATATGCTGCAAATACTCCATCAGTAGCCCGGCAATCGTGTGGTACTCGCGCTTATCATCCAACGGCAGTGGAACGTACTGCACCAGATCTTCCAGCGGCATATGGCCGTTAGCAGTCCAACTGCCATCGGCGTTTTTGTGAATATCATGACGAGCATCGATCTCTTCCACTTCATTAGGCAGATTACCCGCAATGGTTTCCATAACATCGCTGATGGTTACAAGCCCTTCAACGGAGCCAAATTCGTCGACCACAAAAGCAAAGTGCGTCCGCGCCAGGCGGAACTGCTCCAGCGCCGGGAGCAACGGCAGGGTCTCCGGGAAAATAAGCGGTTGGCGCAGCAAAATGTGTAAATCGAGCGGCTCATTACGTAACGACTGCTGTAGCAAGTCGATAACATGAACAACTCCTAACAGATCTTCATTGTCGTTACCGCCGGTGACGACAATTCGGGTATGCTGGTTTTTCTCCAGCAGTGCGCGAACTTCCTCTTCGGGCGCGCTTAAGTCGATGTGCTCAATATCATGACGTGAAGTCATAATGCTGCTGACGGTGCGTTGATTCAGATTCAGGACGCGCTCAATCATTAAGCGTTCCTGCGGATTAAACAGCGGGTTTTCTCCCTGGTCGGCGACCATGGTTGCCGTCTCAGCATCAAGCTCAGCGTTCTCTTTACGCCCGCTTAGTAGATTCATCACCGCCTCAGTCGTCCGCTGCCGCATGGTGAGGTTGGCTGTGAGGAAGCGTCGGCGATTGAAGATGGCTAACTGGTTGAACGATTCGATCATTACCGAGAAACCGATGGCGGCATACAGATAGCCTTTCGGGATTGGGAAGCCAAATCCTTCGGCAATCAGGCTAAAACCGATCATCAGCAGGAAACTAAGGCACAGAATGACGATCGTGGGGTGGCTGTTGACAAAGCGAGTGAGAGCTTTGCTGGCCATTAGCATCAGCGTAATGGCGATAATGACCGCAGCCATCATCACCGCCAGGTGATCAACCATACCCACTGCGGTAATGACCGAATCCAGCGAGAAAATGGCATCAAGCACGACTATTTGCGTCACCACGCCCCAGAACTTCGCGCCTTTACGCTGGGTGGGGTTATTGCTGTCTTTTCCTTCCAGCCGCTCATTAAGCTCTACGGTGGCTTTAAACAACAAGAACAATCCGCCGAATAACATAATTAAATCACGGGCGCTGAAGCTTAAGTCATGCCAGCTGAAGAGCGGTGTGGTGAGGGTGACTAACCAGGAAATTGACGCCAGCAGAACCAGACGCATCACCATTGCCAACAACAGACCGGTAACGCGTGCACGATCGCGCTGAGCAGGGGGGAGCTTTTCGGCAAGGATCGCAATAAATACCAGGTTATCTATCCCCAGAACCAGTTCGATAACCACAAGCGTAATGAGACCAGCCCAGATTGAGGGATCGGCAATCCATTCCATAATCACTAAGAACCTTTACAACCTAATCGAATCATCTACCGATCATGGATAAGCGCCAGGTAAAATGCAACGTTTTATCGTAGTAATGGGCAGTGGGTTGGGATACAAACGAAAGTTATAACGTAATAAACGATGGTTAAATATCGGGCGTTTAAGATCTATCTGGGCTGTTTCGGAATTAATTAGAAATCCATGCAATTACTGTGCGGTAATAGCAAGGATAAGGAAGAGTTATTAACTACGGGCAATGCCAAAATATTGCCGTATTTTTCACCAAAATGGTATTAAGGGGAATATTCCTACTGAATTCCGTAGCTTGTCAGGACTCGGGTTTAATAAGACCCTTAAGATGGCTCATTGTTGCATAAAAGCAGCAGTATCAGCGATGGTCAACGGGTTAATCCGCGGGTAAGAAGGTTAGTCAGAGAAGCTTTTGTCCAAAGTTTAGACGATTTTACTGATTACTATCGGCAAATTGCTATTTCGCGTGGGATTTGACTTTTCCTGAAGTGGCTCATCACTGTCATTTTTAAGAATGATGGTGTTAAATCCGTAAAGACAGTAGCTTATCATCAGGAGAGTTTGTCAATTATTATTGTTAAATAACAATGTATTAAACGTTGTTTTTGCTCTATTTCCTCAAGCGGCGATTGGCCAGGACAAAAGTGTGAGAATTTTCTTAAAGCTACCTGTCAGCTAGCATTTTTTGCGTGTATTCTTGGACTAAGAGAGTAATTTAGGATTTTGGTTAAAGTCGTGCACGGTACGATGCTGTACCATCACAAACAAATGCCAGTGACATCAACGTTCTGACAAAAATTCGAAAGTTTATAACCATATAGGTGGATGAAATAATGGTGAGTTTGAAAGCAATTATTCCGGTAGCAGGGTTAGGGATGCATATGTTGCCTGCGACCAAAGCGATACCGAAAGAGATGCTGCCGATCGTTGATAAGCCGATGGTTCAGTATATCGTCGATGAGATTGTCGCCGCCGGAATCAAAGAAATTGTGCTGGTCACCCATTCATCTAAGAATGCTGTAGAAAACCATTTCGATACCTCTTATGAGCTGGAAGCGCTGCTGGAGCAACGTGTTAAGCGCCAATTATTAGCCGAAGTGCAGGCGATTTGTCCGCCAGGTGTAACAATAATGAACGTTCGACAAGGTCAGCAACTGGGCCTGGGTCACTCTATCCTCTGTGCGCGTCCGGCGGTTGGCAATAATCCATTTGTTGTGGTGTTACCGGATATCATTCTTGATGGCGCAAGCGCGGATCCACTGCGTTATAACCTGGCGGCAATGGTAGCGCGGTTTAACGAAACCGGGCGCAGCCAGGTTCTGGCCAAACGAATGCCAGGCGATCTCTCCGAGTATTCCGTCATTCAAACCAAAGATGGCTTGAAAGTGGAAGGGGAGATTGGCCGTATTGTTGAATTTATTGAAAAACCAGACGAACCGCAAACGCTCGACTCCGACCTGATGGCCGTTGGCCGTTATGTACTATCCGCTGATATCTGGGAAGAACTTGAGCGTACTGAACCTGGCGCATGGGGTCGTATTCAGCTGACAGACGCTATTGCTGCCCTGGCGAAGAAACAGTCTGTCGATGCCATGTTGATGACCGGCGAGAGCTACGATTGCGGCAAAAAAATGGGTTACATGCAGGCGTTTGTAAGCTACGGCTTACGTAACCATAAAGAAGGAACCAAATTCCGCGAGAGCATCAAAAAGCTGCTGGCGTGAAACTAAACGGTTAATACGAGCGAGAGCTGGCGTACAGGTGACATCACGATGTTGAGTGCCACGCCAGCATTATAAGATCCAACTGAAATGAAACCGAGATTCTTATTTATTCGGTTCATTAATTGCAATGAAGAATTTTCATCTCAGTTGAATCTTATTGAGTACGTAGATGTAACGGCTTATCGGTGATTGTCGCGCGTGGGGCTGTCATTTGGTCAGATGAGTCAAAAAATTGCTTAACTGATAGTTGTTTAGTGCGCTCTTTCTTAAACAAGCGCACTGCAGCACAGTTAGAGATGCGAAATAAAACTTGACTGAGATCATGTTTAGCCATTAAACAACGGTGATGTATGCATATAAACGTGATGTTAATGGATGAATATGCCCATAAGGAATTCATGGATAAGGTACAGGGAAAAGGGATGTATCGTCAGAGGATGAAGCGTAAATGAACTGGCAATTTGTCTCTTTTTTTGGCGATAGTACCGTGTTACTGCCCAGCGCGGTGGTGCTGTTCGCGGTGCTGGTGCTTCGTAAAACATCCCGGACGCTGGCCTGGCAATGGGCGTTGCTTTTTGGGATTACGGGAACTGTCGTGTGCATTTCAAAGCTGGCTTTTATGGGCTGGGGGATTGGCATACGTGAAATCGATTTTACTGGTTTCAGCGGACATACCGCGCTCTCTACCGCATTTTGGCCAATACTCATATGGCTGTTAACTTCCCGTGCTTCATCATCCCTTCGCGGGGGGGCCGTACTTATGGGCTTTGTTCTTGCGGGCATTGTTGGTTATTCCCGTTTGATGATTCATGCACATTCGGTATCTGAAGTAGTAAGTGGATTTATCCTGGGCGCTTGCGGAAGTTTGACTTTTCTGCTGTTGCAATGGCGTACGCCGGCCTCACGCTCTGCGCAGATTTCATGGATGGGGGCGTTGAGCGTGGTCATCATCCCGCTCATATTATTAAACACTGGGGTTAAAGCGCCGACGCAGTCGTTGTTAGGCGAGGTTGCAACCATGATCGGACCATTTGAGAAGCCATTCACCAGAGCCGATCTACATAAGCATATATATTAATCATACTGGTTCGATAAGTTTACAAATTAACTGCTGTAGTGATTAGTATGATAAATAGCTTGTCCATCGATAACATGGGGATTTTAGAATCGTGACTTTCATAATGGTGAAACATAATAATGGTAACAGACTATCTGAAAGCACGGTTCAGCATGTTATTACGAGTAAGATGATTCTTAAATGAAAAGAGAATAACGGAAATCAGAGTTGTCGTTCTGGAACCCAAAAAAGAAGTGGGTAATGATAGCTATCATATTTTGTAGTTGACTACTGCATGGTTATTTTTTTTCTTAAACAAAGGATTTATTTTTATCCCTTTAAAATCATGTGGTTACAAGGCGTTGCGCTTTGAGTGGTAATAATCTGGCCGGTTGCTGAGAGATTCCATTAAATAATCTTATTAACAGATGAATCCTTGCCGGTAAAAATGAAAAATATCGCTTTATCCGCTTTGTAGGGTTGAATTTATACTCCCAATTAAGAGAAGAATCTCGTAAACTCGAGGCGGTAAAAAATAATTGCTGTGGTTAATTCACCAACAGTCAATGTAAAGAAAATTGCTGGGTTAGAGGTACAGTGCGTTGGTAGCTGTTAAGCCAAGGGCGGTAGCGTATCCTGACACTCACGGTACCCAGCGTTTTGAATACTCATCCTACGCTTAGCGACGTTGTCAGACTTCTGATCATGTGCACATTATTGAGGCCATGAAAGTAGCCTTAGCAACCAATATCGCTTACATTATGAATGCGTTAAGTTCACATCCGTTTGCAGCAAACCGCTCGTGCTTGAGGAGTTGTCCATCGAGGCAATGGATCGCTGTTGTAAAAAAAGGCTTGTCGAACTCATAAGCTCCTGATTCTTAAAAATCCCCATTGCCGTACCCACCTGGTGGGAAGGGACTCGTAAATGGAACTTGAACAATGATAAAAATTGCTCGTATCGCACTTGCTTTGGGTCTGGTTGCATCAGTTAGCTCGCAGGTATATGCAGCAGGATTGGTGCAAAATGATAATGAACTTCGCAACGACCTGGCATGGTTATCCGATCGCGGAGTCATTCATCTAAGTCTCTCCACCTGGCCGCTCAGCCAGGAAGAAATTACCCGAGCGCTGAAAAAAGCAAAACCTTCATATTCCTCTGAACAAGTTGTCCTTGCGCGCATCAATCAACGTCTTTCTAATTTGAAGGCGGATTTTCGCGTAAGCGGCTATACGTCGACTGACCAACCAGGAACACCGCAGGGATTTGGCCAAAGTCAACCAGCGGATAACTCCTTGTCTCTTGCCTTCAACAACAGCGGTGAGTGGTGGGATGTACATCTACAGGGGAATGTCGAAGGCGGGGAGCGAATTAGCAATGGATCACGTTTTAATGCCAACGGCGCTTATGGCGCAGTCAAGTTCTGGAACCAATGGTTATCATTCGGGCAGGTGCCTCAGTGGTGGGGCCCTGGTTATGAAGGTAGCCTGATTCGTGGCGATGCGGCCAGACCGATGACCGGTTTTTTAATGCAACGTGCTGAACAAGCTGCTCCTGAGACATGGTGGCTGCGCTGGATTGGTCCGTGGCAGTATCAGATTTCCGCTAGTCAGATGAATCAATATACGGCCGTGCCTCACGCTAAGATCCTCGGCGGTCGTCTTACTTTCACACCTTTCCAATCACTTGAGCTTGGCGCTTCACGTATAATGCAGTGGGGGGGAGAAGGGCGACCTGAATCCTTTAGCAGTTTTTGGGATGGATTTACGGGCAAAGACAACTCCTCAGCCAACGATCCAAATGAACCGGGCAACCAACTTGCCGGCTTTGATTTTAAGTTTAAGCTCGAACCTACCCTGGGCTGGCCGGTGAGTTTCTATGGCCAAATGATTGGCGAAGATGAGTCAGGATTCTTACCTTCCGCGAATATGTATCTTGGTGGTATTGAAGGTCACCACGGCTGGGGTAAAGATGCGATTAACTGGTATGTAGAAGCGCATGATACCCGTACGAATATGAGTCGCACCAATTACAGTTATACCCATCACATCTATAAAGATGGTTATTATCAGCAAGGCTATCCACTTGGTGACGCGATGGGGGGAGATGGCCAGTTGTTTGCAGGCAAAGTTGAGTTGGTGACTGAAGATAATCAGCGCTGGAGCTCTCGTCTTGTTTACGCGAAGGTCAATCCAAAGGATCAGTCAATTAATAAAGCGTTCCCGCATTCAGACACATTAAAAGGAATTCAGTTAGGCTGGAGTGGAGATGTTTATAGGTCTGTTCGGTTAAGTACTAATCTTTGGTACACCAATGCCGATAATAGTGATAGCGACGATGTAGGTGCTAGTGCGGGTATAGAGATTCCATTTAGTTTATAAGTAAGCAATTGGTAGCGGTATGGTGTTAAGTAATTGATAATTCCACTAAAACCATATCGCTATGTCAGTTGTGCAAAAGTGGCCATTTTTGATTTACTGATGATGTGACATTATGAAGAAAAAAATTATTAGGTTTTCCGCTTTAGCGTTGGCAATAGGGTTTCTATCCGGTTGTACGATACTACCCGGTCAGGGGTTGAATAGCCTTCGAAAGAACGTGGTAGAGTTACCAGACAGTGATTATGATCTGGATAAGTTGGTAAATGTTTATCCAATGACTCCAGGTTTAGTTGATCAGTTACGTCCGGCGCCTGTTATCGCGCGTTCAAACCCACAACTCGATACGCTATTAAAAAGTTATGAATATCGTATTGGCGTGGGTGATGTACTAATGGTGACAGTATGGGATCATCCCGAATTGACAACCCCGGCAGGTCAATATCGAAGCGCAAGCGACACGGGTAACTGGGTCAACGCTGATGGAAGCATTTTTTATCCTTATATAGGGAAAGTCCAGGTTGCAGGAAAAACATTAAGCCAAGTACGCCAGGACATATCATCTCGCTTGACAACGTATATCGAAAGCCCACAAGTTGACATCAGTATCGCAGCATTTCGTTCACAAAAGGCGTACGTAACGGGTGAAGTTTTAAAGTCAGGGCAACAGCCGATCACTAATATTCCATTAACAGTAATGGATGCGATTAATGCTGCAGGAGGACTTGCTCCAGATGCTGATTGGCGTAATGTCGTATTAACCCATAATGGTAAAGATACAAAAATATCACTATATGCACTGATGCAAAAAGGTGACTTGACACAAAACTATTTACTATATCCTGGTGATATCTTGTTTGTGCCAAGAAATGATGATTTGAAAGTGTTTGTCATGGGCGAAGTTGGAAAGCAGAGCACCATGAAAATGGATCGTAGTGGTATGACCTTAGCTGAAGCAATCGGGAATGCTGAGGGGATGTCTCAGGCATTAAGTGATGCAACAGGTGTATTTGTTATTCGTCAATTGAAAGGTGATAAAGAAGGCAAGATCGCCAATATATATCAACTTAATGCTCAAGATGCGTCGGCAATGGTTCTCGGTACTGAATTCCAACTTCAACCATATGATATTGTCTATGTTACAACCGCTCCGCTTGTTCGCTGGAACCGTGTAATATCTCAATTGGTACCAACCATTTCTGGTGTGCATGACATAACCGAAACTACTCGTTATATCAAAACATGGCCATAAATATGTTTGACTCAATTCTCGTAATTTGTACCGGTAACATATGTCGTTCACCAATTGCTGAACGGATACTGCGTAACGCTCTGCCAGATAAGCAAGTTGACTCTGCTGGTGTCGGAGCGTTAGTTGATAAACCTGCAGATGCTTCGGCTATAAGGATCGCTGAAAAGTATGGGGTTTCTTTAGAAGGCCATTTGGGTACTCAATTTACCAGTTCGTTAGGAAGAAAGTATCAGTTAATACTAGTGATGGAACAACAACATATAGAACAAATAAGTAATATTGCGCCTGAAGCCAGAGGAAAAACCATGCTCCTTGGTCATTGGCTTGGAGGGCGCGAGGTTCCTGATCCTTACAGAAAAAGTGACGAAGCTTTTGAATCCGTCTATCGATTAATTGAAAAAGCCTGCGCGCTTTGGGTTGAAAAACTTACAAGATAAAATCAGGATATTTTGCATGACTTTGAAACTTAACGGTAAAACGCCCACTGCCGAAGGTGATGAAATTGATTTGGGTCGGTTGATAGGCGAATTAATAGACTATCGCAAGCTAATTATTGCGGTAACAGCAATATTCACCTTGTTAGCTCTTCTCTACGCATTACTTGCCACTCCAATCTATCAAGCAAATGCTTTGATTCAAGTTGAGCAAAGGCAAGGAAATGCAATTTTGAACAGCTTGAGTCAGATGTTGCCTGATAGTCAACCACAATCAGCACCGGAAATGGCTTTGCTGCAATCACGAATGATTTTAGGAAAGACAGTTGATGATCTAAACCTACAGTCAAGAGTTGAACAGGATTATTTTCCGGTTATAGGTAGCGGTTTAGCACGCCTATTAGGGGAAAAACCTGGCAAAATTGAGATAGCACATCTTATTCTGCCATCCGTGGAAGAGTCAGGTAATGAATTAACATTACAAGTTAAAGATCAACAACACTTTATAGTTGAGTCTGAGACCTTTCATTACGAGGGTAAGGTAGGAGTTCCTCTAGAAAATAAAGATATATCACTGTTAGTGACTGGTATTGAGGCTAAACCTGATACTAATTTCACTATTACATACTTGTCCAGGTTACAGGCTATTAATAGTTTATTAGATTCGTTTAGTGTTGAGGACCAAGGGAAAAATACAGGAATTCTGAACCTAACACTTACCGGGACGGATAAAGAATTAGTATCAACTATCCTGGATAGCATAAGTCAGAATTATTTAGCCCAAAACGTTGAACGTCAAGCAGCGCAGGATGCAAAAAGTCTGGATTTTCTAAATCAACAACTCCCGAAAGTACGTGGTGAGTTAGATGTCGCAGAAGATAAGTTAAACGATTATCGTCGGCAAAAAGATTCTGTAGACTTGACAATGGAAGCTAAGTCAGTTCTGGATCAGATTGTTAACGTTGATAATCAATTAAACCAACTTACATTCCGCGAAGCGGAAATCTCTCAGCTTTATACACATGAACATCCGACGTATAAGGCCTTAATGGAAAAAAGACAAACACTACAACAAGAGAAAGCAAAACTTAATAAACGTGTAAATACGATGCCTTCAACGCAACAAGAAGTATTACGTTTAAGTCGTGACGTTGAATCAGGCCGTGCAGTATATCTACAATTACTTAATCGACAGCAAGAGCTGAATATTGCAAAATCGAGTGCAATAGGTAATGTCAGAATAATTGACAATGCCATTACTCAACCTAAACAAGTTAAGCCTAAAAAATTAATTGTTGTTATACTTGGAGTAGTGATTGGCCTCTTTGCTTCGATGGGCATAATATTACTGAGAGTATTTTTACGTCGTGGTATAGAGTCTCCAGAACAATTAGAAGAGGTTGGCATAAACGTATATGCAAGTGTGCCGATCTCTGAAACGTTAAAAGAGAAAAACAGGAAAACTGGTGTTCGTAGTAAGCAAGAAACCAGAACGTTACTGGCAACTGAAAATCCTGCAGATTTAGCCATAGAAGCAATTCGAGGTTTACGCACAAGCTTGCATTTTGCAATGATGGAGGCTAAGAATAATATTCTTATGATTTCCGGTGCGAGTCCAAATGCAGGGAAAACATTTATTGGCAGTAACTTGGCAGCAATTATTTCGCAAACTGGCCAGAAGGTTTTGTTTATTGATGCCGATATGCGTAAAGGATATGTTCATAAATTATTTAATTCATCGCAAACAAAGGGCTTATCAGATTACCTGTCTGGGAAAAATGACATAGAATCTCTGATTTGCAAGGTTCCAGGCGAAGAATTCAACTATATCGGACGTGGTGAAGTGCCTCCAAATCCGGCCGAGTTATTAATGCATCCTCGATTGGAGCACTTGCTGGAAGAAGTATCAAAAAAATATGATCTTGTGATTGTCGATACTCCGCCGATATTGGCTGTGACTGATGCCGCTATAATCGGACATTATGTTGGAACAACTTTACTTGTTACTCGATTTGAAGAAGATTCAGTGAAAGAGGTTACAGTTAGTGTTAAGCGCTTCGAGCAGGCGGGTATTAATGTCAAAGGCTGTATTCTGAATGGCATAGTCAGAAAAGCTAGTAGCTATTATGGTTATGGCTATAACCACTATGGATATTCATATTCAGAACAAAAAAATAAATAATCAAACTGGCCCTGTTCCCACAGGGCCCTATAACTCATATCATAAATGATGAGTATATGAGGGAATTATGACGTATTTCATGAGGAATATTGTTTCTAGTGTATCGCTAGCATTATCCGATTTTATTAGTTTTATTATCTCATTATATATATCACTAGCTGTATTATCTTTTGTACTGACTGATTTCGATGTTAGAGTACCAACAAGAGAATTAGAAAGTTGGCTGTATTTACACTGGTTATTAGGTCTGTGTTGTGTCGTATGGTATGGAATACGTTTACGACACTATTTTTACAGAAAAACCTTTTGGTTTGAACTTAAAGAAATCCTCAGAACATTACTCATTTTTGCAATAATTGAATTAGCAGTAATGGCGTTTGCGAAATGGTATTTCTCGAGATATGTATGGCTTCTTACCTGGATGATTACAGCTATCGCAGTACCGTTTGCGAGAATTGGTACAAAATGGTTAATGGATCGCTTAGGCTTCTGGCAACGCGAAACATGGATTATTGGTTGTGGAAAAAATGCGAAAGATGCATATTTAGCAATCAATAGTGAACATAACCTGGGTTTGAAAGTTGTCGGTTTCTTATCAATCGAGAATAAACCAGAACTAGAGAAAAAAATTTATGGTATCCCAGTGGAGTATCATAATGAAGAATGGCTAACGTCAATTAATAAGAAAATGCAATTTATTGTGGCTGTTGAATCTGATCAAGGGGATATTCGTAATTATTGGCTAAGGCAATTGATGATAAAGGGATATAGATATGTATCAGTGATCCCGACATTACGAGGTGTGCCCCTGGATAGCACCGATATGTCATTTATTTTCAGCCATGAAGTAATGATATTTCGCGTGCAACATAACCTTGCAAAATGGTCGTCTAGATTTATTAAAAGAACATTTGATATATTGGCATCAATTGGAATAATTGTGCTGCTTTCGCCCCTATTATTGTATATATCATTAAAGGTAAAAAAAGATGGTGGTCCTGCGATATATGGGCATGAACGCGTTGGTAAAAATGGAAAAGCTTTTAAATGTCTAAAGTTTCGTTCAATGGTTATTAATTCAAAAGAAGTTTTAGAACAGGTACTGCAATCTGATCCAGAAGCCAGAAAGGAATGGGACGCAACATTTAAATTAAAAAATGATCCTCGTATAACACCGATTGGCCAATTTTTACGTCGAACTAGTCTGGATGAATTGCCACAGTTATTTAATGTGTTAAAGGGAGAGATGAGCTTAGTGGGACCGCGACCAATTATTACTGCAGAGCTTGAGCGCTATAATGAAGAGGTAGATTATTATTTATTAAGTAAACCTGGTATGACAGGATTATGGCAAGTAAGTGGTCGTAGTGATATTGATTATGATACAAGAGTATATCTTGATGCATGGTATGTAAAAAACTGGTCTATGTGGAATGATTTAGCGATACTATTTAAAACGGTCGGTGTTGTGCTAAAAAAAGATGGTGCATATTAAAAGACTGCTCTTGTAAAAAAATATTATATAATTAAAGGTGGAAATATGGATATATGGGGTGGTATATGGATTGTTTTAGCTATTGTATTCTTCCCATTTGGCTATAAACCGCTTCTTTTATTACTTGTTCTGTCATCAATATTTCAGGCGAGTTCAGCATTTGCATTCGGGCCATTGAATATGCCATTGGCCCCATTTATCGAAATACTTTTTATATTAAGACTGTTTTTACCACTTGGAGGAAAAGGCTTTGTAAGTTTCAGAAACAAAACAGTTTTGATGTCATTTTTATTAATAGGTATTGTTTGGGGTTATACATTTTTGGCCGCAAATCTTTTCTCGGGCATCCGTGTATATTCATCATTGCAATCTTTTGAACTTAACTTTATCACTCATGGTGTGCCATTACGGTGGAGTGGCGCGAATATTAACCAATTAATTATTCTATCACTTCATATATTAACGCTAGGTTTTGTCTATTATAGAAGAAATGAAATAGACAGAGCGTATTTTATGAAGTGTATAGTCTTTACATTAGTTGTGTTTATCTCTTTCTGCTTGATATGGAAATTCACCCCTGGAATATATAGCGTAATTTCCCCGTTGATATTTAATAATACATCTTATTCAATTACCGCGATTTATGAAGCTCGTGCGGCTGGAACATTTTCTGAACCATCTTTAGCAGGGTTATATATAGGTTCGCTAGCTGTACCACTTCTGTGTACTAAGAACTGGGTATATAAACTCATTGGAATATGTACACTTGGAATATTTTTATTGAACTTATCAACAACTGGACTCTTTACAATATTAATTTCTATACCTGTGATATTTATAATTATGGTGAGGAAGACGATACGTAACTATATGTATATCTCTTTCCTCTCTATGATATTAGCAGTTGGAGCAATGCCAATTTCTGAGATATTATCTAGCTATGCTGCACAAAAATCAGCAAGTGATTCAGGTCTAATGCGTGGTGCTGCCAATAGTAACGCGATAGAAAATATCATTAACTCATATGGGTTCGGTATTGGTGTAGGAAGTGAGAGGGCTTCATCCTTAATTATCGCATTAATAAATAACTTGGGGTTTGTTATTTTATTTATTTTTATATACCACATATATAAAATGATTAAAACTGACAAAGATATCACAAGTAATATCGCTATTGTTTTATTTTTTGTGGCACTAATTGGTTCCTTCGCCGGGAATCCAGAATATACATTGGCATTTATGTGGGTGTTTTTATATGCCGGTATATCACGAGGTGGCGTATTACAGAGTAAAGAACAATTAGTGTGATAACAATTGTGTAGAAAATTGAACTAACAATACGGTAAATAAATGAAGATATTAATGGTGAACACACTTTATGCACCGTATAAAATAGGTGGTGCTGAGAAGTCAGTCCAGTTACTTGCTGAAGAGCTTGCCGCAAAAGGTCATGAGGTTACTGTCGCGACCTTGCACGAGAATGTGGAAGTCGAAAATATTCATATGAATGGAGTCAGTGTTGTACGGTTTCCTCTGAAAAATATTTATTGGCCGTACGCCGGAAAACACTCCTTTATAAGGCGTTGTGTCTGGCATATCAACGACATATATAATAGAAAAATGCTTTGTTTGGTAGCTAGATATTTTGCTAAAAAAGAATTCGATGTTGTTCACACAAATAACTTAACAGGTTTTTCTGTTGCAATATGGACATGGGCGAAGAATAGAGAAATACCGATAGTTCATACGTCAAGAGATTATTCACTAATACATCCAAATGGAACATTATTTAAAAAAGGGAAAAATATGGATCCATTGTGTCTGGAGTCCAGAATATACTCTTTTATAAAAAAACGAATATCTAATAATGTCAGTGTTTATGTTGGAATTAGTGATTATATAAAAAAGCTACATGTAGCAACTGGTTTTTTTAAAAAGTCTGAAAAAACAGTTATTTATAATAGTGTTACAGCAAATCAATGTATAAAAAGACACGGAAGAGACAAAATAGTACTGGGTTATTTAGGTCGAATCGAAGAGGAAAAGGGTGTAGAAGTTCTGCTTAATGCACTGAGTAAATTTAAAGGGATGGAGATTAAAATTGCTGGGAAAGGTTCAGAAGATTACATTAAGTATTTAAATGAAAAATATATTAATACCGAAATGAGTTTTTTAGGTGTTGTTAATGCTAACGACTTTTTCCCACAAATTGATTACCTTATAGTACCATCAATGTGGAATGAACCTTTAGGGAGAGTTGTTTTAGAAGCGGCATCTTTCGGTATTCCATCGATAGGAAGTGCTAAAGGTGGAATTCCGGAGATAATAAAAGACTGCCAAACTGGATATATTTTTAATAGTGAAAGCCAACTCATTGATGTATTGAAAAAAATCAATGACAAAAGTAAAGATGATTATTTCACTATGGCAAAAAATGCATGGGATTATAGCCATCAATTTGATTCTGGGCTAATTGTAGATCAATACACAAGCGCATATGAATTAGCAAGAATAAGGTAGAGTAAAAGATAAGGTGGTGAGTATGAAGATCTATAAAAAAATGATTACATGTATAACCCTATTATCATTAACTTTTTCATCCGCCTATTCGTTTGAGATCGGGGTTGGAACACATATTTCTCATTATCCAGGAGATACAGAGAAATATATACATTTGATGAACGAATATGGTTTTACATCATTTAGGGATGGTATATCCTGGAATTCAGTAGAAGCAAAGAAGGGAGAAATGTCTATCCCTGCCAAAAACGTCCCGTTAGATGATATTTATCTTAAAGATGATTCTACTGTAACAAAGAATGCTATGTTTATTTTGGCTTATGGCAATAAAAATTATACTGACAACGGGCGTCCAAAAACAAAACAACAAGTGGATAAATTTGTTGATTACGCAACATGGGTTGCACAGCGATATAAAGGGCGTGTGAAGTATTACGAAATATGGAATGAATGGTTAGTTCATACTGGTGTTAAAAAAGGGGATACGATTCCAGATGATGACATATATCTCTATCTGGTAGAACAATCTGCTAAAGCAATAAAAAAAGTAGACCCTAATGCAATTGTAATTGCTGGTTCTCTTAATCCTATTTATGTAGGACAAGTTAATTGGATCACTAAATTAGTTCAACGAGGATTTGCAAAGAATATAGACGGAATTTCGATACACCCTTATACATACTATGAAAGAAAGCGACCGTTGCTTATGGAACCAAGTGCAGATATGGACGTAATTGATGCATTTGAAAAACGTATCAGTGCTTCTGCAGGTCGGGCAATACCAATTTATATTACGGAAATGGGTTATCCGACAACCTCCGCTATACCAGGTGGAGTGACGCAGGAACAAGCTGCTAAGTACATTTACGAATATACCGCATTGGCTAAACAACGAGGATATATCAAAGGTGTTTGGTGGTATGATCTGATTGATGATGGTTTGAATCCTAATAATAAGGAACATAATTTTGGAATGTTTAAACAGGATCTGACACCTAAGAGTTCTGCAAAGCTGATGCGCAAGTTTGCTCCGCAACTTATGAGTAATGGAGCTACGGTCGAACTAAATTCTCAAAAAGAGGTTATTATTAACAATAAAGGAAATAGCCATACTCTGGAAACTTTTTCCTCTAAGTAATAATTATCTTGTGTTTTTTTGAATAGAATTGAGGATGTGATGGCTGAAAAGATATTTATTAATGGACGATTCCTCACGCAGCATATGACAGGGGTTCAACGTTTTGCCGTAGAAATAGCGAAGCAGTTAGTCGCTAAACAAGACAATATATTTATTGTTGTGCCAGATCTTCAAAAGATTATTGACCTTACAATGCATAAAAAGTTTAACATTGTAGAGGCCAAAGGTGGAGATGGACATTTTTGGGAGCAAATAACGCTACCCTTATTTTTGAAAAAAAACGGAAGTCCATTGTTGATTAACTTGACAAATACTGCCCCTGCATTTTACAAAAATCAAGTTGTCACGCACCATGATGTCACCTATGTCAGATATCCGGATAGCTATCCGTTGCGTTTCAGATTACTATATAAGACATTAACGCCACTTTTCTTTAACAACGCTAAGAAAATAATTACAGTTAGCGAATTTTCTAAAAATGAAATAGCTGAAGTATATAAAATCAATAAGTCGAAGATTGAGGTTGTTTATAACGCAGTTAAAGAAGATTTTATTATAGATACTTCTTCGTCAAAAATAACGCAGAAAAATAAATATATTCTTGCGGTATCATCTCAGAATTATCATAAGAACTTCCATGGCTTGATTGAGGCATTTGAACATGCTGCACTTGACTATAATTTAAAAATTATTGGGCATAAGGCAAAGGCATTTGCATCAGTGGATTTAACAAAAGAAAATCAGCGTATAGAGTATCTTGGACGAGTTTCCGATGAAGAATTAATTGATCTTTATAGAAATGCATCAGCATTTATCTTTCCTTCATTATATGAAGGTTTTGGAATACCTCCGTTAGAGGCTCAAGCCTGCGGTTGCCCTGTAATATCATCTAAATCAGCTTCAATGAAGGAAGTTTTAAGGGATAGCGCAATATTCTTTGATCCTGAAAACTGCGCTGATATTTGTAATGCCATGACGACTGTTTTAAATGATACTGATTTACAGAAAGATTTGATTGAGCGAGGGTTTAATAACGTCAAAAGATTCTCTTGGGAAAATTCTGCAAGCATTTTATTAAAAATTGTTGAAGATAATCGTTGATTACTTAGTTTAGAAGATTCGAGGTAAATATGATTCTCCCTGTGGTTATGGCAGGTGGTACTGGAAGTCGTTTGTGGCCAATGTCCAGAGAACGCTATCCGAAACAGTTTCTCCGTTTGCATGGAGAAAATTCTATGCTTCAAGAAACGGTCTCTCGTCTTGAGGGATTAAATGTAAGTGAACCTCTGGTTATCTGTAATGAACAACATCGATTCCTGGTCGCTGAGCAGTTGCGACAGATCAATCAGCTCTCAAATAATATTATATTAGAGCCTGTGGGCAGAAATACTGCTCCAGCTATTGCCTTGGCTGCTTTGAGTGCAGCTACGAAAAATAATGATGATCCTTTACTTTTAGTTCTTGCTGCCGATCATGTGATCAATAATAAAGTTGCCTTCCATGATGCAATTAAAGTTGCGATTCCACATGCTAACCAAGGTAAGTTAGTTACTTTTGGGATTGTACCAACTGGGCCGGAGACCGGTTATGGTTACATAAAGCGTGGCGAAGTTGTTGCTGATCTTGACGAGCCAGCTTATGGAGTCAAAGGTTTTGTGGAGAAACCTGATCTAAAGACTGCTACCGAATACTTAGACAGCGGGGAATATTATTGGAATAGTGGTATGTTCTTATTCCGTGCTAAAAGTTATCTGGATGAGTTAGCTCAATATCGTCCTGATATTTATGAAGCATGTAAGAGTGCAATGGCTGGTCTTGAACCTGACTCACAACAAGATTTTATCCGTGTTGATGAGGAAGCCTTCACCGCTTGCCCGGATGAGTCAGTAGACTATGCTGTAATGGAGCGAACAACTGCGGCAGTAGTCGTCCCTCTTGATGCTGGCTGGAATGATGTTGGTTCCTGGTCCGCATTGTGGGATGTGAATAATAAAGACACGACTGGCAATGTTATTAATGGCGACGTATATGCTCATAATACTTCTAATTGCTATATTAACACTGAAGAACAACTGGTCGCTGCTGTAGGGGTTGAGGATTTAGTTATTGTAAGTACGAAAGATGCAGTTCTTGTCATTAATAAATCAAAAGTTCAAGATGTCAAAAAAGTCGTTGAATATCTTAAGAAATGTAGTAGAAGGGAATATCGTTTACACCGTGAATCGTATAGTCCCTGGGGCAAAAGTGATCAAGTAGTAAGCGCCCCTCGTTATCAAATCAACAAGGTTACAGTTAAACCTGGTGGAAAATTTTCCTTACAAATGCATCACCATCGTGCTGAACATTGGGTCGTGCTGGCCGGAACTGCACAAGTTACATTAAATGAAAAAATCTATTTGCTAACTGAAAACCAATCGACATTTATCCCTATTGGATCGCAGCATATGCTGGAAAATCCAGGGAAAATTCCATTGGAGTTACTTGAGATTCAATCAGGTTCCTATTTAGGCGAAGATGATATTATTCGCATCAAAGATCATTACGGACAATAGACAGAGTATTTAACCTATGGCTACTAATTTAAAATGTTTTAAAGCGTACGATATTCGGGGTAAATTAGGTGATGAGCTCAATGAAGATATCGCGTATCGAATTGGACGCGCTTATGGTGAATATCTAAAACCTAAAGATATGGTCTTGGGTGGTGACGTTCGGTTGACCAGCGAGTCATTAAAACTAGCATTGGCCAGAGGATTGCAAGATGCAGGAACTAATGTCTTAGATATCGGTCTGGCTGGAACGGAAGAGATCTACTTTGCGACGTCGTATTTACAGGTTGATGGGGGAATAGAAGTTACAGCAAGCCATAATCCTATCGATTATAACGGTATGAAACTGGTTCGCGAGCAGTCAAAGCCTATTAGTGGTGATACAGGGCTTAAAGATATTCAACGCCTGGCAGAGAAAAATGAATTTACTGAGGTTGACTTAAAAAACCGAGGTAGTTATCGTAAAGTTTCGACGATTAATGAATACACAGAAAAGCTATTGAGCTTTGTAAATCCAGAAAACTTTAATAAACCACTGAAGTTAGCCATCAACTCTGGAAATGGTGCCGCAGGTCATGTTATTGATGCTCTTGAAGAGCGCTTTAAGAGACTGCAACTCCCAATTGAAATTATTAAGATTCACCATGAGCCTGATGGCTCATTTCCGCATGGGATTCCAAACCCATTACTTCCTGAATGTAGAAAAGATACTACTGAGGCAGTTATTAAGCATAAAGCTGACATGGGGATTGCTTTCGATGGTGATTTCGACCGTTGTTTCTTATTTGATGAGAAAGGTAATTTTGTCGAAGGATACTATATTGTCGGCTTATTAGCAGATGCATTCCTTGAGAAAAACCCTGGAGCGAAAATTATTCATGATCCTAGACTAAGTTGGAATACTATAGATATTGTCGAAAAATCCGGCGGTATTCCAATAATGTCCAAAACTGGACACGCATTCATCAAAGAACGAATGCGCTCCGAGGATGCAATTTATGGTGGCGAAATGAGTGCTCACCATTACTTCCGTGATTTTGCATATTGTGACAGTGGTATGATACCGTGGCTGCTTGTCGCTGAGTTAGTTTGCGTAAAAAATCAGTCTCTAGGAGATCTGGTTAATGATCGAGTTATTGCATATCCTGCATCCGGAGAAATAAATAGTAAACTTGAAAATGCATCAGCTGCAATTGAGAGAGTACTCAAAGTATTCGAGCCAAAAGCTTTAAAGATCGATTACACAGATGGTATTAGTCTTGAATTTTCTGATTGGCGCTTTAATTTACGGAGTTCAAATACAGAACCTGTTGTACGCTTAAATGTTGAGTCTCGTAATAATATTAAGCTTATGGAAGATAAGACTGCTGAAATATTAAAACTGCTACGAGCGTAATAGTACAAATAAAGAGGGTACATGCCCTCTTTGAAACTATTAATGCATTGCTATATACTACGGGTATCCTAATGTCTAAAGATTTTGATGTTGGCATTGTTGGTGACTGGTTTGTTACCTATGCAGGTTCAGAGAAAGTTGTTGCAGAATTACTAAAAATTTATCAAGATGCGAGTTTATATGCAGTGGTTGATTTTCTTTCAGCTGAAAACAAATCACTATTTAATAATAAGGAAATAAAAACAACATTTATTCAAAAGTTACCTCGAGCAAAAAAAAACTATCAGAAATACTTGCCTTTTATGCCTTTAGCAATTGAGCAATTAGATGTTTCAAAACATAATATTATTATCTCAAGTAGTCATGCAGTTGCTAAGGGTATATTAACTGGGCCTGATCAATTACATATAAGTTATGTCCACTCACCGATTCGCTATGCTTGGGACCTCCAACATCAATATTTACTAGGGGCTGGGTTAGATAAAGGTTTTAAAAGCTTATTAGCTCGCTGGTTGTTACATAAAATGAGATTATGGGATTATCGAACATCAAATGGTGTTGATCATTTCATTGCAAATTCACATTTTATCGCACGACGCATTAAAAAAGTATACGGACGCAATGCTGATGTAATATACCCCCCTGTTGATGTACATAATTTTACTTTATCTGAAAATAAAAAAGATTATTACATAACAGCATCTCGGCTTGTACCTTATAAAAGAATTGATCTTATAGTTGAGTCTTTTAGCCAAATGCCAGATAAACAATTAATTGTTATCGGTGATGGTCCCGAGATGGAAAAAATAAAATCTAAAGCTAAAGGGAATATTGAACTCCTTGGTTATACTGAATTTAGTAAGCTATGCGAAATGATGCAAGGTGCCAAAGCATTTGTATTTGCTGCAGAAGAAGATTTCGGTATTGCACCAGTTGAAGCAATGGCTTGTGGAACACCAGTTATTGCTTTTGGCAAAGGTGGAGTGACTGAGTCGGTTGTTCCTCTCGGATATGAACAGCCGACAGGAGTTTTCTTCAATGAGCAAACCGTCCCCTCAGTGATTGAGGCGGTGAAATTATTCGAAAATAATTATGATCAATTCTCACCACAGAATTGCCGATTGAGAGCTGAGATGTTTTCGGCTGAACGGTTTAAATCTGAGATTGAAAGTTATATTTCAGATAAATGGCAGTTGTTTAATGACGCCAAAAAAGTATTGTACTAAGATAGTATGTCTCATGGTTGTAAATAACTTAAAGGTATTATTATGAGTAACTTAGCAATAATTCCGGCTCGAGGTGGTTCGAAGGGGATTCCGGGAAAAAATATAAAAAATATAGCTGGAAAACCTCTTATTGCCTGGAGTATTGAACATGCTCTTAATTCTGATGCGATAGACCGTGTTATTGTAAGTACCGATGCTGAGGATATCGCTGAGATAGCTTTAAAATATGGTGCAGAAGTCCCTTTTTTAAGACCAGCTGAACTTGCGAATGATACAGCAGCAACGGAGCCTAGCTTAATACACTGCATCAACTGGTTAGCTGAGAACGAAAATTATACGCCTGAATATACAGTATTATTACAGGCTACTTCGCCAGTTCGTTATGCTGATACAATTGACCGAGCATTTGCTCGCTTAAAAGAGAAGCAGGCAGACTCATTACTCACAGTATGTGAGTTTTGGCACTTCCTTTGGGAGAATAACGAAAATCCGAAGGCATATTATGATTTTCTCAATCGTCCTCGCAGACAAGACATTAAGCCCGAGAGTATAAAGTTAAAAGAAAACGGATCCATATACATAACTGATACTAGCGTATTACTGAAGACAGGGAATAGACTAGGTGGAAAAGTTTCCTCTTTGATCATGAGCGAAGAGGAAAGTTTTGAGATTGATACCCAAATGGATTGGGATATTGTTGAACTTATTTTAAAAAAATATATTTGAGGGTGCTAGAATGTTAATTCAAAATAAAATTTCTGATTTTCTCGTCTTCGAAACTGAATCGGTCCTGAAAGCATTAGAAAAGATAAATCAGAACAAAAATCGTATTGTTTTTATCGTGAATGAAAACGGTAAGTTATGTGGTTCTTTTTCGGATGGTGATTTTCGTCGCTGGATAACTAATGGGGTATTTGATTTTAGTATCGAAATTGCAGAAGTAATGAATAAAGATTTTGTGTCTAAACGTGTAGATAGTCCACGCAAAGATATTGAATCTCTATTCCATAATGGCGTAAATGTCATCCCTTTAACCGACGAATATCGTCGCTTTGTTGCTGTTGCTATACAAGGCGAAAAAGGGATTGTAATAGGCAAACATATTATCTCTGACAATACTCCCTCATATCTCATTGCTGAGATTGGTAACAATCATAATGGCGATATTAAACTAGCTAAGCATCTTGTTGATTTGGCAGTAGAGGCTAATGCTGATTGTGTAAAATTCCAAATGAGAGATCTTGGTCAGCTATATAAGGGCGGGGAAGAGAAAGATAAATCTGCTGATCTTGGAGCCCAGTATACCCATGATTTATTAAGCCGCTTCCAGTTACGTAATGATGAGTTAATCGAAGTCTTTGATTACTGCAAGTCAAAAGGGCTCACACCGATGTGTACGCCATGGGATCTCAACAGCCTTGCAATTCTTGAAGAGTATGGCATGGAAGCATATAAAGTTGCATCCGCAGATTTTACCAATCATGAAATGCTTGAAGCTTTAGCTGCTACAGGTAAGCCACTTATTTGCTCCACTGGTATGTGCACTGAGAGTGAGATTAAAAAATCAGTGGATTTATTGAAATCACTAGGTGCTGAGTTTGTTATTCTGCATTGTAATTCAACCTACCCAACACCATTCAAAGATGTAAACCTTTCGTACCTAAAAAGATTACAAAATATAACAAATGGGATTATTGGATATTCCGGACATGAACGAGGTATTTCTGTTCCCATTGCTGCTGTTGCTCTTGGAGCGAAAGTTATCGAAAAACACTTTACCATTGATAAGGGTATGGAAGGGAACGACCATAAAGTATCCCTGTTACCTAATGAATTTGCTGATATGGTAAGTAAAATTCGCGAAGTTGAAGAGGCTATGGGCAATGGCGGTGAAAGGATGATCACCCAAGGTGAAATGATAAATCGTGAGAACTTGGCTAAGAGTTTAATTATTAACCAATCGTTAAAGCGTGGCCAAATTATCACGCGTGAAATGATTGAAATTAAGAGCCCGGGACAAGGTCTACAACCTCTTTATATTGATCAGTTAATTGGACGTAGTGCAATCCGTGATTTTGACAAAGGTGATTTTTTCTATGAGTCCGATCTTAATGATGCACCAATTGAAGCTCGGAATTATCACTTTAACAGGCCATTTGGTATACCTGTTCGCTATCATGACTATGCAAAATTGAAGAACAAGTCAAATCTGGACTTTGTTGAATTTCATTTGAGCTACCAGGATCTTGAGCTCGACTTGAATGACTTTTTCTCCGGTGAAGAGAATATTGGCTTTGCAGTTCACAGCCCCGAACTATTTGTAAATGACCATATTTTAGACTTGGCATCAGCAGATGCAGCATACAGAGAAAAGTCTATTAACTATTTAAACCGTGTGTGTGACATTACTCGTAGTTTAAAAGCCTTTTTCCCTAAAACGGAAAAACCCGTTATCGTTGTCAACGCCGGCGGCTTTAATACCACTGGTTTTTTACCTCGCGAATCACGTGCTGCGCTCTATGAGCGTGTAGCTGATGCGCTTAAACAGGTTGATCAAGATGGTGTAGAAATTATCATTCAGACAATGCCTCCGTTCCCATGGCACTTTGGCGGTCAGAGCTATCATAACCTTTTTGTTGATGGTTCCGAGATTGCAAAATTCTGTGGCGAAAATGGGTATCGTATTTGTCTCGATACATCGCACTCTATGATGGCTTGCAACTATTATGGCTGGGATCTTCATGACTTTACTTTAGAGGTTGGTAAATATACTGCACACATGCATATTGTTGATGCTCTGGGTGTAGATGGTGAAGGTGTCCAGATTGGTAAAGGCGATGTTGATTTTGAAATTCTTGCTCGTGATTTAAATCAGACAGCCGCGGGTATTCAGTTTATTCCCGAAGTATGGCAGGGCCACAAAAATAGTGGAGAAGGTTTCTGGCACGCACTTGATTTCCTGGAAAAATATCTCTAATGAAGAAACTTGCTGGCGCAGCGTTGCTGTCGGTAGGGGACATTTTGGGGAAGCTGATTGGCTTCCTCATCCTTCCATATTTAACGTCCAGAATGGGTACTGTCGAATATGGTATACTTACCCTCTATCTTTCATTTATTCAAATACTCATTATTCTAATATCATTTAGCGGTCAGGGGTTACTTCCTGTTAAGTTCATACAGGAGAGCGAAACTGCTGGATTGATTTTTAGACGCGATAACATAAATTTAGGCATTGTCATATCGATCTTCTTGTTCTTAATTTCGTTACTGATAAAACCTTTCCTCCATTTCTCTATTTCAGCATATGATCTTTTTTGGATTATATTTGCAGCATTAGTGCAGGCAGTCAATGTTATCAATTTATCTCATTTAAGGATTAGTCAGACATATAGAATTGCAACAATTGGGCAATTTGCTCTCTCAGTTATGAACGTGGTATTTACAGTTATACTCTTTACTGTCTTGACCGGTTCTGCGATTAACCGATTGATTGCTGTATCATTCTCTTTTTTATTTGTACAGTTATTATATTCATTTTTCATCTATTCAAAGCTAAAGATTGACAATTCGAAAACTACTTTGTCATTAGTCTGTAGGTATAAGGAGATATTCTTGTATGGAGTATCTTTATGGCCGCATCATGGTAGTTATTGGATTAAATCGACTATAGATAGATTTTTCATTGCCCATTACCTTAGTGTATCAATTGTCGGTGTCTACGGGTTAGCGTTACAGCTATCTTCTATTCTTATGTTGTTTTTTACTGTCATTAATCAAGCCTGCCAGCCATTTATTTATCGCTATCTCAATTCGGGTGAGTTTAAAAAGGTCAGAAAGGTTCAATTGGGTTACGCAATTATAGTATTGTTTTCGGCGATGGCTTATTCTATTATTTTGCCAATTGTATTTCCTTGGCTGTTCAACTCAAAGTTCAATGATGCATTAAAATATTTTACTTATTTAATGCCGGGAACAGTTTTTATGTGTATATATTATATTTATACACATGCGTTGTTTTTTTATAAAAGGAATAAAAAAATATCATTGATCACCGCGAGTTCTATGATAGTACATCTATTAGGGATCTTAATCGTAGTCAATACAAATATCTCTGTAGAGTATTTTTGTGTTGTATATGCGATTTCAAGTGGATTTGCTTGTGGCGCAACAATTTTATTTTGTAATAAACAACTCAAAGAGGTAGCCAATAATAAGTATGTTGCATAGACTGAGATTAGCTATTAGAAAAATCGCACGTTCCTTTTACACTAAAAAAGTAATAAAGAGCGCGGCAAAAACTGGGGTTGGAATTAAAGTTAATTTTAAGACTGTTGTTAATAAAAATACTACTCTCGGAAATAATTTCAACTCAAATGGTTTGATCATAATAGGTCGAGGAAAGGTTTCTATAGGTGATAATTTTCATTGTGGCTTAGGTTGTTATATAATTACAGAAAATCATAATCATAAAGGCGAAAAAATACCTTATGATTCGACATATATTGTAAAAGATACTGTCATTGGTGATAATGTTTGGCTGGGTATAAATGTAACTATTTTACCCGGTGTTACAATAGGAGAGGGCGTCATAGTTCAAGCAGGGAGTGTTGTGGTAAACGATGTCCCCCCTTTATCTATTGTTGGTGGCCATCCAGCGAAAGTTTTTTCGCATCGAGATGCGGAACATTACTTCCAGCTTAAAGATAATAAACAATTCCACTAACATGAGGTCTTGCGTTGAAATATTTAGCTTATATTGAATCTCCGCTTCAAGCATTTAATTTAATGGAGTATGTAAATAATAATGACATAACAGTTGATTTATTGGTAATTAACAAGAAAAGTGCAGTGTCAAACCTAAATTATTCTCAAATATGTTATGTCCTTAAATATTTCAAATATCGAGAAGTTATCTCTACAGATATAGAGTCAAATCGTCATAATATAGCTAAAATTAAAGAGTTTGCGAAATCAATTCCATCCCTTGGGAGTGAACCTGTGTCGTTAATTGGGGGGGAGTACAGATCGCTTATTTTTTGGTTTATTGCAGGACAGTATAAAAAAAGGAAGTTATTTATTCTTGATGATGGGACTGCAACCTTACGGTTAAATCGGCGTACCAGGTCATTCAAGCACTTTATTCGTGATAAGATATATGGTTTTCTTGGTTGTGTCGATAATTTTGTTGAACCTATAAACTTCATTTCCGTTTATCCTATAGCAGATAAAATATCATTAAATGATAGTGTTGTGACCCATCAATATAATTATTTTAGGCATCTTACAAATAGTTTTTCCAACGAAGAGAATACGATTTATATCATTGGGGTTCCTTTGCTTGAAGCCGGTGTAATTACGGGTGATGATATTGCACTAACGCTATCTCTTATAGTTGATTTAGAATCTAAATATAAAAACGACTGTAAAAATTTAGTTTACATTCCGCACAGGCGCGAGCGCAAGGATAAAATTGATATCATTGGGCGGAAAGTTAATGTTAAATATCTGGAGTATCCATTCGAATTACTGCCGCTAGTCAGTGGAAATAATGTAAAACATATTGCAGGATTTTATTCATCACTTTTCGATAATATGGTCTCAATTTATGCTGAACAGCTAGTTGTTGATAGCTATTATGTGCCATCCGCCGTTGTGACCCCTGATTGGATTGATTTCGTTAAGAATGTTTATAATAATTATGAAAAATACGATTCGCAGACATTTAAGCTAAATAATTTGTAATAGATGCTTCTTTGACTATTCGGTATATTGCATTAATAATGCACAATTTAATAAGGCACTTAATGCTATACGCTCTTGAATGTTTGAGCTAACATAAGAATCACATCTAAACTGTGACCATCGTCGCAGTGACTTATCAAGACAGGAGTATGTAATGTCCAAGCAACAAATCGGGGTTGTCGGTATGGCTGTCATGGGGCGTAACTTAGCGCTTAACATTGAAAGCCGCGGTTATACCGTCTCCGTGTTTAACCGCTCCCGTGAAAAGACTGAAGAAGTGATTGCTGAAAATCCAGGCAAAAAGCTAGTTCCATACTTTACGGTCAAAGAGTTCGTCGATTCATTAGAGACGCCTCGACGTATTTTGTTGATGGTAAAAGCTGGCGCTGGTACTGACAGTGCAATCGACTCTCTTAAGCCTTACCTTGATAAGGGCGATATCATAATTGATGGCGGCAACACATTCTACCAGGATACGATCCGCCGCAACCGTGAACTTTCTGCCGAAGGATTTAATTTTATCGGCACTGGGGTTTCTGGTGGTGAGGAGGGGGCCCTCAAAGGGCCTTCGATTATGCCTGGCGGGCAGAAAGAGGCGTATGAGTTAGTTGCTCCTATTCTCAAACAAATCGCCGCTCTAGCTGAAGACGGTGAGCCTTGCGTCACATATATAGGTACTGATGGTGCAGGCCATTATGTGAAGATGGTGCATAATGGTATCGAGTATGGTGATATGCAACTCATTGCTGAAGCTTATGCCTTACTTAAATCGGGCCTTGCTCTCACTAATGAAGAACTTGCATCTACTTTCACTGAGTGGAATAAAGGTGAGTTAAATAGTTACCTTATTGATATCACGAAAGATATTTTCACTAAAAAAGATAATGAGGGTAATTATCTTGTAGATGTGATTCTTGATGAGGCCGCTAATAAAGGTACTGGAAAATGGACTAGCCAAAGTGCATTAGATCTTGGTGAACCCCTTTCTCTGATTACAGAATCTGTTTTTGCTCGCTATATTTCATCTCTCAAAGAGCAGAGAATTGCTGCCTCAAAAGTTTTAACTGGGCCTAAGCTTCAATTAGCAGCTGATAAAAAAGAGTTTATCGAGAAAGTGCGTAGAGCTCTTTATCTTGGTAAAATTGTATCGTATGCACAAGGTTTCTCACAACTGCGAGCAGCATCTGATGAAAATAATTGGAACCTTAACTACGGTGAGATTGCTAGAATTTTCCGTGCTGGATGTATCATCCGTGCTCAGTTCTTGCAAAAAATTACTGACGCATATGAGCACGATGCCGGTATTGCGAATTTATTATTAGCACCATATTTCAAGCAAATTGCTGCTGAATACCAGCAAGCATTGCGAGATGTAGTTGCTTATGCAGTACAGAATGGCATACCTGTTCCGACATTCTCAGCGGCTATTTCATATTATGATAGTTACCGTTCTGCAGTACTTCCTGCAAACCTTATTCAAGCGCAACGAGACTATTTTGGTGCTCATACTTATAAGCGTATTGATAAAGAAGGTGTGTTTCATACAGAATGGCTAGAGTAATCCACTTGCCAGGGTGACTTAAAGCCTCGATTCTAAACAGTCGAGGCTTTTCTTTGATTTTAATCAAAGCGTTTCCTCAATTTATTTTATAGACAATAATAACCATTGTCGTTTAAATATAAGGTTCAGATACATATACTTTAATTAACTAGTTTAATCTAATCTTACTGTCCACCTAACTATTTAAAAGTGTAATCGAATGAAAATTACTATCGCCGGTACAGGTTATGTTGGTCTTTCGAACGGGATTTTAATTGCTCAAAACCATGAGGTAGTTGCATTAGATATTGTTCAGTCTAAAGTTGACATGCTAAATGAAAAGATCTCTCCTATTGTGGATAATGAAATTCAAGATTTTTTATCTAATAAAAAATTGAATTTTAGTGCCACTACTGATAAGCAAAAAGCTTATCAGGATGCAGATTTTGTCATAATTGCGACTCCTACTGACTACGATCCCAAAACTAATTATTTTAATACTTCAAGTGTTGAAGCCGTCATCCAGGATGTTATTGATATTAACCCAAGTGCTGTAATGGTTATTAAGTCTACTATACCTGTAGGCTTTACTAATAGTATTAAAAAACGTTTTGGGATCGATAACATAATTTTTTCACCTGAGTTTTTGCGTGAGGGACGCGCTCTGTATGATAACCTACACCCATCACGCATTGTTGTAGGAGAGCGCTCAGCTCGTGCGGAGAGTTTTGCTAACTTATTAAAACAAGGTGCTGTCAAGCAGGACATTCCTACCTTGTTTACTGATTCTACAGAAGCTGAAGCAATAAAGTTGTTCGCTAATACTTACCTCGCACTTAGAGTTGCGTATTTTAATGAGTTGGATAGCTACGCAGAGAGCCAAGGCCTTAATAGTAAACAAATTATTGAGGGAGTTTGTCTTGATCCACGTATAGGAAACCATTACAACAATCCTTCATTCGGTTATGGCGGATATTGCCTTCCTAAGGATACTAAACAACTTCTTGCGAATTATGCCTCGGTTCCAAATAATATAATTGGTGCTATCGTTGATGCCAATAGAACTCGTAAAGATTTTATTGCAGATTCAATACTTGCACGCAAACCAAAGGTTGTTGGTGTCTATCGTTTGATAATGAAAAGTGGGTCTGATAATTTCCGTGCTTCTTCGATACAAGGTATAATGAAGCGCATAAAAGCTAAGGGGATTCCAGTAATAATTTATGAGCCAGTCATGAAAGAAACTGAGTTCTTTAATTCAAAAGTCGTGTCTGATCTTGAAGAGTTTAAACGTGAATCTGATGTGATCATTTCTAATAGAATGGCTGATGAATTAAGTGACGTTAGTGATAAGGTTTACACTCGTGATTTATTTGGAAATGACTAATTATTAATGGGAGTACCGGTAAACGCTTACCGGTACTTCTTTTTGTATATACTATTCATCAGTTGACCGCCTGACCGCCTGACCTTCTGACCTTCTGACCTTCTGACCTTCTGACCTTCTGACCTTCTGACCTTCTGACCTTCTGACCTTCTGACCTTCTGACCTTCTGACCT
>NZ_JAQIRK010000022.1:0-68644 GCF_050600805.1 Klebsiella sp. 141240 | reverse complement strand
CGCAGTAAGCGGGCTGCCCCGCAGGGGCGAGCGAAGCGAGTCAATCCCCCCCTCACCGCCATATTTTAAGAAGAGCTCGTACGAAAGTACGGGCTCTTTTCGCATCTGGCCCCTGTAAACTTTCCCGGGGTCGGCATAAATGCCTCGCCCGGGCTACTCATCCCACAGGAAGCACCACCAGCCAGTAGCCCGGCCAAGCGCAGCGCCGCCGGGGAAATGCTGCAAAAGCAACAAAGCCCGGGATATCCCGGGCTTTGCACACTCACTAGCGTTTAGTAATAGGCTTTCAACGTTCGCTGGCAGAGCGTTGAACGCACGCAGTCATCGGTGGTAAAGCGTACGATGCCAATCATGTCGTCTTCTTCAAAACGCGACAACGCATCACTCAGACCCGATTTTACGCCAGAGGGCAAATCACACTGGGTAATATCGCCGTTGACGATAACCGTGACGTTCTCCCCGAGGCGGGTCAAAAACATCTTCATTTGCGCCGCGGTCACGTTCTGGGCCTCGTCCAGAATCACCACCGCGTTTTCAAAGGTGCGTCCGCGCATATAGGCGAACGGCGCGATTTCTACCTTGCCGATTTCCGGACGCAGGCAGTATTGCATAAAGGAAGCGCCCAACCGCTTCACCAGCACGTCATATACCGGTCGGAAATAGGGAGCGAATTTTTCGGCGATATCTCCCGGTAAGAAGCCGAGATCTTCGTCGGCCTGCAGAACGGGACGGGTAACAATAATTCTGTCCACATCCTTATGGATCAGGGCTTCAGCTGCTTTAGCCGCGCTGATCCAGGTCTTCCCGCACCCGGCTTCGCCGGTGGCGAAAATCAGCTGTTTATTGTCGATGGCATTCAAATAATGCGCCTGAGCTTCATTACGCGCTTCAATCGGCGAAAGATCGCGGCTATCCCGCGCCATGCCGATTGCTTCTACGCCACTCATTTGCACAAGCGATGTGACCGATTCTTCTTCACGTTGTTTATGGCTACGCGAATCCCGTCTCAGCACACGTTTTGCCTCACGACGAGCTTTGATCACTGCTTTTTGTCTTCCCATGGATAGCACCTTGCGTTGTTGGTTTACATCACGCGCGTCAAGAGCAACGCGATTATGCGCACGAACGATTGAGGTTTGGCTTCCTTGTAAGCCATTGCTTGCCGATTGAATGGACAACGAGTCGCGGCTACGCGCACCGCGTACCCTGCCAGAGTTAGCCTGATTAGTAGTGGAAGAGATTGGGGTTACAGAGTGAAAATCGCTGCCGGAAGCTGGGCCTCCGTGCTGGAAAGTACGGTATGTGGTTTTACGTTGTCCGCTACAGGACCTTACCATTCGCGATCTCCATAGTGAGCGACATCACTGCCGGGAACTACCGCGTATGTAATAAGTACATCAAAAATTATTCTTAATGCAACTTATTTTTTACATTGACGCAACAATGGTTTCTAAAATCATTGTAGAAAACTATCCGTCATTTGTATTACAGAAATATAACACATGGCAGGAAATATATTGAATCCGAGAAAAACAGCAGAAAACGCCCTGCCTTCGCCGGCAGGACGTCTATCAGGCTTGCAACAGCGATTGTCCAAGATAATGCTGGTTATTCATCACGCCGGGCAATACAAAGAAGTATCCGCCGCCAATCGGTTTAACGTACTCCTCCAGGGCCTCGCCGTTCAGCCGTTTCTGCACCGTCAGGAATCCCTTTTCCAGATCGTGCTGATAGCAGACGAACAACAACCCCATATCCAGTTGCCCCGAGTTGGTGACTCCCAACGAATAGCTGTAACCGCGGCGCATCATCAGGCTGGACTGCGTTTCCGGCGTACGCGGGTTCGCAAGGCGAATATGGCTATCAAGGGCAATCACTTCGCCGTTTGGATCGCGACTATAGTCCGGAACATCATGTTCATGCTGCATCCCTAACGGCGCGCCAGAATGTTTATCGCGGCCAAAAATAGTCTGCTGCTCTTTCAGCGGCGTACGATCCCAGAACTCAACGTGGAACTGAATGATACGCGCAGCCTGATAACTACCGCCGATCGCCCAGGCCGGTTCGCCCTGGTCGGCAGTAACCCACACCACATTATCCATTAGCGCTTTATCCTGGCTCGACGGATTAGCGGTACCGTCTTTAAAGCCCAGCAGGTTAATAGGCGTTTCTTTGCCTTTGCTACGGGCCGCGCTATCAGAAATAAACCCTTCCCGCTTCCAGCGCACGCTCAGCAGATCGGGCGTGTGCTTGATAATGTCACGCAGTGCGTGAATGACCGTATCCTGGGTATTGGCACAAATCTGCAGTAGCAGATCGCCATGGCACAGCGCGGCATCCAGCGAATCATTCGGGAAACGCGTCATTGCCTGCAGTTTTTTAGGCGCTTTATCCGCTAATCCAAAGCGCTCATCGAACAGCGAATGGCCGACCGAGACGGTGATAGTCAGGTTATCCGGCGCAATCCACGGCCCTAAAATCCCGGAATCCATCGGCGGCAATCGGGGATTCGGGGTATCCGGCGCCGGACCGCCTGTGGTTAAAAAGGCGATCCGCTGGGTCAACAAGCGGAACAGGCGTTCGAGGTCGGCTTTATCCGCCGCCAGCACATCAAACGCCACCAGCATCATCGAGGCCTGCTGCGGCGTCAGGATGCCCGCCTGATGCGGGCCATAAAATGGCTGTTTTTCCTGACGCGCATCCGGTGCAAGCGTACCGGGAGAGCTTTCCGCTTTCGCCGCCTGCGCCATCGGGCAGCCGCCGCTGATGGCCAGCGCGCCGCCAAGCACGCCGATCCCCTTCAGTAAGCGGCGACGTGACGGTTCATTCACGTCGCGTGATTTTTGTTGTGTCATCGAATTAATCCAGGCCCAAAATCCCACGCAGCTGTGCCAGATCTTCTGCCAGCGTCGTGATCGGCCCTTTCAGCGCATTACGGTCAGCGGTGGTGAGCTTGTCATAGGTCTCGAAACCGTCTTTCGTGCGATATTTAGCGAGGATGGCATCAACTTTTTTAAAGTTGGCGTCAACCTTAGCCAGCAGCGCGCTATTATCTTTTTGCAGCTGCGGGCGCAGCAGGTCAACGATTTTTTGCGCGCCGTCGATGTTAGCCTGGAAGTCCCACAGGTCGGTATGGCTGTAACGATCTTCTTCGCCGCTAATTTTGCTGGCCGCCACTTCTTCGATCAGCCCAGCCGCGCCGCCTACCACTTTCGACGGCGGGAAAGCCAGCTCGCTAATGCGTTTTTGCAGTTCCAGCACATCGCTGTTCAACTGTTCGGCATAGTTTTCCATTCCCTTCACGCTGTTATCGCCAAACAGCGCTTTTTCCAGGCGGTGGAAACCGGTGAATTTCGGATCCTCAGCTTTTTTCTCAAAATCATCTTCACGGGCGTCAATGCTGCCGTCGAGGTCAGAGAACAGCTCAGCAATCGGCTCGATGCGCTCGTAGTGCTGACGGGTCGGGGCGTACAGCGCCTTCGCTTTCTCGATATCACCGGCTTTTACGGCATCGGTAAAGGCTTTAGTGCCGCTAACCAGCTGCGCGGTTTCCGCGGTAACGTAAGCTTTATAGGCAGTAATCGCCTCGCCAAGACTCAGCACCGCATTGGCTTTTGCCGCATCTTTGCTGGTTTCACCGGTGACAATAAGCTTACCTTTCGGGTTAGTCAGCAGGCCGCAGGTCATATCGTATTCGCCCGGCTGCAGGTTGGCCGTCAATTTTTGCGTAAATCCTGGCGCGATGTTTTCACGCTCCTCGACCACCATCACTCCTTTCAGGATCTCCCACTCCAGCGCTTTTTGGCTGTGGTTCTGGATGATGAACTGGGTTTTACCCGCCTTCACCGTCACATTCATCGGTTCGCACTGCTTGTCGTTGACGGTGACCTTCACCTGCGGGATATCCGCAGCCTGAGCGTAAAATGCGGAACTAAACAGCGCGGCGACGGTTAACTGCAGCGCAGTACGGCGAAAATGAATTATCATGACCATCCCTTTCGAAAAGTATGTTGTAACTATATTAATCAGCGGCGCCTGAATTACGCGGCTCGCGATGCTGTCGTTTTGCTGCCCGGCGGCAAGGCAAAGCACACCAGCGCCGGGATCAAATAGAGGAGATAAACCGCCACTTCACTGACGGTTGGCGTCTCCTGATAACCAAAGATGCCTTCCAGCAACGTGCCGAACAGCGTATGCGTCGATACCACGTTGCTAAGATCAAAGGCGACGTTCTGGAAATAATTCCACAGCCCCGCCTCATGGAAAGCGCGAATCGCCCCGGCGGCCAGACCGGCCGCCACCAGCAGGATAAACAGACTGGTCCATTTGAAGAACACGCCGAGATTAAGGCGGATACCGCCCCAGTAAAGCAGGAAACCTAATACCACCGCCGTCGCCAGGCCGAGCATCGCCCCCAGCGGCGGCCAGATGCCGACATCCTGCTGGAATGCCGCCAGCAGGAAAAAGACCGACTCCAGGCCTTCGCGGGCAACCGCAAAAAACACCATCATCACCAGCGCCCAGCCGTGGTTATTCCCGCGCTGCAGCGCGTTATCTACCGCCTGTTCCAGCTGTTGTTTGACGTTGCGCGACACTTTACGCATCCAGAACACCATCCAGGTGAGGATAAATACCGCTATCACCGCCACGATGCCTTCAAACAGCTCCTGTTCGCGCTGCGGAAATTCTCCGGTGGTCTCGTTAATAAAAATCCCCAGCCCGAGACAGAGCGCCGCCGCGAGGAATACGCCAATCCACATGACGCCGATCCAGCTCCCGCGCTGGGTTCGTTTTAAATAGCTGGCAATCAGGCTGACAATCAGCGCGGCTTCCAGCCCTTCGCGTAACATGATGAGAAATGGAACAAACATGCCGAAACCCTTAAATGTGAACCGCAGTCAACGGATGCAAAGATAGGTAAATATTTCTGATAGTGATTATCATTACAACAATGAGAAACACAAGCGAAATGTTCAGGGAATGATGACTAGTTGTAAATTAATCGCTACAAAATAGTCACTTGCGAAAATATCTCACCAGCTAAGCATTAAAATGGCATATAGCATGATTTTTTATGTCGCATATTTACCGGGCTTAAGCGCTGTGGCTAAATGGCGGTCCTGATTTATCTGCGAAATAAATAACATGACTCAAATTTTGCACTTCCTGCTGGCGCTGGCGGTTATTCTTGGCCTTGCCTGGCTTGCCAGCTATGACCGACAAAAAATCCGCATTCGCTACATTCTGCAGTTAATTATTATTGAAATCGCCCTGGCTTTCTTTTTCCTTCACGCCGAAAGCGGTTTATGGGTAGTGAAAAATATCTCTGGCTTTTTTGCTTCGTTACTCGGGTTCGCCGCTGAAGGGACCAACTTCGTATTTGGCGGAATGGGTGAAAAAGGACTGGCCTTTATTTTCCTCGGCGTACTGTGTCCGATCGTCTTTATTTCCGCGCTGATAGGTATTCTGCAACACTGGCGTATTCTGCCGATCTTTATTCGTCTTATCGGCACCCTACTGTCGAAGGTGAACGGCATGGGCAAGCTGGAATCCTTCAACGCCGTCAGCTCGCTGATCCTCGGCCAGTCGGAAAACTTTATTGCTTACAAAGGCGTACTCGGGGACCTCTCTTCGCGTCGCCTGTTCACGATGGCAGCAACAGCCATGTCAACGGTATCACTGTCGATCGTCGGCGCGTATATGACCATGCTTGATGCGAAATACGTGGTGGCGGCGTTGATTCTTAATATGTTCAGCACCTTTATTGTGCTGTCGATTATTAATCCTACGCGCCCCGGTAGCGAAGCAGAAATAAAGCTTGAAAAGATGCATGAATCGCAGAGCTTCTTTGAAATGCTGGGCGAATATATCCTGGCAGGCTTTAAGGTGGCGATGATTATTCTGGCGATGCTAATCGGCTTTATCGCCCTGATTAGCGCCGTTAATGCGTTATTTGCGACCGTCTTCGGCCTAAGCTTCCAGCAAATCCTCGGTTACGTCTTTTATCCGCTGGCGTGGCTGGTGGGTATTCCTTTAAGCGACGCGTTAAATGCCGGGAGTATTATGGCTACCAAGCTGGTTGCCAATGAATTCGTGGCGATGATCGAGCTGCAGAAAATTGCCGCCAGCAT
This sequence comes from Klebsiella sp. 141240, assembly GCF_050600805.1. Lineage (NCBI taxonomy): Bacteria > Pseudomonadati > Pseudomonadota > Gammaproteobacteria > Enterobacterales > Enterobacteriaceae > Klebsiella > Klebsiella sp. 141240. The sequence goes on along the minus strand of NZ_JAQIRK010000022.1, from coordinate 62,513 downwards.
GACGCCGCGCGGGCTAGGGATCCTTTCGGTGTTCCTCGTCTCGTTTGCCAACTTCGCCTCCATTGGCATCATTGCCGGGGCGATTAAAGGGCTTAACGAGCAACAAGGCAACACCGTTTCCCGCTTCGGCCTGCGTCTGGTCTATGGCGCGACGCTGGTGAGCCTGCTGTCAGCCAGTTTTGCCGGGCTGGTGCTGTAACTCGTCGGGCGGGGGCTCTCCCCGCCCTGTTCTTCAGAAATGTACACACACCGGCTGATCAACGCGCATAACGGACTCCTGGGCGAATCGCGCCTTATAAGTATTACGCAACGCTTCAATCCCCTCCTCGCTTTTCGCATCTTTGCTATGAATCAGCATGAGCGCCTTACTAGACTCGCGGGCGACTGCGCCATTGTTGCCTAACCACTGGCCGCGGGCGTCAACAACCGTCAGGCCATCGCGAAAACGCGGCGTCACATCGCGGTCGACAAACTGCTGCCACTCCTGGGCGGTAATATCTTTCCCCACTGGCCGGCTAAGGCCGAAATAAAGGGTGGTTTGCACCATCGCGTTGTCCGCCGGGCAGACGTTATTATCAACGCGCGCGGCGCTTTTCTCGGATGGCGCCACGCATCCTGTCAACAGTGCAGCAACGATCAGCGCCGCGGCGGCCTGGGGTAATTTCATTTGCTATCCTCATTGTTATTTGTACCCAGATATCAGCGTATTTTCAGTGAATTAGCAAGAGCGGCGCGAACATTACTCTCTGGCGATACGGCGTATTTTCTTTTGTTCTACACTGATAAACACAGCCTGGGCGAAATTCTTTTTTAAATTATTTCCTGCGTTTTTTATTTCAAAGACTTCTCTATAGTTGAGCGTTTTTAACTGGCCTGGCGGCCGCGTAAAATAACAACTGGAATAATTCATGATAGAAAATAATGAGTTAGCTAATATTGAGAAAAGAATTGTCACCCGCTTTCTCGATATGTTTATTAAGTTCGGCTTGATACTGGCGCTGGCCTCCTTCTGCTTTACCGTCTTCTCGCCGTTCCTGAACATGATGCTGTGGGCGCTGATTCTGGCCGTCACCCTCTATCCTTTACATCAACACATCGCGCGACGCATAGGCGGGCGGCAGGGGCTGGCATCGACCATATTAGTATTATTCGGCCTGCTGATTATCGTCATTCCGACCATTTTCATGGTGACCTCGCTTGGCGAAAGCGCCGGTAGCCTGATTGATAAAGTCAGCGGCAGCGATCTGACGCTGCCGCCGCCTTCGGCTAACGTCGCCTCTATTCCCCTTGTCGGCGGTAAGTTATATGCGTTCTGGCTGAAAGCCTCAGCGGACCTGCCTGCCGTACTGAGTAGCTATCACGCGCAAATTGGCGAGGCGGCAAAACTGGTGCTCGGTGTACTGGCAAGTATGGGCGGCGGGCTGCTGGGCTTTGTTCTCTCCTTTATTGTTGCCGGCGCCATCATGACCTGGGGCGCGGCGGGCGCCAACAGCGCCAAACGTATCGCCATCCGTATCACCGATGAAAATAAAGGTCTTGCCCTGAGTCGCCTGTGCACCGGCACCATTCGCGCCGTGGCGCAGGGGGTTATTGGCGTGGCGCTGATTCAGGCCTTGCTGACGGGAATTATCATTGCGTTGGCGGGGATCCCGGCCGCCGGCATCTTCTTCGTGCTGGCGCTGGTGCTCGGCATCGCGCAAATCCCGGTGATTCTGGTTACCGCCCCGGCGATTGCCATTATGTGGATGACCGGCGACCACGGCACCGCGGTGAATGTCGTGTTTACCGTCCTGCTGATTGTCGCCGGGATGGTCGATAACGTCCTCAAACCGCTGATGTTGGGCCGCGGCGTAGATGCGCCGATGCCGATCGTTCTGCTCGGCGCGTTGGGCGGCATGGCCACCGATGGCATTCTCGGGATGTTTATTGGCGCCACCCTGCTCTCCATCGGGTATCTGATCTTCATGAACTGGGTAAACGAAGGCGCGGCGAAGTAACCGCCTTGCCGCCAGTCGCTTTCAGCCGGGCCTTACAGGCGGCGAAAAAAAACGGCTCCCTGATGGGAGCCGTTGCGGTTTCTGATGCTCGCTACTTTTATTCAGCGGTAGCACGTACCGGCGGCGCGGAATGGTAATGCGCGTCCGCTTCGGCAAAACGCTGTTGCATCGCCGCCGATGGCGCTTTGCCCAGCAGGCTGAAGACCACAATCCCGATACTGCCGAACAGGAAGCCAGGGATGATTTCATACAGTCCCAGCCAGCCGAACTGTTTCCAGACGATAACCGTGACCGCGCCAATAATCATCCCGGCCAGCGCGCCGTTACGAGTCATACGCGACCACATCACCGAGAACAGCACCACCGGGCCAAATGCGGCGCCAAAGCCTGCCCATGCGTAGCTGACCAGCCCCAGTACGCGGTTTTCCGGGTTAGCGGCCAGCGCAATCGCAATCAGCGCTACCACCAGCACCATGAAGCGGCCGATCCAGACTAACTCTTTCTGACCGGCGTTTTTACGCAGGAAGGCTTTATACAGATCTTCGGTAATCGCGCTGGAGCAGACCAGCAGCTGGCAGCTCAGGGTCGACATAACCGCCGCCAGAATGGCCGACAGCAGGATCCCGGCAATCCACGGGTTAAACAGGATTTGCGCCAATTCGATAAATACCCGTTCGGCGTTCTGGTTAACCGCGCCCGCCAGGCTCGGGTTGTTATTAAAGTAGGCGATACCGAAGAAACCGACCGATACCGCGCCCGCCAGGCACAGGATCATCCAGGTCATACTAATACGACGCGCATGAACAATGCTGTGGTGAGAATCCGCCGCCATAAAGCGCGCCAGAATATGCGGCTGGCCGAAATAACCGAGACCCCAACCCATCAGCGAAATAATCGCCACGAAGTTCAGTCCCTTGAGCATGTCGATATTTTCGATGCTTTTTTGCTTAATCACTTCCAGCGAATCGCCGAAACCGCCGACCGAGATAATCACCATCACCGGCGTTAAAATCAGCGCGAAGATCATCAGGCTGGCCTGCACGGTATCGGTCCAGCTTACCGCCAGGAAACCGCCCACGAAGGTATAGATGATTGTCGCGGCGGCACCGGCCCACAGCGCGGTTTCATAGCTCATACCGAAGGTGCTTTCGAACAGACGCGCGCCGGCAACAATCCCGGAAGCACAATAAATAGTGAAGAACAGTAAGATAACCAGCGCGGAGATAATACGCAGCACACGGCTTTTATCTTCGAAGCGGCCGGTAAAATAGTCCGGCAGCGTCAGGGCGTTGTTGTTGACTTCGGTATGCACGCGCAGGCGCCCGGCCACCAGTTTCCAGTTAATCCACGCCCCCAGGGTCAGGCCGATGGCGATCCAGCTTTCGGAAATCCCGGAGAGAAAAATCGCCCCCGGTAACCCCATCAGCAGCCAGCCGCTCATATCCGATGCACCGGCAGAGAGCGCGGTCACAAATGGCCCAAGGCTGCGGCCGCCGAGAATATAATCGTCAAAGTTCTTGGTTGAGCGCCAGGCAATAAAACCTATCAGTACCATGCCAAAAATATAAACAATAAACGTCACCAACATGGGTGTGCTAATAGCCATGCAAATCTCCAGAATTTATTTCGACAACGTCCAACTTTGTCGTTTTAGCCACTACCGGAACGGGGTAATGGCGTATTGGTTGTATTGGGCGAGCGTATCCTGACGGATGCGTCGGTATTTCACAAACGATTTAACACAGCATTTACACGAAAGTTGTCTCAGGAAAAATAGCAATTTTCTATAGGTTGCACTCCCTCACGTTTTTACGGGTTGCACCTGAAAAAACTGTTAAGCAACGCAGATAAATACGTTATTTGAATGAGGCTATTTATTGGAAAATCTTATCAAGGCTATTAACAATTCATTCATTTCTCAGCTTGCTAGCCAGGTCACAATTAACAAGGTTGCACAAAGTTGCAACATGGGTGATATTTCTACGCAACCAATAAAAGGGCATTACATAGCTAACAGGAGTTCCCGCAATGGGCACCACCACCATGGGTGTAAAACTTGACGACGCCACGCGCGAACGCATTAAGTCCGCCGCGAGCCGTATTGACCGCACGCCGCACTGGCTGATTAAGCAAGCCATTTTCAACTATCTGGAAAAGCTGGAAAACGACGAGACGCTGCCGGAACTGCCGGCGCTCCTCTCCGGCGCCGCCAATGAAAGTGATGAAGCAGGCGCTCCGGCGGACGAGCCGTATCAGCCGTTCCTCGAATTCGCCGAACAAATCCTGCCGCAGTCGGTCAGCCGCGCGGCGATCACCGCGGCCTGGCGTCGCCCGGAAACCGATGCGGTACCGATGTTGCTGGAACAGGCCCGTCTGCCGCAGCCGTTAGGCGAACAGGCGCACAAGCTGGCTTACCAACTGGCGGAAAAACTGCGGAATCAGAAAACCGCCAGCGGCCGCGCCGGGATGGTGCAAAGCTTGCTGCAGGAATTCTCACTCTCCTCACAAGAAGGCGTGGCGCTGATGTGCCTGGCCGAAGCGCTGCTGCGTATTCCGGATAAAGCCACCCGTGATGCGCTAATCCGCGACAAAATCAGCAACGGCAACTGGCAATCGCATATCGGCCGTAGCCCGTCGCTGTTCGTCAACGCCGCCACCTGGGGCTTGTTGTTTACCGGGAAACTGGTGTCGACCCATAACGAGACCAGCCTCTCCCGCTCGCTGAACCGCATTATTGGCAAGAGCGGCGAACCGCTGATCCGCAAAGGCGTCGATATGGCGATGCGCCTGATGGGCGAGCAGTTCGTCACCGGGGAAACCATCGCCGAAGCGCTGGCCAACGCCCGCAAGCTGGAAGAGAAAGGGTTCCGTTACTCCTACGATATGCTCGGCGAAGCCGCGCTGACCGCCGCCGATGCGCAGGCCTACATGGTCTCTTATCAGCAGGCGATCCACGCCATCGGTAAAGCCTCCAACGGCCGCGGCATTTATGAAGGTCCGGGTATCTCGATTAAACTCTCCGCGCTGCACCCGCGCTACAGCCGCGCGCAGTATGACCGGGTCATGGAAGAGCTCTATCCGCGCCTTAAATCGCTGACGCTGCTGGCGCGCCAGTACGACATCGGTATTAACATCGACGCCGAAGAGGCCGATCGTCTGGAGATCTCCCTCGATCTGCTGGAAAAACTGTGCTTTGAACCGGAATTGGCCGGCTGGAACGGAATCGGCTTTGTTATTCAGGCCTACCAGAAACGCTGCCCGTTTGTGATTGATTCGCTGATCGACATGGCGACCCGCAGCCGCCGTCGCCTGATGATCCGCCTGGTGAAAGGCGCCTATTGGGATAGCGAAATCAAACGCGCGCAGATGGAAGGCCTCGAAGGCTATCCGGTTTATACCCGTAAGGTCTACACCGACGTTTCTTATCTCGCCTGCGCCAAAAAGCTGCTGGCGGTACCGAACCTGATTTATCCGCAATTTGCTACCCATAACGCCCACACGCTGGCGGCTATCTACCAACTGGCTGGACAAAACTACTATCCTGGCCAGTATGAATTCCAGTGCCTGCACGGCATGGGCGAACCGCTGTATGAGCAGGTCGTGGGCAAAGTCGCCGACGGCAAACTAAACCGTCCGTGCCGTATCTACGCGCCGGTCGGTACCCATGAAACGCTGCTGGCTTATCTGGTACGTCGTTTGTTGGAAAACGGCGCCAATACCTCCTTCGTTAACCGTATCGCGGATAATACCCTGCCGCTGGACGAACTGGTGGCCGATCCGGTCAGCGCGGTAGAAAAACTGGCGCAGCAGGAAGGCCAGGCCGGCCTGCCGCATCCGAAAATTCCGTTGCCGCGCGATCTCTACGGTAACGGCCGCAGCAACTCCGCCGGTCTGGATCTGGCTAACGAACACCGACTGGCCTCCCTCTCCTCTTCGCTGCTTAACAGCGCGCTGCACAAATGGCAGGCGCTACCGATGCTGGAGCAGCCGGTGGCCGAAGGCGAAATGCAGCCGGTCATCAACCCGGCAGAACCGAAAGATATCGTCGGCTACGTGCGCGAAGCCAGCGATGCCGAAGTGCAGCAGGCGCTAACCAGTGCTATCAATAGCGCGCCAATCTGGTTCGCCACCCCGCCGCAGGAACGCGCCGCCATTCTTGAGCGCGCCGCCGTGTTGATGGAAAGCCAGATGCCGACCCTGATGGGGATCCTGGTACGCGAAGCTGGCAAAACCTTCAGCAACGCCATTGCTGAAGTGCGCGAAGCCGTCGACTTCCTGCACTATTATGCCGGTCAGGTGCGTGACGATTTCGATAATGAAACCCACCGCCCGTTAGGTCCGGTCGTCTGTATCAGCCCGTGGAACTTCCCGCTGGCGATCTTCACCGGCCAGATTGCCGCGGCGCTGGCGGCAGGCAACAGCGTGCTGGCCAAACCGGCCGAGCAGACGCCGCTTATCGCCGCGCAAGGCGTGGCGATTCTGCTGGAAGCCGGCGTGCCGCCGGGCGTGATTCAACTGCTGCCGGGCCGCGGGGAAACCGTCGGCGCCGCGCTAACCTCAGATGAACGCGTACGCGGCGTAATGTTTACCGGTTCGACCGAAGTAGCGACGCTGCTGCAGCGCAACATCGCTAACCGCCTTGATGCGCAGGGCCGTCCGACACCGCTTATCGCGGAAACCGGCGGTATGAACGCGATGATCGTCGACTCGTCGGCGCTCACCGAGCAGGTGGTGATCGACGTACTGGCCTCGGCTTTCGACAGCGCCGGCCAACGCTGTTCTGCCCTGCGCGTGCTGTGCCTGCAGGAAGAAGTAGCCGACCATACGTTAACCATGCTGCGCGGCGCAATGAGCGAATGCCGGATGGGTAATCCGGGTCGCCTGACCACCGATATCGGCCCGGTAATCGACGCGGAAGCCAAAGAGAATATCGAACGCCATATTCAGGCGCTGCGCGCGAAAGGCCGCAATGTCTTCCAGGCGGTACGTGAAAATAGCGAAGATGCCCGCGAATGGAATCACGGTACGTTCGTCGCGCCGACACTTATCGAACTCGAGAGCTTCGACGAACTGAAAAAAGAGGTCTTTGGCCCGGTTCTGCACGTGGTGCGCTATAACCGTAACGAACTGGATAAGCTGGTCGAGCAGATTAACGCCTCCGGCTACGGTCTGACCCTCGGCGTGCATACCCGCATCGACGAAACCATCGCTCAGGTCACCGGCAGCGCGAAAGTCGGCAACCTGTATGTTAACCGCAATATGGTTGGCGCGGTGGTCGGCGTACAGCCGTTCGGCGGCGAAGGGTTATCGGGTACCGGCCCGAAAGCCGGCGGCCCGCTGTACCTGTATCGCCTGCTGTCCAGTCGCCCGCAGGGCGCGGTCGGCGTCACTTTCGCCCGCCAGGATGCGGAGCGTCCGCTGGACGCCCAGTTGAAAACGCTGCTGGAAAAACCGCTGCAGGCGCTGCAGCAGTGGGCGGCAGGCCGTCCTGAACTGCAGGCGCTGTGTCAGCAATACAGCGAGCTGGCGCAAAGCGGCACCCAACGTCTGCTGCCAGGACCAACCGGCGAGCGTAATACCCTGACGCTGATGCCGCGCGAACGCGTATTGTGCGTGGCGGATAACGAGCAGGACGCGCTGATTCAGCTGGCGGCGGCGATGGCGGTTGGCTGTGAAGTGCTGTGGCCGGATAGCGCCCTGCAGCGCGAACTGGCGAAGAAACTGCCGCGTGAGGTCAGCGAGCGGATTCATTTTGCGAAAGCGGATCAGTTGACCAGCCAGGCTTTCGACGCGGTCATTTATCACGGTGATTCCGATCAGTTGCGCGAGCTGTGTGAGCAGGTGGCGGCGCGCGACGGGGCGATTGTATCGGTGCAGGGCTTTGCCCGCGGCGAAACCAATCTGCTGCTGGAGCGCCTGTATATCGAGCGTTCGTTGAGCGTCAACACCGCCGCGGCAGGCGGTAACGCCAGCCTCATGACCATCGGCTAAAACGGGCTCCCCGGTGGCGCTACGCTTACCGGGGCTACATAACCCCGCCAAAGGGTAGCCCGGATGAGGCGCTGTGCGCCGTCTTCCGGGAAATCTACGGCGTGTTCAACTAATGACAGCCGACGTCAGCTGTGCTTAATTAAGGCTCCCGGATGGGAGCTTTTTTTATGGGAGTAGAACGATGAAACGCACTTTAATTGCCGTGGCTGCCCTATTAGCCAGCGGTGCGGCGTGGGCGGATGACTGCAGCAACGCCAACACGCAAACCGAAATGAATCAGTGTGCCGCCGCACAATATCAGGCGGCCGATAAAAAGCTGAATGAGACCTGGCAGCAGGCGCTGAAACGCGCCTCCGGCCAACAGCTGGAATTGCTGAAAAAAGCCCAGCAGGCGTGGATTTCGCTGCGTGACGCCGATTGCGCGTTTCTCGCTTCCGGCGCGGAAGGCGGCAGTATGCAACCGATGCTGATAAGCCAGTGTATGACCGATAAGAGCGTCGAGCGCGAAGCCTTCCTCGCCTCGCTGCTTCAGTGCGAAGACGGCGACCAAAACTGCCCGCTGCCGCCGGCCAATTAACGTACGCGGATCCCTTCGATAATCATCCGCTGCACGTTATCCACGGTTTGCTGGAAAAACAACTCATCCTGCAGCGTTGCGCCGGTCACCGCCTCCACCTGAGTGGCAAAATCGGCGTAATGCTGCGTCGTCGCCCAGATCATAAAGATAAGGTGCTGCGGATCGACCGCCGCCAGCTTGCCGCTATCAATCCATGACGAGATTATCGCCGACTTTTCATCTATCAACGCCTTTAGATCGCCGGTCAGTTCGCCCATCAGCAGCGGCGCCCCCTGCAGCATCTCCAGACAGAACAGCCTGGAGGCCTGAGGATGATCGCGCGATACCTCAAGCTTGAGGCGAATATATTCGCGGATCGCCACCAGCGGACTGATATCTTCGCGAAATGCCCGCAGCGGCGCCAGCCAGATGGCGAGGATCCGCTGCAGCACGGCAACGTACAGCGCCTCTTTTGACGGGTAGTAATAGAGTAAATTGGTTTTCGACACCCCGGCCAGTTCAGCGACCTGCTCCAGTCGCGTACCGTGAATGCCGAACTGCGAGAAGGTCTCCAGCGCAGCGGCCAGAATGGCCTCTTTTTTGGCGCTCACCGCCTGTGAACGCTTGCCGGTTTTTTTCACGGCGCCCTGTGCCATACGTCTTCTCCTTCGGTAGTCGTCTTCAGCATAGCAAAAGCCCCTCGCCGACACGACCCTGCGCACTCCGATCGCGCATGACTGCCGTTTTTTCGTGCACTGATTTTGACCATTCAGTCCACATTTTTACCTTCAAATCCAGCAACCATTACGCAACACATTAATAACAAAACCTTTTTTAAAACTGGCATTACCTTTGCTTTATTTCTTCTGCGAGGTGGTTCGGGGAGAGGCAGGATGCCGCACCGCGCGATTTCATCTTCCATGACGACAGAGAGGTAGTTATGAAAATCGGTGTTTTCGTTCCCATTGGTAATAACGGCTGGTTAATTTCCACCCATGCACCGCAGTATATGCCCTCCTTCGAACTGAATAAGGCGATTGTGCAGAAGGCCGAGCACTACCATTTCGACTTCGCGCTCTCCATGATCAAACTACGCGGCTTCGGAGGGAAGACCGAGTTCTGGGATCACAACCTGGAATCGTTCACCCTGATGGCCGGTCTGGCAGCGGTGACGTCGAAGATAGAGATTTATGCCACCGCCGCGACGTTGACGCTCCCTCCGGCCATCGTCGCCCGCATGGCCTCGACTATCGACTCTATCTCCGGCGGACGTTTTGGCGTGAATCTGGTGACCGGCTGGCAAAAACCGGAATATGACCAGATGGGGATCTGGCCCGGCGACGAATACTTCGCCAGCCGCTATGACTACCTGACAGAATACGTTACGGTTCTGCGCGATCTGTGGGGCACCGGGCGCAGCGATTTTAAAGGTGATTACTTCACCATGAACGACTGCCGGGTTAGCCCACGGCCCTCGCAGCCGATGAAGGTTATCTGCGCCGGGCAAAGCGACGCCGGCATGGCATTCTCCGCCCAACACGCCGACTACAACTTTTGCTTTGGCAAAGGGGTTAATACCCCCGCCGCCTTCGCGCCCACCGCCGCACGTATGATGCAGGCGGCGGAAAAAACCGGTCGCGACGTCGGCTCCTACGTGCTGTTTATGGTGATCGCCGACGAAACCGACGAAGCGGCCCGCGCTAAATGGGAACACTACAAGGCCGGCGCGGATGACGAGGCGCTGGCATGGCTGACCGAACAGAGCCAGAAAGATACCCGCTCCGGCAGCGATACCAACGTCCGCCAGATGGCCGACCCCACCTCCGCGGTCAACATCAATATGGGCACCCTCGTCGGCTCTTATGCCAACGTCGCCCGTATGCTCGATGAGGTGGCAGCGGTCCCCGGTACCGACGGCGTACTACTGACCTTCGATGATTTCCTGCAGGGCATTGACGCCTTCGGCGAACGTATTCAGCCGCTGATGCGCTGCCGTGACCACATTGCTCCCATTAACCGCGAGGTGGCCTGATGATGATTACCCTTCCCGCTCGCCCGGAATCGCTGACCTTGTCGCCGCAGCACAGCGCGCTGATCGTGGTCGATATGCAAAACGCCTATGCAAGCCACGGCGGATACCTGGATCTCGCCGGTTTTGACGTCTCCGCCACCCGGCCGGTTATCGATAATATTAATCTCGCGGTGGCCGCCGCCCGCGCCGCCGGCATGTTAATCATCTGGTTCCAGAATGGCTGGGACGAACAGTATGTGGAAGCCGGCGGTCCCGGCTCGCCGAATTACCATAAATCCAACGCGCTGAAGACCATGCGCCAACGTCCCGAACTGCAGGGTAAATTACTGGCGAAAGGCGGTTGGGATTATCAACTGGTTGATGAATTGCGGCCGCAGGAGGGCGATATCGTCCTGCCGAAACCGCGCTACAGCGGTTTCTTCAATACCCCGCTCGACAGCATTTTACGCAGCCGCGGTATTCGCCACCTGGTGTTCACCGGCATCGCCACCAACGTCTGCGTCGAATCGACGCTGCGCGATGGCTTCTTTCTCGAATACTTCGGCGTGGTGCTGGAAGATGCTACCCATCAGGCAGGCCCCGCCTTCGCGCAACAGGCGGCGTTGTTCAACATTGAAACCTTTTTCGGCTGGGTCAGCGATGTCGGTAGCTTCTGTCGTGCCATAGAAGGCGCCGCCCCGCTCGCTTTTACCGAGGAGAAACGCTATGCCTAAACAGGTGATTATTCCCCCGGGCACCGCTACGCCGATTGCCCCCTTTGTTCCTGGGACGCTCGCCGACGGGGTGGTATATGTCTCCGGCACTCTGCCGTTTGATAAGCAAAACAATGTGCTCTACCCCGGCGACCCAAAAGCGCAAACCCGTCACGTGCTGGAGATTATCAAAAGCGTTATCGAAACGGCGGGGGGCAGCATGGCGGATGTGACCTTCAACAGTATCTTTATCACCGACTGGCAAAATTACGCCGCGATTAACGAGGTCTACGCCGAGTTTTTCCCCGGTGATAAACCGGCGCGTTTCTGTATTCAGTGCGGGCTGGTGAAACCCGATGCGCTGGTGGAGATTGCCAGCGTCGCCCATATCGGTACTCCAACATGATGAGGCTCAATATTGCCCCGTCGCCGTGGCCCGGCGCGCCGGTGGTGGTGCTGAGCGCCGGTCTTGGCGGCGCTGGCGCGTACTGGCTGGCGCAGCGGGCGGCGCTGGCACAGCATTATCAACTGGTGTTCTATGACCATAACGGTACCGGGGAGAACCGCGGCCCGTTGCCGGAAAATTACAGCATGGCGACGATGGCGCAGGAGCTGTTCAGCGCCCTGCAGGCGGCGGGCATCATGCGCTTCGCGCTGGTTGGCCACGCCCTGGGGGCGCTGATTGGGATGCAATTAGCGCTCGACTATCCGCGCGCGGTCAGCGCGCTGGTGCTGGTTAACGGTTGGCTAACGCTTTCCCCGCATACCCGCCGCTGCTTTCAGGTTCGCGAACGCCTGCTGCATGCCGGCGGCGCTCAGGCGTGGGTCGAGGCTCAACCGCTGTTTCTCTATCCGGCGGAGTGGATGGCGGCCCGCCTGCCGCGTCTCGAAGCTGAAGACGCGTTGGCCATTAGCCATTTCCAGGGCAAGGAGAATTTACTGAAACGGCTGCAGGCCCTGAAACAGGCGGATTTTTCGCGCCGCGCGGCGGCTATCGCCTGCCCGACGCTCATCATCAGCGCCGCCGACGACCTGTTGGTACCCGCCTCCTGCTCGCGAATGCTGCAGGCGTCTATCCCCAATAGCCGACTCGTGGAAATGGCCTGGGGCGGCCATGCCTGTAACGTTACCGACAGCGAGACGTTTAACCCCCTTTTATGCGACGGACTGGCGGCCCTGCTGCCGGTCGCCGAGGAGAATATATGAGCGAAGCAATCAACCAAAAGGCTTGCGAGACGCTATTCACCCACGCCCGAACCTACAACGGCTGGCGCGAACAGGCGGTTAGCGATCGGCAACTGCAGGAGATTTACGACTTGATGAAAATGGGGCCGACCTCGGCCAACTGTTCACCGGCGCGAATCGTTTTTGTGCGCAGCGCCGAGGGCAAAGCGAAACTCCGCCCAACGCTCTCCAGCGGCAATATGGAAAAAACCATGCAGGCGCCGGTCACCGCCATCGTGGCCTGGGATAGCGCGTTTTACGACCGCTTGCCCGCGCTGTTTCCCCACGGCGACGCCCGGAGCTGGTTTACTTCCAGCCCGCAGCTGGCCGAGGAAACCGCCTTTCGCAACAGCTCGCTGCAGGCGGCGTATCTGATTTTCGCCTGCCGCGCGCTGGGCCTCGACACCGGTCCGATGTCGGGGTTCGACCGCGAGAAAGTCGATGCGGCGTTTTTCGCCGACAGCGGCTGGAAAAGCAATCTGCTGGTGAATATCGGCTATGGCGACCCCGACAAACTGTACGACCGGCTGCCGCGCCTGAGCTTTGATGAAGCCTGCCTGCTGGTATAAGGAGACGATAATGAACCTAGCGGATCGACAAAGTTTTCGCGACGCCATGGCCCACGTCGGCGCGGCGGTGAACATTATCACCACCGAAGGACCTGCCGGGCGCGCCGGTTTTACCGCCAGCGCGGTCTGCAGCGTAACCGATACCCCGCCGACGCTGCTGGTATGTCTCAACCGTTCGGCGTCAGTCTGGCCGGTATTCAGCGAACATCAAACCCTTTGCGTCAATACCCTCTCGGCAGGGCAGGAGACATTATCGAATACTTTTGGCGGCAAAATCCCGATGGCGGAACGTTTCGCCGCCGCCGACTGGCAAACCGGCGCGACCGGCTGCCCGCGGCTGAAAGAGGCGCTGGTCAGTTTCGACTGCCGCATCGACCAGCGGCTGCAGGTCGGCACCCATGACATTCTGTTTTGCCAGGTCGTGGCCATCACCCGCCAGCAGGAACCGCGCGGTTTGATGTGGTTTGACCGCAGCTACCACACGCTTATGCGGCCCGTTTGTTAACCTCTCACCCGGGATATCATCATGGCACTCTTCAATTTTCCTCGCTGGCAGTTGACCTCCCCCGCCGCGGATGCCGGCGTTGTCGCCCCGGATGAACGTCTATCCGCCGGGCAAACGCTGATCATGGGCGTTCAGCACGCCGTGGCAATGTTTGGCGCAACCGTATTAATGCCTTTATTGATGGGGCTTGATCCGAACCTGGCTATCCTGATGTCGGGAGTGGGCACTCTGCTGTTCTTTGTCGTCACCGGCGGCCGGGTACCGAGCTATCTTGGCTCCAGCGCCGCCTTCGTCGGCGTGGTCATCACCGTGACCGGCTTTACCGGTCAGGGGTTGAATCCTCATCTCAGCATCGCCCTCGGCGGTATTATCGCCTGCGGGCTGCTCTATACCCTGATCGGTCTGGTGGTGATGAAAATCGGCACCGGCTGGATAGAGCGTCTGATGCCGCCGGCGGTAACCGGCGCGGTGGTGATGGCGATCGGTCTTAACCTGGCGCCGATTGCCGTGCACAGCGTTTCCGCCAATGCCTTCGACAGCTGGATGGCGATGCTGACGGTGCTGTGTATCGGCGCCGTCGCGGTGTTTACCCGAGGACTGCTGCAGCGTCTGCTGATCCTGATGGGGCTTATTATCGCCTGTGCGCTCTATGCGCTGCTGGCCAACGGATTCGGTCTTGGCAAACCGCTGGATTTTGCCCCTGTCGCTCAGGCGGCATGGTTTGGGGTCCCGCACTTTACTTCGCCCACCTTTGACACCCAGGCGATGCTGCTGATTGCGCCGGTGGCGATTATTCTGGTGGCGGAAAACCTGGGGCATTTGAAGGCCGTCGCGGGAATGACCGGGCGTAATCTGGATCCCTGGATGGGGCGCGCGTTTGTCGGCGACGGGCTGGCGACCCTGCTTTCCGGCGCCTGCGGCGGTAGTGGCGTCACCACCTATGCGGAGAATATCGGCGTCATGGCGGTAACCAAAGTCTATTCAACGCTGGTGTTTGTCGCCGCGGCGCTGATCGCCATCCTGCTCGGCTTTTCGCCCAAGTTCGGCGCCCTGATTCATACGATCCCAGGCCCGGTAATAGGCGGCGCGTCAATCGTGGTTTTTGGTTTGATTGCGGTCACCGGGGCGCGGATATGGGTGCAGAATCGGGTCGATCTCAGCCAGAATGCGAATTTAATCATGGTGGCGGTGACGCTGGTTCTGGGCGCAGGCGATTTTACCTTGTCGTTGGGGGGCTTTCGCCTGGGCGGGATTGGCACGGCGACTTTCGGCGCTATTCTACTGCATGCGTTGCTTAACCGCCGCCAGCATCAGGAAAAGGTGGCGAAAGCCACTACGGTATAACGTGAGTATTGGTTCGCCCCGGCGGCGCGGCTGCCGGGGCGAAAATTAGGGCTCGCGCCGATCCGCGAGCTCTGGTGCTTCCTCCGCCACGATCTGCGGCCGCGATTTTTTCTTCCACTTCAGCTCGCTGACCAGCACCCCGGCGAGAATAAACAGACAGCCCACCAGCGCCAGCAGCGGCAGACGCTCGCCGGCGATACGACCAAACACGCCAGCCCAAACCGGCTCGCCGGTGTAAATCAGCGTCGCCCGCGTCGGCGATACGCTACGCTGCGCCCAGTTCATGGTGACCTGAATAATGGCGCTGAAAATCCCCAGTCCCAGCGCGACGGCCAGCAGTTCCGGGCGCATCGGCGGGATAGACTCCCCTGCCGGGCCCATCGCGGCAAAAGCCACCAGCGAGGCAGTCGCCAACTGTACCACCGTCACCCGGCGCACATCGACCTGACGCGCCCACGCGCTGATTAAAATGATCTCGGCAGCGATAGCCACCGCGCTTGCCAGGGTAATCATTTCGCCAATCCCCAAAGCCAGCAGGTTGTTTTCCGGCCCCGCCAGCAGGATCAGCCCGATAAACGCCAGCACGATGCCCACGCAAGACATGACGCCGGGCATGCGCCCCAGACAGAGCCACTGCAACAGCGGCACCAGCGGCACATACATGGCGGTAATAAACGCCGATTTACTGCTGGAGATGGACTGTAAGCCCCAGGTTTGCAGGCTGTATCCGAGCGCAATCGCTACGCCAATCGCCACACCGGCCTTAACCTCAAGCCAGGTCAGGCCGCGTAGCGTACGCAGCGACAGTAGCGCCACCGCCAGCGCGGCGGTGGCGAAGCGCAGGCCGACGAAGAAAAACGGCCCGCTAAAGCTCACGGCGTATTGTACGGCAAGAAAGGTACCGCCCCAGAACATGGTGATCACAATCAGGATCAGTTCCTGCGGCGTTATCGAGAGTTTGAGCGAAGACATGAGGCGACCAATAGCAAAATATAGCTAATCAGTTTCGCAGGCGCTTCAGGCTAAAAGCAACACTCATTGACAAAAAAACCGCCGACATACGTCGGCGGCGAGGGTGATGCGGCAGGGTCGGGGGAGATTAACACCGCATCATTAAAGACAGTCCCGGCTAGCTATTGCGATTACCGTGACTATTTTTACCCCCTTTTTTGCCAGCTTCCGAGGCGCGTTGAGGATCGTTTTTAAAGTTCCCCCCGCTGTGCTGGCCACCTTTACGACCTGCTTCTGATGCTCTGGCACGATCTTCGGCAAAGTTGCCGGAACCGCCACGATGGTTTGCCATTACTGACCTCCATTGGGTTTGACATCATATTGCATTAGGTGAGTTCAGGGCCTAAGCCCCCGCGACATATGGCATGGCCATTATGCATCGCGTGCTTATAAGCGTAGTAAATGAAACTCATTCCCTGGAAAAATAGTCACATCCCGCAACATTTAATCGTTAAAACCAGACGCCAGCCGCCAGCGCAACCGCTAAGCATTTCTTCTCACAGCTGAAATCAGCCCTGCGTAAAATGTATCTATTTGCTACGAGGTATGTTGCAAATTAATCTTTGCCATTTTGTTATAAATCAAACAAATGTTTGTTGGATTTGCACTCTGCGCCACAGGTCTTATCTTTATAGATAGCCAGTCGTTTGGCTGGACAATTACGCAACCGAGGAGTGATGCAAATGGCTAAAATTCTGGTGCTTTATTATTCCATGTATGGACACATCGAAACCATGGCTCATGCCGTTGCCGAAGGGGCAAATAAAGTTGACGGCGTTGAGGTGGTTGTGAAGCGCGTGCCGGAAACTATGCAGGCTGAAGCGTTTGCCAAAGCAGGCGGGAAAACACAAAATGCGCCCGTCGCCACGCCGCAGGAACTGGCGGAGTATGATGCCATCATCTTTGGTACCCCTACCCGTTTCGGCAATATGTCGGGACAGATGCGCACCTTCCTGGATCAGACCGGCGGCCTGTGGGCGTCTGGCGCGCTGTATGGCAAAGTCGCCAGCGTCTTTAGTTCAACCGGTACCGGCGGCGGCCAGGAGCAGACAATTACCTCAACCTGGACTACCCTTGCCCATCATGGGATGATCATTGTGCCGATTGGCTACGGCGCGCAGGAGCTGTTTGATGTCTCCCAGGTGCGCGGCGGCACGCCGTATGGCGCAACCACCATCGCAGGCGGCGACGGCTCCCGTCAACCAAGCCAGGAAGAGCTGGCTATCGCTCGCTATCAGGGTGAACACGTCGCCAATGTGGCTGTGAAATTACACGGCTAACCTTTAACAGGAGGAGTTGCATGCCGAACCAAGAAGCGAAGGCCCACCACGTGGGCGAATGGGCAAGCTTACGTAATACCTCTTTGGAAATCGCCGAAGCCATTTTCGAACTCGCGAATTACGATGAAAAGCTGGCGGAGAAAATTTGGGAAGAAGGCAGCGATGAGGTGCTGTCGCGAGCTTTCGCCAAAACCGACAAAGACAGCCTCTTCTGGGGCGAACAGACCATCGAACGTAAAAACGTCTGACGACGATCGCCTAATGCGGGCTTCAGGCCCGCATATTCCCGTATAAAGGTGGTCATAACTGACCTTACCTGAAGCCCTCCCCCTGACAACATTATGAATGTTGCCGGGCATGGTTATTGATTGCCTCGTTTAGACGATCGTCATTTAAAGCGTATTATGGTTGCCGGTTATGAGGCGCGCAGACCGTGAAAGACACCTTTCCGGGATCGGCAGTATATAAAAATTGCCATTATCCTTGTCAATCATCCCATAAAAAATAACATCGCCGAGATTTGCAACAACTCGTAAAGTGCTATATTCAAAGTACTGCATTTTCCCCGTACTGGTGACTATCTTTCCCAGGCCGTCAATACAGTTCAACTCTACGCTCCTGGTGCTGCGCAATGAGCGCATACTGCGCTTTATTAACACATTAGCCCTTATTGCAGTAAGACATCTAAGCGTAAACTTCCTGTATTTAACGCACCTTGCTAAATAGGTTTTATAACAATAATCCTGCAATCGGTGTTTGTATTTTTTAAAGACAACAATAACCATCGGAAATACAATTAAAAATGCGAGCACAGATTCAACGGAGTAACCACGAAGCTTAAAAGAAATAATAAATGAGGTAAAAATTGAGATGGTCATCACAACATTAAATCGGCGTGCAAACTTACCCTTGTCGGCAACCTTGAACCATTTTGTGGTTTTTGTGTTTTGTATATTATACTTCAGAAAATATCTTAAATAGTTTTTCAGCAAGTAAGCTTTAATTGTACGAACCTCAGCTTTAGTAAGCTTATAATTAGCGCTTGAATATATCACCCATGAATCATTCATAATCTTCCATAATATAATTTTATTGTTTCGCATACCCTCTGCATTTCTCAATAAATTATGTGCATCCTTGCCGCAAATATCAACACATTAACGTAAAGACTATCCTGGAAATAATTTTCAGCATAATGCCATCAAGCATAAACCCGGATTGCTCCGGGTTTTTTGTTCTATTTTGCCGCCTCGTTCATGACCTTTTTGAACGTCTCCAGCGGGCAGAATCCCTGATCGTCTACCGGACAACCGTTAAGCGCCAGCGTGACCCGCTGCGGTGGGGATTGTAGGCTCAGGGCATCCGCGTTGCGCAGTTGTTCAGTGCTTTGATAGACATACTCAATCTTCATTAAATCGCGATTGCTGCCGCTATCGTGCCAGCGTTGGAACAGCAGCTTGCCGCCGATGGGGGTGCGCTCATACTGGCCCGGTAACTGGTAGGGTTTAAAGTCCAGCGCCGTCAGCAGCGAAGCGATATTGGAATCATGCCCGACCAGCAGCGTTACCTTCGCCTTACCGGCGCCATCGCCCACCAGCGCATTATCAATATATTTGACCAGCGGCTTAGCGACGTTGCGCGCCACTTCCGCGGAAGTAAACAGGCTGTCCTGATAGCCGTTTTTCAGCTTCGACAACACCTGCCACTGCTTATCGCTGGCAATTTCGCCCCACGCCACCTGATCCTTCGGAAAACCTTCGTAGTACTGCAAGGTGAAGGCGTCGACCAGCGAGTTGCCGACCTTCAGCGGCCCGGAGACGCCCGGCTCCTGCTGATATTTGGCGCTAAAGGTATCTTTACCGTCGCTAAGTGAGCAGACATGCTTTTCTTTACAGGATGGCGAATTACGATAGTCGGTCATCTCTTCCAGTAGTTTGTAGCTCTCAGCGAGCTGCATCCCCTGACGCTCTTTCTCCATCGACTGCACCGCTTTTTGCGCGAATTCGGCTGAATCGTCGGTAATGACCGGGTTGAAAGTGGGATCCATGGTTCCCATCTGCGGCTGATGATGCACAGGCACCCCGCAGCCCGGGAAAGCGCCGGTGATAAAGAACTGCGCGGTTGCGACGGTCCGCTGCAGGCTATTGGCGTAGGCGTAAACCGCATTCTCCGGCGGGCACTCGCCGCTGGTCACCAGCTTCTGCTGCGCCAGCCACTCACGCATATAGTGGCCCATATAGACTTCCAGCACGCCGCCTTTGGTGGTCAACTGGCCGCCAGGCACATCCCACTGCGGCCAGGATTTTGGCGTCGACTGCTCGAGTACGCTGCCGTTATTGGCTAGCGGAGCGCGCAGGTTGTGGCGGCTCATGATCAACACCTGTTGCAGCTGATACCCCTCTGGCGCAGCGGCGTCCTGCGCCTGGGCGCCGGCGGATAACAATACGGCCCCGGCCACCGCGGCGGCAAGTAGACTTTTTTTCATCCCTTCATCCTCAGTCATTTATTATCATCGCCATCATTGTGACGGATTTATGACATTTTTGCGGGCAATGGCTCACAAACTGAGGCGTCGGTCGCTTTTTGTCGCAGAGGGAGAGGAGAAAGCGGCTACCTATTCCGGTAATGGCACCGCCGCCAACGTACAAATCGCTTCATGTTCGCCGCCCCTGCGGTCAACCATCACTACTTTATCGCCGGCCTTTTTACCTTCGCAGGGCTTTAACACCTGCTCGACAATTCGTTCGCGAACCTGTTGGCTTTCCGACTGCGCCCAACTGGCAAAAGCCGTCAGCATAAGCGCCGAAGCACACAGGCCGGCGAGACTTTGTTTAAACATGCATTACTCTCAGAAAATTCTCATTCAACAGTTAGCGTAACAGCCGCAGCCCCGTTCGTCTGTAAAATGACTTAACGGAGTGTTACATCCAACGCTAAGACTCCTACAGAGCGGCGCAAACACATTAACACCACCAATACTTTAACATAACGAGCCATACCAGATGCCTCTGGCACTTTTAGGTCATCTTTCGGAAACATCCCGATGTTATCGTCTTCGTGAGGCGTTATTTTTTCTTCTGTTTAAACAAATCATTAGGTTAATTTATGTCGGGTTTTGTGCTCTTTATCGTGGCGATTGCTCTACTGGGAGTCGCCGTTTACAGTCTGGTGTCCTATATCAAAGAACGTCGCGCCGCTCAGCTGCCAACCGATAAAAAAAAGAAATAATTCCCCTTTGCCAATCTTTACACCTGGGCTGCGTAACAAACAGAGAAGGCAGGCTTAGCGCCTGCCTTCTCTCCTGCTATCACTAAAAGTTAAGACTCCCAAGCCTGTTCCGCCTTTGTTGCATCAAACTGCGGCGGCGGTTTACGGAAACGGCGGGTCAGGTAAGTGAGATAAAGCAATCCCAGCGCGGCCCACACCAGACCTAACGTCAGCGAGGTCGCCTCAAGGTTCAACCACAGCACCCCCACGGTTAATGCGCCTACCATCGGCAACAGCAGATAATGGAAGCGATCTTTCCAGGTTTTGTTATAACCCTTGCGCCGCCAGAAGTGGTTGTATACCGAGAGATTAACGAAGGTAAAGGCCACCAGCGCGCCGAAGTTGATTAGCGCCGTCGCGGTCACCAGGTCGAAGAACAGCGCCGACAGCGCGACGATGCCCACCATAATCACGTTGAGCGCAGGGGTTCGCCATTTCGGATGCACATAGCCGAAAATGCGCTCCGGGAAGACGTTATCGCGCCCCATCACGTACAGCAAGCGCGACACGCTGGCGTGCGACGCCAGGCCCGATGCCAGGGTATTAACAAAAGTGGTGCACAGGAAAATCGACTGGAACAGCTTGCCGCCGACGTAGAGCGCAATTTCCGGCAGCGCGGCGTCCGGATCTTTAAAGCGATGGATATCCGGGAAGAACAGCTGCATAAAGAACGAGGCGACGATAAAAATAATGCCGCCGTACATTGCGGTAAGGAAGATGGCCTTCGGGATCACCCGCGCGGCATTCGGGGTTTCTTCTGAAAGCGTGGTAACGGCGTCAAAGCCGAGGAACGAGAAGCAGACAATCGTCGCGCCGGTAATAATCGGGATCAGATGCGCATTCTCGCTGATGAACGGCTGCAGCGACCAGACGGTACCCACACCCTCGCCTTTATGCAGCCCTTGTACCACCAGAACCACAAACACCACCATGATGGAGATCTGCACCAGCACGAACAAAGTATTGAAGTTGGCCACCAGGTTGACGCTTTTCAGATTCGCCGCGGTCAGAATGGCGACAAAGGTCACCACCCACACCCACGGCGGCACTTCCGGAAACAGCGCGGAGAGGTAGATCTTCGCCAGCAGGACGTTAATCATCGGCAGGAACAGATAGTCCAGCAGTGAGGACCAGCCGACCATAAAACCGATATGCGGGCTAATTGATTTTTGCGCATAGGTGTAGGCCGAGCCCGCTTCCGGGAACTGGCGCACCAACTTGCCGTAGCTGATAGCGGTGAACAGCACCCCTGCCAGCGCCAGCAAATAAGAGGCTGGAACGTGGCCATTACTGATACCGGAAACGATGCCGAAGGTATCAAACACCGTCATTGGGGTCAGGTAAGCCAGCCCCATCATCACCACTTGCCACAGTTTGAGCGATTTACGCAGACGCGGTTTTCCCGCCTGAGCGGCGTTTTCTGCAGGAAGATTAGTAGCCATGACGCATTCCCCCCATGCCGACGACAGTTTGCGGGCACAAAGACCGGGTAACAAACCTGCTTAGCAAGGGGGTAAGACGTAAATAAAAGGGTAAGACGGACCGATGAACGGCGGTAAGTTGGCATCCAATGCGGCCAAAGAGGCCCCCTTCTCCCTGCGGATATTTGAACATCTGCATCATCTCATTTCCTCGTCACACACTGTGTCGTTAACTGAAGCCCCGTTGCCGCCTACGCTCCTTAACGCGACATCCGGGAAATGGCTGGGCTCCCAGCAAAAAGGACGACCAGGCTCCGCTCAGGCCGTATGATGCTACCGGTTAAACTAATGCGCCCCTTTCGGGGCGAACATCAGGCGTTTTTCAACATCCACTCAATTTCGGTTTCTGTGATAAGACGCTCAAACTGCAGTAACTCATCATTCTTACAGGCGTGGTAAACGTGGCAGAAACGCTCGCCAAGACGCTCCCGCAGATGATCGTTTTGCATAAACTCCCACAGCGCATCGCTCTGGCGGATCGGGAACGGCAAGCCTTCTTGTTCCAGACCATTACCTTCCACCTCTTCCTGCAGCGGCAGCGGATTATCCAGCCCGTGCAGGATACCGGCGAAAATCGCCGCCATCACCAGATACGGGTTGGCGTCCGCCCCGGCCACGCGGTATTCAACGCGGTGGTTATGCCGATCGCCACACGGAATACGCAGCGCTACCGTACGGTTGTTATGCCCCCATGACGCCTGGGTCGGCACATACATGCCCGCCTGGAAGCGACGATACGAGTTCACGTTCGGTGCCAGCAGCGCCATCGACGCCGGCATCAGGTCAATCATCCCGGCCAGCACGCGTTTCAGCAGGGCTGAATCCTCGCCGTCCGCATCCGCCAGCACGTTTTCACCTTTATTGTTTTGCATGCTGATATGGATATGCATCCCGCTACCCGCATGCTCTTCATAGGGTTTCGCCATAAAAGTGGCGTGCATCTTATGCTTCTCCGCCATTAAACGCACGAGACGTTTTAATGCCAGCGCATCATCGCACGCATCCAGCACGTTATCGGTGTGGTGGAGGTTGATTTCGAACTGCCCTGGAGAGGCTTCGGCCACCGCGCCATCCGCCGGGATCAGCTGTAACTGGGCCAGTTCATCAATATCATTCAGTACATCGGCAAAATGGTTGAGGTTATCAACGGAATAGACCTGGCTTTGGGTATTGCGGTCGTCGGTGCCGGGCGCGCACGGCGGCTGCAGGTAGCCCTCGGCATCGCGTTTGCGATCGAGTAAATAGAACTCCAGCTCTACCGCTACCACGGGGAACAATCCGCGCTGGCGGAGCTGCTGCCAGAGGCGGTTGAGTACGTTCCGCGGCTCAACGTCAAAGGGAGCGCCATCTTCATCAACCATGGTCAACAGGACCTGCCCGATGTATTCCGGATCGGCGGCCGAAGGGGTCAACGTACCCAATACCGGGACGCAGCTACGGTCCGGTTCGCCCATATCCTGGCCAAGCCCGGCCTCTTCCACCACGTTGCCGAGAATATCCATCGCGAAAACGGATGCCGGGAAGTAGCAGCCTTTCTCCAGCTTGCTGAGGCTGGCAACCGGGATGCGTTTGCCGCGAAAGCAGCCGTTCAGGTCTGTGAGAAGTACATCGACATACTGAGTATTGGGGTAGGTTTCGAGGTAGCGCTTCACTTCTTTAGCGAACGCGCTTACCCGTCTCTCTTCCGTCTGCTGAACAAAATTCTCAACTTCTACGATATTGGTATCCATGATTCACCGCCGTTGTTTTAGTTTTCGGACCCTGACTGAAAATGTCAAATATAATGTCCACCCTTCGAATGTGTATGCAAACAAAATGTTTGTCAAATGTTAAATTAAGTTTGCAAACGGCTATTTCCACTGCTAGATTGAGAAAATATTGAACGATATGGCCGTTTATCAGCCACTGGCGGTCATAATTTAGTCCACTTTGTGAGGGCGATCATGGAAAATATAATGTACAAGCCAGTTATTGGCGTCGTGATGTGTAGAAACAGGCTTAAGGGTCACCAGACCCAGACTCTGCAAGAAAAGTACCTGAATGCCATTGTTAACGCTGGCGGACTGCCGATTGCCCTGCCGCACGCGCTGGCCGAGCCGGAACTGCTGGATGCGTTAGTCGATAAACTGGACGGGATCTACCTGCCAGGCAGCCCCAGCAACGTGCAGCCGCACCTTTATGGTGAAAACGGCGATGAGCCTGACGCCGACCCCGGGCGTGATCTTCTGAGCATGGCGCTAATTAACGCCGCGCTCGAAAGGCGCATCCCCATTTTCGCCATCTGCCGAGGGCTGCAGGAACTGGTTGTCGCCACCGGCGGGACTCTGTATCGTCGTCTGTTTGAACAGCCGGAACTGCTGGAGCATCGCGAAGATCCTGAACTACCGGTGGAGCAGCAGTATGCGCCGTCCCACCAGGTGGAGGTGCAGGAAGGAGGTTTACTTTCTCAGTTAATACCGGGCTGCAACACGTTTTGGGTAAACTCGCTACACGGCCAGGGCGCAAGAACGCTGGGTTCGCGTCTGCGCGTGGAGGCCCGTTCACCGGATGGGCTGGTTGAGGCGGTCAGCGTCAACGACCACCCTTTCGCGCTGGGCGTACAATGGCATCCTGAATGGAACAGTAGCGAATACGCCCTGTCGCGTATGTTGTTTGATGGTTTTATCACCGCCTGTCAGAACCATGTCGCCGAAAAGCGGCGGCTCTGACCACTACAGTTAAGGAAATGCAAATATGAGCGATGACGGACTGGCGCCAGGGAAACGTCTGTCAGAGATCCGCCAACAGCTGGGTCTTTCACAGCGTCGTGCCGCCGAACTGTCTGGGTTAACACATAGTGCCATCAGCACCATAGAGCAGGACAAAGTCAGTCCTGCCATCAGTACGCTGCAAAAGCTGCTGAAAGTATATGGGCTGTCGCTCTCGGAATTCTTTTCTGAACCCGAAAAGCCGGATGAACCGCAGGTCGTCATTAATCAGGACGATCTTATCGAAATGGGGAGTCAGGGCGTTTCAATGAAACTGGTTCATAACGGAAATCCGAACCGTACGCTGGCGATGATTTTTGAAACTTACCAGCCTGGGACCACAACCGGGGAGAGAATTAAGCATCAGGGTGAGGAGATAGGCACCATACTGGAAGGTGAGATCGTGCTGACGATTAACGGTCAGTCGTACCACCTGGTGGCTGGACAGAGCTATGCCATTAATACCGGCATCCCTCATAGCTTCAGCAACACCTCGGCAGGTATCTGCCGCATTATCAGTGCCCATACCCCCACCACATTCTGATTTCTTAGCCTGAGCAGGTTTCAGGCTTTCTTCAGGCCTGTCGCGGCGGATGTAATATTTCCGCCGCGGCGAAGAACTCGCAGTAATAATACCTGCGCAGCGCGGAAATCTTATTTCCTGCCGGCCCAAAGATAATTAACGCCAGTGAATGGCGAAGAACGGTACTCAACTCCGGGGATGCTCTGCACCCTGAAAACGCCGAACCCTATATTTTGCCGATGATGTTTTTAAGGAGTCATGATGAATTTTCAGCACCTGGCTTACTGGCAGGAAAAAGCGAAAAACCTGGTCATTGAAACGCGCTTATTTATTAACGGCGAATATTGCGCCGCGGCCGATGATACCACCTTCGAGACTATCGACCCTGCCGCACAGCAGACATTAGCGCAGGTCGCCCGCGGTAAAAAAGCCGACGTCGAACGGGCAGTGAAAGCCGCGCGCCAGGCCTTTGATAACGGCGACTGGTCGCAGGCCTCCCCGGCCCGGCGTAAAGCGGTTCTCACGAAATTTGCCGACCTGATGGAAACCCATCGTGAAGAGCTGGCGCTGCTGGAAACGCTCGATACCGGCAAACCGATTCGCCACAGCCTGCGCGACGATATTCCCGGCGCCGCCCGCGCCATTCGCTGGTACGCCGAAGCGCTGGATAAAGT
The DNA here is from genome assembly GCF_050600805.1 of Klebsiella sp. 141240. Classification (NCBI taxonomy): domain Bacteria; kingdom Pseudomonadati; phylum Pseudomonadota; class Gammaproteobacteria; order Enterobacterales; family Enterobacteriaceae; genus Klebsiella; species Klebsiella sp. 141240. Next base: position 36,620 of record NZ_JAQIRK010000022.1, on the reverse strand, counting down.
CTATGGCGAAGTCGCGCCCACCGGCGGCAACGAACTGGCAATGATCGTTCGTGAACCGATTGGCGTGATTGCCGCGGTGGTGCCGTGGAACTTCCCGCTGCTGCTGGCCTGCTGGAAACTCGGCCCGGCGCTGGCGGCTGGTAATAGCGTAATCCTCAAACCCTCGGAAAAATCGCCGCTCACCGCCCTGCGTCTGGCAGGGCTTGCGAAAGAAGCCGGACTTCCGGACGGGGTGTTAAACGTGGTCAGCGGCTTTGGCCACGAGGCCGGGCAGGCGCTGGCGCTGCATCCTGACGTTGAAGTCATTACCTTCACCGGATCCACCAGCACCGGCAAGCAGCTGCTGAAAGACGCCGGCGACAGCAATATGAAGCGCGTGTGGCTGGAAGCCGGCGGCAAGAGCGCCAATATCGTCTTCGCCGACTGTCCGGATCTGCAAAAAGCGGTCAATGCCACCGCCGGCGGTATCTTCTATAACCAGGGGCAGGTCTGCATCGCCGGCACCCGCCTGCTGCTGGAAGAGAGCATCGCTGATGAGTTCCTGACGTTGTTGAAAGCGCAAGCGCAAAACTGGCAGCCGGGTAATCCGCTCGATCCCGATACCACCATGGGGATGTTAATTGATAACGCCCATGCCGACAGCGTACACAGCTTTATCCGCGGCGGTGAGGCCAAAAGCACGCTATTCCTCGACGGGCGGAAAAATCCGTGGCCAGCCGCCGTCGGCCCGACCATTTTCGTCGATGTCGACCCGTCCTCAACCCTCAGCCGCGAAGAGATCTTCGGCCCGGTGCTGGTCGTCACGCGATTCAAAAGCGAAGAACAGGCGCTGCAGCTGGCCAACGACAGCGACTACGGTCTCGGCGCCGCGGTGTGGACCCGCGATCTGTCGCGCGCCCACCGCATGAGTCGCCGCCTGAAGGCCGGCTCGGTCTTCGTCAACAACTACAACGATGGTGATATGACCGTCCCGTTCGGCGGCTATAAGCAGAGCGGCAACGGGCGCGATAAATCGCTGCACGCGCTGGAAAAATTCACCGAACTGAAAACCATCTGGATTGCTCTGGAGTCTTGATCATGACTGAACATACCACTAGTTACTACGCCGCCAGCGCCAACAAGTATGAACCGTTCCCGACGCTGGAGGAATCAATCAACTGTGACGTCTGCGTCGTTGGCGGCGGTTACACCGGCCTCTCCTCGGCCCTGCATCTGGCCGAAATGGGCTACGACGTAGTAGTGCTGGAAGGCGCGCGTATCGGCTTCGGCGCCAGCGGCCGCAACGGCGGACAGCTGGTTAACTCCTATAGCCGCGATATCGACGTGATTGAGAAGAACTACGGCCCGGATGCGGCCAAAATGCTCGGCAGCATGATGTTCGAAGGCGGCGATATTATTCGCGAGCGCATCCAGCGTTATCAGATCCAGTGCGATTACCGCCCAGGCGGCCTGTTTGTGGCCATGAACCATAAGCAAATGGAAACGCTGGAAGAGCAAAAAGCCAACTGGGAGCGCTACGGCAATACCCAACTGGAACTGCTCGACAGCCATGCCATTCGTCGCGAAGTAGACAGCGACCGCTACGTCGGCGCCCTGCTCGACCACAGCGGCGGCCATATTCACCCGCTGAACCTTGCCATCGGCGAAGCGGACGCCATTCGTCTTAACGGCGGCCGGGTGTATGAGCAGTCGCCGGTGACCCGAATTCAGCACACCAGCCCGGCGGTAGTCAGTACCGCTCGCGGCCAGGTAACCGCGCGCTACGTGATCGTCGCCGGTAACGCCTATCTCGGCGACAAGCTTGAACCGGAGCTGGCAAAACGCAGCATGCCGTGCGGCACTCAGGTCGTGACGACCGCTCCGCTGTCGGAGGACTTAGCCCGCTCGCTGATCCCGAAAAACTACTGCGTGGAAGATTGTAACTACCTGCTGGACTACTACCGCCTCACCGGCGATAACCGCCTGCTGTACGGCGGCGGCGTGGTCTACGGCGCACGCGATCCGGACGACGTTGAGCGCCTGATCATGCCGAAACTGCTGAAAACCTTCCCGCAGCTGCAGGGGGTAAAAATTGACTACCGCTGGACCGGCAACTTCCTGCTGACCCTGTCGCGTATGCCGCAGTTCGGCCGTCTCGATAACAATATTTACTACATGCAGGGCTACAGCGGCCACGGCGTGACCTGTACCCATCTGGCCGGACGCTTGATTTCAGAACTGCTACGCGGCGATGCCGAGCGCTTCGATGCCTTCGCCAAACTGCCCCACTACCCGTTCCCGGGCGGGCGCAGCCTGCGAATTCCTTTTACCGCCATGGGCGCCGCCTACTACAGCCTGCGCGATCGCCTTGGGGTCTGATTTGCCGTTCGGTTCCGTGATTAACTTTTGCTAAAGGGTGTTTATTATGAGCAACAATGAATTCCATCAGCGTCGTCTTTCCGCTACCCCGCGCGGCGTGGGCGTTATGTGCAACTTCTTCGCCCAGAGCGCGCAAAACGCCACGTTGACCGATGTCGAAGGCAATGAATATATCGATTTCGCCGCCGGCATCGCGGTGCTGAATACCGGCCATCGCCATCCGCGGATGGTCGCCGCGGTTGAACAGCAGCTACAGCAGTTTACCCATACCGCCTATCAGATAGTGCCTTATGAAAGCTATGTGTCGCTGGCTGAGAAGCTCAACGAACTGGCGCCGGTAAAAGGCCCGGCAAAAACCGCCTTCTTCTCTACCGGCGCGGAAGCGGTCGAAAACGCGGTGAAGATCGCCCGTGCCCATACCGGACGCCCGGGCGTTATCGCCTTCGGCGGCGGTTTCCATGGCCGTACCTATATGACGATGGCACTAACCGGTAAGGTCGCGCCGTACAAGCTAGGCTTCGGGCCGTTCCCCGGCTCGGTATACCACGTGCCGTATCCGTCAGCGCTGCACGGTATCAGCACCGCCGATTCGATTACCGCCCTTGAACGCCTGTTCAAAGCCGATATCGAAGCCAAACAGGTGGCGGCGATTATTTTCGAACCGGTACAGGGCGAAGGCGGCTTTAACGTCGCGCCGAAAGAGCTGGTTGCCGCAGTACGCCGCCTCTGCGATGAGCACGGCATCGTGATGATTGCCGATGAAGTACAGAGCGGCTTCGCCCGCACCGGTAAATTGTTCGCCATGGATCACTATGCCGATAAACCGGATCTGATGACGATGGCTAAAAGCCTGGCGGGCGGCATGCCGCTTTCCGGCGTGGTCGGTAACGCGCAGATCATGGATGCCCCGGCGCCGGGCGGCTTAGGCGGCACCTACGCCGGCAACCCGCTGGCGGTGGCGGCCGCGCATGCGGTGCTGGATATCATTGATAACGAAGCGCTGTGCGAGCGCGCCCAGTTCCTCGGCGAGCGCCTGCTGGCGACGCTACAGGAAGTGAAGGGCTGGTGTCCGGCGCTGGTGGAAGCGCGCGGCGTGGGTTCGATGATCGCCGCCGAGTTTTTCGACCCGGCGACCGGCGAACCGTCGGCGGCGATTGCGCAGAAAATCCAGCAGCAGGCGCTGGAGCAAGGCCTGCTGCTGTTGACCTGCGGTCAGTATGGCAACGTCATTCGCTTCCTCTATCCGTTGACCATCCCGGATGCACAGTTCTCCCGCGCGCTGACGATTCTGCAGAGCGTCACGCGTCTGTAACGCCCTCCGCCGGCGGCGCTGGTCGCCGGCTGTTTTCCTCGCTGCTGACGATACATTGCTGGGGATAGTGCTGCTGAAAATAGTGGCGTAGAAACTCCACGGTGGTGCGGATTTTGGCTGAGGTCGCCAGCCGCGACACGTAGACCGCCCAGACGTTGGCGGGCTGAAAGTAGTCAGGCAGCACGTGCACCAAATGGCCGCTGGCGATATTTTCACTGACATCCCACCAGGAACGTAACGCAATCCCCTGCCCATCCAGACACCACTGATGCACGATCTCACCATGGTTGGAGGAGAGCGGCCCGGTCACCTTGATCGCGTGCTGACCCTCTTTGCTGTGCAACTGCCAGACGCCAAACGGATGGTCGCGCTCTTTGATCACCAGGCAGGGTAAGGTAGCCAGATCGCTAAGCTGCTTCGGTTGCGGATGGCGGGCAAGAAACTGCGGCGACGCGCAGAGAATACGATGGTTGGTCGCCAGCTTGCGGGCAATCAGATTCGGCGCGATATCGTCGCCGACGCGAATATCGAGATCCACCCCTTCATTGACTAAATCCACCAGCCGGTCCTGGACATCGAAGCGCAGCTCAAGTTGTGGGTACTGGCGCGCCAGCGCCGACAGCGCCGGGGCCACCACCCGACGGCCAAAACCAAAGCTGCTGATAATACGCAGCGTTCCCTGCGGTACCTGACGCACGTCGGAAAGCTCGTCCATCATCTCATCCACATCCTGCAGAATGCGCTGCGCCCATTCGTAGATCCGCTCCCCTTCTTCGGTAATGGTGACCCGACGGGTGGTACGGTGCAGCAACATCACATGCAGGGTTTGCTCCAGCAGCGAAACCCGCTTGCTGACGAACGCCGGTGAGACGCCAAGCTCCTCGGCGGCGGCGGCAAAACCGGCCCGGCGAGCGACCAGCATGAACACGCGTAAATCATTTAGCAGCGGCAGATTATTCATGATCTGTGTTTTATGTTTCACCAGTTAGCGTGATTAATTATAAACCAGTCAATTATAGGATAGGCAGGTGGTCAAACATCATCGCTAAAAAGTGAGAACCGGAATGAAAAAAACCTGTCGTATTGCCGCCATCCCCGGTGACGGAATTGGTAAAGAAGTTCTGCCTGAAGGTATTCGCGTGCTGCAAGCCGCCGCGCAGCGTTGGGATCTGTCGCTGAGCTTCGAACAGATGGAGTGGGCAAGCTGCGAATATTACGCCCATCACGGCAAGATGATGCCGGACGACTGGCGCGAGCAATTGCAGGGCTTCGATGCTATCTATTTCGGCGCCGTCGGCTGGCCGGATACCGTCCCCGACCATATCTCCCTATGGGGATCGCTACTGAAGTTCCGCCGTGAGTTCGATCAGTACGTCAACCTGCGCCCGGTGCGCCTGTTCCCCGGCGTCCCCTGCCCGCTGGCGGGTAAAAAGGCCGGCGATATCGATTTTTACGTGGTGCGCGAAAATACCGAAGGCGAATATTCCGCCCTCGGCGGTCGCGCTAATGAAGGCACCGAGCATGAAGTGGTGATTCAGGAGTCGGTCTTCACCCGCCGCGGCGTTGACCGGATCCTGCGCTACGCCTTTGAGCTGGCGCAAAGCCGCCCGCGCAAAACGCTCACCTCCGCAACCAAATCTAACGGCCTTGCGATCAGCATGCCCTACTGGGATGAGCGCGTGGAAGAGATGGCCAAAAGCTATCCCGAAATTCGCTGGGACAAGCAGCATATCGATATTCTCTGCGCCCGCTTCGTGCTGCAGCCGGAACGTTTCGACGTGGTCGTCGGCTCCAATCTGTTTGGCGATATTCTGTCGGATCTCGGCCCGGCCTGTACCGGCACTATCGGTATTGCGCCGTCGGCTAACCTCAATCCCGAGCGCGCCTTCCCGTCGCTGTTCGAACCGGTTCACGGGTCGGCGCCGGATATCTACGGTAAAAATATCGCCAACCCGATCGCTACCGTTTGGGCCGGGGCGATGATGCTCGATTTCCTCGGCAACGGCGATGAGCGCTACCACGCCGCGCATAACGGTATTCTGGCGGCGATAGAGCAGGTGATCGCCAGCGGGCCGAAAACTCCGGACATGAAAGGCACCGCCTCAACGCAGCAGGTCAGCGACGCTATCTGCAAGGCCATTTTGGCGTAATTACCCCGGCCGCTCCCCGGTCGCGCTGCGCTTACCGGGGCTACAATGGCACGAGAATATCGCCCGATCGCGTAGCCCGGGTAAGGCGTAGCCGCTACCCGGGAAAACTCGCGCCAACTCCCCTCTCTCCTCTGAATGCAGAATCCCCCACGATTGACAAGTGAACCGCATCACAGCGGCGAACTTTATTCATTCCCGAAAGGAAAGAACCTGCGCCAATTCACCTTTTATTATTTCCGTTCCGTGTTTTATTGCTTCACGAATCGGCCAATTGTTTAATTCATGTAACGAAGAAATAATCCAATTGTTAATAGCATTTTGCTACGAACCCTGACCCTACAGCGTGATAACAACGACAGGCTAAAGCCACCGACGGGCAACCGTGCCCAGGAGATCACTCATGTTGAGCAACGTAAAGAAAAAAGATGTGCCGCTGATTGTCATCAGTCTCGCGGCCATTGTTTTCATCGCCGCTACATTAAGTCTCTTCCCCCAGCAAACCGCGCAGGCGGCTAATTCGATATTTAACGGCGTTACCCGCCTGCTGGGTTCCGCGGTACAAGTGCTGGTGCTGCTGGCGCTGGGACTGGTGTTGTATCTGGCCACCAGCAAATACGGCAATATCCGGCTCGGCGAAGGCAAAGCCGAGTACAGCACTCTCTCATGGCTGTTTATGTTTATCTGCGCCGGGCTCGGCTCCTCTACGCTGTACTGGGGTGTTGCCGAGTGGGCTTATTACTACCAGACCCCTGGCCTGAATATTGCGCCGCATTCAGCAAAAGCGCTGGAATACAGCATCCCGTACTCTTTCTTCCACTGGGGCATTAGCGCGTGGGCGACCTACACCCTCGCCTCGCTGATCATGGCCTATCACTTCCACGTGCGGAAAAACAAAGGCCTCAGCCTCTCCGGGATCATTTCGGCGATCACCGGCGTCAATCCGCAGGGCTTCTGGGGTCGTCTGGTTGACCTGATGTTCCTGATAGCCACCGTCGGCGCGTTAACCATTTCGCTGGTGGTCACTGCCGCCACCTTCACCCGCGGCCTGTCAGCACTCACCGGACTGCCGGATAACTTCACCGTCCAGGCGTTTGTGATCCTGCTCTCCGGCGGTATTTTCTGCATGAGTTCGTGGATTGGCATCAACAACGGCCTTCAGCGTCTGAGCAAAATGGTCGGCTGGGGGGCGTTCCTGCTGCCGTTGGTGGTATTACTGGTTGGCCCGACCGAATTCATCACCAATAACATCATCAACGCCATCGGTCTGACGACCCAAAACTTCCTGCAGATGAGCCTGTTTACCGACCCGCTCGGCGACGGCGCCTTTACCCGCAACTGGACCGTCTTCTACTGGTTGTGGTGGATCTCCTATACCCCTGGTGTGGCGATGTTCGTCACCCGCGTCTCCCGCGGACGCAAAATCAAAGAGGTCATTTGGGGACTGATTCTCGGCAGCACCGCCGGCTGCTGGTTCTTCTTCGGAGTGATGGAAAGCTACGCCATGCATCAGTTCGTCAACGGCGTGATTAACGTGCCGCAGGTCATGCAGACCCTCGGCGGAGAAACCGCCGTCCAGCAGGTGCTAATGTCGCTGCCGGCGGGCAAGCTGTTCCTCGCCGCCTATCTGTTCGTGATGATTGTTTTCCTCGCTTCGCATATGGATGCGGTGGCTTACACCATGGCGGCGACCAGTACCCGTAACCTGCGCGAAGGCGAAGATCCGGATCGCGGCATGCGCCTGTTCTGGTGCGTGGTGATAACCCTCATCCCGCTATCGATTCTGTTTACCGGCGCTTCGCTGGAAACCATGAAAACCACCGTGGTGCTAACCGCCTTACCGTTCCTTGCCATTTTACTGATCAAGACCGGCGGCTTCGTACGCTGGCTAAAACAGGACTACGCCCACGTGCCTGTGCATCAGATAGAAACCCATACGCCCGAGCCGATCGTTAAAGCCGAGACGCTGCCGGTTGGCGCGGTACTCAAAGGCGACGGCCAGTCGCTGTAAAAAACGCTTACTGACAATAATCACAAGGTGACCTTACATGAGCAATTTAAGCCCTGACTTTACCCTGCCGATTAACTTTTGCGCCAATCCGCAGGACGCCTGGACCATTCCGGCCCGTTTTTACACCGACAGCCAGGCGTTTGAGCACGAGAAAGAGCGTATCTTCGCCAATAGCTGGATTTGCGTCGCCCACGGCAGCGAAGTCGCCAGGCCGAACGATTACATTACCCGGGAGATCATCGGCGAAAATATCGTTATCGTCCGCGGGCGCGACAACATTCTGCGCGCCTTCTATAACGTCTGCCCGCACCGCGGCCACCAGTTGCTGAGCGGCGAAGGTAAAGCCAAAAACGTGATTACCTGCCCCTATCACGCCTGGGCCTTCAAGCTGGACGGCAATCTCGCCCACGCCCGCAACTGCGAAAACGTGGAGAATTTCGATAGCGATAAGGCTACGCTTGTGCCGGTTCGCCTTGAAGAGTATGCCGGCTTTGTGTTTATCAATATGAACCCACAAGCGGAGAGCGTGGAAACGCAGCTACCGGGGCTGCAGGACAAAGTGCTGGAAACCTGCCCGGATGTGCATGAGCTGAAACTGGCGGCGCGCTTTACCACTCTTACCCCGGCGAACTGGAAAAATATCGTCGATAACTATCTGGAATGTTACCACTGCGGCCCGGCGCACCCGGGCTTCTCGGATTCCGTGCAGGTTGACCGTTACTGGCACACCATGCACGGCAAATGGACGCTGCAGTATGGCTTCGCCAAGCCGTCCGAGCAGTCGTTTAAATTCGAAGAAGGCACCGACGCCGCGTTCCACGGTTTCTGGCTGTGGCCGTGCACCATGCTCAACGTCACGCCGATCAAGGGCATGATGACCGTCATTTATGAATTCCCGGTGGATGAAGAGACCACCCTGCAGAATTACGACATTTATTTCACCAACGAAGAGCTGACCGACGATCAGAAAGCGCTGATTGAGTGGTATCGCGACGTGTTCCGCCCGGAAGATTTACGTCTGGTCGAAAGCGTGCAAAAGGGGCTGAAGTCCCGCGGCTATCGCGGCCAGGGGCGCATTATGGCGGATAACAGCGGCAGCGGTATCTCCGAGCACGGGATCGCCCATTTCCATAATCTGGTCGCCCAGGTGTTCCAGCCGTAATCGTTGAAGGAGTTAGCCATGTCCGTATTTCACTCAAATCTGTTTCGCCAGCAGGCGCTGATTGCCGGAAGCTGGCGCGACGCTGCCGACGGTACGACCCTTGCCGTCAGCAACCCCTCCACCGGCGAGGCGCTCGGCCAGATCCCGAATATGGGACGGACGGAAGCGCAGCAGGCGGTGGATGCCGCCGCTGCCGCGCTGCCGGCATGGCGCGCGCTTACCGCCGCCCAGCGCGCAGCGTTATTGAAGAACTGGCACCGCCTGATCCTCGAAAACAAGACCGCGCTGGCGCAGATAATGACCGCCGAGCAGGGCAAGCCGCTGGCGGAAGCGGAAGGCGAAATGACCTATGCAGCCTCGTTTATCGAGTGGTTTGCCGAACAAGGAAAACGCGCCAACGGCGAGATAATCCCCTCCCCCGGCGCCGATAAACGCCTGATGGTGATCCGCCAGGGCGTGGGGGTCTGTGCGGCGATCACCCCGTGGAACTTCCCGGCGGCGATGATAACCCGTAAGGCCGGCCCGGCGCTGGCCGCGGGTTGTACGATGGTAATTAAGCCTGCCAACGAAACGCCGTTTACCGCGCTGGCGATGGCGGAACTGGCGAATCAGGCCGGGATCCCGCAGGGCGTGATTAACGTTGTCACCGGGCAGTCGCGTGAAATTGGCGCGGTGTTCACCGGCGATGAGCGGGTGCGAAAGCTCTCCTTTACCGGCTCGACCGAAGTTGGCCGCGTGCTGATGCGCCAGTGCGCTGAATCCATCAAAAAGCTCTCTTTAGAGCTCGGCGGTAACGCGCCGTTTATCGTCTTTGACGACGCCGATATCGATAAAGCCGTCGAGGGAGCGCTGATCGCCAAGTTCCGCAACGCCGGGCAAACCTGCGTTTGCGTCAACCGCTTCTATATTCATCGCGCCGTCTACGACCAATTCTGCGATAAGTTCGTCGCCCGCGTCGCCGCCCTGAAAGTCGGCGATGGCAGCGAGTCCGATGTACAGATTGGCCCGCTTATCAACGCCGACGCCGGACGCAAAGTCCAGTCCCTGCTCGACGATGCGCTCACCCGCGGCGCGACGCTGTTAACCGGCGGAAAAGCACATCCGCTGGGCGGTAATTTCTTCACCCCGACGGTTATCGGCAACGTACAGCCGGGGTCACTGCTGCTGCAGGAAGAGATTTTCGGCCCGGTGGCCGCGCTGGTGAAATTTGAAGATGAGCAAGAGGTCATTGAGCAGGCCAATAACACCATCTACGGCCTCGCCTCCTATTTTTACAGCAACGATGCCGCCCGTATCTGGCGCGTCTCCGAGCAGCTGGAATACGGCATGGTCGGCATCAATACCGGGCTGATTTCCAACGAAGTCGCGCCATTTGGCGGGGTGAAACAGTCGGGTCTTGGCCGCGAAGGCTCGGAACACGGAATTGAAGATTACCTGGAGATGAAGTATCTCTGCCAGGGGTTGTAACTGTATTCTCCCGGCGGCGGCTCTGGCCACGCCGGGATTTTTGATGGAGTTCAGCGATGTCTGATTATCAAATGTTTGAGACGATCGTTCGCGATGTTGAACAGATCACCGCCCAGGTTAAGCGTTTTACGCTGGTGTCGCCGACCGGCGCCCCGCTGCCGGCATTCAGCGGCGGCAGCCATATAATCGTCCAGATGCAGGATGGCGAGCAGCGCTACAGCAATGCCTATTCGCTCATGAGCTCGCCGCTGGATACCTCCAACTGGCAGATTGCGGTGCGTCTTGAGTCGCCTTCCAAAGGCGGCTCGCGTTTTATGCATCAGCAGGTGCGACCGGGCGATACCCTGACGGTGTCCACCCCCAACAACCTGTTCGCCATCGAACCGCAGGCGCGAAAACATCTGCTGATCGCCGGCGGCATCGGCATCACGCCGTTTTTAGCTCATATTCCTGAACTGGAACAGCAGCAGGCCGACTGGCAACTGCACTACTGTTTCCACGACGCCGACAATAATGCTTTCGTCGATGCGCTCAGCGCAGCGCCGTGGCGCGACCGGGTCAATATTCACATATCAGCGCTCGGCAGCCGTCTCGATCTGTCGCGCCTGTTCGCCGACATCGAGCCCGGAACCCACGTCTATACCTGCGGCCCGGCTGCACTTAACGAGGCGGTGAAAGCCGCCGCCGAACGGTATCAGGTTCCCGCCAGCCAGCTGCACTTTGAGCAATTTATCCTTGAGGATAAAGGCGGAGAGGCATTTACGCTGGTGCTGGCGCGTTCCGGACGCGAATTTACCGTGCCGCAGGATATGACCATTTTACAGGTGATTGAGAATAACAAAGCGGCGAAGGTGGAATGCCTGTGCCGCGAAGGGGTGTGCGGCACCTGCGAAACGATGATTCTGGAGGGCGAAGCCGACCACCGCGATCAGTATTACAGCGATGAAGAGAAAGCCAGCCAGCAGAGTATGCTGATCTGCTGCTCACGCGCTAAAGGCGGCCGGTTAGTGCTGGATTTATAGCTCGCTCTCCGGCCAGCGGCGCTGGCCGGAGAGACAATCACAATTCCAGCTCGCGGCGCAGCAGTTCGGCGATATCCTCGGGGCTTGCCGCATTTACCAGAGCGGTACGAAAACCCTCATGCATAATGCGCCGCGCCAACCGTGAGAAGATCCGCATATGCTGGTCACCCGCCGAGTGTTTGTTCAGCGTCAGCATAATGACAAATTGCGCTTCTTCATCGCCCCACATCACCGGTTGCGCCAGCCGCGCGACGCTGATGGTCGACTGCTCAATATGCTCGGATTTACTGTGCGGAATGGCGAAGCTAAAGCCCAGACCGGTGGAGAACACCGCCTCGCGGGCCCACAGGTCTGCCTCCAGCTTACGCGGATAGCGGCAACGCCCGGCCAGCAGCAGATTATCAGTCATCCCTTTCAGCACTTCTTCCTTGCTGCGCCAGTCGCTATTGAGCGTAATGCACTGGGTGCTCACCAGCGGAACATCCTGCTGACGCATGCGGAACTGGGCCAGCAGATGCTCGACTTCCAGTGAGGTACGGCACTGCATCGCCTGATTCAGTAGCTGGCGGCAGGCGCGGCTATCCAGTTGCGCCAGGCGCGCCTTGGTCGCCGGGATTGCCGGCGCGCTCATACTCAATTCATCTAAACCGAGGCCAACCAGCAGCGGCAGCACCGATCCTTTCGCCCCCAGCTCGCCGCACAGGCCAATCCATTTTCCCTGACGATGCACCGCCTGCACGGCATAGTCCAGCGCGCGCAGGAAGGCCGGGTTCAGGCTGTTGTAATGACGCGTCACTTTAGCGTTATCGCGATCGACCGCCAGCAGATACTGCGTTAAATCGTTGCTGCCGATGCTAAAGAAATCGACCTCTTCACAGCACTGATCGATGATAAACATCACCGACGGCACCTCCAGCATGATGCCGAGTGAGATCTTTTCATCAAACGGGATCTGTTCGGCGCGCAGCGACTGCTTGGCCTCCGCCAGCCGCTCTTTCACCCACAGAATCTCCTCCATTGATGAAATCATCGGGATCATAATTTTCAGCGAGCCGTGCGCCGAGGCGCGTAAAATGGCCCGCAGCTGAGTATGAAACAACGCTTGATACTCTTCATAGATGCGTACCGCGCGGTAGCCGAGGAACGGATTGTTTTCCGCCGGAATATTGAGATACGCCACCGGCTTATCGCCGCCGATATCCATGGTGCGCACGATAATACTGCGCCCGTTAGCGGGCTCAAGCGCCTGACAAAAGATGTTGTAGAGCTCATTTTCCGACGGCGCGCCGGGACGGTCCATATACAACATTTCGGTACGGAACAGCCCAACCGACTGCGCGCCGTTATTAAATGCCGCCACCGCTTCCACCGAATGCGCGATATTGGCGGCGATCTCTACGCGGATGCCGTCTTGCGTCTGCCCGGCTTTATCAAGCCATACCTGCTGCTGTTGCTGAATTTGCCCCTGTAGCCAGGACTCCTGCTGATAATAGCGCGCCACCGCTGGGCTGGGGTCCACCACCAGCAGCCCGGCATTACCGTCGATCTGTACCTGAGTATCGACCCACGGCAGCAGCGCCGGCAGGTCAACGCCCACCAACGTAGGAATATTGAACGAACGGGCCAGAATGACAGTATGTGAAGTTGTGCCGCCGCTGCGCAGCAGTAGCCCTTTCAACTGCGACTTATCTAGTTCCAGAAACTGGCTTGGGGTTAGTTCATCGGCAAGACAAATAGCCGCTTCCCGCAGTTGTCCCGGTGCCGGAAAGCGATCTTCACCATAGATATGCTGCAATAGCTGGAAGCAGACGTCGCGGACATCCAGCACTCGTTCCTGCAGATAGCTGTTGCCGGAATCGCGGAACTGGGTGCAGAAGTGGTCGCCGGTGGCGACAATAGCCTGTGCGCAGCTAAGGCCGGTTAGAATACCGCCAAGCAGGTGCTGGCGCAGCGAAGCATCGGTCGCCAGCGAACGGTGAGCTTGCAGAATCGCGCTGGCGGTGCCGTCATTGTCAAGTAACCGCAGATCGATATCCTGCACCAACAGACGCAAACCGTTATCCAGTGCCGCCTGTTCCTGTTCAAGGCTGGCGACCATCGGCAGTTCGCCAAGGTCGTGAAGATCGCGTGATTTGAGATGAACCAGCTTACCGCCAGCACTGCCGGCGCACACCGGGCGCGCAGGGAACAGCGTTGGGTTCAGCCGCGACAGCGATTCCGGCACCGGCTGGACATCCAGCGTTTGCGCAGAGGGCAGCGGCGCATCGCAGTGCGGAAATTCATTTTCAATAAACGCGGTTAACGCGGCATACGCTTCGTCTTCATCCTCCCCGCTGATAATCAGCTGACAGGCGTCTCCTTTTAGGGTGTTGCTGCCGATAATCGCCAGCGCGCTTTTCGCATTCCCGCGACCGTCGCTCCGCAGATTCCGCCACTCAACCGCCGACGAAAAACGGTTACACAGCGTTTCGACCAGGCTTGCCGGGCGCGCATGCACGCCATTTGGCAAATCACATATGAATTCAATTACCAGTGCCATCGCCTTCCTCCTGAGCAATGCGTTATTTCAGCCAAAGGTAATGAAAGTAGTGGCAATGAACTACGTGATAAAACTGGCAATTACTGGACTATTGTACACATACATCTTTTTTATGCTCGCCATCACAATTCATCAGTTCAGGCGTACGTAGCCCTAATAACAGCTAAGATTTGAGGTGGATCGCAATTCCTTTCTCACCTTACAAATATCCAGTAAATGCACTTTTTCTCTACTATTTTATACCCCGCCCTTTTTCTAATGTTGAGGCATCAATACTGTCACGGGCCACACAGCGCTCAGGAGCAAGCAATGAACGAACTGGTGCACATACTAAAAAATACCCGCCAGCATCTGATGACCGGCGTCTCACACATGATCCCCTTCGTCGTTTCCGGCGGGATCCTGCTGGCGGTGTCCGTCATGTTATATGGCAAAGGCGCGGTGCCCGATGCCGCCACCGACCCTAATCTGAAGAAGCTCTTTGATATCGGCGTCGCCGGGCTGACGCTGATGGTACCTTTCCTTGCCGCCTACATCGGCTACTCCATTTCTGACCGCGCCGCGCTGGCCCCCTGCGCCATTGGCGCCTGGGTCGGCAACGGCTTCGGCGCCGGCTTCTTCGGCGCGCTGATAGCCGGAATGATTGGCGGTCTGGTGGTCTATTACCTGAAAAAAATTCCCGTTCATAAAGTTCTACGCTCGGTGATGCCTATCTTCATTATTCCCATCATCGGCACCTTTATCACCGCCGGGATCATGATGTGGGGCCTCGGCGAACCGGTGGGCGCGCTGACCGCAAACCTGACCAGCTGGCTGCAGGGGATGCGCGAAGGCAGCATCGTGGTGCTGGCCATCATTATGGGCCTGATGCTGGCCTTTGATATGGGCGGCCCGGTTAACAAAGTGGCCTACGCCTTTATGTTGATTTGCGTCTCTCAGGGCGTCTACAGCGTCGTGGCAATCGCCGCGGTCGGCATCGCCGTACCGCCGCTGGGCATGGGACTGGCGACGTTAATTGGTCGCCAATATTTTACCGCCGAAGAGCGTGAAACCGGCAAGGCCGCGCTGGTGATGGGCTGCGTCGGGGTGACCGAAGGCGCCATTCCTTTTGCCGCCGCCGACCCGCTGCGCGTTATTCCCGCCAACATGATTGGCGCCGCCTGCGGCTGCGTCACCGCCGCGCTGATGGGCGCGCAGTGCTATGCCGGCTGGGGCGGGCTTATCGTGCTGCCGGTGGTCCAGGGCAAACTCGCCTTTGTCACCGCACTCTTTGTCGGCGCCTGCGTCAGCGCGGCCTGCGTCATCGCCCTGAAAGCATTCACCAAAAAGCAACCGTCCGACGCCCAAGCCGACGATGAATTAGATCTTGATTTCGAAATTAACTAACAGACTGGAAGGAACACCTTATGACCCACATTATCGCCGTCACCGCCTGCCCATCGGGCGTCGCCCATACCTATATGGCCGCCGAGTCGCTGGAAAGCGCCGCTAAAGCCAAAGGCTGGCAGGTTAAGGTTGAGACCCAGGGTTCCATCGGCATTGAGAACGAACTCACGGCGGAGGATATCGCCGCTGCCGATATGGTCATTCTGACCAAAGATATCGGCATTAAGTTTGAAGAACGTTTTGCCGGGAAAACCATTGTGCGCGTCAATATCAGCGATGCGGTAAAACGCGCCGACGCCATCATGAACAAGATAGATAGCCACCTTTCCCAGAACGCCTGAAGCCCAAAAGAGGCGCTTACGCGCCTCTTCGCCACAACACGGAGTTTGTCATGACGAATCGTACGCAACGCCTGAAAGCCAGCCTGTTCGCCCAGCCGCGCGAAATCTCCCTTGAACGCGCATTGCTCTATACCGCCAGCCATCGGCTAACGGAGGGGGAGCCGGTGATTATCCGCCGGGCGAAAGCCACGGCATGGATCCTTGATAAGGTGGCCATTTCGATTCGTGATGATGAACTGATTGCCGGCAACCGCACCGTTAAACCACGTGCGGGAATTATATCGCCGGAGATGGATCCCTACTGGCTGCTCAACGAACTCGACGCCTTCCCGACCCGCCCGCAGGACCGCTTCGCGATAAGCGAAGAAGATAAACGAATTTACCGCGAAACGCTGTTCCCTTACTGGGAAAAGCGCTCAATGAAAGATTTCATCAATGGTCAAATGACCGAGGAAGTAAAGGCTGCTATCAGCACGCAGATTTTCAGCGTTAACCAGACGGATAAAGGCCAGGGCCATATTATTATCGACTATCCGCGGCTACTGAATCATGGCCTTGACGCGCTGATCGCCGAGCTGAAATCACACTGCGCCCGGCAGCCTGATAACCACTTTTATCAGGCGGTATTGATCTTACTTGAAGCCTCTCAGCGCCATATTTTGCGCTACGCCGCTCTGGCGGAAGAGATGGCCGCGAACTGCGCGAATGCCCAGCGTCAGCGGGAGCTGGCAACCATCGCCGCGACCTCACGCCATAACGCGCAGCATCGGCCGCAGGATTTTGCCCAGGCCTGCCAGCTGTTCTGGTATATGAACATTATTTTGCAGTATGAATCCAACGCCAGCTCGATTTCGCTCGGGCGTTTTGACCAGTACATGCTGCCTTTTTATCAGGCGTCGCTGACTCAGGGTCAGGATCCCGCTTATCTCAAGGAGCTGCTGGAGTCGCTGTGGGTAAAATGCAACGATATCGTTCTGCTGCGATCTTCCAGCAGCGCGCGCTATTTCGCAGGTTTCCCTACCGGTTACACCGCCCTGCTTGGCGGACTGACGGAAACCGGGCGTAGTGCGGTAAACGTACTGTCCTTTCTTTCTCTCGATGCTTACCAGAATGTGCAGCTACCGCAGCCGAATCTGGGAGTACGGGTCAATGAACTAATAGATCGCCCGTTCCTGCGCAAAACCGCTGAGACCATTCGCCTGGGCACCGGGATCCCGCAGATTTTCAACGATGAGGTGGTCGTCCCGGCCTTCCTCAACCGCGGCGTGTCGCTGGAAGATGCCCGCGATTACGCGGTGGTCGGCTGCGTGGAGCTCTCTATTCCCGGGCGCACCTACGGCCTGCACGATATCGCGATGTTTAATCTGCTGAAGGTGATGGAAATTGTGCTGCAGGAAAATGAACAGCAGCCCGATGTCAGCTGGGACGGCCTCATCAGCCAAATCCGCGACAAAATCCGCCATTACATCAAGCTGATGGTCGAAGGCAGCAACATTTGCGATATCGGCCATCGCGACTGGGCTCCGGTGCCCCTGCTGTCATCCTTTATCGAAGATTGCGTGCAGCACGGCAAAGATATCACCGCAGGCGGCGCGCGCTATAACTTCTCCGGCGTTCAGGGTATCGGAATCGCTAACCTGAGCGATTCGCTGCACGCGCTGAAGGGCATGGTCTTCGAGCAACAGCGCCTCAGTTTTGCCGAGCTGATGGCGGTGCTAAAAGCCAACTTCCGCACGCCGGAAGGAGAAAAAATCCGCGCCCGCTTGATCAACCGTTACGAGAAATACGGCAACGATATCGACGAAGTCGATAATATTAGCGCCGATCTGCTGCGTTTTTACTGTAAAGAGGTAGAACGGTATCTGAACCCTCGCGGCGGCCATTTTACCCCTGGCTCCTATACCGTCTCCGCGCATGTGCCGCTGGGCTCGGTCGTCGGCGCGACGCCGGACGGTCGACTGGCTGGCGAACAGCTGGCGGACGGCGGCCTGTCGCCAATGGTTGGACAGGATGCTCAGGGGCCGACGGCGGTGCTGAAATCGGTCAGCAAACTGGATAACTATCTGCTGTCGAACGGTACGTTGCTGAATGTCAAATTCACCCCGGCAACGCTTGCCGGAGATGGCGGCCTGAACAAACTGGCAGACTTTTTACAGGCCTTCTGCAAGCTCAAGCTGCAGCACATCCAGTTTAACGTGGTCAACGCCGACACCCTGCGTGAAGCGCAGCAGCGGCCGCAGGACTTCGCAGGCCTGGTGGTGCGCGTCGCGGGCTACAGCGCCTTCTTTGTTGAGCTGTCGAAGGAGATACAGGATGACATTATCCGCCGCACCGCGCATCAGCTGTGAGGTCATCGAAACGCGCGCCGATACGGCGCGCATTTTTAACCTTCAACGCTACTCGCTTAATGACGGACAAGGCATCCGCACGGTGGTATTTTTCAAAGGTTGCCCTCATACCTGCCCGTGGTGCGCCAATCCTGAATCGATCTCGCCAAAGATTGAAACCCTGCGCCGGGAGAGTAAATGCCTGCGCTGCACGCGCTGCCTGCAGGATGTCGCTGAGTGTCCCTCCGGCGCATGGGAGCAGATAGGCCGGGATGTCACGCTCGATGCTCTGCTGCGCGAGGTGCTTAAGGACGAGGTCTTCTTCCGGGCATCCGGCGGCGGCGTCACCCTGTCAGGTGGCGAAGTACTGATGCAGGCCGGATTTGCTGCCAGTTTCCTCCAGCATCTGCGTCAGTGGGGGATCCACACCGCTATCGAAACCGCAGGCGACTGCGCCTTTAACCGTTTCCTCCCGGTCGCCGAAGCCTGTGACGAAATACTGTTTGATTTGAAAATCATGAATAGCGAGCGGGCCCATTCACTACTGCAGATGAATCAGCCGCGGGTACTGGACAACTTTCGTCAGTTGGCCAGCCGCAAAATGAATCTTATCCCGCGCGTGCCGCTGATCCCTGGCTACACGATGAACACGGAGAATTTTAAGCAGATCTTAAATTTCCTCGCGCCGTTCGGTCTGACGGAGATTCACCTGTTGCCGTTTCATCAATATGGCGAGGCGAAATACCGTCTGCTGGGTAAAAGCTGGCCGCTGGCCGGCGTCAACGCTCCCCAAGAGGCGGATATTCATCCTTATCAAGCGCTGGCTGAAGCAGCAGGATATCACGTCACTATCGGCGGTTAACGCCTGGAGGATGTTATGGACTTCAACATTGTCGCGGTGACCGCCTGCGTGAGCGGGGTTGCACATACCTATATGGCAGCCGAGCTGCTGGAAAAAGTCGGTCACCATGAAAAATGGTCTCTGAAAGTGGAAACCCAGGGCGCGCTCGGCGTGGAAAACCGAATTAGCGAAGAGGATATTGCCCGCGCCACGGTGGTGTTACTGGTAACCGATATCGAAATCGATGGCGCTCAGCGCTTTAACGGACTCCGTACCATTAAAACCAGTATCGCCACATTCCTGTTGCAGCCACAGCAAATTGTCAAAGCCGTTAATAGCATTATGAAAAAGCCGGTCGTTTACCTGGAAGTTCCCTGACCGGCCACGGCGCTTATTGCACGTCGAGCAGCCACTTTTGCGCGGGCGTCAGGCGGCTCGCCGTTTCCGGCGTCAGCCAGCGCTGCTGGTCCTGCTGCGCGGTATCAGCACGATCAATATATAAGCCATGAAGAACGCGCCTTCTGCTGCCTTCACGATTGCGGGTGCCACCGTGCCAGGCATGCGCGTTATAAATCATTACGCTACCGGCCGGCGCGGCAAAAACAATTTCATCAGGATGCGTCTTTTCGGGATCCGCCAAAACCTCTTCCGGCAGCTCCGGGCGCAGATGGGTCGCCGGAATAATCCTCGGCGCCCCGTTGGCGGCGCTCAAATCATCAATAGCCCATATCGTATTGACCAGATGCACTTTCGGGAAGTCTACTCGCGGCTTTTTCCAGTCGGCGTGCAGCGGTTGATGACCACCGTTATACAGCGCCTCGCGGGCATTAAGGCTGGAAACCTTAAACGCGCCATTAAAAATATAACGACAGACGGAAAGAATGAGCGGATGTGACCACACCTTTTCCCAGATAACACCCTTGTTGATGAGGTTGGCAATACGCGTCGCCGTCGCCTCCTGATGGTGTTCCATCGCCAGATTCTCGCCTTCACGTTCCACCAGCGCGTCAATGCGCTCGCGCATCTCGTTCAGCCACTGAGGATCAACGACGTTGTGCACCACGGTATAGCCAAGCGTATCAAGTTCATGTTTCATTTGGTCGCTTAGCGTCTGGGTCGCGCCAAGCGCAGCCAGATGAACCGTCGATTGTGAGTCCATATTGTCTTCCTTTTAACTTTTAGATAACACAATCAAACTCTACGATGCGGACAACGACCAGGCAGGAAGGAAAAACTACGAAAAACTGGATATCCGTACGCCAGCCACAAAAATGTGAGCATTATCAATAATTGACGGCGGGTGAATTCGTCGAAAATATTCACCCATTTAATAATGCATCCGTAGCGCGCCGTAAGGCGGAACATCAGGATAAAAAAGATTATAATCAACGAGATAATTTTAACTCGGGGTCGACAGGATGATTGATGATCTGGCGGGCATACTAAATCGTTTAGTTAATCAAAAAGATAGGCTGCAAGTCCGCTTTCCGGAGCCGGATATTCCCGTTCCGGCGCTGGCGCTGAAGGTGCCCTTCCCGCGCCTGGAGATTGTCCTTGAAGGCGAGCTTCATGAACAGGGGCTGCCGCTATCCGCGGCGGTCTTAGCCACATCCCAGGTACTCTACGTACAGGCGGGAAAGTGGACGCTACCCGAGTGGACCGGCCCGGCGGCCACGCTCAGCATTTTATTCGGCCGCCAAAAGCTCGGCTTTTGCCTCCAGCGCTGGGACGGTAAAACACTACATACTGAAAAGCAAAACGTCGCCAGGCTGGGCCCCCGCGTTGGCTCCTATCTGCTGCTGGCGTTGAATGAGGTCTGCCTGCAGCCTGACCCAATAACCGCCCGGCTGGTAGTTTCCGCGCTGTTAAGCCACTGCCTTGAACAACTAGTCGGGCTGGAAATGCGCGTAAGCCGCAGCCGCGATCTGTTTTTAGCCGTTCAGGATTATCTACAAGAAAATCTAAGCCAGCCGCTGACCCGAGAATCGGTGGCCAGACGCTTTCATATTACCCCGAACTATCTTTCGCATATATTTCAGAAGTCAGGCTCGGTGGGCTTTAATGAATATCTAACCGCCGTGCGGCTGGAAAAAGCCAAGCAACTATTACGCGGTTATGATTTAAAAGTAAAAGAAATTGCGCATAACTGCGGCTTTATCGATAGCAACTATTTTTGCCGGGTGTTTAAACGTAATACTGAACGTTCACCCTCGGAATATCGTCGGCACTGCCGTAGCGCGCAGCAACGATAATCATCCCCAGGGGAAATAAGAATGGACTGACCTCGCGGAATTATTCCAACGACCTACCACTCCATGGCGACGAGATCAGTGGCGCGGATACTAAAGCGTTCGCTGGAAGTGTAATTAGCACAATGTGCTACATCAGCAGCTAATTAACGTATCTCCGCGCCAAATCAATTTTTATCCCGGCTGAACGTTCACCTTTTCACCGCTATGCGCAAAATATCCGCGCCTGGCCAATAACGTCCAGGCGAACCGCTGCGCCAGCTTGCCAGGCGGCCTGGCTGACGGTTTTCAGCACCAGCGGCATCGATTGCCCTGTAACCGTCACCGTCAGCGTCGAGATATGGCCGGCGAAATCGACATCCACGATACTAAATGCGCTCTCCTGCGGCGCGCACGGCGACACCCGCAGTTGCTCCGGGCGCAGCATTACACGTCCGCGGCCGCTGGCGTGAGGATTGTCAGTCGGTAACTCGCCGATGGCGCAACGCGCGCGCCCCTCAGTGAGCTCGGCGTCGAGCACCAGCGCATCGCCAAGAAACAGCGCGGTGGCCTCGTCAACCGGGCGCGAATAGACCTCGAACGGGGTCCCTACCTGAGCAAAACGTCCTTGCCGCATCACCGCGACCTGGCTTGCAAACGACAGCGCCTCCGTCTGATCGTGAGTGACCAGGATCGACGCTACGCCAGCCTCGGCCAGCAGGTCGGCGGTGGCTTTACGCGTTGCCGCCCGCAGTCCGGTATCCAGCGCCGAGAAAGGTTCATCCAGTAACATCAGCGATGGCCGCTGGGCCAATGCGCGCGCCAGCGCAACCCGCTGCTGCTGGCCGCCGGAAATTTCATGCGGCCAGTGGTTCGCTAATGTCGAATCTAACGCCACCATCTCCATCAGCGCAGCGACCCGACGGCGTTTCTCTTCCCGGTTACAATCCAGCCCCCAGGCAATATTGTCCGCGACGTTAAGATGGGGGAACAGCGCCCCTTCCTGCGGCACGAAACCGATCCCGCGCTGATGCGCCGGCACAAACACGCCTTCGGCAAACAGGGTGTTGCCCTGCAGAACGATTCGCCCGTTATCCGGGGTTTCAAAACCGGCAAGAATTCGCAGCAGCGTGGTTTTACCGGAACCCGACGGGCCGACAATGGCGGTACGGCTTCCCGGCGCCACGGTCAGATTAAGGTTATCGAGCACCAGCGCGTCGGCGAAGGATTTCGAGATAGAGGACAATTCCAGCATGTTACAACCCTGCAATTTTTTTCGACTGCACATAAAGAACCGCCGTCAGCGGCAGCGAAATCACGATCATCAGCATCGCATAGGGCGCTGCGGCGACGTAGTCGATCTCGCTGGTTAACGCCCAAAAACCGGTCGACAGCGTGCGGGTGCCTAACGGCGATAGCAGCAACGTCGCGGTGAGCTCGTTGCTCACGCCAAGAAACACCAACGCGGCGCCAGCGGCCGCTCCCGGCGCGGCCAACCGCATGGTAACGCTCCATAAGGCGCGAGCCGGGCTGCGGCCAAGGCTACGGGCGACGTTTTCCAGCTCAACCGGCGCCTGGGCGATACCGGCGCGCAGGTTAATCAGCGCTCGCGGCATAAACATCAGCAGGTAAGCGAGGAACAGCGTCACTTCGGTCTGATACACCGGACGGGCATAGTGGATGGCGACCGTCACCAGCGCCAGCGCGGTGACGATACCCGGCAGTGAGCTGGTGATGTAATTACAGCCTTCCAGCAGGCGGAACAGCCGGCGCGGATAACGCACGCCGAGCCAGGCGATAGGAATCGCGCAAGCGGTGGTCAGCAGCGCGCCGCCCGCTCCCAGTAGCAGGGTCTGGCGCAGCGAATGCCAAAGATCGGCATGCAGCCAGTTCTCCACACCGCCAAGCCATAGCCAGCGGCACAGCACCAGCAGCGGGACGCCCATCGCCAGCATCACCAGCGTCAACAGCAGCAGTTGCGCGCCCCATGCGGCCACGTTGCCCAGCGGACGACGCTTCTGTTCTCGCGCCGCGCCGGCGCCGATACGCGCATAACGCGCTTTGCCGCGCGAGAGGCTCTCCAGTAGCAGGATAGCCAGGCAGCACAGCGCCAGTACCCCTGCCAACATATTCGCCGCCGGGCCGCTAAAGGTGGACTGGAACTGGTCATAAATGGCGGTGGTGAAGGTATCGAAGCGAATCATCACATACAGGCCATATTCCGCCAGCAGATGCAGCGCCACCAGCAGCGCGCCGCCGCAGATAGCCAACCGCAGTTGCGGCAGCACCACGCGGAAGAAAACCTTCCACGGCGGCGTGCCCAACGAGGCGGCAACATCTTCCAGCGTCGGGTCGAGACGACGAAGCACCGCCGCCACCGGCATGTAGATAAAGGGATAGTAGGCCAGCACCGAAAGGAACACCCCGGCGGACAGGCCGTGCAGCGAGGGAACCGCGCTAACCCAGGCATAGCTCTGGACAAATGCCGGGATAGCCAGCGGCGCGACCGCCAGCGCCGACCACAGCTGACGCCCGGCAAGCGCGGTGCGTTCAGTAAGCCAGGCCACCGCTACGCCAAGCGTGATGCAGATGGGCACCGCCAGCAGCGTCAGCCATAGCGTATTGCTGAGCAGTTCGGCCACCCGCGGGCGAAACACCAGGGCTTTAATAGTCGGCCAGCCGGTCTCAATCCCCACCGCGGCCACAAAACCTAAGGGCAGTAACGCCATTACAGAAAACAGTACAGCTAAGGCAACCATCGGAAATGCAGGACGCCTGCGCTCGGGCAGGCGTCCTGTTTTCTTTCCGAGTACCAGACTCAGGCCAGACATAGATAAATCACTTCAGCATCAAATTACAGCAGGCCAGCCTGGGTCATCAGGTCGATCACTTTTTTGCTATTCAGCGTTGACGGCTCTACCTTCGGCGCGTCCAGCTCTTTCAGCGGCGTCAGTTTCGGGTTAGAGGCGGCATTCACGCCCACCGCATATTCGAAGGCATTATTGGTACGCAGCTCATCCTGACCCTGCTTGCCGGTGATCCATTTGATAAACGCCTGCGCCTGCTCTTTATGTTTGCTGGACGCCAGTACGCCGCCGCCGGAGATACTCACGAAAGCGCCCGGATCCTGGTTTTTAAAGTAATACAGCCTGGTGTTTTTGCTGTTCTCGCCGGTTTTCGCCTGGTCGACAAAGCGGTAATAGTGGTAGATCACCCCGCCGTCGATTTGTCCGGCGTTGACCGCTTTCATCACCGTGCTGTTGCCTTTGTAGGCCACGAAGTTCGTTTTCATCGCCTTCAGCCAGTCGAGCGTCGCTTTTTCGCCCTTCAACGCCAGCATGGCGCTGACGATGGCCTGGAAGTCTGCGCCCGATGGAGAGGCGGCCCAGCGCCCTTTCCACTCAGGTTTCGCCAGGTCCATCAGCGAATGCGGCAGCTGAGATTCGCTGATTTTCGCCGGGTTATAGACGAAAACGGTGCTGCGGGCAGCAATGCCAATCCAGCGGCCGTGCTCAGGACGGTACTGCGGCGCGACCTGATTCAGCGTTGCGGCATCCAGCGGCGCAAACAGTTTGGCGTTATCAACCAGCACCATTGAAGGCGAGTTTTCAGTCAGGAAGACATCCGCCGGCGAGGCTGACCCCTCCTGCACCAGTTGATTACCCAATTCGCTATCGTCGCCGTTGCGCAGCGTGACTTTAATACCGGTTTCTTTGGTAAAGCCGTCAACCCAGGATTTCACCAGGTTTTCATGCTGGGCGTTATACACCACAATGCCGTCGCCATTGTCAGCAGCCATAACCTGCGGAGCGGTAAACAGAGCCGAAGCAGCGAGCATCGCCGCGCAATATGCCGATAAGCGGAAATTCATAAGCTAATCCTTAGTATGGGTAGTCGAAAAGCCGTGGAGAAACCGGGTTGGCACGGATTAAATCACAGAGGAATGTGAATGATAATGAAAACAATTACCATCATTTTAAAAAAGTGAAAAACACCGCCAATTAGAATTTCCTGATGACAAAATGCTTATTTCGACGCGCGACTGAAACAAACATTAAGACAACATTAAGCCAGCAGCTTTAAATATTATCGCTGTTTAAAATCTTGATCGTCTTCACAGATTCTACCCACGACACGGCAACGGACAGCTGTTTGCCGGGTGAAACCATCACTCTTGCCAATAATTTTAAATGAGAATGATCTTGATAATCATTCTCAATATCACATATCATCCTGTTCCAGCAGCAAGATACGAAGAAAAGACGACTAAAAAGCCGAAAATGGATATTTTATGTTTAAGGAAACCCTTTTAAACACTCTGGTTATAGGCTGCGCGTTGCTCATCAGCGCCTGTCACAGCCCGGTTTATCCCCTCTCCCCTGCCGGGGAGCGCGCGCTGGTAGAGCAGGCGGATATTCGCGATACCGCCAGCGGACGCTCCCTGACGCCGCAACAATTGCTGAACCAACTCGCTCAGGCGCCGCTGGTTATTGTCGGCGAAGAACATACTAACACCCAGCATCACCAGATTGAGCGCTGGCTGCTGCAGAACCTTCACACCCTTCGCCCGCAGGGCAGCGTACTGATGGAGATGATCGACCTAAGCCAGCAGGAGGCGGTTAATCGGGTCAAGCAGGCCAGCCTCAGCGGGACGACCGTTTCCGCCACTCGCGCAGCGGAAACGCTGCGCTGGAATCCCGGCTGGCCGTGGGCGCTTTATCGCGATGTCGTAATGACCGCGCTGCAAGCGCCTTATCCGCTGCTGGCAGCTAACCTCAGCCGCCAGCAGGTGAGCGATATTTATCAACATCCCACGTTTCCCCGCGGAGCACTTTCCAACAGCCCGCAGGTACATGAATCGCTATCGGCCATTATCTTTCTGATGCATAACGGGCAAATCGATGGCGAGCAGGTTACCTCTATGCTCGCTATCCAACAGCAGCGCGATCGCCTGATGGCGATGCAAATGAAAGCCGCGCCGCGCCCTGCGCTGTTAATTGCCGGCGGTTATCATGCGGCGAAAGATATTGGCGTACCGCTGCATCTGGCCGATCTCAAGGCGGAAAAACCGCTGGTCTTACTGCTGACCACCGACGGCGCCACGCCGACGGCGAAGCAGGCTGATTATGTCTGGTCGGTAGCGGCAGAAAAATGAATATCCCTCTCTCCACGCCATTGATAGCATCGCGTCCCCGCTGGTTGGCAGGGACAACGGCAAGCGTGCTTGGCCACCTGGCGCTGGCCGTGCCTTTTATCATTCACTTCGCCTCGCCGCCGGATGCCGCGCCCCCTGCCGCGGTGATGGTGGAGTACGCGCCGGAACTGGAAGTGTCATTTATTCATCCCGAGCTGCCGCCGGGCGTCACCCAGCAGCGCAAAGTCGAGGCGATGACCGAGCAGGAAACAGCCGCGGTGAAAGAGGCGCCGAAGCTACAAATTCACGACAATGCGCAAATAAAGCTGTCCGCCAGCAAACCCGAACCGCAGCGGAAAAAGCAAATCGAGGTTAAAAAACAGTCCCGCCGCCAGCAGCAAGAGGAAAAGGGCAATTCAACCATTACCAGCTTCGCCGCGCCCCCGGCGCCGGCCGTCCTTACTCAGCGCACCACCGCGCCGCTCGATAGCGATGCCGCGCGCCTGAGCCGCAACAAGATCAGTTGGGAATCGCTGGTGAAAGGCAAAATCAACAAAATGCGCCACTATCCGGAAGATGCGCGCCGCCGTAAACGTACCGGTACCGTCATTATTACCTTCAGCGTCAACGAACGCGGCGAGGTGTTGCAATCGCAGTTGGCAAACTCATCAGGGACCCATTCGCTGGATCGCGCCGCGCTGATGGCGCTGGAAAATGCGCGTCCGCTTCCGCCGCCGCCAAAAGAGCTGCTGCGTAACGGTATTAATAAGGTCACCCTGCCGGTGGAGTTCGGCTTATTAAAAATATAAACCCAGGGTTCCCTGTTATTTATTCAGGCAACCCGGACGTTATTTATAACGGTCACTGACCGCTAATAATTTTTTATTTTGGGCAATGTGTCATCGCACTTAGCAATAAGCGCGATGCACGCTGCTGCCCTTTTTGTGCGTTAACTATTTATTACCTCAGGATTGGATTATGGAAAAATCACAAATAATCACGGGGCTCGTTACCGGGCTACTTATCGTCAACGGCCAGGCTTTCGCCGCCGAAAGCGAAGGAGAATCGGTTTTCTCTCCTATCACCATTACCGATAACCCGCTGGCGGAAAATGCCGGCCAGGTCGGCTCCTCAGAGGAGAGCTATACCCGTCCCGGCGCCTACAGTTCACGAACGCTCAATAAGAATCTGCAAAGCCTCGATGCCTCGCTGCGCAGCATGGCGGGCACCTATACGCAAATCGACCCGCTGCAGGGCACCATCAGCGTCAATATTCGCGGCATGAACGGGCTGGGCCGGGTAAACACCATGGTGGATGGCGTCACCCAGACCTTCTTCGGCATGGCGCCGGCTAACTATCACGGCGGGGCGAATACCGCCGCCGGGGTGCCGCTGGACCCCAACTTCCTGGCCGAAGTGGATATCACCCGCGGCAACAGCGCCGGTTCGCAAGGCGTCAACGCGCTGGCGGGCAGCGCCAACCTGCGCACGATCGGTATCGATGATGTGTTAATACCGGGGCATCAGGTCGGCCTGCTGTCGCGTTTTTCCGTGGGCGATAACGGACTCGGCCGCACCGGTATGGTAACGGTAGCCGGCAAAACCGACGCCTTCGATAACGGCGGCGGCCTTGGCGCGCTACTCGGCATCAGCGGCACCCGCACCTATGCGACCTATAAAAACGGCGGCGGACGCAGCAGCGAAGAGTTTATCGGCGAAGATAATAAATATCTGCGCCAGGAGCCGCGCTCGCAGCTGTATAAAATCAATTTCAACGTCGATCAATTTAACCGCTTCGAGTTTTCCGGGCGTAATTACCGCAATAGCTTTACCCGTCGCGATATTAGCAGCGACGACTACTATCTGCGCTATAACTACGCGCCGCTCAATGAACTGGTCGAGTTCAATGTTTTAGCCAGCACCAGCCGCGGCAATCAGTCATATAAACCGGAGTCGCTGTATAACTTTAACGACTCCTCGACCACCAATAAGTCCAACGCGCTGGATATGAACAACACCAGCCGTTTTCGTATTACCGACGATCTGTATGCCGCTTTCCAGCTCGGTGGCAAGTTAATGGATACCCGCTATTCCCGCCGCTTCGTGCAGGATACCGAGACCGACCATAACGCCTTCGCCCCGGCGGGCAAACAGAAGATCGCCTCGCTCTATAGCGGGCTGACATTAAACAAGGATATTTATCAGCTCGATCTTAATCTTAACTATACCCGTAGCCGGGTACAGGGCTATAAACCGGCCTGTGCAGATAACGAAAAATGCTTCCCGCAAGGGGCAACCCAGCTCAACGTTAAAGATAACGGTTTTAATCCCTCGGCGACCTTCTCCGCGCAGGTGACGCCATGGCTGCAGCCGTTCGTCAGCTGGAGCCGTTCATCGCGCGCGCCGAACGTTCAGGAAGTGTTCTTCGCCAACGAGGGCGGCGCATCGATGAACCCGTTCCTGAAGCCGGAAAAAGCCGAGACCTGGGAGGCCGGTTTTAACGTTATCAAACAAGGGTTATTGAGCGAGCAGGATAGCCTGCATCTGAAAGCTCTGACCTACCGCTCGCGGATTAAAGATTACATCACCAGCGAATCCTTCCTGCTGTGCAGTAACGGCGGGCTGTGTAAAGATGTCGCCAATGCTTCACCGGATTTCAACGCCAATATCTCGGTTAACGTCACCTCGCCGGTGACCACCGAGGGCTATGAGATTGAAGCCGGATACGACATCGGTTTTGCCTACGCCAATGTGTCATGGAGCAAGCAGCGTACCGATCAGCCCACCTCTATTGCCAGTACGGTCTATAGCTTCGCCTATAGCGACCTTAGCGATCTTCCCAGCAGCTACGCCACGGTGGATGTGGGCGGGCGCCTGTTCGATCGCAAACTCACCGTCGGCAGCCTGGTGAAATTCACCGGTAAATCAAAACGCCTGAGTACCGAAGGCATTAGCCTCGACACCAACACGGTGCCTAAAGAGAGCATGCCGAATATCCCGACCATTATCGACCTCTATAGCAGCTGGCAGATGACCGATAACGTACTGCTGCGCTTTAGCGTGCAGAACGTGACGAATCGTGACTACTCCGAAGCGCTAAACCGTATGAACCAGAGTCTCGATAACGCCAAAGAGGGCGCCTCTGTTAACACCACCGCCCGCGGCCGCACCTATATTTTCGGCGGCGAAATCCAGTTCTGATCCCTATTTATCAACAAGGATAACCATCATGCCTAATCGCAACTTGATAAAACCGCTGGCTGCGCTGCTGCTCGCCGCCCTGCTCCCCCACCCGGCTTTCGCTATCGATCCACCGCCGCGGGAAGCGTCGCGCTTTGCGATGAAAACCAATTATCTGCAGGAAGCCAATGAAGGGATTTATGAGCTGGCGTTCGATAATGGCGACAACCTGCTATTCGCCGCGGCGACCGACCGGGTTAACCGCGCGGCCAATAAAGGTTATCTCTACGCCTTTAATCCGGCCACCCTGCAGGTTATCCAGCGCTACGATATGCCCAGGCGCGCCTTCTCGCTGGCGATGAATCAGCCGGCGCGCGTGCTTTACGTCGGCCATACCCAGGCGGCTTCGCTGCGTATTAGCCTGTTCGACGCCGCCAGCGGTAAAATCACCCGCACCAGCCCGCGCCTGAGCTTCACCACCGACGGCGCCGCCGATGCGCGCTTCGAACATCTGCGGCATATGGTATACAGCCGCGCCGCTAACCTGTTATTTGTCAGCTACAGCCATATGCTGAAAACCCAGGACGGGATGCGTCCGCTGCATAAATTGTTGATGCTCGACGGCACGACGTTGCAGCTGAAAGGGGAAGTCAAAGGCGCCTATCGCGGCACCGCCTACGGCCTGACGCTGGATGAAAAGACGCAGAAGATCTACGTTGGCGGCCGCGACTATATCAACGAGATCGATGCCAGAACCCAGCAGGTTGTCCGCACTATCCCGCTTAACGCGCCGCAGTTGGCCAGCGCGCAAAACCTGATCGTTGATTCCGACTCAGGGCGTATTTTCGTCGTCGCCTTCGATCACGACGATCGCAGCGGCCCGCACGACGGCCTGTATATTTTCGATCTGAAAGACGGCAAATCGCTGGGTTACGTGCGTACCGGCGTCGGCGCCAACGCGGTGCGTTTCAATCCGAAATATAACGAGCTGTACGTGAGTAATTTCACCAGCGGCACCATTAGCGTCGTGGACGGCAAAACCTGGCGCGTGACACATGAATTCCGCCCCCCGGTTTATCCGAATCAAATGGTGTTGTCGCCGGACATGGATACCCTGTACGTCGGCATTAAAGAAGGGTTCAATCGCGAATGGGATCCTGAGGTATTTGTCGAAGGGGCGAAGGAGCGCATTCTGCGCATTGATTTGCGTAAATCGTAATCCGCTAACCACCTGCCCGGCAGGTGGTTATTAGCCTTCGTTGGCCAGCTTCGCGCGCAGGCGCTTAATCGCCTGGCTGTGTAGCTGGCTGACGCGGGATTCTCCCACCTCCAGCACCGCGCCAATCTCTTTAAGGTTTAGCTCTTCCTGGTAGTAAAGGGTGAGGACCATTTTTTCGCGTTCCGGCAAGGCTTCAATGGCCTCAATGACCCGCTGGCGCAGGCTGCCTTCCAGCAGATGATGCAACGGATTGGCCTCTTCGTGCCCTTCCAGTAGTCGTTCGGCATTCTCGCCCTGCTCTTCCCGCCATTCGTCATAGGAGAACAGCTGGCTGTTATTGGTATCCAGCAGGATTTGTCGGTACTCGGCAAGGGTGATACCCAACGTCTGCGCGAGTTCGCTTTCCGTGGCCGGGCGGCCCAGATGCTGCTCCAGCTTCTGCATCGCCTGGGCGACTTCGCGGGCGTTACGCCGTACGCTGCGCGGCACCCAATCGCGGCTACGCAGTTCATCAAGCATTGCGCCGCGGATACGTTGCACCGCATAGGTGGTAAAGGCCGTTCCCTGTAGCGAGTCGTAACGCTCGATGGCGTTCAACAACCCGATTCCCCCGGCCTGCAGCAGATCGTCAAGCTCGACGCTCGCGGGCAGCCTGACCTGCAGGCGTAACGCCTCGTGCCGCACTAACGGAACGTAGCGCAGCCAGAGGGAATTTTTGTCCATCACGCCTTCGGCGGTATACAAATCGCTCACTATTTCTGAAACCTGCGGATAAGAGAGTCAGCGCTATTATGCGCAGGGGCAAAAATGCCAATCGCCGGAAAAACCGCATAAAAGCGTCTCTATTTACGACATGCTCCGCCGTTGCGCCGTTTTGCGCCGGGTGGCTATGGCATAAAGCAAAAACCCCGCCGAAGCGGGGTTGCGATGCGAAAGTAATCAGGCGTGCGATTAACGCAGCAGAGACAGGACGTTCTGAGTCGACTGGTTAGCCTGCGCCAGCACGGAGGTACCCGCCTGCTGCAGGATGTTCGCGCGGCTCATGTTGGACACTTCGGTCGCGTAGTCAGCATCCTGAATACGGGACTGGGAAGCGGACAGGTTGTTAACGGTGCTGTTCAGGTTGTTGATAACAGAATCGAAACGGTTCTGTACCGCACCCAGGGAGGAGCGCAGTTGGTCAACCTGGGACAGGGCTTTGTCGAGGGTAGCCAGCGGATCGGCAGTTTTTTCTGTGGTTTGCAGTTGATCGCCTTTTACCACTTTACCCGTTTTTTCATCAACGGTAGCTTTATAGTACGCTGTGTTACCATCTTTATCTTTTCCTTCAATTGCATAACCATCTTTATTACCTTTGGCATCGGTAAATGTATGCAATTTTTCATTTGCTGCTAAACCGGTTACGCTTACTCCACCACTTGCCGGGATGGTAACTTTATCTACGACACTTTCAGTACCACTTACTGTGTATTCAGCACCAGTCGTGTCAAAAGTATACTCTCCAGTATCGGCGTCAAGATTCGCTTCATAAGTCTTACCGCCATCCTTAACATAGTATTTATTGTCATCTTTATACAGTTTGCCATCTGTAGTTCCTGTCCCGTTAGCAGTAACAGGAATATCTTTCGCTGCAGTGCCACCCACTTTATCAATATCAGCAGTACCAATCTGAGTCGCCGCATCAATCGGATTAGCCACGCTGAACTTATCCAGGCCCAGAGTCTTCGCATTGATATCTTTCAGATCGATATCGATAGTTTCGCCGTCGTTGGCGCCGACCTGGATGGTCAGCTTCTGGTCGCCGCTCAGGACTTTAACGCCGTTGAAATCGGTCTGTTCGGAGATACGGTTGATTTCTGACAGACGCTGGGAGATTTCATCCTGGATGGACTGCAGGTCGCTTGCGGAGTTGGAGCCGTTCTGCGACTGTACGGTCAGACGACGGATGTTCTGCAGGTTATCGTTAACTTCGTTCAGCGCGCCTTCGGTGGTCTGCGCCAGGGAGATACCGTCGTTAGCGTTACGGGAAGCCTGAGTCAGGCCTTTGATGTTAGCGGTGAAACGGTTGGAGATCGCCTGACCCGCGGCATCGTCCTTGGCGCTGTTGATGCGCAGACCGGAAGACAGACGCTCAATCGCCGTGCCCAGGGAAGACTGGGATTTGTTCAGGTTGTTTTGCGCCATCAGCGACAGGCTGTTGGTATTAATTACTTGTGCCATTATATGCATTCCTTACGAGTCAGTTGCGTTCAGTGCAACGTGGTTAAAAGGTTCGGGCTTGCTTGCCCACGGCGTCAACCACCGTCCCTTCTGGTATCGACGTATCCTTTGCAACCTTTAGCCATTTTTTGAAAAATTTTTCCTCCTTCGCCAATGGCGAAAATAACGCGCTTTTTCCCTCTTCTATTACGCCATCGCCTTTTTCACTTTTTCGGTAAACTTTTTCTCCACTGGGCCGATAACGCAATAAGCGAATAACGTCATTAGTAAGGAGAAACACCAATGGCATCGATCAGTTCCTTAGGCATCGGCTCAGGACTCGACCTCAACGGTTTACTGGACAAACTCAGCAAGGCGGAACAACAGCGCCTGACGCCGTATACCACTCAGCAAACCAGCTATAACGCGCAGCTAACGGCTTACGGCACGTTAAAAAGCTCGCTGGAAAAATTCGATAACCTGAGCAAGGAGCTGGCCAAGCCGGAGTTTTTCAACAGCACCACCGCCACCAAGCACGACCAGTTCACCATCACCACCACCAATAAGGCGGTGCCGGGCAACTATAGCGTTGAAGTGCAGAAGCTGGCGCAGCCGCAAACCCTGACCACCCAGGCGACAATTACCGACCAACAAGAGAAACTAGGAACCGCCGGCAATAGCAATCGCTCCATTACGATCACCGCCGGCGACCCGCCGAAAGAGACCACGATTCCGCTGAGCGACGACCAGACCTCGCTGCTGGAGATGCGCGATGCCATCAACGGCGCTAAAGCCGGCGTCACCGCCAGCATCATGCGCGTCGGCGACAATGACTATCAGCTGGCGCTGAGCTCCTCCACCACCGGCGAGAAAAACACCGTGTCGGTGCAGGTGAATAACGACGATAAACTCGGCGCCATCCTCAACTATGACAGCAGCAGCAAAAGCGGCGCGATGAAGCAAACCGTCGCCGGGCAGGATGCGGAGATTATCGTCAACGGCACCAAAATTAAGCGCAGCACCAACTCGATTGCCGATGCGCTGCAGGGCGTCACCATCGACCTGAAAACCACCACCAAAGCCGGCGAACCGCAAAACCTGGTGATCGGCATTGATAAGAGCGGCACCGCCGACAAAATCAAAGAGTGGGTCGATAACTACAATTCGCTGCTCGACACCTTCGGCTCGCTGACCAAATACACCCCGGTGAAAAGCGGTGAAGCGCAAAGCGCCAAGAACGGCGCGCTGCTGGGCGATAACACCCTGCGCGGCATTCAGTCGTCGATTAAAAGCGCGCTCAGCGCCGCTCAGGACAACCCGGAGCTGAAAGGCCTTGGT
The DNA here is from genome assembly GCF_050600805.1 of Klebsiella sp. 141240. Lineage (NCBI taxonomy): Bacteria > Pseudomonadati > Pseudomonadota > Gammaproteobacteria > Enterobacterales > Enterobacteriaceae > Klebsiella > Klebsiella sp. 141240. The sequence goes on along the minus strand of NZ_JAQIRK010000022.1, from coordinate 2,409 downwards.
AACCTCGGGATCTCAACCAATCCCAAAACCGGCAAGCTTGAAGTCGACAGCACGAAACTCAATAAAGCGCTCGACGAGAAACCGGATCAGGTCGCCAACTTCTTCGCCGGCAACGGTAAAGACACCGGGATGGCCACCGAAATCCATAATGAAATCCAGAACTATATTAAAGCGGGCGGCATCATCGAGAACTCGACCAAAAGCATCAACACCAATCTCGATCGCCTGAATATCCAGATCGACACCGTTTCTGACAGCATCCAGAACACTATCGATCGCTATAAACAACAGTTTGTTCAGTTGGATACCATGATGTCCAAGCTGAGCAGCACGGGTAACTACTTACAACAGCAGTTCTCGTCCCAGTAACCCTTAATCAGGTAATGAAACAGCATGTATAACCGTAGCGGCACGCAAGCCTACGCACAGGTCAGTCTGGAAAGCAGCGCGATGAGCGCCAGTCCGCACCAGTTAATCGTAATGTTGTTCGACGGGGCGCTTAACGCCCTGCTTCGCGCACGCATCCTGATGAATCAGGGGGATATCGCCGGTAAAGGCCTGGCGCTGTCGAAGGCAATCAACATCATCGACAACGGGTTGAAAAGCGGCCTCGACCACCAGCAAGGCGGCGAAATCGCCGATAATCTGGCGGCGCTGTACGATTATATGAAGCGACGCCTGATGCAGGCCAACCTGCATAATGACGAAGCGGCGATCGTCGAAGTGGTCAAGCTGCTGGAGAATATCGCCGATGCCTGGCGGCAAATTGGGCCAAACTATCAACCTGCTCAGGGTACATTGTGATGGAACGCCAACAGCAGCTTTTAGCCGCCTATCAGCAGATCCATACCCTGAGCAGTCAGATGATTGCCCTGGCGCGCGCCGGGCAATGGGAAGCGCTGGTGGAAATGCAGTTTGCCTACGTGACGGCGGTCGAGAAAACCGCCGAATTTACCGGCAAAGCGGGGCCATCGCTGGCTCTGCAAGAGATGCTCAACGCTAAGTTGAAGCAGATTATCGACAATGAGGGAGTACTGAAAGGGCTATTGCAACAGCGGATGGAACAATTAAAAACGCTGATCGATCAATCCACCCGCCAGAACGCGGTCAACAACGCTTACGGCCAGTTCGACGATCGCTCGCTCCTGCTTGGCGAACTGCAGTCCGATAATGTGGTCGCCATCAAGAGCAAAAGCGAAGAATTACAATAACAACAACAGCGTCACAGCCTGATATCCGGTCAGGAAGCGCATGATGGGTCTCACCAGGGCAATGCAGAGTGTTGCCTGGTAAGCCATCGGCGGATTTTACAGGGCTAATAAGCAATAATATATAATCTATTATTTCATTTACGCTTCATACATTCATCAATTAAATACCCTAAACATCCTGCCAGCTAAAACAAACAACTCACAAGTTTAGGGAAATATGCCTGAAAAATATTCTGTATTATCTTGTCCGGGCTAATCTAATATTTGTCACGAGGGTAAAACATGGATGTATTCTTCGGGAAATGAGTGCCCCTGCGTTGGCTCTTAAAGGTGTTTCATCAACGGTAAAGGGAATACAAATAGGCAATACCATATATGAAATTATAATAAGTAATCACTTAATTTTAAAGCAGATAAGATATACTTTAAAAACCATCGGGAAAGGTGTTAATTTCCAAACAGCAATCAGGATAAAAATAATGATTAGCGGATAAGTAAAATCATTACTTTCGAAGTTAAAAATCCACGAAACGACTATGGCAAAGGCAATACAAACAACAATAACGCCGCCCCAAAAACGTTTTCGTAAACTGTCGATCAAAGTAGCATAGGTTTCATTGTTACTTTCTTGTCGCGTCAGGATTTCACGTAAGCGGGCAATCTCTTTATCGGTGAAGCCATGTTCACGAAGATCATCTTCTGTTAGCTGCTTTCCCACGTCAGGCTCCTCCATGCTGGTTATATATTTGTCCAACGTTTCCGACTGAAGATACCCATTGCGTTGCTCAGCCAAATGCTCAGGTGTCATGCAGACAGCCGGGTTTACCACAGCCCGTGGAAAATTGCCCCTGAAGTTGCCAGGGGTTAAGCGCGCGCGTTCATACCCTACAACGGTTTCACGCCCGAACCGCCAGAATGCTGTCAGTTTAAAGGAAAAACGTCACGCTAGCGCCCCGCCTTCATCCTCCCAACGGCAGACCATATGGTACAGTTCCCGCTCGTCGTATTCATCGTGGAATATGATCACAACCCCTCAGACGATGGTTAGTCATAACCTTAGTTTAGTTGCTGGTAGGGAGGTATATAGAGGAAATAAATTACTGAGTAAAAGACCACCTTCTTAGAAGGTGGCTTTTGAGAATGCCCCCTGTAAGGGGGGCTATTGTTACTTCTCGCTTACTACTCTAACAATTCCATC
>NZ_JAQIRK010000021.1:0-73123 GCF_050600805.1 Klebsiella sp. 141240 | reverse complement strand
GTTGTCATTGCTTTTCAGGTGCACTGATAAGGCTCTCAATAGACACGACGACAATGGCAGTGAGCAATTAGAGTCACTACCGTTGTCATTGCTTTCAGCTGAGCTGATAAGGTACGTCATTTACACGATGACAATGGCAGTGAGCCAATCGAGTCACTACCGTTGTTAATGCCGACCAACCGAGGGAAGGGTCCGCTCAAAGAACTGAGTGACAACAGTAGTGAGATCATCCAATCACTACCATTGTCAGCTTAAACCTGTAGGACGAAGAGGCTTGTCCGATAAAATGACGACAATGGAAATGAGCCTATCCATCACTACCACTGTCATTAAAGTCCAGCGGTTCAACGTTAATCAGTAGCTCCGGATGACAATGGTTGTGAGTCAGGCAATTCCCAAGCATTAGGTGACAGCAGCGTAACACCTCTAAGCTCACTTCTGTTGTCAGGGGTTAGGGTATTGAGTCTCTACCGTCGTCAGTGTTGTGGTCAAATTTAAATGGACACTTTGATCGGGTGTTTTCCCCCCGACAAGGAACATGAAGAGATGACCGACAAGACAACCGACACAACCAAGAATCGCCGAACCTTTGATCCAGCGTTCAAGTTACAGGTGGCGCGCATGGTGCGCGAGCAAGGCGTCAGCGTCAGCCAAGTCTGCCGCGAAATGAAGCTGACCGAAAGTGTGGTCCGACGCTGGGTACACCAACTGGATGACGAGTCAGCCGGCAGGCCGGGGATTGGTAAACCGTTAACGGCTGAGCAGCAACGTATTCGAGAACTGGAAGCCGAAGTCAGGCGACTAAAATCAGACAATGAATTATTAAAAAAAGCTTCGGCCTTCTTCGCACGGGAAATAAAGTGATCCACGATGTTGTCACTGAGTTAGCGAAGCAGGCCCCGATCAAGCAGGTCTGTCAGGCGTTGGACATCAGTCGCTCTGGTTACTACGCAGCGCGTCGCAGAGTCAATACACCCAAACCTATTTGCCAGGACAGCGTGCATGCTCAGGCGGTTTTTCTTGCCAGTGGTCGCACCTATGGCAGTCGTCGTTTGAGTGCAGCCCTGCGTGCCCAGGGCCATGATGTTGGACGTCATCGCTGTCGTACCTTGATGAAAGCCTGTGGACTCAAGGCCTGTTGGCGTCGCAAGTTCGCTCATACCACCGATAGCAAACACCATTTGCCGGTGGCAGAGAACGTGCTCAACCGTCAGTTTGAGCCTGAAGCACCCAATACGGCCTGGGTGTGCGATGTGACGTACATTCGGACCGACAGCGGTTGGCTATATCTGGCCGCTGTGCTGGATCTGTATTCACGTCGCATCGTGGGTTGGTCCATGGCACCGACCATGCCTGCACAGCTGGTGTGCGATGCGTTGAGCATGGCTATTTCGGTTCGCCAACCGGCACCGGGTTTATTGGTTCATTCGGACCGGGGCAGTCAATATGCCAGTGCTGAACACCGGCAATTACTTGAAAACCATGGTCTGGTACTCAGCATGAGCCGCAAGGGTAATTGCTGGGACAATGCCGTGATGGAGCGGTTCTTTCTGAATTTGAAAATGGAGCGTGTCTGGCAGACTCGGTATGCCAACCATACAGAAGCCAAACAAGACATCACCGACTACATCGTTAACTTTTATAACAGTACCCGATTGCATTCAAAACTTGGCTACCGATCACCCGCACAGTACGAAACGCTGGCCAGCCCTGCCGCCCAGTTGCCCGCCTGTGCATAACCCTACCATCTGATCGGCGTGTCCAAAAAAACTTGACCACAACACAGTGTTTCTGAGACACCAGTATTGCAGATCACTACAATTGTCACTTAAATATCGACGGGGGAGTAGATGCAAGTGACTGGCTAACCAGTACCAGTTTAGATTCAAAACGATCCCATCTTTGTGGATGCGCTTGAGTAAGCTCGTATGACGATATGTCAGAGAAGTGACAACAGGTGTGAGTTGCCGGACTCACTCCCGTTGTCATCCCCGGTTGAAGGAAGAGAATCCCCGGGGCTGTATATTTACCAAGTATCCTTACTCAAGGGGTTCGACACTCACTCCCATTGTCGTAATCAACGAGTATGCATTGTCTTTTGAAAGCATCGCTGGAAACGTACGATTAAAGTAACTTTTCTTTCGGTTCTTCCTTGCGAATCTCTGAAGACGTACTGGCTGATCGGAGTCGAGGAGGGCAGTAAAATTGAAGCCGTCAGTTTTACTGTCGGCTCCGGGTAGTTACTTCAACTCGTCGATCTGAATCATGAATTCTGAGGTGCCAACTTTCCCATTTTCGGAAGGATAAACGGGTAACAGAAGATTATCCCCCTGGCCCATATCTATTTGCACCTCAACTGACTCGCCTGGAGCCGCCTGTGCCCCATTAAATTTAATACCGAAGGCTGCATCCTTCCGCACAGTCAGCGTTGCGTTCTGGACCCCTTTAGCAATTTCTCCATTTGTCTTACGCAGAACGTTAGTGGACAGGTACGCAAGTGGTACGCCATCTGTCGTTTTGAGAGGTGAACTGACCGACAATGTGCGTAGATTATGTAACTGCACAAGGTTATTCGGTAGATAACTGAACTTCTGAGTATAGGTTTTGGTATTCGACTGACTATCGGCAACTGTTACGCTAATTGAATAATTTTCAGATGGTTCGAAATTTGGGAACAGCCTCGGATACTCAGGCATGTATGTATCTTTGCCTGCCGGTGACCACGTAAGCTCAACGTTATCAGCTGTGGGGCCACCTACGAGCTGAAGACGGGTTATCCTCGGGGTTGTCAGATTATCTGCCAGAGCGATCCTGAGGTTCTCCAGGCCGTACACTACCGTATCGTCTTTTACCGGCTTTCCGTCGAATGTTATGGCCACTGTCGGAGGAGTGTTATCCAGAGCAATTTCTCCGAAAGTTTTATTGGTCTGGTTCTGGAAGAAGTCCCTGATGTTGACCTCAACGTTGTATTTTCCTTCAGACTGACGGGATAAATCATAAGCAATCGTGTAGTTACCTGAGATACGAGATTTGATTACGCCTGTTGGTGACATCCGGGTACCGGTGTTCTTATCGGAAAGATAAAATTCCCTCAATGAGACCGAGTCGAACCAGTTACCATCGCCTTCAAGTGACGCCAGTACATCCAGCTGCTTGTTAGTCTCGTCATATGATATCGAGTTTATTACCGGCAGTTGTTTATTGTTCCAGCGTGTCATAATCCATTGCTCAGACCGCAAAATGGGATTGCTGATGCTGCGAACGAAGTAAAGGATTCTATTGTAGCCCTGGGTACCCAAGGCCATATCAAACGTCTCAGGCGCTTCACACGAGGTTTTTCCTGCCGGAATGGTGCAGGTCGCCTTACCGCCGATCTCCTGTGCAAAGGGCCGGGCTTCAACGTTAAAACGAAGTCGGGAAATTTTAATTGGCAGTCGTGATGAAGCCACACTCTCAAAATCCTTCCACTTAACCCAGTTCCCCTTATCATCGAGGAAATCTACCCAGGTACCCGCAAATGCAGGCGTTTGGTTTGCAGATGGGTTTAGAACGAGGCTGTATGACGGATAATACCCTCCCCACTGGCCAAAGTTCGCCATACGAGCCATATCCCCATTAATTGAGCCATAGGGAAGAGTCATTTCAACATAAGCATAAGTGCTGTCTACAGCTATCTCTTTGGGGGCGGAATATTGATTGATGAACTGAAGCCCACCTTCTGAATAAGCACGGTAGTTAGATTTTGGGATCCGGTAGACTAATCGAATAGGGTTTTCGTTAACGACCATACCGGCTTTGTAAGCCGGATAATTAGAAACCCCGGGTACGACGCTGGAAGACGTATTTGGATCATGAACGGCCCACAGTGTCATCTCACCCAGCGTGTTGTCGTAGCGAAATTTTTGAGTTGGCAGCGTTCGGCTATTACCTGCGTTATCGAAGATAACAACTTTTGCAGTAAAGTCTTCATCCAGGTTGCTGTCTGGTATTCCGGTTCCCTTAACTGAATTCTTAGAGTAAGTGTGGTACATCTTTTGGCCGGATACGTCATACTGCATCTGTGTAGTGCTGTAGAGGCTACCGTCCTGCCTGTAAATATATATTAGGCCCTTATCAATACCATTTGCATCACTTACGCCCGAAGAGGTGAAGTCATACTGCCCCGTTGCCTCTAATCCAAGCTTCCACACGTCACCAGCGGTAGAGCCAGAACCAGTATTAGCGGTAAGAGCATTTGCCGCTGGAGGGGTGACATCAATTAGCCAGTTATAGTTATAGGTCGCTACAGGCTTCTGATTGAGATCTAACACGTTTATCTGAACGACAAATTTGCCTTCACCCAAAGCAGGCAAAGTTACTTTTTTGCCGTAGAACTCACTACCGTCAGCAGCTGTTAGTCGGTCTGATACACCCGTCCGTGTAGTCGTAGTATTAAGAATGACAGTTCCAGTGTCTTTCGTGACTTTGACATTAACGAAACGATCAAGACCTGAAATAAGTGTCAAAGTTACCGGTGATGCCGGATTAAGCATAAGACGAGAAGACGGGGCGTGGATCTCAATACCGTTCGTGTCCTTAAAGGCCGATTCATATATCTGAGCTGGGGCCTGAACAGACATACCGAGTCCGGCTACAGCAGTAATAAAAGCGAGATGTTTCATTCTTATTCCCCTTTAGGTTTGGTGTTATTTTAAGCTTTTCCTAAAGGTCACTATGTTCGTAAAAGTATAAAAAACTTCTCCATATGGTGCTCGAAATTACAAATCTATAATTTGCCTTTCGACAAACCTTATTGTGCGTTCAGGACGTAAATCTTTCTTTTTGGAATTACATCTGACATTGCTGTGGTATCCAAACTGGCAACGATTGCAAAACTTATAACATTAGCCTGAAACTATCGGCATCCACATATCGCATTAAGTGATGCTTTTACTTTGTGTAAAAAAGAATCAGGATAAATTAGGTATGACAGATATAAATGCGTTAACGGACGGCATATATGAATCAAAACCTGGCGGTATTACGCCACCAGTCGAGAGGGGAGTGAACCTCAGTCAGTACGTCTACCTTCGTTCCGCAAGGCGCTTCTTGTTGTGAATTACAAACTGCCCTGGCGAGAACTGCATCATTTCACCCCCAGCAACACACGTGCCTCTTCAACGGTTTGCCACGAAGGCATTGCTACGCCAGATTGACTGCCGTTGCCTCTGCGCTCACCGGTGTCACATTCTACATAAAGACGCATCAGCATCGCTTCTATTTCAGCGGCCCGGCTATTATCCATTACCAGTTCTGCTGCGCGTCGTAGCTGTTCTGGAATGTCATTCCACATTCCCGCACCACTTCTGTCTTTGTTAGTGAGCAAGTCTTCAATAGCAGATGAAGCCATGTTAAGCAGGTCAGCCGAAACTAAAGGCATCGGCGGGGCGGTATAGAGGATTCGACGTCTTCCGCGTCTGTCTGGATCGTATTTATCATAAAAAGCTTTGTTCACATCTTCCCAGTGCCACTGAAGTTGCCCGGTTGCGTCATGGTGGCAAAACTCGCACTGATAAACAGGCGCAATCGACATAACTGCCTTTCCAATACGTGCCAGTACAGCAACTTCGTCAGCTCTAAGACTCATTGCTTCGCTTGGGTTACTACCCTCGGAAAATTCCAAAATTTGTTCAATACGTTCTGGTGTGAAAGTGGTCATAGGCTTTGAAAACATATTTTTTCCAGTTGTGCTTACCATATCATCAGGCCTTAAGAGCGTTAGCGAATAATTAACAGGTCAGGACCAAAACTAAATCCTTCCCCCATACGGTCTTCATGACGGGAGACATATGCCTTACCGTATTTCTCCAGATCCTGTAAGCGATCTTTTGCCAGATTCCACGAGTATTCCTGGCCCCACACGGGGCCGTCACGCCCGTCAAAGCGGTCAGGTTTACAATTTGCTTTCAGAAGTGCGTAGACATGCTCCAGCGTGGGTAGCTGCAAAGCACTATTAGCCTGAGAAACGGCAGTATGCGTCATTTCTGTTCACTCTTTATTGATTTAGTCAGTTAAGCCGGTCAGGTAACTTTAACCGGCTACTCGTATTAAGATTTCTTTCCGGTTGCTTGTCAGTTAGCGGCGAAGATCAATTTCAAGGCGGGCTGTTTTGACCTTTGTTCCGGACTCCCTAAATGTATCATCCGGAAGAGGCGAAATTTGTCCGCCAAGTTGTTTGACTCGCTCCCTGAGCGCTTTTGTCAGTGTGTCTTCCCGGAACAATACCCCAGCTGACAGAATGGCCTGTAAGCGACCTCGCTTAGCGAGCATTGCGATGGCATGCATGACATGTTTAACGTCAGAGCGTTTAAGGAATGGTGGATTCATAACGATAACATCAAAAGTTTCATCGGGCTGGTACCCAAGAAAGTCGGTATGCACCAGCTCGGCCCCTGTGCTAAGGACACTATCGTTCTTCACTGCAAGGAATCGCTCATCGTTCAATTCGATCCCGGTAATCAATGCATCCGGAGCCGCCAGTTTTAAGGCTTTCAGAATGCGGCCATCACCAAACTCAGGCTCCAGAACACGTTCCCCGGCAGCTGGTTCAGCGCGTAGAACCATATCTGTGACTAAATTCTCAGGGGTAGGGAAGAAATTGAACAAATCACGTGGGATGTCGACCGAACCTGTCAGAATGATTTGCTCGATACGCTCAGCTGCATCCGCCGTAAAAATATGTGCCTGCTCTTTTCGGTTCCATTTGCCACCGGCAGCTTCCAGCACTTTGTTTGTCTTAACATAAATGCTGCGGTCGAGCTGGTCGGCCAGGAAAAGAAAGTTCCCTTCAGCACGGCAGCGAGATAAGACGTTCAGAACTTCAGTTGAGATTTGCATTAAAACTCCATTAAGAGGATTTACCCGCCTGGCGGCAGCGGGTTGGTTACTTAAACAGGACAATTCAGATTTGGCCTTGGTTAGTCGGCAGACAACAGCAGGGATGGGCTGTTATAAGCGAAGCGGTCAACGGGAGCCTTCTCAAATCGCTGACCGCTTGCATCAGGGGTCAGAACGAGTCCGTTATGGGCGCAATGAATGTGGAGCAACATATCCCCGCCGGTGTTGATGTGTAAGGCAGGCACACCCTGATCGATTTCGAACATGACACCAAAACAGGGGTTACCTTCCTTGTTAACAACTTCACAGTGGATGTTATGTTGGCCGGTAACGCTGACCTGATAGGCCTGACTGTCCTCTTCTCTCAGTGTTTCCTCCTCCAGGCGCCAGTCCTGAAGTGTGAGGCTAATTTCAGGGGTATCATGCTCCTTCTGAAGAGCCTGGATACCTTTACGGAACAGCTGCATCATTTCATGAGTAAGGCAGTCTTCCTCAGCTCCAAAATGTTCTTTCCAGCCTTCAGGATCTGCATACATCCAGACGTTTTTAGCGAGCGAAGGTAAGGAAGCATCAGGCTCTACAAGGAGGTGAGGGATGCTCTCTTTGATTCCGAGATAACGTACTGGCTGGCCGTTAAGCGGTAACCCATCCGGCACTGTAACTTCAGCTCCTGGCAAGACGACGCTGTTTACCAGACCTCCACAATGTTCTGCCACCACCCGGCCTAAATCTGCCATAAACATCCGATGCTTTTCTGGTGAGTCCAGCTCACCAAGGAGTTCAGGTTTAAGCAGTAAACCGGTAATAATCTCAGTCAGTTCACGAGGAGATACTAATTTATACATTTTGTTTTCCTTTTCTGTGTTGGCTTTATATTAACAATCCAGATGCACGAGCTAATAACCTCCAGACAACTTTTTCAAAAATTATATACTTAAAGCAGGGGCTAATATGCGCAAGAAATGAATTTAGGAAGGATGGCTTCAAATTTAACTTTTTGGTTTTTTATTTTAGACGGACTTTAAAATAGCATCGCTGGTAAAATAATAAACATGGTTTATTTTTTGTTTGTATTGACAATCAAATGGGTAAAAATTAATTTACTTACATGGCGTATATTTAATGCCACCGTCCCGGCGGCACCGGGCATAAAAGGAAAACCATCTTGAAACCGATGCTCAAAAAAGATTTTTTTTCAGCTATTGAAAACCTTCTCAAAGCTGGCTTTCAACCTCGCTTTTACACTGTTAACAGTGGACGAATCGGTCTCATTACATTCACTGATAAAAATGGAACAAAACAGGTCGAACAGGTTTATTCCTGCACTTCTTTAGCCGCCAATACTTTTGGAAAGCGCTTCACCACATGGTTAGAAGAAATTTTTCAAAAGCATAATGAAAAAAAAGTAGCTGATTCCGGGATCGAGGTTGGTAGCCGTGTCTGGGATAAAATGATGTATACGGTGCGCACCATTTCAGAAATTCGTGCTGGGGGTGTGCTGGTGCTGGATAACGGTGCACAGCGTACTCTGGATGAAGTTCAAAAAACGGCTCCTGAAGCAAACCAGGTAGAGCCAAAGGAAATCTCTTCACTTAAGGAGCTGCTGAACGCTTCCAAAAATCTGGAGCCGACTTCGCCTGAACTAATTGCGGCTCTTAATGAGGCTCAGTCAACCGCCATAAAACGGTGAATGCAACGGCAGTCTGGCACATCAGGCCTTGTCAGAGATTAGGCCTGAAAAGCACTTACGTACCGATATAACACCTAATTCCCCTTTAAGGAGATTGCCCTAAATGGCGATGAATAAAAAAGAACAAGCCGCCTATGATGAGCTGGTGGCACAGGCCAGAATAAACCGCGCTTTACGCTGGTCTGACTATAGCGTTGAACGCGATATGCCCGTACCAGAGGTCTCGGGGGAATACCAAAACGGCTGGAGCTTCAACACCGCCACTGGCACTGTTTATCCGACATGGAGCGGAACTACGGTTCACGGCACACGGGAAGAGGGAGAGGTTGTCGATGCAACCTCCCGCCGCATGCGAGGCATGAATGGTAGCCAGAACGGCATACCACAATACAGCACCAAAGAACGCGCCCTGAAGGCATTACGCTGTTCGCTTGAAATCAAGTTTGCTATGCAGCTGGATGCCGTAGATAAAGCAATCGCAAAAGAATTAGAGTCGTCCACCGCTCGCCGGGAGAGCGATACCTCAGATGCCAAACGGTAAACCATCAAATCAGGCCCGTGATCAGAGGGGCCTTAACGCCCTGAAAGAGGCGGTTCCAGCGACGGCACAACTACAGATGCGGGTTACCCCTGATCGGAAACTGCGTTACGTCAATCAGGCAAAGGCCGAAGGCCTGGGTCTAACAGACTGGGTCCAAAAGCATATGGATAACGTGTGTGATCTGGCAGGCCAGCCCGACACAACCATGTACAAAGATGATGGAGAAACAAGTGGCCAAAAATAACAACAGTCTCAAACAGCATGTCTTCAATATGCTGTCGGCTGGCAGCGAACTTAAAGAAGTGAAGCGTTTTCTCACCAGCAAGCGCCTTAAAGCCCGCCCAGCAGTGTTAATGATCCACGAACAGGCGATTGCTGTGCAGAACACTGAGTACCTGAATAAACCGGCTTATAGCTAACTGGTAACAACAATTAAAGAGAGATATTTAAAATGAGCGTAATCCCAGATTACACCAGGGTTCAGCATGTCCAGATTATTCGCGAGCGAGATGGGCAGAAGGAAGTTGTTCGAGTCTATGATGAAGATGGCGACGTAGTTCTGTGTTTACCTGCCTACATTCAGGATGAGGAAATAAATCTTATTCTGCGCCGGTTGAATGACGTATATTCAGTCGGATATCGTGTAGGTGATGCAGCCCGCCGCCGCGCCATCAAAAAAGCGCTGGGGGATGATGAGGAGTAAGGCCATTTTTACTGGCAAGATATCTGTATACCGGAGTCTTTAGAGTACGTTCTGATGGCTCCGGATTATTAATACTGTTTCACTCATGCAATAAAAAGCTAACCGAAATTCTTTCGCTAATTCAGTTTTAAATGCTCTAATCATTAAATGTAATGAGCTTTATTTATCAATAGGCATGGCGTTTTTAATGGCTATTAAGCTAGTTCTGCTTTCGCTTGCTTCTGGAAATTGGGAAAACCTAATTTTAACCCTATCAAAAAGTAACTTTTCTTGTATTTTTGCATTTACGTAAACAAAACAAGTCCCGCCGGGCAGAAAAGAAAAACATTAAAATTAGCTATTTTCCCGAAAAGATCTCGAACACTGAAAAAGTATCATGGGGAACCTGATCAGGAGACAACCCATGAAAATCAAACTAGCCCTGCTTATTGCATTTGCAGGTTTCAGCGCAGGAGCTTCCGCTGAAATCGCAGAATTCAGCTTTAAAGATACCCTGAACGTTAAAAAGACCGTATCGCCTGCATCCGTATGGATTAATCCGGTAACGAGCTTTGACGTTGCCGTTATTTCCGGTCTGGACCGTTATATTACGCTCAGTCTGCTGAAAAGTGACGGGAGCCTCATCTGGAGCACGAAAAGCAGCCTGGTTACCGTAGATGACCGTACCACATCTTCGACAGGCTTTGATTATTACGGCAAGACTCTGACCGTACCAGCGATGGGAGAAGATAGCTTCACCCTCAGAGAGGTGATTACCGACTTGCAAGGGAAGGAGGTCTCCCGGCAGGATTACCCGCTTGCAATTGACCGAACGCCTCCGGCAACGGGTACCATAAGTTATACGAGAAACGGGTGGAACTTTGGCAGCGAAGCGATCTTCACTTCAGTACCAGCCGGTATGCAGTACGCCAGCGTCCAGGCACTGGTCTTTAATGGACTGAGTGATAAAGGTTCCGGGCTTGCTAATGCTGAATATTTCATAACCGATGCCGCTGGAGTGGAGCGTAAAAAGCCAGCGGAAATTAATACAGTGGAAGGTAGCGTAACCGTTCAAGTCGCCGACGCAAGCAGCAATGCCCTGGCACCGGAAAACCGCTCTGAATATAAAGTGGGGATCTACCTTTATGACAAAGCGGGAAACAGGATCGAACTAAGCCGCCGAAGCGTAATTGATCGGGTTAAGCCTGACGATATCATCCAGGTGCAGGACGCCACTACCGGATCATGGGTCACTTATCAGTCTGGCATGACCGTCTTCCAGAACCCTATTTCCGTACGGGTATTAAGGAAAAAAAGTGACTTTACTGCTGTTAACGGTTCCAAATATGGCTGGGCGGACTCGAATTTCCAGACGTCCGATAGCACTTATAATATTTATACTTTCAAATACATATATCCCAATGTGGGGGATACTTATCATGAATTCCAGACTCTGGCAGGAGGAGTAAGACGAATTCATCATAACTCCCTCAACTTCACTCCAGCCCCGGCGATGGAAATAGCCCCGAAGATAGTGGCTAAAGAGATGTACCGGAGTGATACCAGTGAGTGGTTAACTCAGGCCTCAATCAGCGTTAAAACCGCCACCATTAGCCGCATAAAGGTAACCGCTGAACCCCGACCATACGTGCAAAAGTTCAGAACGGTAAAAAATGCAGCCTGGTTCTGCACTATACCTATCGGACAAAGTTCATGCGAGATGACGGTTAACTTCAACTACACCAGTGACAAAGGATTTGAGTATCTGCACCTTTACTCGGGAAAAGATGGTGACAGCATATTCGATGCGCTTGCTGGTAATTTTACGGTTATCTGGGATAACAACCCACCGGTGGTTAATGTCGCTCAGGTAAACAAGGCCTCCAAGACAATCACTATGACGGCCACCGATAATGATCGCGTCAACGCCTGGAACATCAGCTACTGGGATACCAAAGTTTTCGAAGCCACCCTTAAAAATGCCCGGGGGGAACCTTTCACGCTGAAGCCTGTGACCGTCAGTGAAAGCGATTATAAAACCAAAAACGCCACCTTCTCATACGCTGGTCTACCGGACGGGGATTATACGGTGGTTAGCGTCTCTGCCACGGATCTTGTTGGAAACACCGGAACCAAAACGCTTAATGCACCGCTGAAAATTGACTCAACGCTTCCGGTTATCGCGTTCAGTTTTAATGGCGCAGACGCAGAAGGAAAACTGGTTAAAGGGCTTGAGAACCTTCGCATAAGCGTTACTGATGCCTCTGGGGATGCTTCCCTGACATCGCTTCAGCTCGCTGGTGGACCTAACTCTGAAAAGGTCACCCTGGCATTCACGCCGTTATCCAAGGATGTCTTTATTCCGGAATACCCCAGAATCTTCCCCAACACTGACGAATCGGGACAGATGTATCATCTGGAGGCACTGGCTATTGACGAATCAGGTAACCGGACCACTAAAACGCTTAATTTTACCTACCAGCCTGCGAATCTGATTATGCTGGATAATCTCAAGACGCTGGCCACAGCCGTAGCACTGAAAGCAACGGACAACACGCCGCTGGCCATCATCCGAACCAGTGTGTTGCGGCGTCAGGACGGTTCTATCATTACCGGACAGTTAAACGGAACCCTGACTGTTCAGAAAAATGCCCAGTTCGGCGTTACGGTTGCCGGAGTTACGGTCCAGCCTGGTGAAACTAAATCGCTGTCACTGGATCTTGGTAATGGTGAAGAGCGCACGTATCCCGTTACTCCCGCTGTAAGTGGTCAATCTGGCACGGCCACATTTGCTATAGAATTCCCTCAAACATAAGCTCTTCAGAAGGGTGCGGTAGTATGCCGTACCCTGTTACGCCATCCTCAATGTAATATGTAGAGTTGAGCATGACTTAATTATTACTTTCTCATTAAGTGGCTCTTAAATTGCAAACGGGAAAGTAATATTCCCGAGACGGGAAGGACGCCTTCCTTTTGGTTTTAATCTATGATGCTAAACCGTTTAATCACTCCGGAACAATGCCCGCGTTTAAATGGCTGGCACCAGTACATGATTTATCCATGAATGCTTTTTGATGCACTTTTACTTCAGAATGCTCTTAATTTTTTAAACAAAATTATATTTGAATCCTTCGTGTATAAATTTGCAGACCCTCTCTCAATGTTTTTTTAAAATATTTACTCTCAGGTTATTAGCCAGTAGATTCATTCTGTCATGATTACTCCAGAACTAACCGGAGGAATCACATTATGACCAAATATTATGATCGCAGTGGAATTGAAATCTCCAGCGCAAAAATCCGCTGTGTTGATTCTGTAAAAGGTACTGCGGAATATACTTTTCGTATTCTTTGCGATAAATGCAATGGTCGGGGAGAGCGTAAGCATTTTTATAGAAGTCGCTGTATGGCTTGTAAAGCCACGGGTTACAGCCTCGAAACGACCCGCACTGCTTACACGCTGAATGCGCTGTACCGCATTAATGCTCAAGCTGCCCGCAAAGTGTCAGCATCCTTGCAAAACGAGCGTTTGAGGACTGAAAACGCCCACAACTCTGCGTTCAATGCATGGTGCAGATCTCATCAAAAAATGGTTGATGCAATCACCCAGCAATCCAGCAGTAATAATTTTCTGGAAAGCCTTAAGTCTTCTTTAACCCACCAGCGTCAGTTAAGTGATAAGCAGCTGGCAGTCGCCGCCCGCATTTTAGGGATTCATTAATTCAAAGCCCTTTTAATTTAATTTTAAGGTCAATTATTACGGAGGAACTATGATCCATTCATTTAAAGACAGACGGCTTGAAAAGTTCTTCCGTAATGGAAAAACAACGGCAGGTATTCCTTCTGAAATTATTAACGCGATTCTGTGTCGACTCGAAACGCTGGATAATGTCCAGAGTGAGCGGGAGTTATTATCCAACAGCTTGCGTTATGAACGCTTAAGAATGACGTCAAACCGTTATTCCTCCATTCGAGTAAACTCTAAGTATCGATTATTCTTTGAATGGAATGATGGCGCACATAATGTCCATTTGTCAGCACATGACTATAAATCGCTCATCCATTAAGGTTAAAAATGAAGCTATTTTCAATTTCATCCCGGGATACAAGCATGGACGCGATGTTTTATATCCAGGCCAGTACTAAACAACAGGCAAGTTACATATTTAGTACCCTTTCCCCGAAGCCTACTGCGAACTGCCAGCTTACAGATTTGCAGAATGAGACGGTCGTCCCTTCCATAAGCCCTATTTCGCTTTCACTTAACCCCTGGTCGATCAATTCCCAGTCCCGAACCCGGGAATTGAGTATGGCCACGCATGGTCTTAACCTGATCTGTGCAGTCACGGATGAGCATACCCGTCAGATAGTAGACTTTTGCGATAACCTTGGACAGCAGCTTAAGGATCCGGACGACAAAAGCGCCTGGGTTAAGCTCATTAATTCTGAATGCGCATTGCTTAATTCTCCGCGTTTATATCCCGTTCTGCTGGAGCCGGAGACACCGGCACAATTTGAAATCTTTGTGCCAGCTCCGGAAGATGGCGATCACGACACGGTTATAGCCAGCGTTGTTGAAGAATGTTTCGGAGATGAATGCCGGTACAGAGCAACGGACAAAGCTTTTGCAATGTCGGAAAAGCCAATCATCAGGCTGGAAGCACATTTCAATGACAAACGGGAAAAGGTTTTAGAACTGACCTTTTCCAGTTTCAACCTTTCACTTTCTGCGTCCGTGTATGAACACCAGCTACGTCAGATTTTATTACTTTGCGAAGATTTTGGCGTAAGGCTTCAGGGTAGAGCCGGGGCATCCTGCCACATCAATATGCGCAGCGCTTACCGTCGTCTTGCACATGTCGGCACCGGCTCTCGCCCAGGTGATGGGAGTGATGTGCGGGGCTATACCTCATCTAAAGAGCAAAAAGATGTTAAGGGGCTGCTCGATAAGTCAACCAGGGGAAGTGAGCTTGTACCGGCGAGGCACGGGCAGCAGTTTAACGGTGTCTTAGTGAATGCCACACCCGCACCGGCCACGACGGGTTTTATATACCTGTCGCATGATTTTCCGGAAGGCCAGTTTATGATGACAGCCGAGGTGTTGCATGTTGGAATAACACCGGGCGGGATCTACTACATTGAAACACTGGACGGATACCGGTTTATCGTTACAGCGTTTGAAAAGGGATTAATGAACGGTTTAAGGGAGTTTTTGGCTGTAAATGAGGACTACTTTAAGTATTACCGCTGGTCTTAGCGTCTGACCTGAAACCGGTAGGCCAGGGAAGGCAACCGGGAAAATGCAATTTAACCTGATCCTCTCCCTACCACTACCTTTACCCACGTATAATAGCCCGACCAAATTATAATGCCCGATCACCGCATTGGCTGAAACCACACATATTCTTCTTAGGCCTCGCCTGATGAACTTCGACCACAAGACAAAGGAACGTAACTAATAAATAAAATTTATGAGCTGCACAAAAGTTACTTTTCCATAATGGCGCTTCACTTACATTGTGGTTTCATAATCATTGTTGGTATTTAAAAAGGATGTGTTCAATCTTAAATAAAAGGCGGTGTTTTTTTTCTGAAAATTTGCTGGGAGGTTATTAGCTGGGGGTTGGGTAACAGTATAATAAGTACAGATGAAAAGGAGGTTTTATGAAAACGTTAGACGTGATTTCAACTCAACTCAACTTTAATAATCTGCTGAATCAGGCAGGATATAATCTTTCAGAAATTGTTGTTAAACGCTACAGCGCTGCACCCGCCTTTAACGAAGGGCACTGGTTGTTCATTGCAGAGCAGGATAATCGCTACATTGAAGTGGTCAGTCTTCTTTCAAAGGCATCAGAAAGCGGAGAGCAGCATGTCGATATCTTTATCAATATGTTCGAAGATCCGATTGATGACATTATCTCCCGAAACATTGAACCCAAAACATTTGCGACACTTTATAAATACATTGAACGTATACCTTTTACACCGGACGTAAAAAAAGAATTCTTGAGCAGTATTGAGACTATTAATTTTAGTTAACTAAAAATTACAGATTTTCTTTCACCAAGTTATTAGGTAATGATATCGACCTGGTATCATTACCGTATCATGAATATGGACGGGGACGGGTAAAATGCCTAATAATACTGAAGTCATTAGCTGCGACTTATTTTCAATTCTTTCCTCACTTAATTTTAGTGTTGAGGATATTACAGGGCTAACTCCGGCCAAATTCAGAAAGGGGGCTTTCTTGCATGCAAAAATATCTGCAAGCCAGGCCACGCGAGCAGCTGATATTTCCCTTCAATTACTCACGGATCGTGTTTCAGGTGAAATGAACTACGTAATAGTAATTGGCAGGCACGAAGGGCTCCTGCAAAGCGAAGCAATTGACCCAAACGCTGATAAGCAGTACCGGGAAAACCGTCATTCTCGCCATTTTATCCCAGTAACCGATGCCAATACCAAAGCCCTGAAAAAAACCTGCAAGGTAATGAAAACATATATCAAAGAGCAGGCATTTAAGCCTAACACCTGGGGGCACAATTTCATTAAGGGTTGATTTATTCTTGCCCCGGTGAACCGGGGCAACGCTAAATTAACCTCAACCTGAGCTGGAGGCACAAATGTCTGAAAAACACTTTATCGTAAAGATCCAGAACCGTAACGGCGACCATGAGAAAAGCTATGTTCGTATACTCGTCAGCGATTGTGAGAAAAATGCTTGCCAGACGGCACTGATTTCCGAGTGTGCTGGCGAGGTTGAACAGCTGAGTTTTGAAGACGGTGGGGTTTATGACTACAACGGCGAAAATCACTACAGTGTCAGGAGCTGCGTGGAGGTTGCCCCTGAAGATGTTGCAACTTTGCAACGCTACCTTTAACACCTGCGGCATTAAAAAAAATATCGGGTGTCTGTTACAGGATGCCGCTGTTTTAAACGATGCCTCAAAGATCGCTATCGCTCCTGATGCCTTCATTAAGAGCGGGTTTGTGGTAGGTTCAGCGTAACAAAACTACTGGAATTTTGGTTGCCTCGATGAAGAGCTGCTTTTCTGATTTACCCGTTAAAGACGGCAAGTCCGGAACTTGGAAACTGGACACTTTCGAAATTACCACAGATAAGGCGCTGACCCTCGCCCTTCGTGCCGAGTGTACTGGTAATACAGATGAGTTTATCCCGCCCGGTAGATATCGCCGCTTGTCCAACGGCTGGGATGTGGTGATGTCCAATACCCCGATGGAGATCCGAACCTGCCAGGATTTTATAGAGCGAGCCACCGGGCGGGTGCTCATTAATGGTCTTGGTCTTGGTATGGTGCTCCACGCCATTCTTCAGAAAGACGATGTAACCCATGTCACGGTAATCGAAAAAGAACAGGATGTTATTAACCTCGTTGCAGCCTCGTTTGCAACCGATCTTCGCGTTGAAATTATTAATGCTGATGCAATGGAGTATTGTCCACCAGCTGGCGTTACGTACAACGCTTGCTGGCATGACATATGGACAGACTTCGCAACAGCTAATCTCGCACAGATGGATAAGCTGGAAAGTAAGTACCGGGACATCTGTGACTGGCAGGGATCGTGGGGCAGGGAGGAGTGTGAGCAAAAGCTCATTGAGTTCCAGAATCTTGAGGCTGATTAATCCAACTTGCGAAGGTGTCTCCGCTAAAGGAGCCCGGCTCGCTCTGTGCAAGCCCAGCTGTGCTGCATGATTTGGCAAAGTCTTCAACAAACCAGATCGGTCTGATTTAGTAATCTCACTTCCAACCATCAGGCCGATATAATAACTGTATCCCCATTAGGATGGCTGATGAGTACGATTAATACGGACTTAATTGCGCATATCTACGCTGCCTCCGAATCGCCGTTGACCAACGACGAGCTTTATCGCGAAGTGCAGCGTAAAACTGGCATGTCGGATGCCGAATTGCACGAACTGAAAGAATTTGGGTCAGATAAAACCAGAACCAGCGGCGTCAAACATAAGGTTCGCTGGTTTCAGCAGACTCTCCGTCAGGCCGGGGTCATCGAACGCGTTCCAGAAAAACGGGGCGTCTGGAGATACGCCTCTAAGACGAAAACAAACCTGCATGAGTCATGGGAAAAGCTCTGTGTTGTCGGTTTCTCAACTTCTCTTGGGGCATCGGTTTTTGGAAACGCCTATGCCTTCTTCAGCAATATCACCGAGCAAATTCATCTTTGCCTGACCTCGCCACCTTACCTCCTTCGAAATTCAAGAGACTACGGGCACGGAGGGGGGCGTGGCGAGCAGGCTTATATTGACTGGCTTCTGCGTATCCTCGAACCGATCGTGAAACAGCTTGTACCGGGCGCAAGTGTGGCATTGAATATCACTCAAGATAGCTTTAATAGGGGTAGGCCTTCACGTTCTCTGTATCTGGAGCGTCTGACACTGGCATTATGTGACAAGCTGGGGCTTGAGCTCATGGACAGGCTTCAGTGGGTGAATCGCAGTAAGCCCCCATCGCCAACGCACTGGGCATGTAAGCAACGGGTGCAGCTCTGCTCATCGTATGAGCCTGTGCTGTGGTTTACCAATGATGCGAGTAAGGTTCGTTCAAACAACTTACGTGTACTACAACCGCATTCAGACCAGCATCTAAAATTGCAGGCAGCAGGCGGTGAAAATCGCACGACCTTTTATGGTGATGGGGCGTACCAGCTTAAAAGCGGTTCCTTTGGAAATAAAACAGAAGGAACGATCCCCAAGAATACTTTGTTTTACGGCAATAGCTGCGCTGATACGAGATTTTGCCATTCCATTGCCCGCGAGCTCGGTTTTCCGCTGCACGGTGCAACGTCTCCTACCAGGCTTGCAGCGTTTCTGATTGAGTTTTTGACAGAGCCGGGAGATCTTGTTGTAGATCCCTTCGCTGGCTTGCATAAAGTCCCCATCGCAGCCGAGCGACTTGGCAGACGTTGGCTGGCGACGGACAAAATCATGGAGTGGCTGGCGATTTCCCGAAACCTTTTTACGGCCGCACCGGGATATAAGAGTAACCCCATGCTGGATGAGCTCGCCGAACTGTATCGGACTTAATGCAAGTTAACGGTTTTGATAAAGTGGTTTGAAGCGACAAACGGTTTATTCATTTAGCAGTGGTTCCACCAGAGAATGGCAATATTAACGGCTTAGCATATACCGCTGAGATAATCAGGTAGTCATTCATTTCCGGTTGTCTGTATTAACGAGTGTATTCATTATTCACTTGTTTCTACGATATAGACCCAACAAAAACAAATTGATGGTTGTGATACAGATGTTGTTGGATTAACTAATTTGGTAATTTAGACGGTTTCTAAATTAAAGGTGGACAGATATGAAGTCAGATTCAGAAATGGCTTCTCCTATCGAGTTGCACATTGGCGATCATGTCCAGCGGCATGGTGCTTTATCTGAGGTCATGCATATTGTTGAATCCAAATGCGATATTCCCGGCGGCATCCGGGTAGCAGCATGCATTTGACGGGTTATCGGTAACGTTCCGGGCAATATTCCTCGTGGTTGGCTGGAAACACCGAAGCGTATGGCTGAGCGAGGCGTTAAGTGGGCGACGAGTCTGCCCGGAGGGCTTTACTTTAACATGCAGGGGAACGCACATGCGAAAGTAAGCCGGGTTATTCGTAATGTGACTAACTGAAACTTTTTTCTGAATTGCGGTGTAAAAGTTACTTTTCACCGCGTCGTTTTCCATCACTACTAATTCAGAGTTTTTCTGAAATAAGCAGAGTTAAAGCTAACGATTTATTCAGGCCATTTTATTCTAATCATTATCCTACACTTCAAAAATATGCAATATTTTTTCTTCTGACCTATTAGCCAGAATTCTCGATTCGGTATCATTTACTTACGGTAATTCTTTTAAAAACGAGGTAAATGGCATGCATTCTCAGGATCCTATCACGAAATTAACCCAGACGTTGCAACGCGACGATGGTTCTCAGGTTCGTATTGTAGCGCAGCGGGGATATGGAAGCGGGCTTACAGCCTCGCTTGATGTGTACGTTCTCCGTCGTGATTCCTCTGAAAGCAACTGGTCACTGTGCGGAAAAGATCCTCACCCCGAGTGGAGAAAGATGTCAGTAGATGAGTATCAGAAATTTGGACGCTCAGAAATGCTGCGCTATGCCACACCAGGTGAAATTCTCAGGGTGGCATCCGCTATTGGCCAGCCAATGAGCTTCCTCGATGGCAACCCTGCGTTTTAGCCTGAACCCTGGCGACGCCTTTTAAACCGGCGTCATTCTTTTTACGAGCAACAGACGGAGAAAAAATGAATCTGAACGAACGAAGCACGAGCGCAGCGACGCCAGATTTGAGCCGACTTTATCTCATTTCCGGGCGCATTATGTTTGATGATGATGATCAGGCCTACCCGGTCGAAGCCGATTCCCCTGGTGATGCAGAGGAGGCTTTTCGGCATCATATTGCCGACAGTGCCGACGACTTAGAAAAGGTGATTATAGTTTCCTCTACAAGTTTCGCTTCAGCTCACAGCAGTCGCGTAATTTGTCGGCCTGCCGTGAAGTAATTTCAGCTTCCAATGATATTTCCCTCTTTATAAAAGCCGCCGTCTGGCGGTTTTTATTTGCAAAAATGAATATTAATCCTGAACAATATTAATTTAAGATGAGGTGGTGTTCATATTCTTCTTAATATTTTTTCTAAAAAAACGACTTCAGGTTATTAGTTGGTAGTAGTGTGTTTGTTATGATCTTCTCATCAAATACATTAATTAAATAATCAAGGAGTCAACTGTGGCAGATAATTATACTCTGGCGTCGTTTATTATTCCCTGCACTCAGGAGCAGGCTAAAATGGCACAAGAAGCAATCACATTCGTTACCGAAGCAGAAATTGCAGAAGGTGAGCGTTTGCTTGATAAGCCACTGGCAGATTGTTCTCTGACTGAGAAGCTGATTCTCAGTATTATTGAGAACCACCCTGAGTATGACCCTTCAGAGCCGAGCTTTGGGCAACCATCCTGCCCAGACTGTAATTATGAACTGTCGTTCGCAACAGAAGTTAACAGCAGTGGGCTGTCAGTTTTTCATGGAGAGACTATTGATCTTGACCATGCAATTTGCCTCACAACTGCCGTGCTGTCGGTATTCGACCTCCCGGAAATGGTAACAATTACTGCTGCATTTACATGCAGTAAAAGCCGGACAGATGAATTTGGGGGTATGACTATTCTGGTCACAAAGGATACCCACTATTACCAGGATGGCTGTCAGTTTTCTCGTCTCATGAATGAGGCTCACAAAGCCGGTATCCAGTATGCTCTGTGTAAAGTGACGCATTACCACGGTGAGAGCAGCTATGTGGCAAGCTATGTCCTGAGCTGCGACGTAGCGGATTCAGCCCAGGAGGTCGTTAACAGACGACTGAAGGCATGTGCCGGAAAAGAGCCAGAAGACGGAATCTATATTCTGAGTGAAGAAGACAACACCAGTCTTTCGGTCGAACTCGTTACAGAACTGTCTCCGCTCGATTACGACAAGCTGAGCAAGCTTCTTCCTTCCCTTGACACCCTTTGCGGCGCATAAGCCTGCCTGATAACCGTAGCCACCGGTTCCCCCGGTGGCCTGGAGCCTGCCATGACCAATAAATTCATAGTATCTACCGTTGTTTGCATCAATGACTTTGCAAGTGATGTTCCGCAAAGTGTTTCCTTACGGATAGATACAATGCTTGAACAGCGTATCCGCAAATTGGCGACATACGTGAAAAAAAACGATCTTCAGTTAACTGAGTTTTACTTCTATGACGCTAACTGGTCATTTTGTGGTGAAGATGAAATTCAAGAAATAACAGACCAGGATGAATATAAGCATAGCGATAGCACAAGGCAGGAAGCGATGCTGCGGGAAGTAATGCCATCAGCACGTACGGAATGCCCGGTTATTAGGGTGATGAAAGATTCATTTCAGCTTTCTGCTCTACCACGCCATTGTGGTGATGACATGACTCTTAACACTCCTTCAATTCCGCTGTCTGAGTTGAAAACAAATGTCACGGCTTTTATTACACCACCAACCTATATCTAATAGCTGTGCTGGGAGATTAAATTACAATGGGTTTTTATTTTAAATCTATTTAAGAATTAAATTTGCGTGATTTTGATTTAATATAATTTCGCTAAATGGTTGCGCTGTAGTTATTTTAAAGTTCTAATAAAAATATCAGTGATGCAGCATATGCCGTGGTTCAGGAAAATATATGTTTATTGAAAAAAGTGACTCATTCCTTGAATTACCCTCAGAAGTTATTTTTCCTGAGGCGGCTAATGCTGCCATTTTGAAACATGATAAATGGGCTGATGTTTGGGAGACCCTGACAACCGATGCCGATCTGAACTATACCGATGAAAAGGAGACTGTGAGTCTTTCTTCTCTGGTCACGTCAGCCACATCTGCTATTTATCAGGCTATTACGGACGGATGGACGATGTGCGTGGGATACAGTGGCGGTAAAGACTCCCATTCTCTTCTTCACCTATTTCTGATGGCATTGATCAGGGCAGTACGTAACGGCACAAATATCAGCGAACATCATTTCATTCAGATGTCCGATACGCTGATCGAAAACCCTGAGATGCACTATCAGGCTTCACAGGTTCTCAACCAGCTTAGAATGTTCATTGCTGAACACCAGCTACCGGTCACAGTCCTTGTCGCCCAACCGTCTCTTACGCAGAGCTGGGTAGGCCGCATTCTGACTGGACGTGGACTTCCGACCTGGACTAATTCTTCAACCCGTCAGTGCTCAACCGACTACAAAATCGCCCCCCTGCGCAAGGCCAAAGCTCGTTATCTAAAAAACGCCCCGGCATCCGTACGAAGCAGGGTATGCCTGATGCTGGGCTCCAGGGATGATGAAAGTGCCCGAAGGGCCGGAAATATCCTCAAAATGGGAGGGCAGGCGAGGAAAGTAACCCTGACTGAGCACGGTGGTGAACTCTATCCAGTAAAGGAGTGGCGCACTCAGGACATCTGGTCTTTTCTAATGGCCTGTGGTTCCGAATCCCGCTTCCCTTTACCAAGCTTTATGCCGGATAACTTCAGCCTGGCAACGCTTTATAAAGACGCCACCGGAGAGTGTATCTGGTCGCCGGAGAAACCCACGCGAACCTCAGCTTGTGGGGCTAGATATGGGTGCTCGCTTTGCACAGCCGTAGGGGTTGACCATTCAATGGAAACGCTCCTTCGCACTGACCCTGAGAAATATGGTTATCAGGCAGGCCTAAGTCGTCTTCAGCGATTTCTTTCTAAGATCCAGTACGACTGGAGCCTGCGGGATTATATCGGTCGTAAAGTGTTCGAAGGCGGGTATGTGCGTCTTCAACCCAATATCTTTTCTTCGTCCCTGACTGAACGTCTTTTTCATGTCTGTTGCAGCCTTGATTATGTTGAAGCCAGACGTGCGGCAAAGCATCGCAGAAAGCTACTTTCCGGCGAGGTGGACGATACGGCTTATAACCGTCGTATGGCTGAGCCACAATTTCGGCTTGTACATGAAGCAAACGTGATCCACGTTGATTTCCTCTGGTCGTTGCACTGTTTCAACCCTCGCCCGTTTCGGGCAATTGAGATCTATCGCAGAGTCTGGGAAGAGGCCGATCTGGACCTTCTTGAGGATGAGCCTGACATGCTGCCTGTGGCCCGTACACCAATGCCAGCTCCACTCTGGATGAAACTGCCCGGAGGCCGGTTCGGTACAGCTTATGATGGACTGACTGATACGTTGCCGCTGATGACCTATTTTGACGGGCAGGCTGACCCCAGGGCTTCACGTAGCCTAAAGACCGGAGAGAGCAGTTCTGTCGTCGTGGCATTCGAGGAAGAGGATGAGCTGACTGTTGAAGAAGATACGGCGTCCTGGATTATCTGGCATGAATACGACGGGTTACGCCAGAGCATCGCTGACGGTGAGTTTACTCCAACGACTGCTGCTCAGTATCTTCTTCGTTATGGCGCGGTCCGAATTTCAAAAGGGAAGGGCGCTGTCTATCATCGTCTCGCACAACGGGGACAAACCTTTTCCCGCCTGGGGATAGGCGAAAGAGTGTCGCTTCCAGAGCTGGTTGCCAGTCGGCGTTTTAAAATACTCAGCGATACTGCATACCGTCAGGTTGTAGCCCGGAAATTGCGTGGACAGATAAAAAAGTTCAGATTCTGGGCATGCGTAGCTGCCTGTGTACAGTTGCACGTACACAACAAGACGGCACTCGGAGAAAGAATCTTAACGTTACTCGAAGGTGAGAGGGAACAGCAACAAGGTGCGATCCAGGCGAAGCTGAAGGCGGGAATGATGGATGCAGTTCTAACTCTGTGTAACCAGCGACTCCGGGTGAAAGAAAATACTAACCAGCCAGAGGAGTTCCGCTATTACCGTGCCGTAAGAGCTCGTTTCATGCGCCATTTATCTGAATGCCTTAAGCCAGAAAATGGCGGCGTTATCCGTGACGTTATCTGGGAACTGAGGGTGCTGAGCAGTGCTCACGGTACGACCAAAACAGGTTTTTACTATGTCGATAGCAATCGCCCGACAGCGAAAGGACTGTTAAACCGCCTTCTGATGAGGATGGTCAGGCAGGTCGTATAAGCGTCTGAAACGCGAAACACACGAAAATGAAGGGGTTATACAAAAAAAACTTAGCTTTGATCGTGATGTAATGTGGACATCATGTCCAAGCGTTGCTGCATCCAGAAAAGTAACTTTAATCCTGTTGATACAGCCTTTGCATTACCTGTTTACGCATAGCCTGGAAACGTTCTAATTAAACCAGACAAATATAAATTTAAATTAATTCACTCACCCCCGGAATCGGGGAACTAAACAAAAGGATCATCAATGCAAAATCAAAATACCCCCGCTCAGGAAAAACACACCGTATACCTTTTTAATGCTGAACATGCTGACAAGACAGCCGCCAAGCAAGCCGGGAAACTCTTCACGCTGGACATTGAACACCCAATGACCCTCAACGATCTCTCGCTGCTGTGTGAGTCGGTCGCGGACGCTGTGGGAGCACCTGGCGGTATTAAATATGAAATCACAACAGAGCCTAATGGGGTTCAGGAGGAATACTGAATCAGTGTGGTGTGAGTCCATTTTAATTTGAGGTTTCATGAGTTCTATCGAGAGGCTGAAGTATGACTTTGAAAATGGGAAGTCCCCGGACTTCCAAGCCTGAGGGGCCATTTGTATTAATCACTTTTGAGGGGGACGAATTTCTTTTTGATGACAGACATAATGTCGTCAAGATAAATGGCAGGCCTAAAAAAATGGATGTAAAGCGAAATTATTTTGAGTCCGATCTGGGAGAAGGGAAAGCGAAATACTGGACTTTAAATATCGAAGAGGCTCATCGGTTCAATTCGATTGATGAAGCGACAGAACAACTTTGTAAACTGAATCGCCCTCATCTGATCAAAATTCGCAAAGTTGAGGGGGTATCTGAATGACCAAAGAGATGTTTTTACGCATTTTAAATGAGGCACAGGCTCGTGTGGATAACGATTCGCTTCCGCTTGATGTTCGTATCCGGTCACGCACCACGGTAAATGATTGCGTCATCCGGGCAGATAAAGAGGGGTGGCCTATTGAGTATAAACAGAAGGTCTGGGTAGAGGCAGTCAGTGGCTGTTAACTTCAGCGGTTACTTAAGCCAGCTCCTGTGCCCGTGAGATTAGTAAAGGCGGAAAATGATATGGTCAAGGTGATAAATATCAACGGGAATTTAGTTGAGTTACCTGAGCCCTCAGCAAAGTTATCCAAAGCGGAATCACCTGATGGTAGGTTCTCAAAACCTAAAAATAAGATCTCTAAAATACAGCGAGCTGAGCTGCGAATGAAATTTGGGGGGCGTTGTGCCTATTGTGGTTGCAAGCTTCCTGAAAAAGGGTGGCATGCCGATCATGTTGAGCCTGTTCGACGCGACTTTGAACTGGTGAGAGCCCCGGTCGGCAGCGGCGTAACTCATGTTGCCCGAAGTACGGGTAAGGTTATGCACCCTGAACTGCATGCAATAGAAAACTTATTTCCATCATGCGCTCCCTGCAACCTTTTTAAAGGAGCTTTTAGTGTTGAAGGAATGAGAAATGAAATTACCAAACAGGTTGAACGGGCTCGCGCATATAGCGTGAATTTCCGTACCGCAGAACGTTTTGGTTTGCTTCATATTGTAGTAAAACCGGTCGTCTTCTGGTTTGAGCAGTATAACGAACAGAAACAAAACGAATAATTTCTCAGAGACATAAAACAAGTCAATCAACAGTGGTTAACCAATTAAAAAAGTCTATTAACTATTTTGATGCTGCTGAGGATCTGCCAGTTATATCCATAAAAGGAGAAAATGATGTATCTGCATCTTGTGCCACGTATTCTTCACCATATGAAAAACAAGTGTACTCTCATGTCCGTGTCTGTCCCTGAATTGTCACTTGAGCTTAAAGCTGATTCGCTGGTGGCAATGAAACCCTATCCCAACAAGACCTACCACGTTGGCATGCTGAAGGGGCGACGAGCATTAAATGGCTTTCTGGTAAAGAGCCCACGAACTTTAGCTGAGTTCACAATGATAACGCTCTGGGAAATAGACGGCTTTGGGGAAATTAGTCATACCGTAAAAACGCTCGTTCAGGACAACGACTATGACCTGGTCTCCCACGATGTCCTTTTGGCACATGCATACCATCAGACGGAGGAGGGATTGGGGTACCGTGTTCATCCATCCTATGACAGTTTAGCCCCTGTCGATTTTGAGCCAACAATGCAATCCCGGTACATAAAGGAATCCGACCTTTCTCACGACGTATGGGAAACCTATTCATGGGGGGAATTTCTGCGTTCGCGTGAAGAGACATTTCTGGCGATGACCATTTCTTCTTCTCGTTTAAACCACCCTGCATTTATCAGAGGAAACCGGCTTCCTCAAACTGACCAGGCCATCATTATTAGTTCCTAACTCTGCCTGGAATAAAAGTCAGACGACGGGTCAGATTTCTAGCATCTAATTAAATGAATGCCCGGTAAGCCGGGCTTTGTCTATTCAGCAATCAGCTTCTAAAATATAGTTGCTAACCGAAATTCACTCCTCCAGCTTGTTAGCTAAAGTGCTTACTTATGTATAATAATTTACGTCTGGTTATAAATTTTTTTGAATCATTTAACGCAACGTCTTAAGGATACATAATGTATAAGTTCACTCCCGTCCAAATTATTGCTGATTATATACTGAGGTTTCTTAAAAATAATGCGGATGCCAAGCTTTACGAGGCAATGCAGCGGCTTGAAACAAAAATCGGTCAGTTTATCGCTGATGGGGTTGATGAACATCAACTACGCTCTTCATTAAGCAAAGCCAGTCGATCTCGTTCCAGGGCGACTCTTATACAGGAGTGTGAGAAACTTATTTCGTAAAAAGAGCATCATCCGGGAAAGTTACTTTAACGATAAATGGCTCCCTTCTTATCGGTTTAAGTTGACGGCCATCCCTACTAAAGCCATCATAAAGCTTGATTAGCATTCGAGTGTAGCACAACTGATTTTCATAGAGTCTTTATCCATTCTCCAGTTCTCTAACTGTATAGGTTCTATTCATGCCCAATAGCTTCGATAAGCCGCAGACGCGCCCAGCACATAACTCTGATGCCGAACCCTTTTTTCCCAAAAACCTTGGTTCGTTTATAGAGCAGGTGTCCGGAAGAGATCTGGCAATGCTCACAGAATCCGAAAAAGAACAGCTTGCGCACCTAATCAAAATTGGACGGAGATATGGAGTTTCTGTAGCTATCGTTCCCGATACAGACTCTGCTGAGCTTCATGAATTACTGTCTAATGCCGGTTCCATTGAAAGGCAGTTTTCCATCTATGAACGCATCCAGACGAAGATTGCGTTCACACGGTGTCAGGAAGCATAAACAAAGTGAGAAATACAACTACGTGGTATGACGTTGTACATGTTGAAATCATTACAGGCGAGCGAGACGGCAGGATATGGGTGCTGAAGCTCTCCTGTGGCCATACAGTATTTCGTCGAATACCTCCTCTTCGTCTTCATAGCCTCACCGCTTTTTCTCTGCGGGAGCCCCCAGAAAAATGTCGGTGCTCCCTTTGTAATTCGAATCCAAAATAAAACCTTTTTAAGGCCCCAAACTGAATATCACTGGATAAATCAACCTCTACAGCGTTCAATCATAAACGCTAAATTTATATTTCATTCATTCTATTTTAAAAGCGATATAAAAGACGGAATCCGATTTAGTCTGTTTGATGCTTAAATCATCTTTAGTGCCCTTTATCTTTTACACAGCGACTTTAACATTAACCTGAGCAGAAAAGTTGTTTTCAAACAAAGTGCGAAAACTTTCTGCTCAGGTTATTAGCCGGGTAAGCCACTTTGTTATATTTGTTTCACATTAACAGAGGAGGCGATATGCAAATTGAAAAGGTGATGTCATTACTTGAAGTGCTTTCAAGCTGGCTTGAAGATAACATCAATATGGATTCTGAAATTATCTTTGATAATGACGAAGATAATACCAACTCAGAAATTCTGTATCCTGCTGTAGAAAAGGCTAATGCCGTTTTGCGCAAAATGGCATCTTTATCTTCAGATTCTGTTCATGCAATTCGACAGCGCTTGCAGCTTGCCGTAGAAGGCAAAGCTGAATTGTCCCTCAAGGATGTGGGAGAGCTTCTGCTGGCAACAAAGTATCTGATGTTGTCCACTGAAGAGGGAGAGTAAGCCTGTGACCACTCTCGTATTTGAAATGGCGGATATTAATAAACTGATCGAAGAAATTCGCACCGCAAAAACGTTTTCGGTCACCGCAGATCAGATCTATGACCCGGCATGCTATCCGGGGGGAGCCCTCCTTAACGCTGAGGGACAGACTGAAGAAGAGGCGCGTAAAGCTGGTAGGGTTTTCTTTCCCTCATCCTCAAAAATTGCCAGCACACATCTGGTGCCAAAAGTGCTTCTCGCGCACAGTCATGGTGTATACCTGATCACTAATGCTGAGCTTGAGGGCTCTCCCGCATCCCGCGATACTGTGGCTTACGCCCAGGGGATGAATCCAAAACTGGATGAGGACTGGGATTACGCTTGTGATGCCGCTTTGGGTGGGTCTGATTGTAGCTATACCATTCCCGTTGAGTGGCTGGAGTTAGCGGTAGAGCAGGGTTTTCAGGAGTTTCGACTTCGAATGAGTGAAACCAAGATCAAACTTGTCACTAAATAGTATGTCCTTGCTGTTGCCAGTCAAACATTGTCCGCCAGTCGAGCTGCTGGCGGATTGTTTTATATAAGGAGGGGAAGGTATGTCAGGTTTAAGCAGTTCCGCCCAGAAGCTTACAATGGCACAGATTTACGTGTTACGACGGATGGCATCCGGCACGGTCTATGATATCTCTGGCAATTTCAGACGGGCCAGAGAACGGCGTACGTTTATGGGGAATCCTGATGATGTGACGTGCAGGAGCTCTCCGGTCCTGTTCCGGCTCGGCCTCGTGGAGTTATGCCAGCCAGCAAGCCATCTGGAGCCAGGTTTATACTATCGGCTCAAGTTGAGCTCCTCAGGGCATGAGGCTCTCAAGGCGAACGCACACCTCTAACATTTGAGATAGTTCGTTCGCAGCCAGGAAAGTAACTTTCACCTCAAGTGTGACCCTTACTACCTCATTTATGAGTAAACCCCCCCTCTGATATGTCGAAAATGCTCATTTATACGAAAATAGTTTCTCTTCAGGTGTGATGTAATTACTGAGAATTCTCCCTGAATGGAAGGCAACCGATGAAA
This sequence comes from Klebsiella sp. 141240, assembly GCF_050600805.1. Classification (NCBI taxonomy): domain Bacteria; kingdom Pseudomonadati; phylum Pseudomonadota; class Gammaproteobacteria; order Enterobacterales; family Enterobacteriaceae; genus Klebsiella; species Klebsiella sp. 141240. Next base: position 43,496 of record NZ_JAQIRK010000021.1, on the reverse strand, counting down.
ATGTTTTTTACCCCTTATGTTCGTATCGTTTTCTATTTTTGCGCATTGATTTTTATTGTTTACAGTTTCAGTGATTTTTTCCAGGGCGTCCCTGACAGCACCTTCTTCAGTGCGGTCATCATGCTACTTGTTATCGGAACCATTGTTGCCCGGCATCTGGATCGCAAAAAATCTCTCAAAAATACTTCACAGATTTAAGTTTCAACTCAGGCCACTCTCGGGTGGCTTTTATAATTTAATAAGGACCGGTTCATGCATAACCACGAAATTCAGACCATTGCTATATTTAGTGCCCAGTATAAAAACATCGAAGATGCTGAAAATGCAGGTGCTTTATATTCTGTAGATATTGAATATCCGATGACACTAAATGATTTATCGCGGCTTTGCGACTCTATTGCCGAAGCAGTAGGTGTGCCTGGCGGCGTCAAATACCAGTTCGTGTCCCAGCCGGAAGCGCATGAAACCAGCTTCTGATAACCAGTAACCAAACTGCCTAAAAGCAGGTGCAAAGCCATGAAACAAACAAAGTCTTCTATGTCACGTATTGTGCAGCTGTACGACGGGAGCCGATACGGAAACTGCGAGCAGGCTGATAACGAAGGAGAGCTTTTTACGGTGGTGTTGAATAAGCCTTCGCAGATCGATGACATCCGTAAAATCGTAGACACAACCGCCGAAGTACTTGGCAAAGCTTTGCCAGTACTCCTCTTATAAAGCTTACATCCGTGAAGGATAATTACGGTCTTACTACTTTCAGTTTTTCATTCCAGTGCCGTCCATTTTAATTTATCGATTTTAAGCGGTCGGCGCTATTTCATCGTTTCTTTTCCGACTGTAATTCCTTATATATAGGAATATTTCAAAGAATTTTTCTCAGGTTATTTGTGGCGGGATGCCAGTTGTTATAATGATTCCACATAATCTGGAGAGTTAATCATGATCACATCTCTAATGAATTTCCGCGATTTAACCGGAGAGGCAGTCATCCAGGCGCGGCAATGCGTTATTAATGCGGAGATCGAAGCGGCCCGGGAAAAGGTAATTCATGCTCGTTCGTTATTCGAAGCGGGTATACATAATGTTGTAAACGGTAGTTCTGGCATTAAGGCTGCGGCAGCACATTTTCTGGTGATAAAACGTTTACAGACTGACACTCGGTATCTGGATGCGGTTATCACTGATAACCTTTGCATGTTTTCTCCTGAGGGTTATCTGTATCTGTTTATGCAACAGCGTTATATGCGATAAAACAATGTGTTAGGGAAGTATCTTGCCATTAAAAATATTAAAAAGGTGACTTGATGAAACCATTTGGACTTGCCGGAAAACCCCGGCCCGAACCTTGCGGCTGCTGCTGGTATACCCGTGAGGACTGCCCTTACGTCAGCGCAAAATAGATCTATCGCCGCAGGCAGCGCAAGGCAGAACGCCAGCGTCAGCGCAGCACCATTGTGATGGCCGTTTCTGAATTTCGCTGACTTCTTCTGGAAATATCATTTTTTCTCCAGAAGAATTTTAAAATAAAGGGAAATCTCTTCACGGGTATCTGATGTTTATTGTTTATGGTAAATTGCGCCACATTAATTTTTGTGGCGCAGTTCGTGTTGGCTTAAGGATATAATATGAAAATCAGCCAGCTGGAATCCGGGATGCAGGTTTGGTCTGTAACCCGTACCAAAATGGGAAATACCACCATTACAACGGTCATTGTCCACCCCGTTGTCATTATAGAAATTCATGATAATCATGTGATTGCTCGCTGGAACGGCAATGCACCACGTCGTTTTGGAGAAACGGCTATCAGGGGCTGGAAGAAGGAGAAGCCCCTGCTTGTCCGTGAACCTTTCGGAAATGCTCGCCTGGCCACCCGGGCTGAAAAAGCCGCTATGCAGGAAAAAGAGTAATACCCCTTTTAGCATCCACAATTTCAACGTCCATCTGCCTTTAACCTTGCCTGTTAATAACGGAATCCTTTCTGACTGGCCGGATCCCACGCATAACCTGAACTGTTGGCTAACCGTCTTACAGCCAAATTCCCTCCTTTATCTGGCAGGAGTGCGTCCGTGAGCTCTGTATGATCTACGTGTTTGTTCAGTAGAGCACATAACAGGAGTGGGGTATGACTGAATTAAATAAAAGCCCGTCCGGTTTTTCCGGAGCTGATGTCAGTAAAGAACAGGCTGCCATAAGGGCACTTGTAGAAAGAGTAGTGACCAACTATCGCAGCCGGACAGCACCTGATCGGGTTCAAAAGGCTTCGGTAGCGTTTAATGGGGGATTAATCCTGACCCTGATGCTGGCCTTGTCGCTATTGGGCTACCTTGTGGCGGAATTGTTCAGGGGGTATGTTGCGGATAGTTCACCCTATGTGCCTGGTCTAAGTTATTCGCAATTTTCGATGCTGATGATCGTTGAGCTGTGTCTATGCTTTCTCGCATGGTTTTTGGTTGTCACAGGGGACTATCCCCGGCCGTGGATATTTCAGGTAGTCCCGATGGAGCAGTACTGGTTCTTTGACGAAGTGGATGACGACGATCTTGCCCGGCTTTCCTGTAACCCTTACATCAAGCGCTGGCTACTTGATGAAATGTCCGGTATTCATCGACTGACCTACACGAGGCTGCATGATCGACTGGAGCGCATCTGTAATATTCCATCCCATCTCGAATACAGCCGTATTCAGGCACATAAGCTTTCCCTAATCAACGGAACCAGTGCCTCCTGATCCTACCATTGCATCCGGAAATTAAACGGGCAGGAACTGCACTGTATGTTCCGACCAAGCAGCTGCCCGTTACCCTTTTCTTTAGTGTAAAAAGACTGTCTCCGACAACCGGAAGTGACTCATGTCAAATAAGTTATAAATCAATGATTTATGCAGGCAGGGTGTTTGGCTGATCAGGGCAGAGTGATATAATGACGCTGGTGCTGGAGGCTTTTGCCCCAGCCAGCGGTAACACTGTTTGACTGTGGTAAAAGCAGAAAGCCCCGAGTAATTTTTCAATTAACCTGTACTGCACCCATTTTGTTGGACGATGAAATGGAATAGCCCCTGATATGTCAAAGCCAAAATACCCTTTTGAAAAGCGCCTTGAAGTCGTGAATCACTACTTCACTACTGATGATGGTTACAGGATCATCTCGGCACGTTTTGGTGTCCCCCGAACCCAGGTCAGGACATGGGTTGCCCTCTATGAAAAACATGGAGAAAAAGGTTTAATTCCCAAACCTAAAGGTGTTAGTGCTGATCCTGAGTTGCGTATTAAGGTCGTGAAAGCGGTGATCGAGCAGCACATGTCCCTTAATCAGGCTGCTGCTCACTTTATGCTTGCTGGTAGTGGTTCTGTAGCCAGGTGGCTGAAGGTTTATGAAGAGCGCGGAGAAGCTGGTTTACGCGCGCTCAAGATTGGCACCAAAAGAAACATTGCAATATCAGTTGATCCAGAAAAAGCGGCATCAGCATTGGAGCTGTCAAAAGACCGACGCATTGAGGATCTTGAAAGGCAAGTTCGATTTCTTGAAACGCGGCTTGTGTATCTAAAAAAGCTGAAAGCCTTAGCTCATCCCACGAAAAAGTGAAAGTACTCAACGAGCTAAGGCAGTTTTATCCTCTTGATGAGCTTCTCAGGGCTGCGGAGATACCGCGCAGTACGTTTTATTACCATCTAAAGGCTCTCAGCAAGCCTGACAAGTATGCGGACGTTAAAAAGCGTATTGGTGAGATTTATCATGAGAATAGAGGCCGATACGGATACCGTAGGGTAACGCTGTCTCTTCATCGAGAAGGGAAACAGATTAACCATAAAGCTGTTCAGCGCCTGATGGGAATCCTCTCACTGAAGGCAGCGATTAAGGTCAAGCGATACCGCTCTTACAGAGGAGAGGTAGGGCAAACCGCCCCCAATGTTCTCCAAAGAGATTTCAAGGCTACGCGGCCAAACGAGAAGTGGGTTACCGATGTTACTGAATTTGCAGTCAATGGGCGCAAGCTGTATTTGTCTCCAGTAATAGATCTCTTCAACAACGAAGTTATTTCTTACAGCCTTTCGGAAAGACCAGTGATGAACATGGTCGAGAATATGCTCGATCAGGCATTCAAAAAGCTTAATCCTCACGAGCATCCTGTTCTGCACTCTGACCAGGGATGGCAGTATCGTATGAGAAGATATCAAAATATCCTTAAAGAACATGGTATTAAACAAAGCATGTCCAGAAAAGGCAATTGTCTGGATAATGCTGTGGTGGAGTGTTTCTTTGGAACCTTAAAGTCGGAGTGTTTTTATCTTGATGAGTTCAGTAATATAAGCGAGCTGAAGGATGCTGTTACGGAATATATTGAATACTACAACAGCAGAAGAATTAGCCTGAAATTAAAAGGTCTGACTCCAATTGAATATCGGAATCAGACCTATATGCCTCGTGTTTAACTGTCCAACTTTCTGGGGTCAGTACAACCCGAGGCCCCTGTATGCTAGTCACACACAGCGTAGCCTCTTGCCTGCTTAAATGCAAGGAGAAGAAGGCCATGAAAATGCCGAACCAACCCATTGTTTTGTGCATATTAATAGTTTGTTTAACGCTGTTGATATTCACCTGGCTCACACGAAACTCGCTTTGCGAGTTGCGGATGAAAGACGGAACAAGGGAGGTATTTGCTATCCTGGCCTACGAATCCGGTAAGTAGCTGACAAAGAGGGGGGCAACCCCCCTCTTTTCAGGGTGTGGATTAGTATGCCATCGGCACCTTTTGAAAGGGTTCCTCTAAAGCGGAGGAACCCTTTTTTCTTTTAGTGAAAAGATTGTGGTTAGTAACGTTATGCAGGGTAAGCGTTCATATCAGCGGGCCACCAGCCATCTTTCATTCCCATCATGAAATTGCGGTTCATTGTGCCCACAAACACTCAGCTGGGCACCGTTCCGCTTCATGCAGGTCCGGTGCATCTTCATTTTCAGACGCTAAGCTGATCGGGGTGCATCGTGGAGCAGTGATGCCAGAGGGAGAAATTGCAACCGTGAAATCAAAACTTATCATTCGGCTACCGGGCAGTGGTACTCACCTGGCAGAGCATGTATTTATATCCGGGCCTGGCTGATGCAGCCCTTCATACCTTCTGCTTCTCAAGGACACGGCGGAGTTTTTTTACCTGGGACGCAGTGGAAAGTGTGCCGGTTCTGGGATGGCATGCGCTTGCCTTTTCATCAGGTTTAAGCTCATAGGCTAATGCCAGATCGTTCAGAGCCGCCTCAGCTTTCAGCAGGGCCTCAATGGCCGTGTTCAGGTATACAGTTCGGCTCTCATGGTTCATCAGTATTGTCCTCACAAGGGTAAAATGACAGGCGATACCTGCCGTTTACCCTTTGTCTCCGTTAAGAATGGCATTACGGCAGGCTTCCCAGATAACCTGGGCATTAGCATCACACTCCACGAACCCGCCGCACTGATCGTATATCACCTGGTATACCTCTGGGGGAATCTTCCCAGGCGCAACCGGAGTTGAGCGTTTGCCTTTATGAATCTCATCTGCGGTATCACAGACAGCGTCGAGATGCCGCGACATCCACTCAGATAATTTCAGACCCTCTCGATTTGCCTGTTTTACATAGCGAACCTTTCTGGAAACCGTAGATCGCATCTGAATCTGTGTCACAGCTGGCACATCTTCTTTCATGGCATTCTGTAATGCAGCTTTGGGCTTTTTCATGTTCATGGTTGCTTTAAATTATTCTGGAGTTCGTCTGTTATAAATGCTGCCGTGATCTGTCAGCGTCGCTTAAATAGTTTATCGCCTTCCGCCAGTTCGCCGTTGAGCTGTTCAATCACACTCCAGATGAGCCGATCATCCGGCGTTGAGCCTGCACACTCTTTCACGACCGCCACGGGTCTAAATTCTTCAGGGTCTGCCTGCCCGGAGGTGAAGAGCCTGCTCTCAACCCAGTGGGCCCCCTCTGTGCAGCAGTGGCAACTGGTTTCAGGTGGTTCATCCAGACCGTCCACTCCACAGGCTGAGCAGGTGAACAGTTTGCGAGACCCACCAGCCAGTGGCGTATCGCAAGCTGCTGGAAGTGCGCCAGCATTGCGCCAGTAAAGCACATGATTTGAATCGTAGCAGTGTCCATGAAGCAGAAGCGAAACGCCGCAACTGCGAGTTTCAATGGCTTTGCCTGTGCCAAGGTATTGCCCGATTTCGTCCCATACGTCCACTAAGGTGTCAGGCAGCGGACGCGTAACAGGGAACTTAGCGCAGTCGTCCGGGGTGCCTTTAATGCAGCAGAGGGCCGAATACGCAAGCTCCTGCATTTCGTAGGAGTACTGACCACATACCACGCGTTCCAGTTTGTCGATTAGTTGTTCTTTATTCATCATACTTAGCCTTATTAAACAAATTCATTACACCACTGGCACCATCTGGGCAGGAGCAGACTGCGGCCCGGTAGTAGAGCCGCAGGGGGTGTCGCTGGACTAACAGGCGCTCAGTGAGTCCCGCACTTCCTCATGACTGGTCATATTCAGAAGAAGCTTTCCAGGGCAGCGTGGTTCCGCCTGTGAACGGGTGACGTCTTCATTGAGTGCCTGGATATGAGCAGATTCAACGGTCCTACGCTGTACGACATGGTTGCTAAGGTTGAATTCGCACTGGAGCCTTCTGGCATCAGAATCCGCGTTCATTGCAATGCGTTCATCAAAGCGGCGGTTCATTCGCAGAGCCTCTTCGTGAGCTGCATCAACAAGGGTGCGTCTGGTGACATAGTCGTTACCAGCAAAAAACGATAGCTGAGCGTGTTCCGAAGAGTAGTCGGAGCTTCCCTTACAACGGGCAATCGCGGCTTCAGAGTGCAGGATTAATGAACTCAACCGTGAACAGACGTCATTGATGGTGCCTGTTTTCAGACAGTCGTGGATAAGTGTCCAGGCGGAAATGCTCAGCGGGCGGCTGGTGGTCACATAGGGATTGTAATGATCAACCGTTACGATTGTACGCAGTGAATGAAGCGATTCGGACTGCGTACGTAAGTCACGGCGAACAGTAGATGCCACCGAGGCAACATCTTTACATTCTTTGTCGGACATCGAGTCCAGTACGCGGATCTCCACCTCTGCCGCCTTTGAGGCGATATGCGCACTAATCTCCCCCTTAAGACGTTTGTAGTCAGCCTTGAAGCTTCCCACGCTGTCAATATCGATCCAGTAACCACAGCTGTAACCAGCATTACCAAACTCGTCATCTTTCTCATAGTTCGGACAGCCGTCATTGCTCCAGCCAGCTTTTTCCAGCAGCTCGTCAATAGCGACCAGCTCAGCCATTGGTGCATGTTCGATAATGAAATAATGGACACGGCCCCAGGCATATGCGCGTGAACGGCCATCAACAGAAGTATCAGAAGTCGTCTGACGGGAAAGTTTCATGAGGTACTCCAGTTCTGCCCGGTACCGCCGGGGCGGTGGTGCGAAAGCCGCACCATGAATGACACTATGATCCTCCTGACTTCTATTGTCAATACAATTGAAGCGGCGTTTTATTTATTCATTATTTGGACCCGGCTCGTACGGAACGACCGTCGGGACTTGCCGATCTTTCTACGGTGAGCAGGGGAAGGGAACATCCCAACGCTTGTTTCCAGATGTGCAGCCTGGGAGGGCGCAGAATGCCTGACAGAATCATCGTGCAGCGGTGGCGAAAGACCCGACAAACGGGAAAAGCATCCTTTTATTCCAAATCCAACCTCAGCTTTTAATTACGCCAGTACGTTTCCTAAACATGCCAAATCGGTCTCTTATACGCCCGGATGGGCCCGATGAAAACGATAAAATGAGAAAAAGAACCCGACACATCGCTGCTCTCTGGGAAAGCCGGTCAGCAGATGGAGCGCCAGAAACTAAATCCGCTGGTTTTAATAATGATTGAGGAGAACAAGATGAAAGATAACAAGACACGTCCTGTAGACTCGTATGCTCATGCTGATTTCATGGAGTCCGTCTTCAGCAACCTCAGGGCTTTCTGTGATGCGGAATGCCAGCGGCTAACTGCCGGTTATCCCCCAACTGTCAAACCAGAACAGCAAAGCACTGACGGCCAGCTGTCGGCGGCATAAAGCATTACCTGCCAGTTCGTTCAAATTTCTGCTTCCTTAAGCCCGGGCCAAAAGCCCGGCTCAATCCAAAAACTGAACGTACCAGTTTACCTCTATATCTCCTGAATCCCCTGCGACTTACAAGAGACCCGCACCGGTTTAGCCATTCCTGTCCTGCCACTCTCCCATCACTGGCCCAGACAACCGGAAAAGTAACTTTTCTCTCTGAGTCACCTTCTGAACCAGTTATTTTGCTTAAACGTAAAAACGGCCCACTGTTGTGAAGATTTAAAACGGACGGATCGAGTAGTATTGCCTCAGGAAAATTTTTAAAAAAAGTTACTTTTTCTTCTCCGCAACCTATTAGGAAAAATGTCGAACCTGGTATTGTTGTGTTGTAGCGCAGTTAAACAACCAACCAAAAAAGAGAACAAAAATGTCCGCAATCGAAACTGAAGTAAAAAACAACAGCAACGAAATCAGCCTTCGTGGTTACCTGGAACGCACTGGTAACGGTGCCCGTAAAGGCAACGGCCTTATCATTGACCCTTCGGTTGTTGTAGAGCAGGAAGGCTTTAACACCCGCACGGCCGGTATGGGCGAGCTCTACTATTCAATGCCTCACGTTGTGGAACACCTGAACAGCCTGGCCGATGCCTACATGGAAGACCCGTTCAGCGTGACGCCTATCGTTGTTCAGATGGTTAATGGCGTACCTGTACTGCGTCAGGGGGCTTGCCGTATCCGTTCCATCGCTATTGCAAACCGCCAGCTGGAAGCAGAAGGGCGTGAACGCATTACTCGTATTCGCTGCGAAGAGTTTCGCGGTAGCGCTTCAAAAGCAGAACTCTTCACCCTGACCGGCAACTCCAACCTGGCGCTGTCTGTCGTAGCTGAAGCGCTTTCAATTAAGCGTCTGGTTGAAGATAAAGAAGAGCCTAAGACCTTTGCGGAACTGGCAAAAAAACGTGGTAAATCAGAGCAGCATCTTCGCCAGATGGTTCGCGTACTGGACCTGCCTTCTGAACTACAGACCATGCTTGTGAGCGATCAGGTGAGCATGTACGTTGCACTGGACGAGTATATGTACAGCGGTGAGGATGCGGTAGATAACATCAACAAAGCGATCTCCATCTATGGCAAGGCGACGAAAAACACGCTGAAATTCGTCAAAGCTGCCAAGGTAGAAGAGCGCATGGCAGATCCGCAGACTCCGGAAAACATCGGTGCTGAGCAACCGGCAGATGATACTACCGATAACACCCCGGTACCGGATCAACTGAACGATGAAAGCAATACGGAGACGCTGGATACGCCACCGGTACAGGAACCGGCTCCAGCTCCAAAGGACAGCGCTCCTAAACAGAACCCGGCAGGTAAAGCACCTTCCATGTCCAGCGTTCTGAACAAAAAGACTGTGACCGTCATTGCAGACACCGCGATCCCGATTTTTGAACGTATTGCTGAAGAAGCCAAGCTTAAAGAAGGTGAATCTGTCAGTACTGATACTTACACGCTTGTTCTGACCAATGATGAAATGAACGATATCATCAACGCTCATGCTGACCTGAAAGAGTACCTGCGTAAGCATGCTGATAAGATGAACAAGGGACAGTCATGATTTTCTGACCGACCCCTCCATCCGGACGGGTCGGTAACTTTTTCAGGACAAGGGGAAACAGGGCAATGAAGAAGGCTGTTATCAACGTAGACAAAACTAACCCACTGCCAGTCCTGACGGATTCGGTGACCCGGGTAAGTATTCAGTGCACGGCAAAAGATGAAAACGGGGCAGGGATCGAAGTGAATATACTCGACCTGATTCAGGATCATGATACGGCTGAAGTGAAAGTGCAGTTTGGGAGCTCGCCTGTTCAGGCTCTGGCGATGCTCCGCCGGGTTATGACAGCACTGGAAAAGCAGGCAAACGCAGAACTGAATACAAACCACTATTCGCGTATGCAGTGATCTACTCTGGCAATTTCATCCATGCTGCCTCTGATCTGTCAATCGCGGGCGAAACCTCAGGATGAATAACGCTGATGTTAGCAGCTGGTGGAACAAACAGACTTAAATGGAAAATTGCAGTGAGTAAAACAATGCGTAACGTTGTTGCGGGTTACATTCAGCCGCTAAGCGGTTCCCGGACACTATGCTAAGCGTGGTCAGACGAAAGCTCAGCAGTATCGTCGACATGCAGGAGACCGTCAGACAGTCCTCACAAATGCTTGAGTCTGATGCAGCCATATTCCTGAAACGCGCCATAGTTGCGAGGATGCTTCAAAAAATAAAATATCAGGATAGTGAAGTTTTAAAAGACTGCCTTGGCGATTTTTTTATTTATGAACAACGTGAAAAATTGCGCCGACTTGGCGTGATTACTAACTGGGGGATTAATAAAACAGCAGACGGGAAGAATAATAAGTTGTGATAACTCAGTAAATATTAATTTAAAAAGCGTCTTCAGAAATAGAAAAAATGCAAATTATATTGCTACGGGTTATTAGCCGCTGAGGCTGTTTACATATAATACTTCTAAACAGGAGGTATTATGAAAAAACAACTGGCGTACGCTTCAAACTGTTCTGACAGTCTTTATTCGTATATTTATCGCACTCTGCAAAAACGGGCTGGTGATGAGAATGAAAGCCTTTATCAGCAGGCCATTTCCCGCTGCCGTACAGCTAAACAAAAAAAGAAACTGGCCGGGTATTATGCCGGTCCATGGCAGCTGCTTTTCAACGCGTGGTGTAACAATCGCGTCCCTAACACAGCGGTGCTGGCTCTTCTACTCCAGCAGTGCTTATCTCATTTCCAGTGCGAAGAAGTGATCGCAGCCTGGCAGTAACCCTATCAAGCCCCTTCGTATAGCGGAGGGGCAGGAGATATCTCATGTACAGAAACGACAGAAACGTGGATTCCTTCAACCTGGTTAATGCTCTTCAGCCGGTCTTTCGTAACACCGGCTGTGGGATATTTGAATACGATCGTAAAAAGCAGAATGAAACCGCTGATTCAATCTTACGAGCGTTGGCGTTAAATGCCGATTTCGCGAGGGCCTTAAAACAGTACGTCCGGATTAATTCTGTACGACGGGTTGTTCAGTTCGATGACGGCTCGGTTCGCTATGGTATTCATGCCGAATTTGAAGGGCATGATAAAATTAATTCCTTCCGTATTTTTAAAGATGAAGATACAGACGCATTTGACTCCTATTTTTATTTGGTTTGCGATAATAAAGCTGAGCTGGTGGATTTTAAAATGAACTCTCTCGATATTCAATTACAGGCTGTTTTTGAAAAAGTGACAGGTATTTATCTGTCACATTAAATATTCAAATTTTCAATCCTCGGGCTGATAGACAAAAAACGCACTTTAGAATAAAGATGAGATGAATATGAAAAACGTAAATATTTTGACTACCGATATCGCGGCCATTAATGCTCTTTCTGGCGTAGAACTGACGGACTTTCTCACTGCCGGGTATCAGGTAAACTGGTCAGGAGAAAGGGAGGTTTCGCTGGTGGGCTTTCCGTGTTTAGCAAGCAACAAGCAGCCGGTAGAAGTTGGTCCCGGTATTTTCATTAATCGCGTGTACAGCAAAGACAGCCAGTCTCTGTGCGGGAAATTGCGCTATGACCTGTCTAATGGTCTGGCATCCGGCGCATTTTCATTTTTCTCCCATTCAGGCTGGTATGGGGGATTCCGTGTCGTATCCTTCCGTGACAACGGGCCAGCTGCGTTGATCAACATTGGCATTGTCCATGAAAATGTTTTGAATGCGTTTTGTGCTGACTTCCCCCGGGCCAATGTGAGCGTAAACCGTTTTCATTGTGGCATGACGCTTGAGCAGATCCGCATGTTCATTTCAGACACCGCTTACGATATGCCGCTTTATAACAACGAGTCTGACTTTCGCAGGCTCGCCAGTTAGCATGGAGACTGGCTTCAGTGCTTACGCCTAAAAACCAATGAGCGAAGTGGCGGAACCGGTTGGCTTCGCCCAGTTGGCGTGAGCGATTAGTTCTATACGGGAAGAAGTCATAGTATTCTGAAATGATAGTTATCTCATACGAACGATAGTAATGGAGTTTCTTAATGGGCGTTGATATCTGCTGGCGATTTCAAAGGGAAGAAAAGCCTGGTAAATGGATTAATTTATCAAGCAATTATAAAGGGGACCGATCATATCTCCACTTTGCCTGGCTCGGATTTGATGTAGATCGTGAAAGGGCGAGCACATCAGCAGTTTTTATCCACGCATTACGCGGATTACCTGATGATATACCGTCCGAAGATGATGATTTATTCGGTGAACATTCATACTCATGGCTGACTTCGGAAGAAATTTTGTCAGCCATACCACCCGATAACGCCGGAGAGGTGATCCAGGAATTTGTCGAAGAAGTAAAGCGTCTCCACGTGGAGAACGGCAGCGTCCGTTTCGTCTTTGGATTTGAAGGGTAACCCGTAAGAAAGTAGCTATCTTACCCGGCTAGGTCTCCAATCTCTCAGATGCTCAAAGAGGGCCGGGCATGGTGCCCACACATCCCCTACCATTCCGATTTGATATTCGTCTAATACACCCTTTAAAGAAAACAAGCAGACGGCAATGAGACGTCGGATTAGCGTCAGCAAATATGAGACGTCAGTAGTCGATGTTTGTCCTGCGGAACGTGAATCTGTTTACAGGGGGTAAAGCCGTACCATCCATGAGGGCTCAGAGAGCCGGGGTCTCCTCCAGATCACTGGAAGTTATTGACTCTGGCAGGCCTATCCCTATGACTTTTTCCCGGATGGCAAATTAAGATCGAACAGGGCCAAATTAGTACTCTTTTCTAAACGGAAATACTGAATCACCCTGATATAACTGGTCTCTCACAAGACAGGAGATCATCAATGGAACGTGTAATATTTTCAGTAATCTTTTTTATGATGCTGGGCGTACCTTTTTACCTTCTTTATAAAATTGCCCGGGACATTTTTGGGACCGCCGGTGCTGGTGAGCCTGCACAATTGCCTCAGGGCAAGCAAAGACGCTCAGGAGGCGCTGGTTCGGGTTCGATCTGGCAAGGACACCATCTACAGGGGAGCAGCCATTTGAACCCCCTCGGAGGTGATTGTAATGGTGAAAATAGCATAGCTGGTGGTTGTGATGGTGGCGGTGGAGGAGGAGGAGGAGGAGGTGGTGGTGGTGACTGATAGCCTGCAATTTTAACTATCAGGATGAAACCCATGTCCAGCAACCGGAAAAAGAATTCATATCAACCGAAAAGCCCTGCCTTAAAGTGAAGCGTATTAAACGTGAAGGATGCTGAATTAGAGGGTATCGGTTTTATACTGAAGCGTAACTGGAAGAAGGATCTGAAATTAACTATTACGGAAAAGTAACTTTCTGACTCACCACGTACGCCCCTCGGTTATGCCATACAGTTTGATACGAAAACAGATCAGTAAGTAGATTGCTATACGCCGGAGAGAAGTCTATTTTTCATACACCGAACCTGTTTGGCCTGCAATGGAAGCAGGTATAATAATCACATACAAAGGAGGGCATTATGAATAAATTTTTATACGTGCTTTTGGCCTGGATTGTTGTGCTTTTTATCGCCAACAAACTGCTCGCAAGACGTAAGCCCAAGACGGTTAAAATCCTGGTACAGCGCAACGGGAAAGCCGCAGAGGTTGATGCTGTAGTGGTTCAGGGTTCAAAGAGAGCTAACAACAGTTCTGTTGCGGACAGCGACGCGGTAGATAGTTATTTTGAAATGAATCCTTACTCCCGCGAAAACCAGTCGAATGGTTGGGCTATGCTGGCCAGAGACGATGACCAGCTTAAATAATCAGTTGAGTGTGATGTGTAAAGCAGCTTAAAACTCTAAATGGACGAACAGGGGAGGTGACAAAGATGACAACCAATACAACAACGACCACCTACCGCTCAGAAGAAATCGTGCCGTTCAGACGGCCCAAAGGGGATCTGGATAGTCGGTATATGCCTCAGGTGTATGCAATGGTGCGGAACTGGGCAAGTAACCCTGCTCAATATGGTGAGGGTGTACTGGCCTCCTACCGCCAACCGGCAGTAAACCTTGCCTACCAGGTAAAAGGAACTCGTGTTGTTTTAATTCTGGTACCAGTAGAGTGCGAGCCACCTGGAGTGATAATGACGGAAACAGTCCTGTGGCCGTCACTATCACTTGTAGAAGTCTTGCAGACCTTGCAGGAGGCCTGGCAAAATATTCCGGCGTTAAACCCCTGACGACTTCTGTCAATATCACCGGCTAGTGATTTACCTCTCTGCTGGTGGTCAGCCCGCCTAAGTTCAAATTATCTCTTTCTAAATTAGCCCGGATAAAAATCGGTCCCTCTAAAATAGCCTGCCCTGAGTAGGCTACGTCATACAAAGCGTTGGCCAGTCACCAGCTGGCTGGTGGCCATAATGCTCCACAGGATAAACCGTATCAGAACTACGCAAAGAAAAAGCCCCAACAATTTACCGATGGGGCCTTTTGCAGACATTTTACAGCCTTACCAATGATAGAGCGCTAAGGCTTCTGCTTAGTGAACAGACTTGCCCACAGATAATGGATAAAGTTGAGCAGAATGTATGTTACTCGTTGCTCGAATTTCATCGGGGCTTTGTACTTTGTCGTTATGTTGTGAATATGAGTAAGGTCCGTATAGAGCCCTGGCGACTTCCTTGTTGACTTCAACACCGAACAGATGTGCTGAACAGACTCCGGTGTGAACAACCGTAGCCCTCGTCGTTGTTTGACTTTATGGATAAAATCGTCCATCCCCATACATAACCATTCCGGCTTGATGCCATCAAACTTACAACGTCCGTTTATGATGACGACATTGATACATTCCAGTTCTCTAGCCTTAAGAGCAGACTGAATAGCCCTGATGTGCCCCTGGTTTTGCTTAAACGGGTTCTGCAACTTGAGGGTTCGGGACTGAGTCCATTTCCGCCAGTGGCTTTCCTCCAGAGTACCGTAGAGCTTGCCTACGTAGTTTTTCTGCTCTATGACGTATATACCATGTGGGGCTACGAGAATGTGATCAACCTGAGTAGTGCTATGAGCCGACAACTGAAAGGTGAGATCACTAAGTAGCCCCTGAGCTTCTTCAGGAAGCCCAGATTCAATTGCCTTTGCAGTCCGCCGTTCCGCTATGGCAGAGGTCATAAAACCCAACAGACACAGCAACACGACGAAAATAAGGATAATGAAAGCTACCCCCGTAATGCTCCACAGCAGATTGAAAGCATCCATGTTACCTCACAGAGGGGTAGCTGGTGGCATTAACAGATTCTACCAAGCGGGTAGTGGTACCGGTAAGGCTCTCAATATTTGAAGACAGGCTCATCAGCATGCCGAGTGCAGAACGGAGATTACGATGAGGCTCATTGTAGTTTTTGAACGTGTCAGTGGAGTACATTTTTGAAAGACGTGTACGGATCTCTACTGACGTAAGATCTCCATCCACCAGGCCGTACTTAACTGCCTGAGGTGTTGGCCATACACGGCCTGAATAGAGAGAAACAGCATCGGCATCATGACGCGAGAGAAGCTTTTTACCCCGTCCAAGTTCAACATCAGTTATAAATTTTTCATGCATCGTGTTCAGGATCTCCTTCTGCATGAACTCCCTCGTTGAATCGGACAATGGGTGGAAGGGGTCAAGAGCATCTTTGAACTCACCGGCCGTAAGGGGCTCATTCTTGACGCCTACTGTGCTCATGATCTCTGACAGATTCCAGTGGTCCATACGCACACCGATAGAACCGATCAGGGCATTACTGTCGGCATAAATTGCATCAGCGGGCGATACCGCGTAATAGCATGCGGATGCGCATATGCCTTTCACACTAACGATGATTGGTTTATATGAGTCTGCGATATCAGAGAAAAAACGACCGGTACCGCTGGAGAGTACTTCGAGGGAGTTTTGCTTCGACCGTGCTTCATCGCCACGTTCTGTGCTCCCGGTTTTGTTACTCTTGTCAGCGGCTACAGATGAAAGAGAGCAACCGGCATCTGATACGCGTTCAATCTGTGGCTGGTGGTTTTTAAGCGCGTTTATCTGGCGGTAAATAATGATGGCGTCAGAGGGACCACCACCACCTGACTCTGCCTCGATAATAACTGCTTTGGCATGGGGATTATTGTAAGCTTTGGCAAGAGCTGTTGCGATCACTGTTCCATCGCCCGTTTCCGAGCCGGTACCCATCTCGCCAGAAATCCGTATTACAGCTATATGGTCTTTCTTCCCTTCAGCGTCCTGCCATTGTTCGTAAAGATTGTAGAAAGAAAACCCTACAGCGGTCATGGCAATTAGCGACATAGCAACTTTTGCCGTGGTATGAATGCGAAACATCTTATAAAAACGGTCAGCGTTATCATTGAGCGATTCTTTGATATTTGTAGGGGACTTCCTTTTTTTACTGCTTAACATCTGACCACCTTTACATGAGTTTTTGAAAGTTAGACCACAAGCGATTCAATGCAATTCCCAGTATCAATAAAGCGACTGGTGGGAAAAGTTGAGCGATATTGTTAAATAGTGACATATTCGGCATGACCAGGTAGACCATCGTTAAAGCACTGATCACCCAAAATGCTCGAAACCAAATACGATAAAACTGAACTGTAACCTTACCAAATACGTACCTCTTCAATTTCCACTGGTACATTCCATCTGCTAGCATGGCAAATAGATAGGGCAGAAAAACGATTAGCCACCCCAGGATTAAGTTCCACCGGAAAATGGACTGATAAAGTAAGAGGGGTATGTTTTTGGCCATAGTGTAATTAATAGAGGTAAATTTTTCAGCAACAATGTTAATACCTCTGGCTGGTTTTTTGGTGTCAGGGATCAGAATAGTATTCAGATAGTCAATTAACTTATAGTCATGTACCAACCAATTTAAAGTCGCTTCACTATTTGCAATAACAGACTTCCAACGGTCATTTGATATGATGGACCGGCTTGCATTAACCTCCTGAGTAATCTGATATTTGAGCTCCTCAGTATTCTGGAAAGCCAGGCTGTAACCAAAATAAATGACCATGCCAAAAAAAAGCATTGTTCTGAGCACTGCTGCTCTGCTTGTATTATCCGCAGCCATTGCTTTCCCTCCATTCACGAAAAAGAGCTAGCCTCTGATCGTGATTGCAATAGTTGTTACGCCACATCGTCGGGATACCCAGGAGCCAGTGGTACTGTTTAGGTATGATTTGGTCGATGAGGCTTAACTCCGCCAGTTCTTTATGCTCTGCGCTTTTCCACTCGATCTGTCCCACATCAGGAACAAATACAGCGGTCCTTGCTTTTGCGGCCTGGCGGGAAAATTCTATAAAGTTGATGCCCCACGGCGTCCAGTATCTGTACTGCTCGTTTAGGCCGATGTTAAACACCGGCAGAGAAAGAGTTGAGTCGGCAAAAGCCGAAATCACATTTTTGCAGACTCTTGGACTATCTATTTTTTCCTGTTCGGTTTTGAGATGAGTCAGCAGTGCACGGTCAATAATGCTGTTAAAGGTGTTTGTATAAAGGCCATTAGGGTCAGGAAGCCGATCTATGGCAGTAATGATTTTAAATTTTAACCGAGAAAGAAAGGGAGAGTCCTCAATAGTAACTATATGACTATGTGTTGTTTCTGGATGAATCTGGGGTTTGATGCGCTGTACTTGTTTAAAAGAGACACTACCTGGCAAATTAATGAATGCGCCCACCGTGCGTGTCAAATCGACGAAATAAGGCAAAAGATAACAACCAAGCATACGGGCATTCTTCTTTACAAGATCACACCGTTCGTCATTGTTATCGAAAGAAATACGGAAACTAACGAATTTACGTTCAGGACCTTCGCTGGTGGTCAGCGATTGAATCCATTCATGGCATGAACCTTGTGGTACCGACCAGTAGCTGGTTTCACGGTCCCCAAAGGGATCAGTCGTGATCAACTCTCCCTTTAAAAGGAAAAGCTCAGACAGGGTATTTGCCATGGAGAATAGGGAATCGATATCGTTGCTCTGACAAAATTTTCCCAAATGATGAAACGCGTTTTTTTCTATCTTAGTTAGCCGATCTCGAACTTCCTGAGAATCTGCGTACTTTAAACCCAAAGACTGAAAGCGCCTTTTTACGAGCGAGCGACATTTGCTGACTTTTAGTGCAGAGCTTAAAATTTGCTGGCGCGTCAGGACAATTTTTTCATCCATCAATGCAACTTCCTTAGAAATTTATTAAGATTTTTGATATCGAGATTTTGACGCAAAGTAACTTTTCCGGCCTTCTTGAAAAGCATTTCCGACAGAGTTGTGTTTGGCTTCATTTGTTTCTCAGCAACAGCAATAGGGATTTGGCCTACAACCTTCCTGCCATCTTGAAGCCTGGCAACTATGTGAAACATAGGGACCTGACCCAAGAGATCCTTTGGAATACTCTCTTCTAAAGTTGTCTGCTTTCTTTCTGAGATTGAACCTGAGAAGTTATTATGCGGCAAAGATGTTTCTGAACCGGTCGTATAAGTGACCATATTTGTGCTTATCGCACTCTTACCAAAGTTCTCTACAACAAGCGTCTGAGTAGGAGTATCGTTGACTCGCAAGCTTATATAATTGTTGCAGAGCCCCGTAATTCGATTGGCAGTTTCAACACTTGCCGCAGCAATAAAGTCGGAGATGGTTTGGGTGCAAATAAACAGTGCAATTTTCGCTGCACGACCCTGCGCCAGAAGGTTAATCATAGGGTTGTTAATGGCTGAGTGTGCCTCATCAACAAAAATACTTATCCTGGAATTAGCTGACATATCACCATCCTGAGCGTTGTAGCGACTACCGGCACAGGAGGTCAGATCTGACATTATTAATTGAGAAATAGCAGCTGCTGTATCGGGGTTTGAAAGGCCATCAAGCGAAATGTATAGCACCCCGCCAGTGCTGAACATCCCTTCGCTTGTTACAATTTCTCTTGATGATACTGAGTTCGGGTTAGGAGATAAAAGCTCATTTAAAGGTTTTTCAATGAGCATATCGAAAACAGGCATAATACCTGCGGTCATTTTAGCCATATGCTCTGGGTCGGACATTGAGTAATCAATAAGCTGGGAAACAGTATCTAACCAGTCTATTTGTTCGGACCCCTCGTAATTCATGAAATGAGCCGTAAACCATTCAGCGAGACGCTTGAAACGTACCGGCAAGGTTTCGTTAGCGACGTACTTAACTTTTTCGGTCCAGACATCGTAACCATAATATCTCGCGTAACATGACTCCATTACCTTGACTGTAAGATTCACAATAGACATGTGGCTTTTCATGTTCTTGTGAATCAGATAAATAGAAGGCTTTTTCTCTATGTAAGAAAGCCCGGAAATCACATTGGAAACGAGAGCTTTGGCATACTGAACGAATGGGTTAACCTCACCGGGAACTGTCACCAAGCTCAAAAGACGAGATGTTAGGTCAGAAACATTAGTATAGGTGTTGCAGACATCAATACAGACCGAAGATGCTGGCTGGCCAGGATGAAATTTATAGAAAGGAAGACCGAGGGTCTTAGCCTCTTCCATTAGAGATTCTCGCCACTCTGCATCGTTCTTTGGATCTATGACAACAACAACATGACCAAGATGAAGCATGCTAATGCTTAGTAAACGCTGTAGCACCGTTTTCCCGGTACCCACGTTTCCGGTTATCAGAGTATGACCAAACCAATTGTCTTCAGTTACAAATATGGGTTCCCTACGTTCCACAGCAAAAATTGCATTGCTGCCGCCCATCTTACGAGCCATTGCGTCAAAATGTCTCTTAATTGGGTTGAAGACGAATGGCAACTCGATCTCACGTTTATCACTGGAGAGGTTAGCTATTTGATATGCCCGATCCGCATGTTCCGGGCCCCACTCAAACCCATCACAAAAATAGGACTTTCGCTCGGGTATATCCTTATTTTTATTTTGATAATCCTGAACCAGTTGACGATACTTTCGCTCATTGGAGAAAAAGTTACTTTTGTTAATTACACGCAGTGAATCAAGACTAACGAACATGAAATGTCGCTTGAATACACGCCAATGAGCCATCAAGAATGGCGCTGCTGTTTTGCAACGATAAAGGCACAGCAAAAAAAGCAATATTGAGGTGAACAGAACTATTGGGGCGATGTCCAGTCCGTCTGAAGAAAGTCCCATATAAAGCATAGAAACCGAACAAATCAAAAGTATTGAGGCACTACGATACTCAAGAATAGGCCGATAAAAATTCTCTTGTGCATGGAGGTTAGTCCTCTTCGAATCTGACATTATAGGTTCCCAGCCTCTTTCAGGTTATTGATAATTCGTTCAATGTCCACTTTCGCCCGGTCTGATGCGGCCAGCAAAGTAGGCATGTTAAATGCATGGCATTTTGTATTGATCACAGCACCAGAATTAACGAGGTACTGAGGAAGCTTATTGAAAAGATCTTGAGCCTCTAACTGCGACCCAAATTTTTCCACGCAAGATTGGGTCAGATAGAGAGTATTAGGAGTACTTACCATAAATCTGTTTTTGCGCTTTCTTTTAAACGCCACCTCCATTTTGGACAGAATTTGATGCAGTACTGACGCAATTTCTACAAATTCAAGCTCTGTAACGTCACCTTCGCTTATAAGCGAGAATTCACCATTTTGGTCTGATTCAGTAGTTGCAAAGACTTTACTGTTCAGATTGTGACCAGAAACAGGTGATGCTGGTTTTTGTACTTCTGCTTTGTCCGATGATTTATTCCGGTTGCGCTTGGGATTTTGTTTTTCTACCGGTGCTGTTGGGGCGAACAGTCTGGCCAGTGCTGGCGAAAGATGATGCCCCTTAGCGTCTGTGGGCGCATGCTCTCCATTTGATTCTTCAAGTACAGGAGGTAAGGCGGGCTCTTCACTTGCCATCACACTGGTTGCGGCTGCTTCGGTCTGGGAATACACAACTTCAGCTGGTGGTGGGCAGTTACCCTCAGTATCTGGTTCTGAGTTTTCTTGTCCTACAGAAACATCCATAGAGCGTTCAATCGTACCCTGGGGATCAGCGTTCTGTTCTCGGTTAAGTTCTGGTAATTCTGACGGCTCGGGGAGAAGCTTTTCATTATGGACCGAAGAGCTTGTTGCACAACTACCGACTTCTGGCCGAGAAACACTAAGCTGTGTGAAATCGGTATAATCAATGATCTCATGCTCTTCATCTTCTTCCTCAAAAAGATGTTGATAATGTTCATATTCCACAGCCTCAGTTTTCAGCGGACCAGTCGCGGATGCACTATCGGTTCCATGATATTCCACGTCGCCAGAATGTTCTTCGACTGCATTTACACGTGGGGGAGGCAGCTCAAGCGTTTGCTTTGGACGTGGGGCAGAGTTTTCAACAGAAGACTCATCATTAATCACTAATGCCTGATACATAGAAGTATTGAAAAGTGACTTTAAAGTTGTTGGCCTTCTTGGCTCATGATAGGTGAGCTGGAACCCGGCGCAGTTATCGCCGAGCTGGACTAAACGCAGATCGTCAATGTCCCTTACTATCCACATTCCATCGAGAGAGCCTTCTCTGAATGTCAGTTGGAAATAGGGCTCTTCACTAAATGCTTTTTCATCTAATCCCGGCAGCAATGCCATAGTGGCATCTATGTTGAGGTAGGGGACAGCATCTACACACACTATATAGTCATTGGAAAGTGGAGCGCTTAAAAGGAGTTCATGAAGTTGGTTGACCAGGACATGGGATTCCGTGTCCTTTGCCGATTCATCTTCACTTTCTTCTATATCAGGAATGACAGGATCAGCTGCTTCCTCACCCTCAGATTTAACTATCTGCGTGTCATTATCAATTTCATTATCACTTTCGGCTTTCTTCTCAAAATCGTCGGATGAGCCTTCATTTTTCTTAGAATGTATATCAACATCAATAGAGGCAGTGGAGCGGCCTAAATCATTAACCTTAAGAACAGCCGTCTCAACAGTATCAGTAATTTTAGTTATAGCGTCCCGACCGGGCACTGGTCTTCTGTATTCAGTAACTGTTTTTTGCTCGTCAATGTAAATAAAGTCTTTATTGGCATTAACGCTAAAAAGACCCGGCACTGAGTCAGGGATTTTATAGGAATCAAAGATTAAACCAATCCACCTTAGCTTAAGAAGGTTATAGAATTCTAGTTTCCCTATCCCATTTCTAAAGATGTTTGATATTTCGTTTTCCGAATAGATACCCGGAATGAAGTAGTGAACGACACGCTCATCATCATAGGGCTCGACGTAACCACGTTGAACTAGGGATTCTACCAATACCGTCTTACCAGCCTCTCCCTGAGGGAAGTTATATTTATGTAATTCGAAATCATTGAGAACAAAATCAAGGAATGCGTTCTCGTTAAGGTATACCTCACCATTTACGATAATGATGTGCATAGGCTTAGCATTGTAATTGTTGATATTGATACTGGTAAAGTTGTGCTTGATGGTACTAATGGCCCTTGCTGCTGCATCATTAGAACGCAGACCCATGATAGGGTCACGTAAAACATTAAGGTCTGTACCAGTAGAATAGAAATCAGCGGTCCTCACGCATTTAGACAAAAAGTCATTCCCATCAGTATAAACGTTTAGGGCGGTGATCATTTTTGAATAAACACGTTCTTTATTTACCCGATCCAAAAATGCAAGACATACCGGGTTTAGGATTCGCTCAAGGAAAACGCTGGACCAGATATTATGTTGATTATGAATACGCTTTCGCCAGTGGATTTCGTATTCAACCACGTCATTTTCACGTGCCCAGTCAAGAAGACTTTGTGAGCTTGGCGTCCAAATGATCGGACTAGCTAAATTCAGGCTTACAATATCGAGATCGTAAACCTTTCCGGCATCATGGACTAAACCACAGATAAACGCAGCATAGAGATATACTTTTCTACGGACTACTTCTTCATCTTGATATCCGATTGGTCTCAGTTCTGAGTGATGCGCATTTTTTAAAGAGAGTATGGCCACTTCCAGGCTGTGAGAAAGTAACCCACCAATACCATTATGATGATGATTTTCGGAAGCTGGCAAAAGATGTATCCAGCGAACATATTCAACCAAGGGCTTTAATACTAAATTAGTAAATGTATATGCATCGTCCCTGATGTCGCTATCGCTGATAGCTAACATCATTGAAATTGAGTGCAGCTTTTCCCGATACAGAGACAGGATTGACTGTTCATTAAATGTCTGTATGCCCGTCGGACGAGTTGGATACTCGATGAATTTCAGGACTTCTGGATTTGGATGATCAGGAACAGTGTACTTCTGATCTCCTAGAATCTGCGCAAAAGGAGAGAGGCTTGATATATCCTCAATCATTACAGAGGTTGCATCATTCTCCTGAGATGAGAATATCCCCAAAATCCGTTTAATACATAAATACAGCGCCCTGAAATTCATCATCATACCTTATCGACGTTTGCCTGACAGTTCGGCTGCAATGTATGCCTGCACACTTTTATATTGCATTACTTTGGTGATGAACTCTGCTGGACTGTATGGCCCATCCTTACGGCGAGAAACATTCAGAGTCTTTTTCACATTCTCAACATATAAATTAATACTCTTTATAATGTTGTGAGACATAACCGGATAGTCGCTTACAGCCAGTAAACCCAATGAGTTGTACTCATACATTGTGTTCATGAGCTGGTTCATCTCGAAGATGTACTTGTAAAACCTCATGGTGTTGTGGTTATTGAAGTTGAGTTGTACTGGTTCAAAACTGAAAGGTACAAACTGAGTTGATGACATGAATGAGTCATTCTTGTCGAACTCAATTGACTTAATATAAGCAACAAGATTTTCTTTCATCTTATTGTTTTCTTCATGCAGCTCGTTGAACCAATCCTGAATAGCCTGAACAAGGTCAGGATGTTTAACTGCATCAACCGTTTTAAAGAGAGAGGAAATAGCGATACTCACATCATCAAAACCTCTGATGACTGCTCCATTTCTGGCAGTTAAAAACCGGTTAAAATCTGGGGTGCCGGGGTTAATAATAACTTTGGCCATACCCTGGTGCTCTGGTCTACGTTGAGTAGAAGTTTGAGCGTTTACGCCTTGCTTTTTATTTGAACCTTTTACCATTACATCTTTTGGTTCAATGTTAATACGCTCATTGTCCGTGATAATTGCGTCGGTCATTGTGCCACCTTAGTTTTTGAGTATTGACGGATTTTTCGTCCAAGTTCGATATATGCTGAATGATAGAGCTCAAGCATTTCTCTGTAAGGCTCCAGCAATGCTTCCGTTTCAGAAATCATTTCGTATTCCCAGCTGGCATGGTTTACAAAACAGTTCTTAGAATATTTTCCACTTTTCATTGGTTGCACCCGTTTTGACATGTGACTAGGCGCTCTTGTTTTATAAGGGCTGAACTGATGCCAAGTGATCGTTACTTTTCTGGCATTACCAATTAGCTCAACTTTTGGTGCGTAAGAACCCAGATACTCCCTCTTTGGAACTTTGCTATGTCGGGTAAGGTTAATCTCTTGGTGGTTTCGTTCCTTCCACTTGATCCAGTATTTTGTAATGAGATCTTCAGCCTCAACACGCAAACCTTCAATCTGAGCACGTAAATTTTTACGTGTTAGCTCTATAGAACTTATAAGATTCGAATTACTCATGACGCCTCCTGATGTGAAATTACTATACCGGAGGAAATTTCCGTTTTTTTTCACGAACAGAAGATTTTTGAATGCTCTTTGATGAGGGAATTGAACAGATGTAATGCACTCGCTGTTTCCCCCATTCGGGAGGGGCCTTCAGAAACAGTAACAGCGAGTTTAGCCTCACTTCCATCGCTACCCTCTAAAGTTACTTTTGAGGGAATGACCATTGTGGATTATTGCTTTTGATAATGTGCATTGCTCTATTAAAGTTATACATATATCTAGTGCCACTTTTCCAAAAAAAATGACCCTATGGAACTTTGTCCATAGTGACACTTTTATAAAAAGTGACCCTATGACGACATTACATAGGGTCACTTTTCAAACATAAGTGACCCTATGTGAGGTATTCATAGGGTCACTTTTCTTTGTTTAGTGATCCTATGTAAGCATGAGGTTGATGAAAAGTAAAAATGTCAGTTTATGACGGTCAGTGAAAGACGTCGTTATTCTAATCCAACGTTGGGAGGGGCTGGATTTAGGTTTTTTTTTAATCGCTTCACATTTCGTTAGCATGCGAAGAAATTTTGATAAAATTCTGGTCAGTTTGGTTAAAAAGTGTTACAAGTAAGCGGTGTGGTTGAAGGGATAGATTTAAGGCTTATTCAAGCCTTAAGAAAATACTAAAAGTTACTTTTCACCCTACCGAACACCTAACAAAAAATCCATGTTGAAGATTTGAACAATTGTAATGGCGCAAGGACAATCAGCACATGTCAGAATCTGATAATTTAACTCGTAGCTTACTCGGTAAACTTTTCCGCACTGAGATTTCGCTTATTCGTAGTTACCGTGCATTTTTAATGTTATTGCCTGTGCATGGATCTTCTGCATATCAAACTGGGACTCCTCTTCTCCAGCGTCGCCTATTTGGGAAAGGATTTAGTACAGCCGCTGATTTAGCTTTTGAAGTGGAAACACGTCCAGGTAGTTTTTTGGTTCCGCGTACACTCGGAAAGGAAATTACATGGGAGAGGTTTTTTTCTGCGGTCTTGGACGGTGATTCCAATGTAATTCGTGAATATGATACAAATGATATTGACTATGGTATTTACGATGCCGGTGAAAAAGTGACTTTTCTGAATGGTACAGTGGATATCTATAATCCCAAGAAGATTCATGAGTTGCGTTCTAAATGTGTTGATATACAGAATGACTACTTTATGCAGGTGTTCTTTATCTCAATGCTCGCACCAGAGTTTGTAAGTGTTTTCTTTGGTTTAAAACCAACTACAGCTGATGCTATTAAAGACATTGGTTATTCATCGTTAAAAACAATTAACGATGTCGTTCTTTTCCCACGTACAATTGCTTTCTCACAAGGGCATATTGAAGAGAGTGTTTCACTTAAAACGAAAGTTTTTGCCTGGGCTTATGAATTGTCTGCTGACATCCGGTTAGGAAAAGTTAGTGATGATTTGATGGAACTATTACGTTATGACACTATGTTCACCAGTCACCGTCAGGATGTGTTCAACACTTTAACAAATAAAGTTATGTTAAAGGATTATTAATATGGCAAAGGTCGATCAAACAAAAGCTAATGCTCTATTGCGAGCAGCAAGGACTATGTCGCTTGGGGCAAATAAAAATACAATACGAATTTTGTACGGTAATCATGTTGCTGAAAATATCGATTTTGAGCCTGGTGCAAAAACAAAACTCAAAAAAGGTATCCGGGGCTGGAGCAAACGCACAGATAACCGCCGAGCTTTTTCTGCTGTTATTGATGTCGCAGTTAACTATTTTGGTTTTGATCCAATAAATCCGGAAGCGAGTTTTCGGCAAATTGACTTCAACCGAATAATGAGTGTCCTTCATAATCTGGGATACTTTGTATGCGCACCGGAAGTTAATAAAATAATAGAAATCCTTACTTCTATGAAAGAAATTGAAGAACTAGGTGCCTGCGAAAAATGTAAACGCCCATACATTGTGCCAGTGACAAATGATGCTTATTGTCCACGTTGCAGATTATCTTCAACTGCTTCAGCCATAGAGAGGTATTCTCAAGAAGAATTAGATTAAATTTAAAAAAGATATCGCGAAACTTGCCTTGTCTGAATCTAAATATTGACTTAAGTCAAATTCTGTTGTTTGCTTTACAATCAAATATTAGTTACAACTTAAATATTAACTCTTGACAAGTAAAGATATAATTTGATTTTTCTTTATACAGTCTTTCTTCGTTCCAAAAAATGTTCACCTTTTTTTCTGTTGAAAACGTAAAACTACTTAGGTTCTCTAAAACCTTCTATGCATGACGACTTCTTAATCGCTTTCAATTAATATATTTTATATTCTTGCCTAAGTTCGCTTCTTTGATCCTTAGCTATTCCTTCTTTGAAATATAGAAACAGCGTTACTGGTGATGATTTTTTTCAGCTCTTAATACACCTGTTTTCAAAGCAATATTTGCTTTTAGATATTCGATAAAACCATGTTTTTGTTACACCGGATTTTTCACAATGTGCAAGATGGATGATCTTTCCATCACCGAGACTATCTTCTTAGTCAGCACTCCTTTTCCGTCCTTTTCAACATAAAAACGACCATGCTATACGAGCTCTAACCTTTTTTTTGTATGCCATCATAACCGCATCAGAAAAGGAGAACGGTCTATGACTCGTATTGCATTAGCGCCTTCAAAGATGGTTTTGCTTATGTCTTTGGTAATTACTGGTGCCCACGCCAGCCCTGAGCAACCCCTAATAAAAGATACGCCCTTTGTATCAGGCCAGGCTTATAAGAAGGGTTTCTTCTGGTATGACGATCCTGCTAAAAAAAGCGAAGCTGAAGAAGAAAAGGTTTTGCCACCAACCGGTGCTGCTAGCTCGCCTTCAAAAGAGGAAAAGGTAGATTTAAATTCAAAATGGCTAAAAGAGAATATGCCTCGACTGTTAACGCAGGCAATGGATAACCCTACCGCAGAAAATCTATCACGTTATTACACGGCGCAAAGGTTAATGCTGGATATCAGTACGCGTTTTTCTGACAAATCAAAAGATTATTTTCTTAAAAACCCGATGATGTCTGAAAAACGCAGGCAACCAGTGGAAAAGGTGGCACTGGATGCTCACCGCACTGTTGTTGAAAAAAATCAGCAAACGGTAATGAAAGATATCTTTACTAAGTCAGGTTTATTTTTCTTTTTCCAGAGTACTTGCCAGTTTTGCCACGAAGAGAGCCAAATACTTCAATTTATGCAGAACTATTATTCGGTAGATATTCTTCCAATCAGTATGGATGGAAGGCCATTGCATAATGGCCTTTTTCAGGATTTTAACATCCCCAATGCACAAATTATTGATCAATTTAAAATTCGAGAGGTACCTACAATTTTCCTGGTTTCAAAGGATGGGACATCAGCTCAGCGCATTAGTGAAGGCATGATCTCCGCTGATGAATTAAAGAACACTATTATACTTGCCGCGAAGGGCATGAATCTGATCGATGACGCTTCGTTTCAGTCAACTCTAGATATTAAAAGGCAATATACCATCGGTGATGATGGCGTTATTACCGTTAATAAATCCGAAATGGAATCAGACCCATTCTTACTTCAAAAAATAATGGACCAAAAACTCGAAGGCTATGACATGCCTACGGCCGATCCGGTCAATTATCTCAATGCTGGCGGCAGTTTTGGAGGCACTTATGCGCAGTAATGCCGTTTTCAACTTCAAAAAGTTACTTTTGTCTCTTTCTGTTTGTGCTGCAATTTTAGCCCCGACTGCAAATGCAGACAACGCAATGCGTAACATTTTCAATGGCATGATGACGTCTACCAGCCCGGCCACCTTTTCCACAGCAACCCGTACAGGCATAGTTGGCGGGTCAATGTCTTACCGAACAACAAACGTTAATACCAACCTTGTTTCCATGTCGTTTCCAAAAGCTTCTGTCGGTTGTAATGGTATTGACGTTTTTCTTGGGTCCTTCAGCATGATCAACGGGGACCAGCTTGTGCAGGTGGCCCGTGGTATTGCCCAGGGTGCGGCTATCTATGCTTTTAACGTTGCTGTTTCAGCTATTTGTGCTGACTGTGCTGCAACGATTAATGACATCCAAAACAAACTGCAAGCGCTAAATAAATTTGCGAAAGATTCATGCAATGCAACTTACTCTTTCCTTTCTGAAAACGTGGGTACGCCAAGCCAGTTCGCTAACTCAGTTAGCTCTGGACCAGCCTCAATTCTGGGATCGATTAATGGTCTCATTCCTGATTTTGGCTCATCGATGACAAAGTCACCTGAAGCTGTCACTTCTCAGGTTAAAGCAAAGGATCCCGAAGAGTTCGCTGAAAAATTCAGTGGTAACCTCTTCTATATGTCGTTCATGGATATTGATAAGGGAACAATGAACATCGGAGGGGTAACGGAGTTATCCGGTTATAAATTGGCAGAACAACTTATGTCTCTCGTGGGTACTGTCATTATCAACTGGGATAGCAAAGGCGAAAAAGCGGGAATGGAAGTCCGCCCGTCTACCATGACTGTCACGGATTACATCATGGGGCCACCAGCTGGCGGATCAATTAAAATGCTCAAGTGTTCTCCGGCACCAGATCCATCATCCCCACGAAAGGCTCAGTGCCTTGTCATGTCAGAAGTTAATGACGGTGGTTTTAAGGGATTGAAGGATACCATTTCTGATCTTCTTTTAAACGTACAGAAAAAAATCATCAACGACGTTCGTGTTTCAGATGATGAATTACGCATTATCTCCTATATCGGCATCCCGACCATTATCGACTCTTTGCAAACATTCGAAGCACCGGAAGGGTACGCATACATTCAGGACATAAGCACTATTGCTGCGACGAGCCTCGTAATCAACATGTTGCGCCAGGTTGAGGCCAAAATTTCAACCATGAGCATACCGAGTGAGTCGCTGTCGGGTAAAAGGGATGATCTCAACCGATTAACAGACAATCTCTCAAAACAGGTTAAAGCCGCCTATGAGCTATCGCACAGCCAGGTCGGTACCAGCTCGGACGTCATTTCAACCTGGGATAACCGTCGCCTGCAACGGAAGGCTTTCACTGAAAGTATTCGTGGCACACGTAACTGAGGTCTGACATGGATTACAACATATATACCCTGGGTGATATTGATTTTGTCTGGTCGGCTTTTACCGGTATTGCCCTAATCTTTTCTCAATATACTGGTGTAAAAGAGTTCCTGACCACGGCCGCCGTTGTAGCAGGTGTGAGCCTATTCTATAAAACGTGGCTATGGCTTCAGGCTCCGACCAAAAATGAATTACCGTTTTTCTCCTGGTTTTTGGGGTTGATCCTTTTCATGATGGCAATGGTTCGAGTGGATGTAACTATTGAATCTGTAAAGTCGGGAGAGGTCAGAAACGTCGACGGAATTCCAATTTTTATTGCTGCGATGGCCACCGTCACCACTAACTTAAGCCAGGGTTTGCTGAAGGATTATAAAACTGCGTTTGATCCGCTTTCTCCGGTGGACCTGTCTGCAACAACTCTGGACGATGACATCACCCTCGGTCCGATGATCCGATTCGTGAAGTTTTTGCAATGGGGCGGCGATAGCCAGGGCTACTGTTCTGCATTTCCTGAACCGGCCAGCGGGCTAGGGCCAATGAACGTATGTGCTACCGTTCAGTCTCTTGCATACAACTGCCTGAAGGCTACCCAAAACTCAAGCGCAAATATTGCCGGTAAAGAAACTATTTTTAACGATATTTTCTCAGCTAATCTGGCAGATAGCATGGACCGGATTAATCAGGCGATGAAAGGCGCACTGAAGAATGCCTCTGCCAGTATTGTTGGCGCTAACGGTTCAAAATCTGGTACGTGTGATGAGGTCTGGTCAACTGTGAAACAGGTTACCAGTACAGCTGAAGCTCGCCAGACTATTTCCCTTATAGGACAGACAAACGGCATCCTTACTCCAGACGAAGCAAATGGTGCACCTACCGGCGCAAGTTTTACTGATGTTATGGCGTCAGCAAATGGTATGTACGGTAAGGCTATTGGTTCGTATGACGCCACCCTGAACCTGTTCATAATGAATGAGCTCAGAAATGGCGCAAGCAAATATAAGACCCCACTCGGTCTGGCTTCCGATATGCAGTTGTTTGAGGCTTCTCTGAAGCGAACCAACACAATGGCTTCACAGGGCCAGTTGTGGTTACAACTGTCTGGAGCAGCAATCGCATTCCTTGAGATGTTTGCTTACATGGTTGCTCCATTTGCTTTGCTTATGCTGCTGGCGTTAGGTGGTAATGGTGTTGCCGCTGCGGCGAAATATTTGCAACTTATTCTCTTCGTGAATATGTGGCCGCTTACGGCAGTAATGGTCAACGCGTATGTGAAGAAAGTCGCGACGGCCGATCTGGATACCTGGAGCACCCTCAACAGCCAGAATAATGCCGTCACGTGGATGGGGCTCCCAGGGCTTGCGGAAACATACAGTTCATACCTGTCTGTTGCTTCCGCGCTTTATGCTCTGATTCCGGTACTCACATTATTCCTGATGACACAGTCGATTCACCCGATGATGAATGCGGTTAAGGGAGTGACCCCCGATGCGCCGGTGGATACTGGTCATGTAACGCCCAAAGTATGGGATGGCCCTAACAGCGGTAAATCTTCATTTGGTGACGTGACACGAACCGCCTTGACCAGTACCGGTCAGGGATACAGCGATGGCGGCGCAGTTGATTCAAGTAATTTCCGTCTTGGAATGTGGAATGCTGGTTCAAGTATCGCTAACAGCCAGGGGCAAGGATCAGCTGTAACCTCATCAGTTATGAGTGCGGCAAGTAATTCATTCCAGGCTGGTTACAGTCAGATGAGTGAAATTGGAAGGTCAGGACAGTCGAGCCAGCAGTTCTCAACCAACCTGCAAACAATGAAGCAGATCTCGGATAAGATTGGTGCCTCTGTAGCAGAAGGTATTGCAACGAAACATGGGGTGAGTGCGTCTCAGATGGCCAGCATTGCTTCAAATGTTATTCTAAACGCTGGGCTTAATGGAGGTGCTGGAACTGGCAACGGAGCCGGGCTGAAAGCAGCTGTAGCAGGGCAATTGAGTAGCGGCGCATCTAAGACCAATACAGGCAGTGACTCGCTTTCAAATGACCTTTCAAAAGCAATCACGAATCAGCTTAGCCAGGATTCTGCTTTGACTGACCAGTTCAGTAAAGCGGCGTCTCAGGTAAGCAGCGATCAGATATCCAATACTAATGCGTTTAAAGAAGCATCGTCGAAAATGAACCAGGCGACACAGACGATGGCGCAAAACATTTCTACATCGGTATCGACTAACGCCAGCTCCAATAGTGGAATGAGCCTTGATTCTAAACAAAGCATTAACCTGGACAGGTTCTCCGATTCTATTCGCAACAAAAACTTCAGTGATGATGATGTAAGGAATTTTGCTCGTAAGAATGGGCTGGATGAGAATGCGTTTATGGAGAAATTCAACTCCTATAACGATACCTTCAAGGCCAGTAATCAGCTTGGTTCGCAGCTTCAACGTACTGACGCGCTTGTGGCTGCAACACGAGATTTCAGTGAGCAAAAAATTGCGATTGATACCGCCCGGGGAGAGACGGCCGAAAGTAATAAACAGGATCTCCGTGAAACCTCCAGCCTGCTTAAAAGTCTGGTTTCCGACTTCGGTGGTAATGCACAGCAGCTGCTACCTATCACCAATCAGCTCGACAGAATTTCAGGCGAAGGGTCAGGAATTAATACTATCACTCAGGCACAGGATAGAACTCCTGACAGCGTAAATACGTCTGGCGTGATGAGTGCGTCACGCGTAGGGGAACTGGGTGGAAGTGTTGATTCGCAGGCTAAACTCGGTCTTTCCTCCAACGCTCAGGACGCGACTCAGCGTGTCCCTGGAAAAAGTGAAGCTGGCTTTACTCCGTATAACCTTGATAACGCGGGCAAAGGCGATATTCAGGGAATACATAACAACAACGTGGGCCGCACTTATTCTGATGAAGAAAGGAATGTGCTCAATTCTCTCAAAACGAATGGCCCTGTACTGAATAATCAGGGTGTAGAGAAAGTCGTCAATTCAGGTCAGGATGTCAGAAATGCAGAAGGCACATTTAACGATCTGGAAAAGGCTACCGGAGGTCGGGTGGTTGGTGATGGAATGGATCAACGAGCCACTGCTTTGAACAGTATGTATCAGAGCGGTCAAGTTCGTGGCTTATCTAATAACACTGATAACTACTTTAGTCGTGTTGCCAACAACCCGAACTTAAGCCGGGACGATAAGCGAGCTGAATTGGCACAGCAAGCTGTCTTTACCTATGGTGCCAGCACCATGGCTACCGGTGCCGAAAGAGAGCAGCTCAAAGCGGATACCCAGAAGATCCTTAATGAACTGGGTAACTATAACGTTAACTGGAGTATGAATGACGTTCAGAGCATCCATAGCAGTTTCAACACTCATAACAGAGCTGATGGTTCACTTGAGTCAGTCGTACGGGCAAACCTAGGAGAGGGTGGGTCGGGCGGTGGTCTCGTTGGTAACCGCACTCAGACCGTCACAGATCGCTTGGTTGGGGAAAAGATAGAGGCCAACACTGAGCGGGGCGCGATTTCTGGTGCGCTACTCGGGGGCCAGCAATTTGTTTCGGATACGCTAACCAGCGTTGGGGCGAAACCGGTAAATGAGATGCTTACGGGAGCGGGCATCCTTCAAACCCAGACATCGATAGCAAATGATGCCTCTAACCCTGCAAATATGCCTGATTCTCTCCAGGGTAAAGTCCTTAATCACATGCAGATGTCTGATGGCGTCGCAGCTGTAAGTGACCGGTATCAGAGTATTAGCAGCGACGGCGTTTCGACTTATGCGAATGCAGCGCAGAACTCTGAAAGGGCTATCCGGCAGCAATTGACGGATGACCCACGCTTTGGGCCTCAGAAAGCAGATGAATTCATTCAGTACATGAAGTCAGAGCTGAGCAACACAAATGAGCCTTACCAGTCACGTGTCGATAAAGCGGATCAGTGGCTTAATGAAAATAAAAGGTAGGTGAGTTTCAAATATAACCTAATGAAAATTAAACGTATTTACTAAAATATGGTGTTAAACAGTGAAGGCCGCAAAGTATAAATTTGCGGCCTTTTTTATTCATAAACTTAGCTGATTTCTGTACAATCTCGTTCTTTATGTAGTAGATGTTCCGGCTGAATAGGCACTGAGACACAGGACATGGCAAACAAAGTAAAAGATATTAACCATCCATCTATTAATGATAGAGAACGTCGTGTCTTGGAAGAACTAGGTATATGTAATGGTGCACACTTTAATAATTTGCTTAAAATTGCCCGCTATCGTCTCAATGCTGGTTATTCCCATGCTGAAACTGTACTTTCTTTACGCTGCACAGGCTCATACATTGAGCGTACCGTAATGCATGCCCCCAAAAATACCCGTAAAAAACTACGTGAACACCTACAAAAATTTGCTCTAGAGACAGAGCAGAATAGCGAAACCGTTTATTCTAATTACAATACTCAGCTCCGTGTAATTCGAGAAAAAAAACAAAAAGAACATTTGATGGCCAAGCGTAAGGAGTACATTCGCGTTCGGCTAGAATCTTGTAAAACAAGGGGGGAGCGGTTGATGGCGTTCGGTCTAATTGATACTATCGATCCCGAATATATACAGGAACTGGAAGACCATCTGGCTAAGGTTAGTCATCGTAAGATGTTGGAGGATAATGACCGAAAGGTAAAAGAACGCAATAGACTGTTGAGTGAAATGAAAAAAAATTCAGCCCGTCTCACCGAACGAATAATCCTGTCGGAAAAAGAGGAACCAGATGAAGAAGCCTCTCTTCCAATACTGGTACGTAGATATATTCCCGGCGGACGTGCCGCAGAGTTCGCTATTTATGCACGTTCAAACGCTACATTACCTCCACTAGAGATCATTGAGGGTTTTCTAGGGTATCCAGTTGGTGGCCGCGAAAGATCGCAGGAAGATCAGCCTAAATCTCCACCGGCCGCGATTATGGTCGCTATGAAGACTGATGGTATAGAAGAAAAGGAGCTTCAGCCGAATATTCCTGATGAAACTACTGTACCGGGTAAGCGTAAGGGTAGTAAGACAACTGTCGAGACACGACCAGATCAGGCCTCATTTGCAGAAGCCGTCCGCAACAACTGTTATGACCAATGTGTGATTACAGGCTCTAGACTGCGCCAGCGCACTGAGGCTGCTCATCTGATGGAGCATCGTAACGGAGGAGTAGACCATTATACAAATGGGTTGCTCTTACGCCATGATATACACGATCTTTTCGACGCAAACATGATTGCCATTCATCCGGTGACGTTGGAGGTTAACATTCTCGCTGAAGCTTTGGCGGTAGATCATGATTTAGCGGCATATCAAGGAGAGTTTATTAAGCCGCTGCGTAAACCCATCAATACTGAATTCCTAAAGCACCGTTGGCAGGTTTTTCAGCACCGGAACCAAACTGAGCAGCAAGCTTAAGAGACCGGCATGTTTTCTTCCAACTGTGCAATGCTTTGACCCGGGGCAGAAATGGAGAAGCATAGAACTGATAATGCGGGCATGCTCTCCGTAAAAGTTACTTTAATTCAGGAAGCCCAACGTTTCATAAGCAGATGATACCTGGTGTTAAGAGCTGCAAGATCAGATTCGGTGAGGCCGGTGTAATAATTGGTTTTTTGCAAATGTGGATAACCGACCGGGAATAATGATTCGTCGTCATCAAGGCAGATAAATGCTTTAACTCGATGTGAAAATACAAAGTCCTCACACTCAGCAGCCCGCACACCTGACTGATTAGGTTTTAAATATACCGAATCGGTAGCACCTATGACTTTGTCTCTATAAGGTAGCCGGAAAAGAGATTTCAGGTAAGTTATACTGGCACATTCACGCCACGAACTGGAGATGACAATCACCATGGAAGGGCATTTATCCAGTAATTTTTCCACCAATGGCATTCGCTCAAAGGTTTCATTTTTGCACCTGTGACAAACCCCATCGAAATCTAAGAAAAGCACGACATGCGAATCAGGGAGAGGGCCCCATAAACCAGCTGTTGTTTCTTCAGGAACACATACTTCTTCATGAAGAGGGCTTTTCTGCATCAAGAAAGAAGAGAGAATCTTAAATATATTTCTTGCAGAAAAAGACAATTTATTACCCCTGAGTCTATGCGAATTTTTTGCGGGGGGGTACCCAAGCTACTCGATGATCTTCTGTAATATCAGGTTGAATTTATTTAACAACAGGAGTCGGGTTTTGCTCCGGGACATTTTTAGCTATATGGCCATTGTATCGAGGAGGTTGTTGGGTCCATTGATAAAGCTCACCCATCCCGTTACGCTGCTGGATCCGGCGATTGTACTTTACCATGAAGTTAAATATGTACTTTGCACGTACCTTTGGGGTTTTGCTGTTGTAATCTGCAATCCCTTCAAACACATTGCCCTTGCGATCAACAATTTTTCTGTAGAGCCACCATGTTCCAACCCAGAAACTAGCGCAAGCATCGTAAGCCAGAACCCGCCACGTTACAGTCGGGAAATGCTTTTTTATTTCAGGCAGATTGGATGAGTTGATCTGCATCGGGCCAATATCATAAGTGCCGTTAGTATTCCTGCTGAAAGTACCAACCTTACCGCCTTCATTGTCAAACAACGTAAAAACCAGTTCGGCATCAATTCCGAAGAAGCGGGCGGCATCCGTAATGCACTGAGTGTAAATCTCATCAGGAACGGGAATAGGTTTCACATCATCTGCTGGTGGTGTAAACACAACGATTTCTCCACTGAATCTACGTTTTATCTATTCTCCCATATATCTATCGACTTTCTTTCGGCTTTACCCGTTGATTTAAGCGTTTAAGCAAAATTCTGGAATTTTTGGGCGTGATAATATTAGTGCTCGATTCAAGGAGCATAAATGAAAAAAATTATTAAGGCATCGGTATTACTTCTTTCATTAAGTACCGCCTTCACGATGAATGCCGAGCCGGTTAATACAATGGTACTGCCAGATGCAGCCCGGGATAAGCTCAAAGCCATTGGGCTTTCAATCGAGCACGTCGAACCCTCGCCAGTAAAAGATATTTTTACGGTGATTTCCAGGGAGGGGGTAAGTTACGTGAGCAAAGACGGAGATTACATTTTTACCGGAAGCTTATTCCACGTGAAAGGTAAAGATGTGGTAAACACCACTGAGCAGGCCATTTTAATGGGCGTCCGGGAATTCGCATCCAAAACAAAATCCATCGACTACAAATCACCAAACGAAAAATACCGGCTTGCTATCTTTACCGATATAACCTGTGGATACTGCCAAAAACTGCATCATGATCTGAAGTCTTATCTTGATGCCGGTATTTCGATTAAGTTTCTTGCATTCCCACGTGCAGGACTGAACTCGGTAGTAGCCGGGAACATGGCCAAAATCTGGTGTTCAGCAAAGCCAAACGAAGCTCTGGATGCAGCGATGAATCCGGTTTCAACTATCCCGGAAGGACGTCCTGATGAGGCTTGCTTAAACATTATCAAATCGCATTTCCAGGTGGCCTCAACAATCCCGCTGCAAGGTACTCCTACCATGGTGACACTAAGCGGCAAACCGCAGTTATTTACGGGGTGGCTGAGCCCGGAAAACCTGGTGACCCAAATGGGCGCTGCGCAAAAGTAACTTTTCCGACTGTAAGAGGTGTGTATGAAATCTACTTTACTGAGTACGTTAATGCTGGTTGCTGTAGGTGTACAGCCCGTTTTCGCTGCACAATGTCAGTACGGAGCCTGTGGAACGGAAAACGATCCAGGAATCGTATTTCTGATGTCATCGGTACAAATGGATCAAGGTGAACAACTAAAGGAACTCTCTGGTGTTGCGACCACAGGTGACACCATCTCTAAAAAGATGGAAAGCTACCTGGGAAATAAAAAGCTCAAGGTAAACACCGACAGTACCCGCAAGGGGCCGGGTAATACCACCATCAGGCCTACAGATGAGCTCGCCCCAACGAGGCAACTAAAAGTTATCCGGCCCGAACTGGTAAAAAATCCCGATTCGCAGCTCGTGGTAGCTTTCAATGAGCGCCTGGCCTGATTTATTGACTGAGAGCGTCCAGAAGGAAAAAAGATGTCGATACTCAGTAACTTCGTCATCAGGGCAACGGGGATACCTGACAAAAAGTATCTCCGGGATCCCGTAATAAAACGTTGTTATGAACGTCTGAGTCGTAGGGTGCCTGCTCTAATGACGGGTTGGCTTCTGTGCATTCTGGGTTCAGGGTATGTCAGTATGGCACTGGAACAGCCTGATAGCACTGTGTTACTCAGTCTGCTGCTGTTGTATGTTATGTCAGGCATTTTACTGATGCAGTTCCAGTATATGTATTCAGAGCGAAGCATAGGCTACAAGTTCTACCTGGAAGTGCTTATGAATGCAGCCGCCAGTACTCAACATAAAGAACAGTTACAGTATCTAATCATTAATAAGCCCAATTCCATCACGATGGGCGATCTTTACCGACTTTATGATTTTAATGGGGGAGGGCGATAGCCACGTTTATGTGCGTGTCCAAAAGTCACTTTTGAACATTCTCTTCCCGCCGTCTGCTTTCAGTTCCAGGGGATCACTGCAACATAATTTCCGGAACGCAGCGGCGCATCAAATTTATCAGTAAAGGCGTCGATCATTGCTGAATAAGCAATGCTGTCTGACGGCACAGGTGCATTGCTTTGCATACTCACTTTCAGAACCTGCTTTGCTCCTTTCGCTGACGGGTATACCTCGACATCCAGCTGTCGCATATAGTGCATCTGCGACATCGTCTCAGTGCCTATTACCCCATCGACCGGCCTGTAGTCATAGTCAGTATGCGATTCGCCATGCTTGTCAGTTCTCGTTGTCTTTTTATCTACAACGTAGCCTGTCACCCCAGTAAGAAGCTGCTCGCTATACTGCATGTTCTCCTGTGAGCTGCTCATTCGGAACCTGAGCACATAATCTGGCTGGTGAGTGGAAATAATGACTCCTTTTTTTGCTAATCCATCAGCAAAACGGCCTGAAAACATTCTGGACTGAATACTTTCGTCCGGAGGGACTATCTGAAACCTTTTATTTGTAACAGGACGAGGCATTAGATCGTACGCATCTACCTGGTTTGCGAAATGATATCCACAACCACTCAAAAGCATTGCGGTTGTGAGTATAAAGCCCTGCCTAATCATCCTTTAATCTCCAAAAAGCATTGTTTCACGAATAATTCCGATTTACCGGGCCAGTATAATCCATCGCAGGTTAATAACTAACAGGCTGAAAAGCATAAAGGTAGCTATGTCTAAAGAATTTTATTTAAAACCGATGGCCACGATTTTAATTTCTGCGGTAATTGCTACCGCTGCCTCGGCGTTAATCGCGGCAACTTATTTTAAACCGAAGGTGCTCAGTGAGGAAGAAATTGGCAAAATTGCCGCTACTTACCTGGTAAAAAATCCCCATTATTTAGTGGAAGCAGGTAAGGCGCTGGAAAATCAGAACGTAAGTGCCTCAGTGGAACGAATAATTCCATATGCGCCAGCTCTGCTGGATACCAAGGAGACGCCAAACATCGGCCCGGATGACGCCGACGTCGCGGTAATCGAGTTCTTCGACTATCAGTGTATTTACTGCATGCGGGTTACACCTGTTGTTGAATCGGTAATGAATCAGAGCAAAGATGTAAAATTCTTCTTTAAAGAATTCCCGATTTTTGCCGGTTCAAAACCTGTATCTGCCATGGGGGCCGCTACGGGTCTGCACGTCTATCAGAATTTCGGTGCTGAAGCCTATCGTAAATACCACAACAACCTGATGGCTGTGGCTCATACCTTCATGACCTCTCAACGCAAATTCGAACTCAGCGACTTTAATACTGTGGTGGATAAGTCAGGGTTTAACAGCACGTTTTCTGACAGGGAAAAAAACCGATATGAAAACGTGATCTCCGGCAACATGCAGCTGGGCGAAGCGCTTGGGATCACCGGCACACCCGGCTTCATCATTATGAATATGAAAAAGCCGAATGCGGCGACTACCACATTTATCCCCGGGGCTATGGACGCAGCAACTTTGCAGGGCGCAATCGAAAAAGCTCGCGGGGCCTAAAGTTACTTTCACTTTTGATGAGTACGGCCATGCCGGTCATGGCCGCTACGCTTTTACAACGAGTAATTCATCCCAGCGGGTCGTATATCTCGGTGATAGCATGGCCTGTTTCATACGAAAATCCTGTTGAATGCCTTCCCCCAGCAAAAACAGAGCTCCGCGCTTTTCTTTATTGAACCGGTCCATAACTTTCATCAGTGCCTGACTGCCAGGCCTGGCCGGGCGCTCATCAAACAGGCTGAGTTGCTCTGTGCCGTCAGTCATAGCGGAGAGCATTACCCCAGCTTTCGCATACGCTATCCCGGGTTTGTAAATGCGGTTCAGGATGGTCATGGCTGCATCAACCAGATCGCGGGTGTCCTGTGTAGCGGTAAGCGGCTCGATACCACAATTGCTGTAGCGGTTTTCACCTTGCGCATAATTGCTGCTCTGAATGAAGACTGTGA
This sequence comes from Klebsiella sp. 141240, assembly GCF_050600805.1. NCBI lineage: Bacteria > Pseudomonadati > Pseudomonadota > Gammaproteobacteria > Enterobacterales > Enterobacteriaceae > Klebsiella > Klebsiella sp. 141240. The sequence goes on along the minus strand of NZ_JAQIRK010000021.1, from coordinate 3,083 downwards.
TTTGACGGGTCCACGAGCCATCCTTGCGCAGCTGCTCTGCCGCCCGGGCGGTAAAAAATGAAACTGCCTCATGTAGCTTGCCTATCTCATTAAGGCGCTGACCAAAACTTCTGGAAACGATAATCTGTTGCCGGACAGGAGGGGATTCATGCAGCCGGAAACATGGTTCGCCATGCAGTTCCCGCCAGGTACGCTCGATTTCAACGCCAAAGCTTTTACGTAAAAAGCGAACGTCGCTATTATAAAAATCACCGGCAGTGATGATCCCGAAAGCCGACAGGCGTTCACTGATCTTTTGACCAATACCCCATATTTCTCTGGTACTGATAAGGCCCAGGAGCTTCCTGATCCTGGCCTGATCAGTCAAAACTACAACCCCGCCTGTAGCTGCCCATCGTTTGCTCGCATAGGTGCATAATTTAGCCAGGGTTTTGGTGCTTGAACACCCCACACCACAGGTAAGGGACAGATTATGAAGAAGTGTACTTCTGATCAACCGGCCGTAATCTTCATAATCTATTATCTTGTTCATGTTTTTCAATAACATGAAATTTTCATCTATGCTATATCGACTCGATTGAGGCGCGAAGCTTTCCAGCGTTTCATGGAAGCGATTTGAGTAGTCTTCATACAAAGTAAAGTTAGAGCTCCGGACTTCGATCTGGTGTTGCTGAATCAAATCCCTGCACTTAAAAATTGGGGTCCCACGCTTAATACCAACGCTTTTAGCCAGTTTATTCATTGCAATGACGGACGAATCGTTATTGCTGGCTATGATGAGCGGCTTTTTTGCCAGCTTGGGATCCATCGCACACTCAAATGCCGCATAGGCCCCGTTAATATCAACGTGCATGTACATGGCTAAACTGATTCAGTGCAAAGGTGACGACGCCCCATATCTCAAGGGATTCGGGATTTACACGTATCGGCTTATAGGCTGGATTAGAAGGCATCAAAAGCAGCTCAGGATACGTGTGTAAGATCTTTACCGTGAACTCTCCATCCACCAGCGCAACGACGATAGAGCCGTGTCGTGCCGTTAAAGACCGATCCACAACCAGAATAGCGCCATCATTGATACCGGCATTGATCATACTGAGGCCCGCCGCCCTGACAAAGAAGGTTGAGGGGCGGTTACGGACTACATATTCATGCAAATTTAATTCATTATCTTCATGCCCGGCGCACGGACTCATCACTCCACAGCTCAGTAAATCACTGAAAAAAGGTGCCATTTCGTAAGGCTTGTTGCTAATGTGCTCAAGGATAACAGACATAGCTACACTCGAATTCTCATACTGTATGTATAAACAGTATTGCGAGTTACAGAGAAAAGATCAAATCTCTCCGGTAACGCTATCGAGCCTGACGAAAAATTAAGCTTTGTCACAAACACCAAAAACCATCTTTTACCGATAATGGCGAGCTGGCCTACGAAGAAGGTATACAAGCTAGGATGAAAGGATTCTGATGCCCCTCCCACCAAATTTTTTATCTCCTGAAGACCAGGCTGAGTACGATGCTTATATGTCAAGATTCAGCGAGATAAATCACTATTATGATTATCACACTGTCCCCGTGATTGACTGGTTCTTTAAACAAGCAACCGAGGCGTTGCATCACGAACTATGGATACCGGCCTGTACGAGCTTCCTGAACGGGATTGAAACATCACTCATGGTTACGTTGAAGTCGCTGATGCTGAAACCAACAGTTAACGATCAGCATGCAGCTCCTGAGCTGGTGGACTTGGAGGGTATCTCCGTAATGAGTAATGCCTTACTGAGAAAGGCCAAGCAGGAAGGGGTGCCGGTAGAATTACTTTCATTTCCAGCCGAGCAGGATATGTTGGTTAAGGTAGCAGCCGGGAGAACACCTGAAGCAGAAATTGTCAGGCTGAGAAACAACCTATGCCATGGCAACATTCTGGAGTTTATCATGTCTGTTGATATCGGTACTTCAGGACCCATACGTATTTTTACGCCTGAATGCTGTCGTGAACTGGCGCATGAACTTTCGTCCATTTCCAGGAATTGGGTGGTAGGTTTGCACAAGTACTGGGTCGACAACAATCTGATTTCCCCCTGAAGCTCCTTGAACCTTGCTTTCAGAAGCCAGGTGTATGAAACCCTATTGGATAATATTTAAAGCCAAAATATGGGGATCTCGTATTCGGTGACAGGCATGGTATAAATGATGTGTCTGAGCAACCATCATTGATAATCATGGAGTGAGTCATGAAATTAAAATACCTTCTGTTATGTGCAACTCTGTCTGTCGCCTTTACCTCCTCTGCGGTCCTTGCATCTGAAAACGGGAAAAAACCGATCCCGGGCAAATCAGATGTGATGGTTGCCGATATTTGTTTAAAACCTGAAATCCAAAGTGAAACCGATTATAAAAAAACGAAAGAACTGGTAAGGACTGAGTTTGAAGAAAACTTGCCTGTTGGATCTAAAATCAAAGAAAAAGACTTGAATGCCGTAATTGAAGCATTTGCTACTCGTAAAAGGGACACGCCGGAGCGAGCGGACCATTGCCAAGAAAACGTACGTGAAAGATACTGGGAAATGAACCCGGTGAAAGATAAATAAAATACATTCACGTTGTATAATATAGAGGCTTCAATTCTGAAGCCTTTTTTATTTTCAGATTATTTTGATTCTGACAATAATGAAATAAAATTGAGCATTATCGCTTAACACTGGATAAGAAAAAGAGCCATCTTTTATATTGGACAGGTTTGAATTTAAGGAATTTTGGATTCACAGTTTTCTGCGTTATTAGACGGCAAGGGCAATCTGGTATGATTCACCTAACACACGAATCTGGAAGGAAAAGTATATGGGTGACCTGGTCAGCAAAAATAGCATTGACCGTTTAGAGCGATTTCATTCTTTGCTGGCGGGTCAGTACTGGACGTCCACTGACAGCATCCCTGAAGAGGGTATTGTGGCAGGGGATACACTGCTCATTACGTCTTTGCGTGGCACTGTTGCAAATAGTCGGTGGTGATAAACTTATCATCCCCTTTTGCTGATGGAGCTGCACATGAACCCATTCAAAGGCCGGCATTTTCAGCG